>NZ_SCMU01000022.1 GCF_005503695.1 Sphingopyxis sp. 2PD
GATCACCCGCCCGTCGCTGCGCCGTGCATCGGCGTGCTGCTCGTCAACCTCGGCACCCCCGATGCGCCCGATCCGCCCTCGGTGCGGCGCTATCTGGCCGAGTTTCTGTCCGACCGCCGCGTCGTCGAAATCCCGCAAATCCTGTGGCAACCGATCCTGCGCGGCATCATCCTGACCACCCGGCCAAAGAAATCGGCGCACGCCTATGCGCAGGTGTGGACCGACGAAGGCTCGCCGCTCGCCGCGATGACCCGCGCCCAGAGCGCCGCGTTGCAGGCGGCGTTCGGCGAAGATGTGCGGGTCGCTTATGCGATGCGCTATGGCAATCCCGCGATCGGCCCGGCGATCGACGCGCTGGCCGCGGCGGGATGCCAGCGCATCCTGATCGCACCGCTGTATCCGCAATATTGCGCCGCGACGACGGCTACGGTGGTCGACGCCGTGGGTAGCCACCTCAAAACGCTGCGCTGGCAACCCGCGCTACGCTACCTGCCGCCTTATCATGACGATCCCGCCTATATCGCCGCGCTGAAAGCATCGGTCGAGACGGGGCTCGCCGCGCTCGACTTCACCCCCGACGTGCTGCTCGCGAGCTTCCACGGTATGCCCGAGCGGACCTTGCACCTCGGCGATCCCTATCATTGCCAGTGCCGCAAGACCGCGCGGCTGCTGTCGGAAGCGATGGGGCGCCCGATCGAGGTCGCGTTCCAGTCGCGCTTCGGCCGCGCCAAATGGCTCGAGCCCGCGACCGACACCCAGCTCGAAGCGCTGGGCAAGGCCGGCAAAGGCGTCGCGATCTTTGCCCCGGGCTTTTCCGCCGACTGTCTCGAAACGCTCGAGGAACTCGCGATCCGCGGCAAGGAGCAGTTTGAAGCCGCAGGCGGAGCGCGTTTTGCCTATCTGCCCTGCCTGAATGCCGACGCTTCGGGCATGGCGATGCTCGAAGGGCTAATCCGCCGCGAACTCGCAGGCTGGCTATAGTTACCAACTGTTTAGGTCGATGCGCTAGATTGCTCCGACGCGGCACCGAAATGGTGCGGTCGCGGCAAATTGGAGAGACGCCATGAACCAGATCCAATCGGCAGCGCTGATGCTCGCCGCGGCTGTGGTGGCCTTTGCGGCGCTCGCTATCGCCGTCTGGTGGCTGCGCCGCCCGCGCACCGCTCCCGCCGCGCCGCGCGCGCCGCAAGCGCCGCGCGAAATCCGGCTGCCCAAATTGACGCGCACGGCAAAGGTCGAACTTGAACCGGTCGAAATCTCGGCCTCGCGGCTCGCGCGCATCAGCGGCAAGGCGCCGCCCGCAGCGCCGGACATCGATCAATTCGATCGCGATCCGGCCCCCGAAATCGCCGCCGAAGTCGAAACCGAACCGATGATCGACGAGGGCGCGCTCGCCGCGATGGTCGCCGAAGTCGAAGATACCGCACACCGGATCGAAGAAGCCGCGCCCGTTGCTGTCTCCCTTCGCCTGGTGCCGCAAATTCCGCCGCGCGACGCGATTTCGACATCCAGTTGGCTCGGCGGTCGCCCGCGCTTGCCCAGCGGCACCGAATGGCCGCAGATCGACGGCGAACCCGCCGATTTCCTGGCCCAGATCGACTGCGCCAGCCTGCCGCCCGCATTGTGGAACGGACTGGGGCCGCGCGATGGCGCGCTGGCCTTTTTCATCCATCGCCGCGGCTATCGCATGCAGGTCCTGCATGTGCGCGATACCGATGTCGCGCTGGCGCCGCCGCTCGCGCTCGATGATCAGGGCGGCTGGTTCGGCCCGCATGGCGGGCTGCGCTTCGGCGATCTCGAACCCTTTGCGGTACGGGCCTTTCCCGAATGGCCGGTCGATCTGCTCGCGGTCGGCCCGGGCGATCCCGACCCGCGCGTCGACGCCGATCCCGCGGACCTTGCCGCGACGCTGTACGACCGCAGTTACGATATCGCCGACCCCGCCTTTCACCCGTTCGACTGGGGCAGCATGACCGCGATGGTGGCGCTGCTCGAAATGCGGCTCGACCGGCTCGCGACCGACCCGACCCCACCGCCGGGCGCCAGTGCCGAGGCGATCGTCGAGCTGGAACAGCGCGCCGCGATCAATCGCGACGCGCGCGTCCGCGCCGAGGAGATCATCGCCATCGTCCACGACAGCGCCGCACATGAAAGCTTTTCGGCCAGCGACGCGACCGCGGTGATGGCCGCGCTCCACGCCATCCATTGGGCGCGGTCGATCCACCGCACCGACCCCGAAACCGGAGCCGAGACGCACGAAACGATCACCCTGCCGCTGACCACGCACCGCGCCGACGCCAATCTGTGGGTGCATGACTATCAGACGATCCTGTTCGACCGCGCCAAGCACGCCTGGTGCGCCAACCCCGACAGCCTTTCGGCGCCGATGCGCGCTTTCTACGAACCCTGGTGGCGCGATCTTGCCGCGCGTGAGATGGCGGCGATCGGGCATGAACCGTTCCGCTATGTCCACGACTATGATCACGACCGTGACGCGGTGCTGCTCGAATTGCCGACGAGCGGGTTGATGAGCCGGATGTTCGGCGACGGCGACAATCTGGTGGTGACGATCGACAAGGCCGATCTGGCCGTCGGCGACTTTTCCCGGCTGCGCGTTCAGGTGAGTAACTAGCCCGCTGAAGTGCTTTGCGATTGACGTTCCGGTCAACTTGCAGCGTCCCGCACCGCGCCTTAGTCTGGCGCCACAAATTGTGTGGGAGAGCTTGATTCATGGCACGCGTAGCAATCGTCACCGGCGGCAGCCGGGGTATCGGGGAGGCGATCAGCCTTAAATTGCAGGAACAGGGGGTCACCGTCGTCGCCAACTATGGCGGCAATGACGACAAGGCGCGCGAATTTACCGAACGCACCGGGATCAAGGCGTATAAGTGGGACGTGGGCGACCATCAGGCCTGCCTCGACGGCTGCGCCCGCGTCGCGGCCGAGGTCGGCCCCGTCGACATCGTCGTCAACAACGCGGGCATCACCCGCGACGGCACCCTTGCGCGGATGAGCTACGACGACTGGCACGACGTGATGCGCATCAACCTTGGCGGATGTTTCAACATGGCGAAGGCGTGCTTCCCCGGCATGGTCGAGCGCGGCTGGGGCCGCATCGTGAACATCGGGTCGATCAACGGGCAGGCGGGCCAATATGGCCAGGTCAATTATGCCGCGGCCAAATCGGGCATCCACGGCTTTACCAAGGCGCTGGCGCAGGAAGGCGCCAAAAAGGGTGTGACCGTCAACGCGATCGCGCCCGGCTATATCGACACCGACATGGTCGCCGCGGTGCCGCCGCAGGTGCTGGAAAAGATCGTCGCCAAGATTCCGGTCGGACGGCTGGGCCAGGCCGACGAAATCGCGCGCGGCGTCGCTTTCCTGTGCAGCGAGGATGCGGGTTTCGTGACCGGGTCGACGATGTCGATCAATGGCGGGCAGCATATGTACTGACGGGCCGAGGGCGCCAGCGAAGGCGTTCGCGTCAGCGAACGGCGAGTTGGCAACCGGTGGCGCAGCCACGGCCCGGCACGGCCAGCGGGGCGGCGATCCCAAAGGATCGCCGCCCCGTCTGAGCCCCGCCTTCGCGGGGGCAGGCTCAGGCGGCGGCTTTGCCGCCGCTGCCACACGCCGCGCCAGTTATATCGGCATCTCGACTTCGCTCGATGCGAACGGCTAGGGAGAGGCATGGCTGACCACCCCCTCCACCCCCCCGTCAAACGCTCGGTCACCATCGCCGGTCACCCGACCTCGATCAGTCTCGAGCCGATGTTCTGGGACGCGCTCGAAGCCGAAGCCGCACGCCAAGCGCTACCCGTCAACGCGCTCGTCGCGCGGATCGATGTTGAACGGATGGAGGCCGACGACCCGCCGAACCTGACCTCGGCAATCCGGCAGTGGTTATGGCGAAGAGGTCAGAGTGGGCGACCCTAAAGTCGACCAACACCGTAGATCGCGAAAACAGTGTATGCGGGCGTCACAGACCGTCGATCGACCGGGCAGTTTTCGAATGTCAGGAACAACTGGGTGATACCCACCGACGCAAGTTTCGACTTCAGATGGTCGAGCTGTTGCGACCGTGTCGTGTCACGTGCAGGACCAGTAAGAAACGCCGGGCTACATATGACGGAGCCTCCGTCGCCATCGTTCCAATATTTTGGGATATTTCTGAGGTATTCGAGTTGCCGTTCATCCAGTTCGGTCGAGCCGTTCTCGAAATAGAAAAAATATGGTCCCGGCAAGGGGTTCCGTCCGGTCAAAGGAGGAACAGGCGGGTTCGCCCCCTGAGCACCAACCGGAGAACCAACGAACAAAACAAGCAACAAGATTAATGTGCGAAACATGCCGTCGATGGTGACTATCTTTCCAGGGGAAGGCAACCTTGACTAGCTCAGCAGACTGGCCGACACCGCCGCCCCGAACGCTGCGCCTTTGTCGGGGGCGTGATGCAGGAACAGCGAGGGTTCGATCAGCTCCAGCTCCATGATGTGGAGCTTGCCCGCCACGTCGCCGACCATATCGACGCGGGCGTATACCGGCGGCGCCGGGGCGGCGGCTAGCGCGGCGGCGGCGAGCGCCTGTGCGTCAGTGGTCGCCTCCCACCCCGTCTCGCGTCCGCCGAACTGTTCCTGCACGCGAAAATCGCCAGCAGCGGGCCGCTTGACGATCGCATGGCTGAATTTGCCGCCAAAGAAGAAGAGCGAAAATTCGCCATCGGTCAGGATGCCGGGCATCAGCGGCTGGACGAGGCGGCGCTGGCCCAGCGCATCGGCGGGGATCGCATCGCCCTCCGCGATGCGATGGGTGCCGTCGGCGCCGCCCGAGATCGCGGGTTTGACCACCACTTCATCGGCGCCGAGTTGGCCGCGGGCCGTGGCAAGGCTGGCACCGTCCAGCGCCGCAACCTCGACCGTCGGCACCACCGCGACGCCGTTGGCCGCCAGCTCGGAGAGATACGCCTTGTCGCTGTTCCAACGCAGAACCGGCACCGGATTGGCGACCGGCAGGCGGTCCGCCTCCAACCGGTCGAGCAGCGCGTACCAGGCGACGACATCGCGCTGATAGCCCCAGGCGAACAGCGGCAGGATCAGGTCATAGCCCGACAGGTCGCCCGGATCGGTCCAAACCCGCTGCTCCACGATCAGTCCCGCACCGGTCAGCGCCGCCGCCTTGCGCGCAAAGGCGGGTTGCCATTTTTCATAATAATCGGGCGCGGGGACAAGGATCGCGACGCGGGGCTGGAAGGGCATGGGCTCTCCTGAAGCCCCTCCCCTTCAGGGGAGGGGTTGGGGTGGGGGTCGCAGTGTAGAGTGAGGTCGATTGGCCCACCCCGCTGCGACTAGCCAGCAAGCTGGCAAGTCTTGCTGCCCCTCCCCTGAAGGGGAGGGGATCGTCGGTTACCGCCCCAACAACCCGCGCGCCTGTCCGGCGATATGCGACAGCATCGCGCCATTGGGGTTCGGGATCGTCCGCGCCCGATCGACCGTCGCGCGGAACTGCGCCACCCGCGGCGCATGGTCGGCGAGCCATTTGGTCACCGCCGCGTCCAGATCGCCCTTCGGCAAACCAGCAAGGAAGGTCAGGCGCATCTGCTGGAAATCGCGCGCCAGGCTGTTGACCAGGAGGCGTTCCCACGGGTCGCCGGGGCTCATGTGCGCCGCGAGCGTCTGCGCCCAGTCGAGCCCGAGCGCTTCGCCCAAATGGGTGAAGGCGCTGGTCACTGCGACCTCGTCGTCGCCGCGCCGTTCGGCAAGGTCGACGATCCCGATCGCGCCGTCGGTCTTGAACAGCCGCACGACCGCGGCAGTGAGCGCCTCGGGCGCGCCCGCGTCGAGCAATTGCTGGGTCAGCATGTCCCACTGGCGCTTGACCGATGGGCTGAGCAGTCCGTCGACGCTGGCATTCAGGCGATCGACCCCGGGCTCGAGCCGCGCGACCACCGGTCCCGGCTGCGCCAACGTCTGGGTGACGCGGAGCAGATCGGCCATTTGCGACGTCATCGCCGACGCTGCTTGGCCAAACAGCGACAGGCGAACGCTTTCGTCGATCCTGGCCGCATCGAGCGCGTCCCACAGCGCGGGCAGGTCGAGCAACCGTTCGACCGCGACGAACGCCGCGGCGATGTCGCCGAGTGCGCAGCCCTCTTCTTCGACCAGTTCGAACGGATGGACGATGCCCATGCGGTTGACGATGCGGTTTGCCAGCTTGGTCGCGATGATTTCGCGGCGCAGCTGGTGATCGGCGATCGCGCCCGCGAAATCGCGCTGCATCTCGCCCGGGAACGCGGCGGCAAGGTCGCTGCCCAGCGCCGGATCGTCGGGCAGGCTGCTGTCCTCGATCGCATCCTGCAGCGCGAGCTTCGCGGTCGACAGCAGCACGGCGAGTTCGGGGCGGGTCAGCCCGCGCCCCTCGGCGGCGCGGCGGAGCAACTCGTCGTTCGCCGCCAGCCCTTCGACCTTGCGGTCGAGGCGGCCCGACGCTTCGAAGGTCTCCATCAGACGGACGTAGGAGGCGACCGCCGCCGATCCGCCCTGTTCGGCAATCGACAGCGCCAGCGCCTGGAGCCGGTTATCCTCGAGCACCAGGTCCGACACATTGTCGGTCATCCGCACCAGCAACGCGTCGCGATCCTCTTGGCTTAGTCGCCCTTCGGCCATCTCGCGGTTCAGCGCGATCTTGATGTTGACCTCATTATCCGAGCAATCGACCCCGGCGCTGTTGTCGATGAAGTCGGTATTGATGCGGCCCCCCTTCGCCGAGAAGGCGATACGCGCCGCCTGGGTCGTGCCGAGGTTCGCCCCCTCGCCCACGGCGCGGACGCGCAGATCTTCGGCATCGACGCGCAGCGCGTCGTTGGCGGGATCGCCGACCTCGGCATTGTTCTGGCTCGCAGCTTTGACATAGGTGCCGATGCCGCCGAACCACAGGAGATCGGCGGGCGCCTTCAGGATCGCCGAGATCAGCCCGCTGGGGTCGATTTCGGACACCGAAAGGCCAAGCAGCGCCTGCACTTCGGCGCTCAGGGGAATGCTCTTCTGGCTGCGCGGGAACACCCCGCCGCCCTTCGAGATCAGTTTCTTGTTATAATCCTCCCAGCTCGACCGCGGCAGATTGAACATCCGTTCGCGTTCCTTCCAGCTTTTCGCCGGGTCGGGATTGGGATCGAGGAAGATATGGCGATGGTCGAACGCCGCGACCAGCTGGATCGCCTTTGACAGCAGCATGCCGTTGCCGAACACGTCGCCCGACATGTCGCCGCACCCAACGACGCGGATCGTGTCGCTCTGCACATCGACGCCCATTTCGGCGAAATGGCGCCGCACCGACAGCCATGCGCCCTTGGCGGTGATGCCCATCGCCTTGTGGTCATAACCCTTCGACCCGCCGCTCGCGAATGCGTCGCCGAGCCAGAAGTCGCGCTCCATCGCCAGCGCATTGGCCACGTCGGAGAAGGTCGCGGTGCCCTTGTCGGCGGCCACGACGAAATAGGGGTCGTCGCCGTCGTGGATCACCACGCCCTTGGGATGCACGACCTTGCCCGCCACCAGATTGTCGGTGATCGACAGCAGCGAACGGATGAAGATCCGGTAGCATTCGGTGCCTTCGGCAAACCACGCGTCGCGGTCGAGCGAGATGTCGGGGAGCGCCTTGGGATAGAAACCGCCCTTGGCGCCCGTCGGCACGATGACCGCATTCTTGACGCGCTGCGCCTTCATCAGCCCGAGGATCTCGGTGCGGAAGTCGTCGCGGCGATCGGACCAGCGCAGCCCGCCGCGCGCGACCGGACCGGCGCGCAGGTGGATACCTTCGACGCGCGGTGAATAGACCCAGACCTCGCGCCACGGCAGCGGCTTGGGCAGGCCCGGAACCTTGCTGCTGTCGATCTTGAACGCCAGCGCTTCCGCTGCGGCGGGCGCAAAGGCATTGGTGCGCAAGGTCGCGCCGATGACGGCGTGGAACAGCCGCAGGATGCGATCCTCGTCGATCGACTTGATGTCGGCAAAGCCCGCAAGGATCTCTGCCTCCAGCGCTTCGGCGCGCTTGGCGTCGCGGCCCTTGGGATCGTGCAACGCGATGAAGCGCTCGATGAGCGCCGCGCTCAGCGCGGGGGCGTGGCGCAGCGCGCTGACCACCGTGTCCATGCCATAGGCCGAACCGCCTTGGCGCAGATAGCGGAACCACGCGCGCAGCCACACGATCGCGCGGGGATCGGTCTGGTTGGTCAGCATCAGTTCGTTGAACGCGTCATTCTCTGCCTTGCCGTCGAGCACCGCGGCGATCGCGCCTTCGAGCACCTCGGCATGGGGCAGCAGCGCCAGTTCATCGACATTGGCGGGCAGGCGCAGCGTGAAATCATGGATGACGATCGGCAATTCATCGTCGGTTTCCATCCCGGGAGCCCGGCCATGGCCGAGCGCGGTCGGGATTTCCTCCATCACCTCGAACCCGAAATGTTCGAGCGCCGGGACGACGTCGGACAAGGCCAGCGGACCCGCGGCGCTGTACACCTTCAGCCGCAGCCGGTCATCGCCGTCGAGGCTCTTTTTCGCGAGCCGCACGCTGCGCGGGCGCTCGGCATCCAGATCGCGCAGGCGCAGAATGTCGCGCGCGGCTTCTTCGGGGTTGTAGAGATTGCGGTAATTGGGCGGGAACATCGGCGCAAAGCGCGCCGCGAGCGCCGCCGCGCGGCCCGCATCACCGCGCTTCGCCAGCGCCGCCTCGACCTCGGGCTGCCAGCCGCGGACCATCTGTTCCAGCTGGGTGTTGAGCGCGGCCGTGTCGGGGACCACCCCGCCGCTGCGTAGGTCGAGCGTGTAGCGCAGCAACGCCGCGCCGCCATCCTCCAGCACCATCGTCCAGCCGATGACCCCGGCCTTCGCTTCGCGCACCAGCATCGCCTCGACCGCGATGCGGCGGCCCGTCGATACTTCGTCGCGCGGCAGCCAGACAAAGGCGAACAGGTGACGACCGAGCGCGCTGCGCACCGTCACGATCTTGGGCCGCGGCCGGTCGGTGATCGACATCGACGTGAGCACCAGCTCTTCGAGCGACGCACCGTCGAACGCGATCAACAGGTCGTGCGGCAGCGCGGTCAACGCATGCGCCAGCGCCTTGCCCGCGTGACCCGCGGGATCGAACCCGAATTTCGTCATCAGCGTGTCGAGCTGGGCGCGCAGCACCGGCACCTTGGCGGGCGGGGTCGACAGCGCGGCGCTGGTCCAAAGCCCCGCGTGGATCGACAGGCGGTCGACCTTCTTGCCCTTCATTTCGGGAACGATGACGAGGTCGAGCAGGACGCGGCGATGGACCGCCGACAAGCGGTTCGACTTGATCAGCAGCGGCGCCTGACCGCCGCCATCGAACCAGGCGAAGGCTGCATCGAGCGCCGCGGGCGACAACAGCTGGCTCTCGCCGCTTTCGCTGACCCCCAAGGGATCTTGCACTTTGCCGTCGCGCGTCCGCCATTCGTGGCCGAGCTGGGTCATCGACCCGCCCTCGAACCAGCGCAGCAGCTCGGCCGCCTCGCCCTCGACGCGCATCGCGGCGTCGGCGAGCATCGCGGCGCGCATCGCCCGCCAGTCGCGGACCGCGGCGCGCACGTCGCGCAGCGCCGCTTCGAGCGCGTCGAGCAGACGACGCCGCGCACGGGCATCGCCGCGCTCGAGTTCCATATAGATGACCGATTCGCGCGTCGGCCCCTCGCCCGCTTCGACCAGATGGCCCTGCGCGTCGCGCTTTACCGCGACGACGGGGTGAAGGATGCGGTGGACCGCCAGCCCCTGCGCGGCGACGATCTGCGAGGTCGAATCGACCAGAAAGGGCATGTCGTCGTTGACGATCACCAGCCGCATGCGGCGGTCGGTGCCGTCGGCCGCCATCGGTTCGAGCAGCAGCGACGGGGTGTCGGCGGCGCGACCCAGCGACGCGCGCCCCGCAAACTGGCTGGCGTCGGCCAGCGCGGCCTTGTCCATATCGTCGCCCTCGCCGGGCAGCGCGCTGCCGTGCAGCGCCGCCAGATAGGCGGCGGCGATTTTGGCGGGGATTTTGGTGTCGGTGGTTGGCGTGTCCGTTTCCGGCGTGGCGGACGAATTTTGAGACATAAAGTGCAGCATCCCGAAGCAAAACACGGGGATCCCTGCCGACGATCGGCGGGGGTCCGTTCGCTCCCCACCCTATGCGCCTGTGGCGCGCGCGGCTCAAGGCCTCGTTCGCGCGCCCACGTTAATTTATTTCAAATCTTGGTTTGTCTGTTGCGCGGGCGGGCTTAGCCGCCGGTAATCGGGACCGCCTTGCGCGCGAGCCTGGTGATCAGCGCTGGATCGTCTGCGGCCTTGGCGACGATGCCGATATGCCCGCCGGGCATGGTCCGCGCGATCAGCACGACAAATTCGGCATCGCCGGCATCATGTTCCAGGATGATCGCCGGGTGCGCGCTGCGCAGCGTGTCGAGCTTGTCATCGACCTTGGCGCTTTCGTCGCGCGCGGGCTTGCGGCGCGCACGCGCATCCTTGACCAGGCCTTTCAGCCCGCCCGGATAGCGATCGAGATAGGCGGCCAGTTCGCCGCGGCCAACGCCTTCGTCCTTGGCATGGCCCAGTACACAGGCATATTCGGCGAGGCGCGTCTTGTCGTACGTCGCACCGAATACCAGTTTGACCACCGGCGTCATCGGCGCGCGCTCTTGCACCGCCAGCCCGGCGTCGTCGAGGAGCGCGGCAAAGGCTTCGGGTTGCTGTTCGGCGACCAGTGCGAAATCCCACGCCTTGGCGACCGCCTGATACAGCGCGCCGCGGCTGCGGCTATCGGCGGCGATCGCGCGCTCGGCGGTCTCGCGGGCGAGCGCCAGCCAGTCGGCAAGTTCGGCGTCGGCGCCCGGATCCTCGCCGATGTCGAGGTCGCTCTCCGACGTATCGTCCGCAGTCGGCCCGACAACGATCGGCACATCCTTATTGTCGATCAAGGCGCCAAAGCCGGGGGTCGCGTCGCCATGACCGTCGACATCATCGTCGAGATGTTCGCTGTCGGGGCCGTCGGCCCACACCGGCACCGGCGCGGTCAGCGGCGCCGCGCTGCGCAGCGCCTGTTCGACCGACAGCTGCAACTCGGCGGCCTGATCGGCAGGCACCGCTTCCTTCCAGTTGATCACCCCCATGATGAAGTCGATCGTGTCGTCATCGGACGAAAAGGGCAGCAGGATGCCGCGGTACATGATCGTGACGCCGCGATCGTTGACGAATTCGGCCTCGAAGCCGATCGGCGCCCGGTTGGCGATGATCTGCAGATAATGGTCGGTCAGCCGCGACAGCAGCGAACGGCCGGGGATCTGGCTGATGTAATGAACATCTTCGTCGATCTGCGACTCCGCGCGGAGCCGGTCGCCGACGAAGGCGATGCCGGGGTTTTCGACGCCGGCGGTAAAATCGAGCAATACGGCATGCGAACCGAAGTCGGCACGCTCCAGATCGAGATCCTCGACCGAGGGATAAGCGCGGTCGGCGAGCAATGACGCCCAGTAATTATAGGCGCGCACCTGCATCCGCCGTTCGTCGACACCGACCGACGCCGGCGGATCGATCGCGCCGTCATCCTGGTCGTGGCTGCCCGAAAGCAGTCCGCGCATGCTGTCCATCATTTATCCCCAGCCATAAACATCGGGGAATGTCATGCACCAGAACTGGTAAAAGCCGCGTAAACGATGCCCCGCGCGCTGCCGGGCGGCGGCGTTGCCAAACAGGATGGAGCGGAGCGGAAGCGGAAGGTTCCGGCCGCCGCGCGATCTTTGCCACACGGCGGCCGGTCCGGGGGGAGAGCCCATTTATGTACTGACAAGTATATAAATAGCCGGGACGGCGTCAAGCGCTTTCTGTACCGGTCAGTAAACTTCTTCTATCAGCGTCCCGGCCACAGCTTGAGGCCGGTTTCGACCAGCCGCTCTAGCTCGGCGCGCGTCGCGCCCGCGCCCGCCTGCACCGCCATCCCCTGGTTCATCGCGGTCAGAAACGCCGCAAGCCCGGCCGGATCGACATCGTCGGGAAAATCGCCCTCGGCCTTGGCGCGCGTAAATCGTTCGAGCATCGCCTGCTTCGCCGCCGCGCTGCGCGCGACCACGGCTTCGCGAATGCACTCGGCCTCGGCGCCGCAAGCGACCGAGTTGATCACGCCAAGGCAGCCGCCCGGATTTTCGGGGCAGCTGTACATGTCGAGCGCGCCGTGCATCAGCCGTTCGGCCACTCCGCGCGCGGTCGGCGCGTCGAGCGCGGCGCGCATATAGTCGGTCTTTTCGCGCTCATAGAGATCGAGCGCCTTGTTAAACAGCGCTTCCTTGTTGCCGAACGCGGCGTAGAGGCTGGGCTTGGTAATCCCCATCGCCTCGGTGAGGTCCGCCATCGACGCACCCTCATAGCCTTTCGACCAGAATACGCGCAGCGCCGCCGCCAGCGCTGCATCGACGCAGAACTCGCGCGGACGGCCTTTCGGGGCGGTGGCGGCTTCGATTTCCATAACGGCTGGTATATAAGTTAGGCAGCAAAAAATGTCCAGCAGCGCCTGACCTCGGCGGCGCCAACCGTCCGCGCGGACATTTTCGGCTCTCCTCAACGAAAAAGGGGAGAGCCGCGGCGGCCCTCCCCCATGTTCGCTCGTTGGTCGGCGATCACTTCAGGTTGAAGCGCACCCCGACGCGGAAGGCGCGGCCCAGCAGATCCGAATAGGTGCTGTTCGCCGCGAGCCCGGTTTCGGGCAGCAGGATCGGGTCGCCGTTGAGCAGGTTCGTCACGTTGATGAAGAACTCGCCGCGGCCATCGTCGCCGCCGACCGAGAATTTCTGCGTCAGGTTGAGATCGACGTAGAAGGCGCCCTTGACGCGATTGCGTTCATAGGTCGGCGCGTTGACGGTCGAGACGGGGCAGGTCGTCTGGCATTCGATGCCGTTGGCGACATATTTGCCCGCGCTCACCCCGCGGCCCACCGCGGTGATGCTGAAATCATCATCGTCATAGGCCGCGCTGACGCGGTAGATCCATTTCGGCGTGCTGGACTGGCCGCCGTTGACCCCGACCGTGTTGAGCACCACCGTCCCCGGGACGCCGCTGTTGAAGCGGTTTTCCAGATAGCGGGTGGCAAGGCCGCGGATCGTGAACGCACCGCTGCCCTGTGCCATCGGGATCCGGTACGATGCGTCGATATCGACGCCGCGGACCTTCTGGCTCGCCGCGTTGAACGGGCGCGTCAGGATGACGAGATAGGGCTGCGCCGGATTCTGCGTGCGTGCGGGGTCGACGCTGATTGCGTTACAGAATGCCTGTTCGCCCAGGAAACACAGATTGACGATCTGCTGGGCGCTGAACGCGCTGATCCCGCTCTTCAACCGGATGTCGAAATAATCGACCGCGAGGTTGAACCCGGGCAGGAAGCGGGGCGTGAAGATCGCGCCGACGTTCCACTGATCGGATTTTTCCGGGGTCAAGTCGGTGTTGCCCGTCGCAAAGCCCGAATAGCTGTAACCGGCCTGCGGCGGCTGACCGGCGGGGACGAAGGACGGGCTGGTGCCGGTGATGAAGCCGGGGTTGCTGACCGAATCGCTGTTCGCGGTACCCGCCTGGAACAAGTCGTTGAGGTTGGGCGCGCGAATGTCGCGCGACCGCGTCACGCGCAGGCGGATGTCGTCGATCGGTTGCCAGGTCGCGCCCGCCTTCCACGTCGTCACATAACCCGCGGTCGAATAATCGGTCGCGCGCACCGCGCCGTTGAACTCCAGACCGAAGCCGAGCGGAATCACGGTTTCAAGATAGGCTTCCTTGACGTTGTACGACCCGAAGCTGGGCAGGTAATTGCCCACCGACCAGCGGTTGGTGGCGCCGATGACATTGCCGTTCACGTCGCGCGTCGGCACCGGCTGGAATTCGTCGGGCACGAAGCCGCTGATCTTTTCCTTCCGATATTCGGCGCCGACCGCGATGCTGACGTCGCCAGCCCAGGTCGCGAACGGGGTGAGCGACAGGTTGGCGCCGACGACCATCTGTTCCAGCCGCTGTTTGCGATACGGATCGCCGAGCACATAATCGATCGCGGCCGGATCGGCGACGCCAAGGCCGAGGCGATTGAGCGGAACGCACGCCGCGTCATTGTTGTTCGGATTGGCGTCGACGTTGATCAGGCACTGGATCGACCCGGTCGGAAAGCCGCTTCCCGCCGGCGCAAAGGCGGCGTCGCGGGCGGCGTTGATGCGCGCGATATTCTGAATGTCGCGCAACTGTTCGCGCAGGTCGGCGCGGCCATATTGACCGTAAATGTCCCAACGCGCGGTCTTGCCGAATGCGTCGAACTGGCCTTCGGCGCCGATCAGATAGCGCTGAACCTCGCGCTTGTTGTTGATCCCGCGGAACGGCAGATCGGCCGAGGTCGTGGCGATGGTGACGCTGGTGATGCCCTGCAGCGCTGCGGCACCCAGCGTGTTGAGCAGGAAGGCGTTGCAGGTGATCGGAACCGGGGTCTGGGTACAGCCGGTCGCGTTGAGCACGATCCCGGTCTGCAGGTTCGGCCCCGCATTGAACAGCACTTCCTGCTTGTTGTACGCGGCTTCGGCGAACAATTCGACATTGTCGCCGACCTCGTAGCTCAGGCGCCCGAACACGCCGTAACGGTCGTCGCGCGGGTCGAGGCCGATGTTGCGCCCCGAATCATTGACGCGCCAGTCACCCCCCCGCGTGCGCAGCGGCACCGCGGTGCCGGTGGGCGAAGGGAAGGTCAGATCGCCCCAGACGAACTGGTTTACCGATCCGCCGCTGCCGAAATAAATGCCGCGCAGTCGGTTCGCGGCACCGCCTGCGGAGTTGGTGATAATGCTGCCCGGGGTCGAGTTGGTCGGCCCCGCACCGCGCACGAAAATATATTGCGGCGCCCCCGAATTGGCGTTCGCCAGATAGGCCGGATTTTCGAACCGCAGGAACCCGATCTGATTCCAGTCGCGATCGACCTGGAGGATTCCGTCATTGTGCGCGACTTCGCCGCTGAGCAGGACGTGACCGCGCCCGCCCGCAAACGCCATGCCGGCCGCGGCGCTGAACGAATAGTTGAAGCCGTCGCCTTCCTGGGTGATGCCACTGTCGGCCTCGAACTTCAGGCCTTCGAACTTGTTGTTGAGCGCAAAGTTGACGACGCCCGCGACGGCGTCGGAACCATAAGCCGCGGACGCGCCGCCGGTCACGACCTCGACGCTGGAAATCAGCGCCTGCGGGATCGTGTTGATGTCGACCAGCCCGGTGATCGTCGACCCCACCGAACGGCGACCGTTGACCAGGATCAGCGTGCGTTCGGACCCCAGATTGCGCAGGTTGAGCGCGTTGATGCCCGCCTGACCGCTCGAGATGTTGAGGCGCGAGTTGGACGGACGGGTCGAACCTGCAAGCGACGGCAGCGTGTTGACGAAGTCGGCGATGTTGTTCGTCGGCGAACTGTTCTGGATCTCGGTTTCGCTCAGCACAGTGAGCGGGGTCGGCGCCTGGAACCCGTCGCGCGCAACGCGCGAACCGGTGACGATGATCTGATCGGCGTCTGCGGCCTCGATGGAATCGGCGGGCGCCGCCGTTTCCTGCGCCAGCACCGGCGCGCTGTGAACGAGCGCCAGCGCGGTCATCGCCGCGCCAAAGCTGCTGCTGCGGCCCAGCGACCGGCGATTTCGTTCAAGATAGCGCATGTTAAACGTCCCCTTTATTGCCCAACGGCGCGCCGCGCATCGCTCGATGCGGTTCCCGGCACCGATGCACCGGGCTGGCGCGCCCCCACTATGTCCGCCCTGACTGCCTGACGGCTGCTTATGCCGTCTTGTTATGATTTTCCGGCTTTCGACCTTCACGGCCCGATTGCCGCTGCGCGTCCTTCGCGCCGACAGCCGGGTCCGTGACGGGAAGGTTACAGGGTGGTTACGGGCGGTCAACCGCTTCGCGCTGACCCTGACGATATGGACCTATAGCCACAGGGCATGGCATCGCGGAACGCCTTGGCGCGGCGGCGGATAGCTTGCAGTTATAGGAGGCGCCCCGCTTGCTATGGGGTGGCGACCCCATGCTACGATAGGCTGACGCTTCGTCATCGGTCATTTTGTCGGGGAAGTTTCGTTGATCCAGCGCCGCGCGTTCCTGCTCGCCTCGGCCGCGCTTGTCGCGATGCCGGGAAGCCTTCTCGCGAAACCACGGGTCAAGGGCGGCACGCAACGGGTGAACCTCGCCGGGTCGCGCGCGCCGATCGAGGTCATCGAGGACGAATTGGGCGTGCCGCACATCCGCGCCGGATCGCGCCACGACGCCTTTTTCGGGCAAGGCTATCTGGTTGCGCGCGACCGGTTGTTCCAGATGGACATGGAACGCCGCCGCGAGATGGGGCGGATGGCCGAAGCCTTCGGCCCGCGCTTCGTCGCCGCCGACCGCGCCGCGCGGCTGTTCCATTATCGCGGTGACATCGACGCCGAACTGGCGGCGCTGCCGCCCGACGTGCTCGACTGCGCGCGCGGCTATGTCGCCGGGGTCAATGCGCGGATCGACGAACTCGCCGCCGATCCCACCGCGCTGCCGCTGGAATATGGCATTTTGGGGATCCGCCCGCTGCGCTGGGACGTGCGCGACCTGGTGCGCAGCCGCGGCATCGGCATGGGCGACGCCGACGACGAGGTGCGCCGCGCGCAACTGCACACGCGCGGCCTGCTCGACGCCGAACAGCTGTTTGCGCCGCTACGCCCCGCCTGGGCCTTTACCGTACCCGAGGGGCTCGACGTCGCGGCGGTCAGCGAGGCCGATCTGGGCGTACTCGATCCTGCGGCCCGACCGGTGCCGTTCGACGCCATCCAGGAAGCGGCGCTCGATCCCGAATTGCGCGGCAGCGACCGCTTTGCCCTCGGCAGCAATGCCTGGACCGTTTCGCCTTCGCGCAGCGCGACCGGACGGGCGATTTTGGCCAACGATCCGCATCTGGGCATCGGCGGCGCCAGTCCCCGGCACATGGTTCATATGACCGCACCGGGGCTGGACATCATCGGCGCGGGCGCGCCGGGGCTACCGGGGATCATGCAGGGGCACACCGACCGCTTCGCCTTCGGCCGCACCAATTTCCATATCGACCAGACCGACCTGTTCATCCTGCGCACCAATCCGGATGACCCGAACCAATATTGGCACAAGGGCAAATGGCGCGCGTTCGAAACCCATGAGGACGAGATCATCGTCAAGGGCGCGCCGCCCGAGCGCGTGACGCTGCGCTATGCCGATGGCCGCCCGATCGTGTCGCAAGACGCCGCGCGCAATCGCGCCGTCGCCTTTGCCACGGTCAGCATGCTGCCGGGCGCCAACATGAAATTCGCGATCATCGCGATCAATCTGGCGACCGATTGGGCGTCGCTTCAGCAGGCCTTCAAGCTGCACGTGTCGCCGACCAATCTCCATTACGCGGACATCGACGGCAATACCGGGTGGCAGACGATCGGCTTTACCCCGCGGCGGCCGAAGCATGACGGGTTGTTTCCTGCCCCCGGCGATGGCGATTTCGACTGGACGGGACTGCTGCCGGTCCAGGATATGCCGCACGTCTATAACCCGCCCGAGGGGTGGTTCGCGTCGGCGAACCAGATGAACCTGCCTGCGAACTATCCCTATCGCGAGCGGATCATCAGCTTTACCTGGAGCGATCCTTATCGTTACGATCGCTGCGCCGAGGTGCTGCGCAGCCAGCCGAAGCACCGGATCGCCGACAGTATCGCGTTGCAGCACGACGTCCAGTCGCTGCCCGCGCGCGCGCTGTTGAAACTGCTTCCCGCAAATCTGTCAGCCGAGGCGGCGCCAGCGGCGGCGCTGCTCAGGCGCTGGGACTGCGGGATCGAGGCCGATAGCGCGGCGGCGCTGTTGTTCGAAATGGTGATGGTGGCACTGGCGGCCGATTTTCGCGACCGGGTGGTTCCCGCGGCAGCGAAGGATCTGATCCCGACGGTCAACCTGTCGGAAATGCTGCGCATCCTGGGAACGCCCGACCAGCGGCTGGGCGAAGATCCCGCCGCGGCGCGCGACGCGATGATCGACCGCGCGCTGGTGGCGGGCTGGCAAAAGGCAATCGAGCTTGGCGGTAGCGACCCCGCAAAGTGGCAGTGGGGTGACCTGCACCGGGTGACGATCGCGCACCCCCTCGCATCGTCGATCCCGGCGATCGCGGCGGCCTTTCCCAAGATCGAAGGCGGCCGGTCGGGGGGCGACGGCACGACGCCGATGGCGCGCGGCTTCAATTCGCGGCGCGGGTTCAACGTGTCGCATGGCGCCAGCTACTTGTTCGTCGCCGACGTCGGCGCGTGGGACAACAGCCGCTTCCTGCTGCTCCCCGGCCAGTCCGCCGATCCACGGTCGCCGCGTTATCGCGACTTTTACCCCAAATGGCTGGCGGGGGCGATGCAGCCGCTGTGGTTCAGCAAGGCTGCGGTGGATCGTCATGCGGTGGCGCGGCTGGTGCTGGCCCCTGCTGGGAGCTAATCGCGACGTCGACCAAAATCTATCGCAAGCTCTTGGTTTCCCTCCCCCTCCATGGGGGAGGCAGCGAGACTTGGCGGCTTGCCGCCTAGTCGCAGCGGTGGGGGTGCGCTCTCGACCTGAGGCGACGGCGAAAAGACGCACCATCACCCTCATCCAACTCCGCCTAATCGCTTTGCGATAAGGCTGCGTATCCTTCCCCCATCAAGGGGGAAGGGTGGCTAGAATTCAGTTGCTACAGCCCCTCGGCGATCGCCACCAACGCGCGGTCGACCGCTGCGGTCGCCTGGCTGTCGGTGCCGTCGGGCATGTCATTAGCGAGCACCGAAAAGATCAACGTCTTGCCACTTTTTGTCGTGAGATACCCCGACAGCGCGCGCGAGGCGTTGAGCGACCCCGTCTTGGCGAATAATTTGCCCTCCAGAATCGTCCCCTTGAACCGGTTCTGTAGCGTCCCGTCGCGCCCCGCGATCGGCAGCGTGTCGCGCCACGCCAGACTCCACGGCTGACGCGCGATCCAGCTGAGCAGGCCGACCGCGGCGCGCGGGCTCATCCGGTTGTAGCTCGACATGCCCGACCCGTCCGAAAAGTCGTAGCTGGTTTCGGCGACCCCGGCCTGCGTCATCAACTGCCGCACCGCCTCCCGGCCGTCGGCGATCGAACCGCTGCCCATATGCCGCGCGACGCGGCGCAACATCAGTTCGCTGTGGAGATTCTGGCTCTCCTTGTTGATCCGAACCATATTTTCGGCGAGCGGCGGCGCGGGCAGTTCGGCGAGCATGGCAGGTTCGGTCAGCACGGCGGCCGGGGCGCCGTTGCGCTTTTCGGGATCATCGGCGGCGGTCAGCGGCCGGTGGCGAACCTCGATCGCGCCATCGACGCGGACGCCGCGCGCCTTCAGCAGTTCGCCGAGCCGCCACGCGGCATAATGCGCCGGATCGTCGATGCCATAGCGGAGGGTGAGCGGCGCGACCTCGGCACCGACGGTGCCGGTCAGGCACAGCACGCGGCTATTCGGCATGCGATCGGCCTCGATCGCTTCGGCCTTGCCCGCGACCGTGGTGACCCGGTTGTCGATGACATAATAGCCGGAGGTCTGGATCGTCGGCGCGGCGCCGAGCGCGCCGGGCGCCAGTTTCACCACCAGCTCGTTATCGTCGAGCGTCAGCGCGGAATTGCCGGTGCCGTAGCGCGAGACGATATTGTTCCAGCTCATGCCCGGGCTCCAGCGTTCGTCGGGCAACCAGCTGTCGTCGCCGACGATGTTGCGGACCGCGCGGGTCTTTGCCGCCACCGCGTCGGCAAGAGTCTGCAGGCAATCGGTCTTGCAGTCGTCGGCGCTCGACAACAACGGATCGCCGCGGCCGTGGAGGATGACATCGGTCGCGCCGCCGCCGCGTTCGAGCCGCACCCCGGTGCCTTTGGCCACCTGCTGGAGCAGCGGCAGCTGGGCATAGCCGACCGCGGTCGTGAACATCTTGGTGTTCGATGCCGGGATGAAGCGGTTGTCGGGGTCGATCGCCAGCAGCACTTCGCCATCGAGCGTCGTCACCAGCAGCCCGAACCGCGACCCCGCCGGGGCGGCCGCCAGCGTCTGTTCGACCGTCGTGAGCAGCGGTGCGGGCGCGGGAACAGCAGGCGTGCGGGCGTGGACGGGGGTGATCAGCAGCGCCAGGGCAAGGGCCGGGGCGAGGGGTTTGAGCGCGGTTTTCATCATCTCTCCTGAGCATCCCATGCGGCGACAAGCTGTTCGCCGACGGCGGGGCGTAGCGCGGCGATGCCGCTGTCGAAGTGGCGGGTCGGGTGGACCCGGTTGGTGAGCAGCGTCCAGCCAAGGCCGCGCTCGAAATCGATCCAGAGACCGGTGCCGGTGAAACCGGTGTGACCGATGGTATCGGCCGAACAGCCGCTCCCGCCGTGCCAGCCCGCGAACGCGCGCTCCCAGCCGCAGGTGCGGTGGCGTTCGTCGGCGGTGCGAATTTCGCGCAGCATCGCGGGCGACAATAGCTCCCCGGCGAGCAGTGCGCGGGCGAAGCCGAGCACCCCGTCGATGGTGCCGAACATCCCCGCATGGCCCGGCGCGCCGCCGAGCGCATAGGCGTTTTCGTCGTGCACCTCGCCCTTCAGCACCCGCCCGCGCCATTGGCAATGCTCGGTCGCGACCGCCGGGCCGGGGGGCGGGCCGAAGCCGAGCCCTTCGCCGAGTGGCCAGTCCGCGAGCGAGGCGCCGGTCAGCCGCTCGATCGCGATACCGAGCAGGATGAAATTGATGTCCGAATAGACCGGCGAGCCGTGCCGCCATTCGCGCTGGAGGACAAAGGCGCGCAGCCGCGCGGGATCGTCGCCATAGGTATAGATCGGCTCGACCGCGGGCAGGAAGCTGCGGTGCATCAGGCAGTCGCGGAAGGTCAGCCGCCGCTCGGCGGCGTTCGCGACGTCATATTGGCGCAGATCGGGGATCGCATCGGTCAAGGGGCGGTCGAGGTCGAGGCGGCCCTGTTCGGCCAGTTTGAGGATCATTGTCGTCGTCGCGATGACCTTGCTGAGCGAAGCAAGGTCGAACCAATGCTCGCGGGTCAGCGGCCCGGGCTCGGGAACAAGCGCGGCCATGCCAGCAATACGCACTTGGCTCTGCCCGTCGGCGGTGACCAGCCCCAGCGCCGCGCCGGGGATCCGCCCCGCGTCGATCGCTGCCGCCACCGGCGCAAAGGCGGCGTCGATCATGGCCGATCGTCCGCGCGCGGCCTGGCCCGCGCGATCAGCGGCAGGAACAGGATCGCCGCCAAGCTGATCACCCCCGAGGCAAGGAAGAACAGGTCAAAGCCATTATATCCCGCATCATCGAGCCGCCCGACCACCGTACCGCCTGCCCCCGACAGGAGGCGCGGCAACAGGAAGGCGAAGCCCGACAGAAAGGCATATTGCGCGCCCGGATAACGCGGATTCACCAGCATCGACAGATAGACGACAAAGATGGCGCCAGCCATGCCATTGCCGAACTGATCGGCAGCGGTTGCGATATAGAGCAAGGTCTGATCGTGCGGCTGGTGCGCGAGCCAGACGAAGCCGAAATTGCCGAATGCCGCGAACAGCGCCCCGATCGTCAGGGTGATGCCGAACCGCCAGCGCGTCGTCATCCATCCGCCGAGCCCCACGCCGACGATGCTGGCGGCCAGCGCCACCACGCCGTCGGCCCAGCCGATCTCGGTCTTGGTATAGCCGAGCCCAAGGATCATCGGCTTCGACAGGTTGAGCGCCAGCACGTCACCCATGCGATAGATGGACACAAAGGCCATCAGGGCGATGGCGAGGCCGCCATAGCGCCAGAAGAAATCGACATAGGGACCAATCGCCGCCGAGGTGCGCAGCGGTGAATCGGGCGCGGCGCTGCGGATGCGCGGCAGCATCGCGGCCATCGCCAGAAAGGGCAGCATGGCGATGCCGAGCACCCAGGGGGTGACGTTAGTCGCGGCGCTGATACCAAGATTGGCGGCGGCGCCGAGTAGGACCCAGCCGACCGCCGCGGCCAGCGCGGCGAGCGCGAGCAGGATCGCCGCGCTGGTCGCCAATCCACCCATCAGCGCGGCGGCACGGCCGCGCGTGCCGCGCTGTTCGGACGGGAGAGCGGCGAGGATCGGCAGCGGGACGAAAGCCGCGACCGCGATGAGCAGATAGGCCGCGGTCCAGCCGGGCGCGATGCCGAACGACTGCAGCGTCGGCGCGAGGCTGCCGCCGACGTCGGCGAACAGCAGCGCCCCGCTGCCCGCGGCGACCATCGCCGTGCGATAGCCCCACAGGTTCGCGGCGGCGAGCGGCCCCTGCAATTCGGGCGTCGGCCCCAGTTCGACCCGCCAGGCGTCGGCGGCAACCTCCAGCGTCGTCGTCCAGAAGGCGAGTAGAACCGCGAACAACGCGGTCAGCGCCAGACTGTCGGCGGACGTGAACGCCATCGCCACCAAAGCGGTCACGATGCCGAGCTGCGACAGCATGATCCAGCCGCGCCTTTTGCCCCAGAAGCGCGTGAAGCCCGGTACCGCATAACGATCGAGCAAGGGCGCCCACAGGAATTTGAAGGTCGGCAACAACTGGACCCACGCGAAGAAACCGATGATCGCCAGCGCGACGCCATGATCGGTCAGCCGCACCGCCAGCACGGTCGAAAACATGTAAAAGGGCAGCCCGGCGGAGAAGCCGAGCATCAGATAGAGGATGCGGGCGCGGCGCTGTGCCGACCGGGCCTCGTGATCGCTCGCAAATGCCGCCGCGGGCGCATCGGCATCGAAGGCCATGGCGGTCATTTGCCGACCTCGGGCTGGCCCGCCTGCTCCCAGCGGCCGACGACGCTGGTGACCGTCAGGTTCGCGCTCGCGCTCGCCACCGTGCGCGTCATGTCGAGCAGGCGATCGAAGGGCAGGACAAAACCGACGACGAGCGCGGTCTGTTCGGGCGACACCCCGACCGCCGACAAGACCGCCGCGAGCATGAACAGCGACGCCGAAGGGATCGGCGCGGTGCCGAACGCTGCGAGCGCGCCGGTGAGCAGGACGATTGCGAGCATCGGCAGGTCGGGTTCGACCCCCACCGCCTGCAAGGCAAAGATGCTGAGCAGCCCGACGTACATCGCGGTCCCGTCCTTGCCGATGCTGGCGCCGATCGGCAGCACGGTTTTGGCGACCCCGGGCGCAATCCGCAAATCGTCGAGCGCGATGCGCAGCGCCACCGGCAGCGTGGCGGCGGAGGATGCGGTCGAGAAAGCGACGGCCAGCGCGTCGACGATCGTGCGATAGAAGCGCAGCACCGGGCGCCGCACGACAAAGGCGATCAGCGGCACATGGACGAGCAGGATTTGCAGCACGACCCCCGCCGCGACCGCGACCGCGAGCCAGCCGATATTGGCGAACACCGCGACGCCATTGTCGGCGACCGCCTTGGCGATCAGCGCAAGAACGCCGAATGGCGTAACCTCCATGACGATGCGTACCAGGTGGAACAGCACCTGCCCCGCCGATTGCAGCAAATCGGCCATCGGGCGCCCCTGCTCGCCCGCCAGAATGACGCCGAAGCCGAGCAGGATCGAGAAAAAGATGATCGCCAGCATGTCGCCGTCGACCAGCGACTGGACGATATTGACCGGAACGATGCCGACCAGCTGGTCGTGGAGCGATTTGGGTTCACCCAGCGCGTGCGGCGCGGCGCTGCCGAGCGCGGCGCCCTGTCCGGGTTCCAGCAGCAGGCCGACGACGATACCAATCGACACCGCGCAAAAGGTTGTGAACGCGAACAGGCCGACGGTGCGCGCGCCGACCGATCCCAACTTGCGCGGATCGGCGAGCGCGGTGACCCCCGATGCGATGCTGATAAAGACGATGGGGACGACGAGCATCCGGATCAGGCGGACGAACAATTCGCCGATGATCGCGATCGCCGAGGCCGCCGCGGGCCACAGCAGCCCGAGTGCCACGCCGATGACCATCGCGCCCAACACGCGTTGCCACAGGGGCACCGCAAACCAGCCGCGAAGAAAAACTGTCATCGGCCCTGTCGCCCCGTTCGTGTCAAATCCCGCCCCAAAAGCCGGGCTGCGGCGGCGACAGCAGGCCATTGGCACCGCGGACTCCCCCGGCGCGATCCTCGGCAAGCCAGAGCGGTCCGTCAAGGTCTGCGAAGCTGCTGGTCGCGGCAATCGCCCACGCCGGAGCGATCGACAGCGACGAACAGATCATGCAACCGGTCATGACATCCAGCCCGCGCGCGCGCGCAGCCTCCGCCAGTTCGAGTGCCCCGGTTAGCCCGCCGGTCTTGTCGAGCTTGATGTTCACGACGCCATAGCCATCGGGCAGCGTATCGAGATCGGCGGCCACGTGCACCGATTCATCGGCAGCGATCGGGATGGCCGAACGGAAGCCGGCGAGGTCGCCGTCGGCATCGGCAGGCAGCGGCTGTTCGAGCAGGTCGATCCGCAGATCGGTCATCAGACCCTGCAAATCGCGAACCTCGGCGATCGTCCAGCTTTCATTGGGATCGACGATCATGCGGGGCAGCGGCGCCGCGGCGCGAACCGCGGTTAGCAGCGCGGCGGGATCGTTGCGGTCGACCTTCACCTTGAGCAACGGGGCAGCGGCGAGCGCGGCCGCGGCGACGGCCATATTGTCGGGGGTGTCGAGGCTGATCGTCATCGCGGTCACGATCGGGCGCAGCGGGCGGTCGAGATCGAGCGCCGCCGCGAGATCGCTGCCCGCGAGTTGCAGTTCGAGGTCCCACAGCGCGCAATCGACCGCGTTGCGCGCGGCAGAGGCGGGCATGCACCGAAGCAGTTCCTGGCGGCCCATTCCCTGTTCAAGCGCGCCGCGCAGGCTTTCGATGGCCGCAACCGCACTTTCGACGCTCTCGCCGTAACGCGGATAGGGGACACCTTCGCCGCGTCCGGTCAGGCCGTCCTGGCCGATCGTTACGGTGACGACCTCGGCCGCGGTCTTGACCCCGCGCGAGATGCGAAAAGGCGCATGCAGTTTAAACGTCTCTGCAAAGACGGTCAGGGTGCGGGGCATGGCGGGCCGGTCAGGCAGTTGCGCCAACGGCAGGCGAAGGGGCAGTCACGCCCAGCAGCCGGTCGAGGATCGCCTCGACCCCGAAGCGATAGGGGTCGCTGGTCGGCAGGCCGAATTCGGCCGCGGTGGCGGCGCATAGCGCGCGCGCATCATCCTCGGCCATGGCCGACGTGTTGAGCGCGATGCCGACGACGCGGACATCGGGGTTGGTCAACTGCGCAACGCGGACGTTTGCCTCCAGCGTTTCAGCGATGCCGGGCAGCGGATAATGCGGCAGGCCGCGCATATGCGGGCGCACTGGATCGTGGCAGAGGACGAGTGCGTCGGGCTGTGCCCCGTGCAGCAGCCCCGTCGACACCCCGGCGAAGGAGGGGTGGTAAAGCGAGCCCTGCCCCTCGATCAGATCCCAGCCATCGTCGCTGCGCGCGGGCGAAATCTGTTCGATCGCCCCCGAGATGAAGTCGGCGACCACGGCGTCGAGCGGGACGCCGTCGCCCGCGATCAGGATGCCGGTCTGGCCGGTGGCGCGGAAATCGGCGGCAACGCCGCGCTTTTCGAGCGCGCTGGCGAGGCAGAGGGTCGTGTACATCTTTCCCACCGAACAATCGGTGCCGACGGTCAGCAACCGCTTGCCCGCCCGCTTCTTGCCATTGCCGATCGGGATGTCGGGTCGCGGGTCGCGCACGTCGTGCAGCTTGCGGCCGAGCCGCGCTGCCGCCGCGATCAGCCGCGGTTCGGCATTCAGCCGGTGGTGCAGCCCCGATGCAATATCGAGCCCGGCCTCCATCGCGGCCAGCGCGTCGACGACCAGGTCCTCGCCCAGCTTGCCGCCCGCATTGGCAATCCCCAGCACCAGCGTCCGCGCTCCCGCCGCGCGCGCCGCGGCGAAATCCATGCGCGGCAGGTCGAGCGTCAGCGGACAATCATCGTGGCGATACTCGCCGACGCAGATGTCGGGCCGGAACACCGCAAGCCCGCGCGACGTCTTGATATCGGCGGGGTCCTGCGAATGACCAAGGTAAAGAAGATAGGGTGTGTCGATCATGGCTCAGAGCAACCTGCGGGACGATGAAAGGACCAACTCTACCGCCACCCGTCGCATTGCCCCAATATCCTGCGCCTCATATCCTATAGCCTGATGCTATAATCCTTCGATCACCGTGGCGAGCTCCTCCAGAAACGCCGACGCCGTTTTTGACGGCGGGCGGTTCTGCAAATAGACCGCGTTGATGTCGAAAGTGATCGCGGGCTGCAGCGGGCGGCTTGCCAGTCCGGGCGACAATTCGGCATGGGCGGTAAAATTGTCGACGATCGCCATGCCGACCCCGGCGCTGACCAGCGCGGCGGCGACATAATAGGTGCGCGCCGACACCACTTCGTCCAGCTCGACCTCCAGACGGCTGAGTTCGCTCGACAGCATCCGCCCGATCGGGCCGCCCTGCACCGGGCTGATGAATTTCTGCCCGCGCAGCTCGTCGAGATGCAGCCGCGGCGGCGCGGCGGGCATGTCCTCTTCGCGGTAGATGACGACCAGCTCGCCCTCGCCGATCACCTGATGCGCGACGGGGGCCGACAGCGGCACTTCGAAACTGATCGCGATGTCGGTTTCATGTTCGTAGAGCTTGCGCACCATTTCGTCATGGTGAAGCGTCTGGAGGTCGAACATGATATCCTCATGATCGGCCAGGAATCGCGCCACCGCCGCGGGAATCGCGCCGAGCCCCAACGAGGGCAACGCCGAAATGCGCAGCAGCCCGCCGCGCCCGTGGCGCAGATTCTGGCACGCCTGACGCAGCGAGCGCACCCGGTCCTGAATGTCGGACACTTCGGCGAACAGGGTGTGCGCATCCTGCGTCGGGATCAGCCGCCCTTTCGAGCGCTCGAACAGCGTCAGCCCGATCGATCGTTCGGCGTGGCGCAGTACCTTCGTCACCGACGGCTGCGACACGTTGAGCGAGCGCGCCGCGGCGCTGACCGTGCCGTGCAGAAACACCGCGTGGAAAATCTCGATCTGGCGAAGGTTCATGTCGTGACGGTCCCAAGCTGCGTGCGCGGGCCGCTCCAGCCCAATTTGACGCCTTATGCCATTGGGTTATAGGCGCCGCAACACCCTCCTCTGGACGCCGGGCCTGCGTTCGGGACATCTTCCGAGCCGGAATAGTCCCCCGGTGGCCCGCGCTCACCTTTATCAACCGTCGTTCGCACAAAGGACCACGCCGATGCCGTCAACTGCCTCATTCCCGGTGCGCCGCGCCATCGGCGCACTGGTGGCAGGCGCGGCGCTGGTCGCCGTGACCGGCGCCACGGCGCGCACCGACAAGGCGGTCGACGTCATCATCCGCGGCGGCACCATCTATGACGGCAGTCCCGACAAGCCCGTCGTCGGCGATGTCGCGATCCGCGGCGACCGGATCGTCGCAGTCGGCCGCATCGGCAACATCACGGCGCGGCGGGTGATCGATGCGAAGGGGATGATCGTCGCGCCCGGCTTCATCGATCCGCATACGCATGCCGACAGCTTCCTCCGTTCGTCCGACCCCAAGCTACGCGTCAATGCCGCGTGGCTGCATCAGGGGGTGACCACCGTGATGATCGGCGTCGACGGCAATGGCACGCCCGACGTCGCTGCGGACAGCGGCAAACTCGCGGCGTCGGGAATCGGCACCAATATCGTCCCCTTCGTCGGCTTTGGCCCGGTGCGCCAGCGCGTGCTGGGGCAGAACGCACGCGCGCCGAGCGCCACGGAGCTGGACGCGATGAAGGCGCTGGTCGCGAACGGAATGTGCGAGGGCGCGGTCGGGCTGTCGGCCGGGCTCTTCTATGCCCCGCAAAGCTTTGCCACGACCGACGAAGTCGTCGCGGTGGCGCGCGAGGCAGCGATCCGCGGCGGGCTGTACGACACCCACCAACGCGACGAATCGAGCTATAGCATCGGCCTGATCGGGTCGGTGGAGGAAGCGATCGCGATCGGGCGGCGCGCCGGGATGCCGGTGCATTTCGCACATCTGAAAGCGCTGGGGGTCGATGTTCATGGTCAGGCGGGGGCGGTGATCGCCGCGATCGAAGCGGCGCGCAAAGCGGGCGTCGAAGTGACCGCCGACCAATATCCGTGGCTGGCGTCGGGATCCAACCTCGATGCGTCGCTGCTGCCGCGCTGGGCGGTCGATGGCGGCGGTGCGGCGCTGCTCAAGCGCCTCGACGATCCCGCCACGTTGGCGCGACTCCGGGACGAAATGCAGGAAAATCTGCGGCGGCGCGGCGGGCCGGGGGCGTTGCTGTTGATCGCCGAGGGCTTTCCCTGGACCGGCAAGACGGTGGCGGCGGTCGCGGACGAATGGAAGATGGACAGCCGCGACGCGGCGCTGCGCATCATTCGCCAGAGCATCGAGGCGAAGATTGGCGGCCAGAAGGGCGGCGGTACCGCGGTCGCGTCGTTCAACATGGCGCAGGCCGACGTCGACCTGCTGATGCAGCAGCCTTGGATGGTGACATCGTCCGACGGGTCGGACGGCCACCCGCGCATGTTCGCGACCTTTCCCGAAAAATACGCGCGCTATGTCCGCGAACGCCGGGTCATCGACGTGGCGACCTTCATCCGTCAATCGACCGGCCGCACCGCCGACATCTACAAGCTCGACCGGCGCGGCTATCTGCGTCCCGGCTTTTTCGCCGACATCGTCGTGCTGGATCCTGCGGGATATGCGCCGCGCGCCGATTATGTCCGCCCGCGCGAATTGAGCGTCGGCGTGCAAAGCCTGTTCGTCAACGGTGCGCTGGCGCTCGACGACGGCCGCACCACCGGCGTTGCCGCGGGCCGCGCGCTGCTCCGGCCCCGCCCGCCGGGCTGCCCCGGCTAGTTGAAGCGGAAATCCGTCGCGCGCAGCTCCCGGCGCGAAGGCGACGTGCGCTAGCGTCTGTCCTGTTCAAACTAATCCGTAGCCCTGAGCCTGTCGAAGCCTGTCCTGAGCGCCTGCAAGGCAGTCGAAGGGGGCGTCTCTCGCCGATAAGCGCCCTTCGACAGGCTCAGGGCTACGGTGACTTGCTTCAGCCTGAGCTGGACAGACTCTAGCCGCCCAGCGCCAGCCACAACAGCAGGCGCGCGCGCCGCGCCGCGCCCACCGCGACCGCGGCGCGTTCCGCCGCGCCGTCGGCTTGCCGCCGCGTTTCCAGCACCGCCGACAAGTCGGCCAGCCCGGCACGAAAGCGGCTTGCGGTCAGGGCGTCGCTGCGCGCCAATAGCGCCGCCTCCTGCGCCGCCGCCGCCGCACGCGCGTCGGCGGCGGCAATCAATCGATAAGCCGACTCGGCATCGCCCAGCGCGGTGAACACCGTCGCACGATATTGCTGAAAGGCGAGCTTCTTGTCCGCCGCCGCACCATCGATCTCCGCCGAAATCCGGCCAAAATCAAGGAGCGGCCCCGCGATTGCAGCGGCGAGCGACCCGATGATCGAATCATCGTCGAACAACTGGCCCGGGCTGAATGCCAACAGGCCCAGCGTGCCCGACAGCGTCAGGCGCGGAAACCGCCGCGCGGCGGTCGCCGCCAGATCGGCGTCGGCCGCGGCCAGCCGCGCGGCTGCGGCCACGATATCGGGACGGCGGACGAGCAGGTCGGACGGCAGCGCGGCGGGCGCCGATGGCAACGCCTGCTCACCATGCGGCGCATCCAGCTGCGCCTCGACCCATGCGGCATCGCGCCCGGTTAGCGTTACCAGGCGTCCAATGATCGGGCCACGTTCGGTATCGAGCCCCGCGAGACGGCTCCGCGATGCGCTTGCCACGCTTTCGGCGCGCACGCGGTCGGCGCCCGGCGCAAGGCCGGCGGTCGATCGTGCGGTGGCCAGCGCAATCAGACGCTCGGCCGACGCCAGGTCGCGCTGAAGCGATGCCGCACGCGCGTCAAGGCTGCGCCAATCGACCACCAGCGACGCGATATCGGCGATCAGCGCGATCCGGACGGCATCGGCGTCGGCGGTCGCCGCATCGAGCCGCAACGATGTGGCGCGCTGTTCGGACCGCAAGCGACCGAAGATGTCCGGATCCCAGCGCGCGCTGAGCGAAGCGCCGTAAGCCGTCTGATCGGGATCGATCGAAATGCCGGGCGGCAGGCTGGCGCCGAAGCTCCCGGGATTGCTGCGGCTCGTCTCGATCGACGCCGACGCGTCCAATTGCGGCGCGCGTTCGGCGCGGGCGCGGCGCGCGGCGGCGCGGGCGCGTTCGATCCGCGCCGCCGCCTCACCGAGCGAGGGTGCTTCGGCGATCGCCGCGGCCTGTAGCGCCAAAAAAGCAGGATCGTCACTCGGCAACAAAGCCGCCAAAGACCCGGCACGAGCAGCATCGGGCGCGCCGGAAAAGGTCGCAGGAAGCGGCGGCGTCGGCGTCTCCACCGTCGGCGGTGGCCCGGCGGCGCACCCTGCCAGCAGCGCCGCGGCGAAGAACAGGGGCGCGCTGCGCGTCACTTCCTGGCTCCGGAGGGGGCTTTCGCCGGGATGAAAGCATCGACCTGCTGCCCGACGCGGAAGAGGTCGCTGCCCGCCGGAAGCGCATAGATGATCTGCATCACGCGCACATCGACGCGCTCGGCGGCGCTGTTGGTCAGCGAGCGTTTCGGCACCACCAGCGGTTCGGCGCGAACGAAGCGCGCGGCGACCTGGCGCTCGGCGGCGCCGCGCGGCGACACGATGGCATTGGCTCCCAACGCGACATCGGCCGCCTGATCCTCGTCGATATCGATGCGGACGTGCAGCGGGCGCGTTTCGCCCATGCGGATATAGGGTTCGGCATTGCCGCCCTGCGGCCCGCCTGCCTGCACATATTCGCCCGGGCGGATATTCACCGCCAGGATCTCGCCGGCGATCGGCGCGCGCACCGCCAGCCGGGCTAGTTCGGTACGCGAGCTGCCGGCCGCCGCGCTCGCCGCGGCGAGGCGCGCCCGCGCCAGCGCGAGCCTGCTCGTTGCTGCCGCGGCTTCGCCTTCGGCCCGCACCACTTCGGTCCGGCTGACCGCTTCGGCATCGTCAACCTGGCGATACAGTGCGAGCTGGCGCTGCGCGGTGATGCGCGCCGCATCAGCCTCCCCGATCGCCGCGCGCGCTTCGCCGATCGCGGCCTCCGCTTCCGCCAAACGTGCGCGCACGGCGCGATCGTCGACGGTGAACAGCAAGTCACCCTTGGCGACATAGGCGCCCGGTTGCACATTCAACTGCATCACCAGACCCGACAAGGCCGTGCCGACATCGACGATCTCGCTCGACGGCTCGACAACCCCCGCCCCCGCCACGCGCGCGCTGTTAGCGAGCGCCCCGGTCGCCCGCGGCGGCGTCTGCTGCGGCGGTTCGAGCTGCCGGTCGGGGAGCCCGCTCGCGATAAAGATCACCGCGATCACCAGCCCCAGCAAGGCGATCGCCGGCAGGATCTGGCGGGCGAAGTTCAGATTGGCAAAGCGTCGGGTCATGGCGTCAATGGTCCTTCGGCATGTCGCGGCCGTCATGGGTGATCCGCCCATCCTCGAGCACGAGGATGCGATCGGCGAGGTCGAAAATGCGGTTGTCGTGGGTGACGATGATCACCGACCGATCGTCGGCGAGCGCAACCTCGCGCAGCAGGTCCATCACGCGCCGCCCGGACCGCGCGTCGAGCGCCGCGGTCGGTTCGTCACAGACGATCAGGCGCGGCTGGTGGACCAATGCGCGCGCGATCGCGACGCGTTGCTGCTGGCCGCCTGACAATTGGTTGGGAAGCTTGTTAGCCTGATCGGCGATGTTGAGCGCGGCGAGCAGTTCGATCGCCCGCTCGCGGGCCTCAAGCCGGTCCATTCCCTGCGCGATCAGCGGCACGGCGGCATTCGACGCCGCGTCGATCGCCGGGATCAGATTATATTGCTGAAAAATGAAACCGACGTTGCGCAGCCGGAAATCGACCAGATCGCTGTCGCTGAGGCGATAGATGTCGGTACCGAACAGTCGCACTTCGCCCTCGGTCGGCCACAGGATGCCGCACATGATCGAAATCAGCGTCGTCTTGCCCGATCCCGACTCCCCGACCAGATAGGTGAGCTCGCCGGCGCGCACGTCGAGGTCGATGCCGTGCAGCACCCGGATCGTCTGCTGCCCCGCGGTGAAGTCGCGCGCGACACCGCGCGTCGAAATCGCGGCGATCGCCGTCGCTGTGTCGGCGGCGGCGCTCACCGGAACACCGCCGCGGGTTCGGTCTTGAGCACCCGGCGCAGCGCAATCCAGCCGGTCAGCGCCAGGATCAAGGCGACCGCGACCAGGCTGATGAGCGGCACTTGCCAGGGGATATAGAAACCCTTGAAGGTCGGATTGCTCGAAAAGCCCCAGATAAAGCCGACGGTACCAAGAACGCCAAGGCCATAGCCGATCAGGCCGACCATCGCCGCCTGCGCCGCGACCATGCGGCGGATCTTCGCGTTGTTCACCCCGATCGCCTTCAGCGCCCCGAATTGCTTGATATTGTCGCGGATGAACAGGCTGAAGGTCAGGCCGACGATCGCCACCCCGACGACAAAGCCGAGCAGCACCGTAATCCCGAAATTCAGCGGAATGCCGGTGTTTTCGATGATGAAATCCACCCCGTCGCGCGCGAATTCGTCGCGGGTGCGGGCGCGCAGCCCCGTATCTTGGGTAATCCGCGCCGCGAGCGCCTTCGCATCCACCCCGGGCGCGGCGCCGACCAGCACAAAGCTCAATCGGTTGCGGGTACCGGGCACGAAATTGAGGGCGCGGCTATACCGGGTGTAGAGCGTGACCTGGCTGGTAAAGCTGGGGATCGCATCGGCGACCCCCATGATCACCGCGCGCTGGTCGTTGAGTTCCAGCCGCTCGCCGACGGGATCATATCCTTCCGGGAAAAAGCGCGTCGTCCCGACATCGTCGATGACGACCGCATCGGGCCGCTCGAGCACATCGGCGGCCCCCGACGCCATCCGGCGAGGCAAGCCGATCAGCGTCGCGTCGTCGACCCCGATGACCGACACGCCTTCAAGATCGCCTTCCTTTGTCCGCACCGACGCCGCGGCGCGCAGGTGCGGCACCGCCCATTCGACCCCCGCCACCGACCGCACCCGATCGAGCGCTGTCGACGGCATCGGCAGATTGACGTCGGTCGTGCGGCTGACCGGGTCCATCACCCAGACATCGGCCGACGGGACGTTGTAAACGCCGCTAGCGCCGCGCTCGATCAGATTGACAAAAATGGTCAGCTGCTGGGTGATCAGCAGGGTGGAAAATGCGATGCCGAACAGCAGACCATAAAATTTGGTCGCGTCGCCGGTCAGCATTCGGATTGCGATCCAGACCATCGGGGGAGAGCCCTTTTTTCCTCACCGCTTGCAACCGTTTCGCTTTGTGAACATTATTGAACGGTAGCGTATAAGTGAACGGAAGCGTACAGTTTGTCAATCGCCCCAAAAACGAATCTTGGCCGCCCGGCCAATCTCGCCAAGCGCGAGGCCATTCTGGTCGCCGCCAGGGATGCGTTTTTCGAACATGGCTATGGCGCCGCTGCGATCGAACAAATTGCCGCGGCCGCGGGCGTGTCCAAGGTGACGGTCTATAATCATTTTTCGGACAAGCAGGGGCTGTTTGCCGCGGCAATCGAACGCGAATGCGAACGGATGCGCAGTCATTTTTCGATCGAGGGTGACGGGACGACCTCGCTCCGCGATCGCCTGCTCCATATCGGCCACGCCATGGTGGCCTTTTTGTCGCGGCCTGAGATGGTTCAGTTCGAGCGCCGTATCGCCGCCGAAACCGAGCGCAACCCGGAAATCGGCCTCGCTTTCCTGAACGCCGGTCCGCGGCGGATGAAAGCGACGATGGCGACATTTCTGACCGCGATTTCCCAAAGCGGAGCCCTTGCCATTCCCGACCCCGCCCTCGCCGCCGAGCAATTTGCGGCCATGTGCAAGGGCTTCGGCGACGTCGAACTCCGCTTCGGCGCGCCGCCGAGCGCCCAATCAACCCAACGAAGGGTCGAGGCTGCGGTCGATGCCTTTTTGAATATCTACGGCGGGGGTCGGTAGGCTAGTCTGCTTCGTGGATGCCCGTATATCTGGCGGCGCGGCGCGCTGTGCTGTAGCGACATTCCATGGACCTCTATTCGCTCGTCAAAACGCTGCACATCTTGAGTGCGACGATCGTGTTCGGGACGGGGATCGGGATTGCCAATTTCATGTTCTTCGGAAGTCGTAGCCGCGTTCCGGTCGAGCGCGCCTTTGCCGCACGCATGACGGTGAAGGCGGATTTCCTGTTCACCCTGCCTTCGGTCATCATCCAGCCGCTGAGCGGTGCGTGGCTGGTGTGGCACGGCGGCTTCCGGTGGGACGATTATTGGCTGGTCGTCACCTATGGCCTCTATTTGCTGGCGGCGCTGTGCTGGGTGCCGGTCGTGTTCATTCAGATCCGCATGAAAAGGCTGCTGGAAGCGTCCGCACGGGGCGAGGCAATCGATGAAGCGGCCTATGTTCGGCTGTTTCGTAAATGGTTCATCCTGGGCTGGCCCGCGTTCGGCGGGCTGGTCGTCATTTTTTGGCTGATGGTCACCAAACCGACATGGTAGCCCGCGTCCTGATCATCGGTGGCTATGGCAATTTTGGCAGCTATATCGCGCGCAGCCTTGCCAATGACGCGAGCATCCACCTGCTGATCGGGGGACGCTCGGCGGCCAAGGCAAAGGCGTTTTCGGCGTCGCTCGGACCCGCTCATGTCGCCGAGGGTCATGCGATCGACATCGATGGCGACCTCACCGAAGCGCTGGGGCGAATCGCGCCAGACATCGTCATCCACACCACCGGGCCTTTCCAGACCCAGGACCACCGCGTCGCGCGGGCGTGCATCGCACAGCGCTGTCATTATATCGACCTCGCCGATGCGCGGGCGTTCGTGGCGACGATCGGCCGGCTCGATGCCGAAGCACGAGCGAAAAATCTGCTGGTGGTCAGTGGAGCCAGCTCGGTCCCCTGTCTGACGGCAGCGGTAATCGACGCCTATCTCCCGTCGTTCGCACGGCTCGAGGCGGTCGATTACGGCATCAGCGCGGCGCAGCACACCAATCGCGGTCTGGCAACAACCTCGGCGGTGCTCAGCTATGTGGGCAAACCGATCGAGATGCTGCGCGATGGCGCGATGAAAACCGTCCATGGCTGGGAAGACACGCATGTCGTCCGCTATCCCGGGCTTGGCACCCGTCTTTTCGGCAACTGCGATATTCCGGACCTGGCATTGTTTCCCGAACGCTATCCCACGCTCCGGTCGATGCGCTTTTGCGCCGGGCATGAGCTGAAGACGCTCCATATCGGCACGCGCATGCTGGGCGCGCTGGTCCGGTTGGGGCTGATCGGATCGCTCAGCAACCATGCCGGATCGCTGCTCAAGCTCGCTTTCGCATTCGATCGCTTCGGCTCGGGACAAAGCGGCTTTCATATGTTCCTGCGCGGCGTAGGTCATGGCGGCGATCCGCAGCAGCGACGCTTCTGGATCGTCGCGCGGTCGGGCCATGGGCCCTACATCCCGTGCATGCCGGCAATCCTGCTGGCCAGGCGGCTGGCAAGGGGTTGGTCGATAAGACCCGGCGCAACGCCCTGCGTCGATCTGATCGATCTCGACAGCTATCTCGGCGCGCTGTCAGATCTCGATATCGAGGTCATTCGGGACGAGATTAATGCCTGAGGTCTCAAAACAACCATTCAGCTATCGCAATGATCCGGCGGTCCCCGATTTCGATGACCGCAAAGCGCTGTTCGTGTTCGATGGCATCTGCGTGCTGTGCTCGAGCGGCGCGAGCTGGATCATGCGAAACGATGGCAGGGCGCTCGTCAATTTTACGCCTGCGCAGGAAGCGCTGGGCCAGGCGCTCTATGCCCATTACGGAATCGATATGGACGAGAGTTATCTGCTCATTGCAGATGGGTCCGCCTATACCGCGTCGCGCGGCTATCTGGAGCTCTGCCGGATATTGGGGCGCTGGTGGCACGCACTCCGCATGTCCGCCATCATCCCTGAACGCCTGCGCGACTGGCTCTACGCCCTGGTCGCCCGCAACCGATATCGCTGGTTCGGCAAGGCCGACTTTTGCGCGCTCTTGACCAAAGCGCAGCGTGAGCGATTGCTTTAGGAAGCGTGATCCAACCTCGATCGTCGTCTGATAGCAGATTGCAGGCTTTTGGCTGCGTTGCACCGAGAGAGAGAGAGCACGCGAGCTTGTCCCTTGGCGCGACAAGCAACTCCATTGCCGAACAAATCAGCCGCGACCAGACGATCCGCAATAATCAGCTCGCCGCCAGCGTCACGGCCATGGATGCATATCGCGACCGCCGGATCCCGCGATCCCGGACAAAACTTCGATATTTTGCCTGAAGTGCTGCTTCATGGCCTCGTCGGCTTCGACCGGGTTTCGTTCGAGAATTGCCTGCGCAATGCGCGCGGGCGGTCGTTGAGCATATAGAGACCGCATGATGGACGCACTCCAGATCAATGACCCACCCCGCGCAACTTGCGCTCTTTCCGTTTGCTCGCTCAAAGCTGCCGAGCTGCAATCGGTCAAAGGTAACCCCATTTTCAGTTACGTAGCTGCCGATCCCCGCCGAGAGACTCTGGCCATTGTCGCGCCCGGTCGAGCAAGCAGTATCGCTACGAGCCTGCCCACTCGACCATGATTGCCCCGTCAGGTCGTTCGACGAAGCGAAAGCCTGCCCCCAGAAAGCGCTCGACGAGCGCTGCCGCCGTCAGCGTATGCTGACTCAGTTTTACCGTTGAAAAGGACCCGCCCCTCGCCATCGCGAAGGGAAGCAGCAATTGGTCTTGCAGGTAAGGGCCGGCGAAAGCCTCACACGCCAAATATCCCGCTATCCGCCGCGCCGCAGTTTTAGCTAGGCGTTCGGCGGGAATTCCGATTTTGCCAAAAGCCGACATTACCTCGGTCACATGATCGAATTCGGCTTCGAGCAATAGCGCATTGCCCGGCCCCTGATCAGCGGGAAGCTGGCGGATACCGAAGGCATCGGCGGGCCAGCCGGCAAGCGTCTTGGCCGCGGTCTTCAGCTCGCGGTCGCCGACGTCGAAAGGAACCCCCGCTATGATCGCGGTCGCGGAGACGCGGCGCAGGGCACCGCGCTTGACGCATTCGATCGCGCGCAGCGGCGCCGGCGCGATGTCGATCTCGACGCGCCCACCCCCGCGCGGGAAGAAGCCGTGGCGCACCAACCGCGCGGCAACGGTCGGCCCCATTCGGTTGATGACGGGCAGCAACGTGCGCTCGATGAACTCGAAGGGCGGCGCGGCCATCGCATGCGTCCCGCCCTCGAGTACGAGCCGCGACGGAGCATCGGCCAGCATCAGCGGCACCATGACCGTCTGCAGGACGAGCGCAGTGCTGCCCGCGGTACCGACCGCGAAATGATAGTCGCCGGGCGTGATCCGCCCCGGTCGGAACGAGATGCTGTTCGACCCGACCGCCAGCCCCGAACATTCGGCGCCGCCGATGACGCACGCGGCCTCGATCGCGGTGACATGCTGGCGCATGAGCCCCGGCTTCTCGCGTCCTCCACGAATATTCTCGATCGTGAAGGGCTCGCCGGTCAGCAGCGCCAGCGCGCACGCATAACGCAGCACCTGCCCCCCGCCTTCGCCTTCCGATCCGTCGATGATGATCATGTTCTTTGCTTACCTGTAAAATCCTGCCGACCAAGGCATCGGCCAAAACATCCAAATGTCGGGCTTGCGGCCTTCTTGCCCAAAGGTGGTCTCCACTATGGCTAGGGTGCCGGATAGTCCTCGTTGCCCTCTACCCAGACGGTGGCGTCGGGTTCAGGGATGAAGACTTTTGGCGTCATGCAATCGTCCTGCAAGGTCCCAATCGGGCACTTGCATCGGCAAAGCTGATTGGGGCCGCCGATACCGGCGATCCCGCAGCATCCGCCCAGCCCGGCGCCATTCTTCGGGAACTGCACGGAATCGGTCAGGTCCGTGGGGTTCAGCCAATATTGCGGAACGAAGGACAAGGACTCGCCGGGCGCGCGATAGAGCCACGGCGTCGCCTCCCATGCCTTGTATGCCGTACCCTGCGACACGATCGGCTTGCGAACCTCGATCAGCGGCTTCACAACCTTCGGATTCTTACCCGAAACGATGGTCAGCGGCGTCGTCAATCGCGCGCCACATATGCTGCAATAAAGCGACTTGCGCATGGCTTCTCACCAGAAGTTGGCGATGGCGGCGTGAAGGGGATCACCCCTTCACGCATACCACCTGCTTCAGCGTATGGACGATCTCGACGAGGTCGGCTTGCGCCGCCATAACGGCCTCGATCGGCTTGTATGCCTTGGGCGTCTCGTCGATGACGCCTTCGTCCTTGCGGCATTCGACGCCCGCGGTGTCAGCGATATGCTCGTCGAGGGTGACGAGCTTTTTCGCCGCGGTGCGGCTCATGACGCGGCCCGCGCCATGGCTGCAGCTGTCGAAGCTTTCGGCGTTGCCCAGCCCGCGAACGATGAACGATTTCGCGCCCATCGAACCCGGGATGATCCCCATCGTGCCTTTCGCTGCACGCACCGCCCCCTTGCGGGTGACGAGCACATTCTCGCCGAAGTGATTCTCGCGCGTCACATAATTGTGATGGCAGTTCACCGCTTCGGCCTCGGCCTCGAAGGGCTTGGCGATCTGGAGCCGCAGCGCGGCGATGACATTCGCCATCATCATGCGCCGGTTCAGCGCCGCAAAGTCCTGCGCCCAGCCGACCGCCTCGACATAATCGTCGAAATGGTCGGTCCCTTCCGGGAAATAGGCGAGGTCTTCATCGGGCAGGTTGATGAACCATTTGCACATGTCCTTCTTCGCCAGTTCGATGAAGTAGGTGCCGATCGCATTGCCGACGCCGCGCGATCCCGAATGCAGCATCACCCACACCCGCCCCTCGGTATCCAGACACAGCTCGATGAAATGGTTGCCCGTCCCGAGCGTCCCCAGATGCGTCAGGTTATTGGTGTTCTTCAGCCGCGGATGCTTGGCGACGATATGGCCGAAGCGTTCGGCCAGCGTCGCCCAGGCGTCGACGATCGCGGCCGGGGGATCGCCCCACGAACCGTGATCGCGCTGGCCGCGCCCGACCGACCGGCCGTGCGGAACCGCCGCCTCGATCGCGCTGCGGATGCCCTCCAGATTGTCGGGCAGGTCGTGCGCCATCAGCGTGGTGCGCGCGGCCATCATGCCGCAGCCGATGTCGACCCCGACCGCGGCCGGGATCACCGCGCCTTTGGTCGGGATCACCGATCCGACCGTGGCGCCGATCCCGACATGGACGTCGGGCATAGCGGCGACATGCTTGAACACGAACGGCATCTGCGCCGCCTTGCGAAGCTGCGCGCGCGCCATATCCTCGACCGGAACCCCGCGGGTCCACATCTTGACCGGGCGTCCGCCCTCGACGTTCAGCACTTCATAGGTCGTCTGGGTCATGGCTGACCTCCTCTTCGCTTCCTTGGGGCAGCGCTGTAGCAATGGCGAGCCCTTGAATCCTTCCACGTCGTTTGGGCGCTTGGGGGCGGCCGGCCCATTCCGGCCACCCCTCTTCCCGCGTCGTACCGGGCGACGTGAACCCCGGCACCGAACATAATGCAGAAGCCGTGCCAAACCGCTTGCCGATACCAAAACTTGGATCATCATTTTGATAAATTGCAATATTTTCTGAAACGAAAAAATCAGTCCGGCGAAACAAATTGGATTTTGAGATATCATTGTATCGTTCATTATAAATATGTATAAGAATGACATGAAGCCGCTGACCGTTCTTGGATTTCTGGGTTCGACCCTCGACGCGGGCAAGTTCGACGCCGGACGCTGGAACAAGTGGCGGCCGAGCGTGAGCATCTGCATGCAGGAGGATCTGCGCGTCGATCGCTTCATCCTGCTCCACGGCAGCCATCACCGCCGGCTGGCCGAGATCGTGGCAAAGGACATCGCCGACGTATCGCCCGAGACCGAGGTCGTCCCGCAAACGGTCGACTTCGACGACGCATGGGATTTCGAGGAGGTTTACGGCAAGCTGCTCGACTTCGCGCGCAGCTTTCCCTTCGATCCCGACGCGGAAGATTATCTGATCCACATCACGACGGGCACGCACGTCGCGCAAATCTGTCTCTTCCTGCTCACCGAGGCGCGCTACCTGCCCGGCCGGCTGCTGCAGACGCAGCCACAGCGCGGCGCACCGCAACCGGTGGGCATCTGGAACAGCATCGATCTCGACCTCTCGCGCTACGACAGTATCGCGACGCGCTTCGCCGAGGCCAGCGCGGAGAGCGCGAGCTTTCTGAAAAGCGGGATCGAAACGCGCAACCCCGCCTTCAACCGCATGATCGAGGAGATCGAACAGGTAGCAGTCCGTAGTCGCGCGCCGATCTTGCTCATGGGACCGACCGGTGCGGGTAAGAGTCAGCTGGCGCGGAAGGTCTATGAACTCAAGAAGCTTCGCCACCAGCTCGGCGGCCCGTTCGTCGAGGTCAATTGCGCGACGCTGAAGGGCGACAGCGCGACCTCGGCGCTGTTCGGCCACCGCAAGGGCGCCTTTACCGGCGCTGCGCAGGACCGTCCCGGGCTGCTCAAGAGCGCCGACCAGGGCTTACTGTTCCTCGACGAGATCGGCGAGCTCGGGCTTGACGAACAGGCGATGATCCTGCGCGCGATCGAGGAAGGGCGGTTTCTGCCGGTCGGATCGGACAGCGAGACGCGAAGCGATTTCCAGCTGATCGCGGGCACCAACCGCGATCTCGTCGAGCAAGTGCGCACGGGCCGCTTCCGCGACGACCTGTTCGCGCGGCTGAACCTCTGGACCTTTTCGCTTCCCGGCCTCGCCGAACGCCGCGAAGACATCGCACCCAATCTTGATTACGAGCTCGAACGCTTCGCCGAGCGCGAAGGGTCGCGGGTCACCTTCAACAAGGAAGCGCGCCAACGATATCTTGCCTTCGCGGAGAGCCACGACGCGAAGTGGCAGGGAAATTTTCGCGATCTCGCCGCCAGCGTCACGCGAATGGCGACGCTCAACACGACCGGGCGGATCGACGTCGGCGCCGTCGATCTTGAGATCAAGCGCCTGGGCTCTACTTGGCACGCCGACAAATCCGAAGCTGATATTTTCGACCTGATTCTAAGTGGAGACCAGCTGGCCGAGATTGATCCATTTGACCGAGTGCAACTGGCCTTCGTCGTCAAAACCTGTCGTGCATGCCGATCGCTGTCGGAGGCAGGGCGGCAACTGTTCGCGGCGTCTCGCGAGTTGCGTACAAGCACGAATGACGCGGATCGCCTTCGCAAGTATCTGGCTCGCTTTAATCTGACGTGGACCGATCTTCAGCAACCGGTTGGCGGGTACCGATAGTCGCCGTCGAGCGCGGCTTTCAGAAATCAAAACCCTACTTGCACTTTCTGCGGCAGAGACTCTGCTCATTCGCGGCCCAATTCGCGGCAAATTTCCCTTGTAATTTCAGTCTCTCGGGCGCGCAATCAGGGCACCAGATCCCTGTAACCTAAGGGAATGTGGGGAAGAAATTTCTCGTTCTAAGTTGTTGTTTTTAAATGATAAACTTGGTGGAGGCCCGAGCCGGAATCGAACCGGCGTGCACGGATTTGCAATCCGCTGCGTCACCACTCCGCCATCGGGCCTCATGCCAGATACCGCATCCGTCGGGGATGGGCCGGGGGTTGGACGGCGCCGCTAGTGAGGGGGTTTCGCCGCCTTGTCAAGGATTCGCCCGCGCGCCCGTCGCCGATGCGATGATGCAGGCTTGGCGGCACCGGCGTTGCCAGCTATGCGCGTCTATGCGGGCACAGGCTGTATTACTATTGCAATACAGCATCGGTTGGGCTAGAGCTGCCCCGCACAGGTTCATGGCCCCAGGGAATCGGAAAAGGCTGATGGCGACGAAGTTTAGCGAATTCACTGCGGCGGACATGCGCGCTGCCATGATCGACAGCCAGCTGCGCACCAACGACGTCATCGATGCGGCGGTGGTTGGCGCGATGGCGGCGGTGCCGCGCGAGGCGCATGTTCCCGCGCATCTGGCGAGCGTCGCCTATACCGACCGCGCGCTTGCGCTGGGGCATGGCCGCGCACTCAACGCGCCGCTGGTCACCGGCCGGATGCTGGTCGCCACCGCAATCCGTCCCGGCATGCGCGTGCTGCTGATCGGCAGTGCGACGGGCTATACCGCCGCGGTGCTGGCGCGCCTTGGCGCCGAGGTTCACGCGGTCGAGGATCAGGCCGAGCTGATGGCGATGGCCGCAGCTGCGACGACTGCCGAGGAGAACATCCATTGGGTCAACGGGCCGCTCAACGGCGGCGCGCCGGATGCGGCTCCGTTCGATCGCATCATCATCGACGGCGCGATCGAAACGCTGCCGGACGCACTCACCGCGCAATTGGCCGAGGGCGGCCGACTGGTCGCGGCCCGCCGCGAAGGCGCGGTGACGCGGCTGGTCCAGGGGGTCAAGGCCGGCGGCGCCGTGCCGCTCCGCAGCTTTGCCGACATGGACGCCGCGCCGCTGCCGGGTTTTGCCGCCGCGGCCGGCTTCACATTCTAAAAGCCAATCCCCTCCTCGTTTCAGGCTGACATGATGATGTTCGATACCGATAAGAAACGGCCTCTCCCCCGCGCCCGCTGGCTTGCCGGCCTCGCCGTCGGCGCCCTGCTGCTGCCGACCGCAGCGCACGCCGAAACGCTGCAGGATGCGCTGGCTAAAGCCTATGAAAACAACCCGACGCTGACCGCCGCGCGCGCCGGGCAGCGCGCGAACGACGAAAATGTCCCGATCCAGAAATCGGGTGGGCTGCCGAACGTCGGGGTGGGAGTGGATTACCAGGAAAATCTGGTGCTGCCCGGCAACAGCTTTTTCTCGCCCAAACGCTTCGTCAGCGTCGGCGGTCAGGTGTCGGTGCCGATCTATCAGGGCGGCGCGGTGCGCAATGCGGTAAAGGCCGCCAAATTTCGCGTCGAGGCGGGCCAGGCTGACCTGCGCGCGACCGAAGCGAGCGTTTTTGCGCAAGTCGTCGGCGCTTATATGGACGTGATCCGCGATCAGGCGATCGTCCAGCTCAACCAGAAGAATGTCGCGGTGCTGCGCACCAATTTGCAGGCGACGAGCGACCGGTTCGAAATTGGTGACCTGACGCGCACCGACGTCGCGCAGTCGGAAGCGCGGCTTGCGCTGGCCGAGGGTGATTTGCGCACCGCCGAAGCGAATCTGATCGCCAGCCGCGAATCCTATGTCCGTCTGGTCGGCGATGCGCCGGTCGACCTGGAACAGCCGCCGCAGCTGCCGAACCTGCCCGCCTCGCCCGACGAAGCGGTCGCGATCGCGCTGACCAGCAATCCCGACATCGAAGCGGCGAATCAGGTGGTCAACGCCAGCCGCGCCGATATCGGCGTGGCGCGCGCCGGACGCTTGCCCAAATTGTCGGCGACGACGAGCGGCGGCTATAACAACAATCTGAATTCGGTGAATGATCCGGCGTCGGAGAATACCACCAAGAGCGCTTCGGCGGGATTGTCGCTGACGGTGCCGATCTTTCAGGGCGGGCGCCCCTCGGCGCAGGTGCGTCAGGCGCAATCGCGGACCAGCCAGGCGATCGAAAATTACGTCGAGGTCGAACGCAGCGTCATCGCACAGACGCGCGGCGCCTATGCCGCGTGGCGCGCGAACGAGCAGATCATCGCCGCGACGCAGCAGGCGGTGAGCGCCAACGGCCTGTCGCTGGAGGGCGTGCGCGCCGAAAACAGCGTCGGCACGCGGTCGATCCTCGACATCCTGAATGCCGAGCAGGAATATCTGAACACCCAGGTCCAGCTGGTGTCGGCGCAGCGCAACTCCTATGTCGCCGCCTTCTCGGTCCTCGCCGCCATGGGCAAGGCCGAAGCGCGCGATCTGGGGATCGAGGGCGGCGCGCTCTATGACCCCGAGGTCAATTACAACCGCGTCAAGGGCCAGATTTTCGACTGGGCCGACGATCCGGCGCCGCAGCAACAGGCGACCGACACGCGCGCGATCCCCGCGGCAACTGCCAGCGTTCCGGTCGGACCGCCCGCGCCGCCGCGACAATAAGGCTTGGCAAAACACCGCCCAAATCGGTAAGAGGATAGTTAACCATCCGGTAATCGCGATGGTTTAGGGGGTTGGTTATGGGCGATATGTCGCGGGAACCGTCGATGGAAGATATCTTGTCGTCGATCAGGCGTGTCATCGCACGCGATGAAGCCCCCGGCACGGCGCGCGAAATCACGCCCGCGATCGCCGAAGACATTCTCGATCTGCACGACGAGGAAGAGGATGAGGCCGATGCCGCACCCGCGGCCGACGAGCTCGTCTCCGAAGCCAGCGCCGATGCGGCGCGCCAATCGCTCGATGCGCTGACCGCCGCGATCGCCCCCGCCGTTGCCGCCGCAACGACTGCCGCGCCCGTCGCTGCCGGCCGCACGATGGAAGATGTCGTGCTCGATGCGCTCCGCCCGATGCTGAAGGACTGGCTCGACGCCAACCTGCCGAGCATGGTCGAGGCCATGGTGGCCAAGGAAATCAGCCGGATTACCGGACGGCGGATCTAGCACCCCCCTTCCCCCTCGATGGGGGAAGGATACGCAGCCTTGCCGCACAGCGGCTAGGCGAAGTTGGATGGGGGTGACGGTGCGCCCTTCCATCGCCGTTTCTGGCCGAGAACACACCCCCACCGCTGCGACTAAGCCAGCAAGCTGGCAAGTCTCCCTGCCTTCCCCATCAAGGGGGAGGACTAAGCTACCCCGCCCATTCCTCCAGCAGGTAACGCGCGATCGCCAGTGGCGGCGGCGCAATGAACGGCGCGCCCATGTCACCAGCCAGCGCAGCGCGCACCTCGGCCCTATCGACCCACATCGCCGCCTCGATCTCGGTCGTGTCGAGCGTCAGCGCCGGGTCGCTGGCGACCGCGCGGCAACCGATCATCAGCGATGATGGAAAGGGCCAGGGCTGGCTCGCGACATAGGTCACGTCCGTTACGCGAATGCCCGCTTCCTCGAACAATTCGCGCGCCACCGCTTCTTCCAGTGATTCGCCGGGTTCGACGAACCCCGCCAGCGCCGAGAAAAAGCCCGGGGGAAAGCCGCCTTGCCGCCCGACCAGCACGCGCCCCTCGCATTCGGCGAGCATGATGACGACCGGGTCGACGCGCGGGAAATGTTCGGCTTGGCAGCTGCCGCAGCGCCGCCCCCAACCGCCGCGAAATACCGCCGTCTGCGAACCGCACACCGCACAAAAGCGATGCCGCGCGTGCCAGTCGACCAGGCTGCGCGCGCCGCCATATAATGCCGCCTCCGGCCCCGATAGCAGCGGCAGCAGCCGCATCACGGTGCGCGAACGCGCGTCGATGCGCACCCCGGCGGGCGCTTCGCGAACGAAATGCGGCACGCCCGCGTCGTCCAAACCGAGCAGCAACAGCGGGCGATCGTCGGCGGGGTCGAGCGCCTCCCAGCGCAGCCCGCCCCGTTCGCCGGGGACGAAATCGATCCCGTCGAGCGTCAGGCAGCGCGCGCGCGGGTCGGCCAGGGCGGCCGCGAAACCATCGGCATCGACCCGCAACTGGTCGGCGCGGTCGAGCCACGCCCCGGTGAATCCCAACGGTAGGGGCATCAGGCCAGCACGTCCTTGATCACCGTTTCGCCGAACTTCGCCTGGAACGACACGGTTTCGGGCGGCATGATCTGTGTGTAGCCGGCGATGCGGTAGCCGAGCTTGCGGTGGACGAAACCGATCGTGCCCGCGGCGCCCGCCCAGCCGAACAGGCCTTCGCCGCCCGGCGAGGTCGGCAACGAAACGCGCCCGCCAGCGCCGAAGCCCTGTCCATCGACGAACGTGCCTTTGCGATCGACGGCATCGTCCAGCATGTTCGACATCGCGAGCCGCGCCGTCTCGACCTTCATGATCCGCTTGCCGCCTGTCTCGCCCTCGCCGAGCAGCATGACGAGGAAACGGTCATAATCGCGCGCGCTCGACACCAGCCCGCCGCCGCCGAAGGGGTAAGGCGGCGCATCTAGATAGATCGAGCTGGTCGCCGGGTCGAAAGGAAGCAACGCGCCGCCGAGTGACGCATAATTGCTGGTGAAGCGCCCGACATCCTTTGCGTCCACCATGAAACCCGTGCTTTTCATACCGAGCGGATCGAACAACCGCGCCTTCAGGAACGCGTCGAACGGCTGCCCCGATACGACCTCGATCACCCGGCCGAGCAGGTCGAGGCTGATCGAATAGCTCCATTTGGTGCCGGGTTCATAGACCAGCGGCAGCGCCGCGAGTCGGTCGGCCATCACCGCCAGGCTAGGCGCGGCTTTCACATCGGCAAAGCCCGGCAGCGTCATCCGGCTCGCCTGCCCGCCGACGATACCATTGTCATCATAGGCCTTTTTGATCGGGCCTTTCTGGATGATATTATAGCCAAGCCCCGCGGTGTGGGTGAGCAGATGCCGCACGGTAATCTGCGTTTTCGCGGGGCGTAGATCAGTGATCGACCCGTCGGGGGTGGTCTGCACCTGCATTTTGGCGAAAGCGGGCAGGAAGTCGGCGATCGGCTGGTCGAGTTTCATCTTGCCGTCTTCAATCAGGAGCATCGCGGCGATGCCGGTCACCGGCTTGGTCATCGAATAGAGCCGCCACAAAGTGTCGGGGCCGACCGGTACCGCATCGCTGATCGATTGCACCCCGGCGCCGAAATAGTCGGCGGGCGCCTGTCCCTTGCCGATCGCGGCCAGCGTGCCAGCGAGTTCGCGGCGGTCGACGAAGCCTTTGATGAACGCGTGCGTCGCGGGGTAAAGCTGTGCGCCGCTTTCCTTCCACGCGAAGGCAGCGCGCGGCAGCAGCGCGGCACTGCCGCCTAGCGCCAGCCCACCGAGCAGCGCGCGGCGCGAAACCATCATGTTCATGCGTCTCTCTCCAGCATCTTGTCGACCAATTTCCGATAGAGCGTCGGTAGCCCCGCGGCGTCAAGGTCCGAGATCGGCCACCATAAGCCTTCCGCTGCGGCATCGGCGGATTCGCGGCGGACCAGTGTCAGGGTCAGGTCGAAATGGGTGAAGCCATGATCGACTTGGGCGATCCCCGACTCGGTTGGACGCGCATCGGTCCAGTCGCCTCCCGGCAGCGCGCGCATCCCGCCGAGCATGCCTTTGTCGGGACGGCGGACGAGCCAGACCCGTGCGTCGCGTTCGATCCAGTGCGCGAGCCCGTGGCGATGCGGCTTCGCCTTCTTTGGCGGCTTGACAGGCAGGCGTTCGACATCGGGTCGTCCGCGCGCGCGGCAGTCGGCCATCAGTGGACAGATTGCGCAGGCGGGGCTGCGCGGCGTACAGATGGTCGCGCCGAGGTCCATCAGCGCCTGCGCAAAATCGCCAGGTCGATCCTGCGGCACCAGCGGCACCAACGCCGCGCGAATCTCGCGCTTGGCCAGCGGCAACGGCGTTTCGATCAGCCGGTGGCGCGCCATCACGCGCTCGATATTGGCATCGATGACGACCGCCGGGCGGCCAAAGGCAATCGCCGCAACCGACGCCGCGGTATAGTCTCCGATCCCCGGCAGCGCGCGCAGCGCCGTCTCGTTGTCCGGAAAGCGTCCGCTATGATCGCGCACGACCGCGCGCGCGCAGGCAAGCAGATTGCGGGCGCGGGCATAATATCCCAGCCCCGCCCACGCGGCCATGACATCGGCGTCATCCGCCGCCGCCAGATCGGCGACCGTCGGCCAGCGGGCGGTAAAACGCTGAAAATAGCCCGCAACCGCGGCGACCGTCGTCTGCTGTAGCATGACCTCGGCGAGCCAGATGCGATAGGGATCGGGGACAATGTCGCTGCCCGGCGCGATCCGCCACGGCAGCACGCGCGCAGCGCGGTCGTACCAGGCCAGCAGGCGGTCGGAAAAGGACTCCACCCTCACCCTTCCCACCGGCTGCGCCGGCGGGCCCCTCCCCTCTCCCATCGGGAGAGGGAGGGAGGCGCGAAGCGCCGGAAGGGTGAGGGTAAAATGTCGCAAATCATATCCGGCGTCCGAAGGTCCCGCGCCGCGAAGTCTGGACGCTCACCCCTCGCCTATGGCATGGCACCCGCGATGACGAAAGATGCGGGAGACGACAGGCCAGCCAAAAAGGCCAGGGCGAAAGGCGGCGCCAGAAAGCCCGCCCAGCGCGCATATGAACGCCCGCGTGGCGGCGAAGCGCGGATGATTTCCGACCTCGTCCCTGAAATCGGCCGTGCCGCCTTTCGCAAATTCGGTTTCATCCAAAGCTCGGTGGTGAGCCGCTGGCGCGAGATCGTCGGCGACCGGCTCGCCGACGTCACCCAGCCCGCGATGATCCGCTTTCCGGTCGGGGCAAAGGCGGGCGGGACGCTGCACCTGACGATCAGCGGCGCGCACGCGCCGATGCTGCAACATGTCGCCCCCGACATCATCACCGCGGTCAATCGCTTCTTCGGCTATGCCGCGGTCGCGCACGTCCGCATGACGCACGGCCATGTGAGGCCCGCCGCGCCCGTTCAGCCGCCAGCCATGCTGAAACCCGTACCCGCCGAGCTGGGGGACAGTTTGCGCGACATCGGCGACCCGGAACTGCGTACCGTGCTCGAACGCATGGCATCGGGACTGGCCGCGGCGCCCAAACTTCCCCGGATCAGTTGAAAGACCCCAAGAGATGGCCGTTTTTGACGATTCCCCGCTCGATCGCCGTACCGCGGTGCTCGCACTATCGGGCGCCGCGCTGACCCTGATCGCCGCGACCCCGGCCAAGCCGGCGCCCTGGTCGTCAAAGGTCACGACAAGTTCGATCGGCGCGCATGTCGTCGGCAACCCCGCCGCCAAGGTTCGGCTGGTCGAATATTTCAGCTACACCTGCCACGTCTGCGCCGATTTCGCCAAGCTCGGTTCGGCGCCGCTCAAGACGCAATATATCGACCGCGGGCTGGTGCTGTTCGAATATCGCAATCTGGTCCGCGACCCCGTTGACATGACCGCGTCGCTGCTCGCGCGCTGCGGCGGCCCCGCGGCCTTCGCGCGCAATCATCAGGCAATTTTTGCCGCTTTCGACACGTGGATGGCCAAGGTGAAGAACGCGAGTGAGGCGCAGCAAACCAGCTGGTTCGAAGGCACCACCGCGCAGCGCGCCCGCAAGATCGCCGCCGATACCGGGCTCGCCGCGCTGATGCGCGCGCGCGGTTATACGCAGGCACAGCTTGACGCCGCGCTCGACAGCGAAGTCGCACAGGCCGAACTGACCGCAATGACCAATATCGGACACGGCGCGGACCGCGTCGGCGGCACTCCGACCTTTTTCGTCAACGGCCGCAACGCCGAAGTCACCGCCTGGCCCGCGCTCAAATCGAAACTCGACCTCGCGATCAAGGGATCGTAAAAGCCTGCCCATCTTGTTTCCGGAGAACAGCACATCATGACCGCATCGCTTCGTATCGCCCTTCTGTCTTCGCTTGGCGCGCTCGCGCTTGCCGGTTGTGGCGGCGGCGCCAGCGACCCTGCCAAGGAACAGGAGGTCGTTGCCAAGGTCGCGGCGCCCGCGGGCAAGAGCTGGTCGCAGGTCGTCAGCTTCGATGGCGACGGCGTGGTGATGGGCAATCCCGATGCCCCGATCAAACTCGAAGAATTTGGCGCCTTTACCTGTGGCCATTGCGCACAGTTCACCAAGGATTCGCACGAAGAGCTGAAGCGCGATTTCGTCGATACCGGCCGCGTGTCGTACAAGCTGACCCCGTTCATGCTGCACCCGGTCGACGCGATCGCCGGCGCGATCGCGAAGTGCGCCGGCCCCGACCGCTTCTTCCCGCTCGCCGACGCAACCTTCCTCGAGCATGAGGCCTTCATCGCCGGGGCGCAGAAGCCGCAGCCGGGGATCGAGGCCGCGATGCAGCTCCCGCCCGAACAGCGCTTCACCGCGCTCGCCAAAGGCTGGGGCATCGACCAATTCTATCAGCAACGCGGCGTTCCGGCGGCGACGATCCAGGCGTGCCTGAGCAAGGTCGACAATGTTTCGGCGATCGAAAAGGGCACCAACGCCGGGGTCGAAAAATATCAAATCACCGGCACCCCGACCTTCGTCCTCAACGGCCAGGTCGTCGAAGGCATCAACACCTGGGGCCCGCTGCGCGACCGCCTGCGCACGATGGGCGCGCGCTGACGATGCGCAATCCTCCCTGCCGCGAAGCGGTGGGGAGGGGGAC
>NZ_SCMU01000023.1 GCF_005503695.1 Sphingopyxis sp. 2PD
GGGGCGACGACAGTATTCGGACGAAACCGGCCCCGCGCCTATCCGTGCGGCTTGATCAGATATTTCTCGCCCGTGCGCTTCGCATTATAGGCCTGCGCCGTATCGACATCGAGCGCGCCGGTCAGCGAAACTTCGTGGCTGTAGTGGCTCTTGAACGTCGTCGTCAGCTCGTCGACCACGCGCTTCCGCATCCGGCCCACGACCTCCGGCCCCGCCTTCGCCATGAAGGGGGTCAGCAGGAACCCGCCGAGCGCCCAGGTCAGGCCGAAGCTGCGCGCCGAGAAGGTCGTCGGCGACAGGTCGAGCGCACCGTAGATATAGACCTGCTTGAACGCATCGGAACCATAGCGGCTGTATGTCGTCATCTTCTTGACCGCGGCGGCTTCCATCGCGGTCAGGATCTGTCCCGCCAGTTTGCCGCCGCCCGTTGCGTCGAAGCCGATCGTCGCGCCCGTCTCGACAATCGCGTCGACTAGCCGTTCCATGAAGTCGTCAGCGCTGCTGTTGACGACATATTGCGCCCCGATGCCCCTCAATATGTCGACCTGCGCGTCGCTGCGCACGATGTTGACCAGCGGGATGCCGTCCTTCGCGCAAATCTTCACGAGCATCTGGCCAAGGTTCGACGCCGCTGCGGTGTGGACGATCGCGCTATGGCCTTCCATGCGCATCGTCTCGGTAAAGGCGAGGCTGGTCAGCGGGTTGACGAAGCATGACGCGCCGTCGGCGGGGTCGGTCCCGTCGGGCAGCGGCATGACCATCTGCACCGGCAGGCAGCGATATTCGGCGTACATCTCGCCGCCGAGCAGCGCGACGGTCTTGCCGACCAGCGCCTGCGCCTCGGGCGATGCGCCCGCCGCGACGACGGTGCCGCATCCTTCGTTGCCGATCGCCATTGCTTCGCCGACGCGTCCCGCCATCGCGCGCATGCCCGCGGGCGGCACATCGGCGGTGAGCACGGGCAGCCCGTCGCGCGTTGATGCGCGCGCGGTCGACATGTCGGCGCCGCCGAACAGCAGGCCAAGGTCCGACGGGTTGATCGGCGCGGCGAGCACCTTCACCAGCACCTCATGCGGCTTGGGCGTCGGCATCGGCCGCCGCGCCAGCGACACCTCGAGCTGGCCCTCGGGCTTCACGAGCGTCAGCATGGTGAGGTTGGTTTCAGGCAGGTCGGTCATCGCAGGTCTCCCGGGTTCGGTTTCTTGATGAAACGGATTACGGTGTTGCGCCGAGACTGGCAACCTCTCCATAACCAGTCATCCCGGCAAAGGCCGGGATGACAATCATGAGGCTGGGCGATATTCCGCGGCGAGCCGCAGTACCTCGTCCGCGAGCCCGGCGCGGCAGATCAGCAGGTCGGGCAGGTAGGTATCCGCATTATTGTAGCGGATCGGCGCCCCATCGACGCGGCTGACGTGCAGCCCTGCCGCCTGCGCAACCGCGACCGGCGCGCAATTGTCCCATTCATACTGGCCGCCGGTGTGCAGGTAGATGTCGGCCTCACCGCGCACGACGGCCATCGCTTTTGCCCCTGCCGACCCCATGCCGACCAGTTCGGCGCCGATCCTTTCGGCGACGAACACCGCTTCGGCTGCGGGCCGCGTGCGGCTGACCAGCATCCGTAGCGGACTATTCGCGGGGCGGAGCGGAACCGGCGCGCCCGACGTCAGCGTGATTCCGAGCCCGGGCAGCGCGACCGCGCCGACCGTCGCCACGCCATCGACAGCGAGCGCGACATGCACCGCCCAATCGTCGCGTCCCTCGCCATATTCGCGCGTACCGTCGAGCGGGTCGATGATCCACACCCGGCGATGCGCCAACCGCGCGGCGCTGTCCTTTTCCTCTTCGGACAGGATCGCATCGTCGGGGCGTGCCGCGCGCAGTTCGCGGCACAGCATCGCGTTGGCCGCAGCATCGCCCGCCTGCCCCAGCGCCTTGCCATCCAAACCTTCGGCCCGCAGCGCCAGCAGGATCGCGCCCGCCGCCGTAGCGAGCCGTTCGGCCAGTTGGTCGTCGGTTTCGGTCATGTCGATAACGAACCTTGCTTTGTTCCCCTGCGAAGACAGGGGCCCATCACCGGCACCATCGTTGCCCAACCAAGCTCGCTGGCGAGACGCACGGGTCGGAGATGGACCCCTGCCTTCGCAGGGGAACGGAAAAAGTCGGCTACCTTCATCCCAGCAAGCGATCGATGATGACGTCGGCTGCTTGCTCGGGCGTCATCGCAGTTGTGTCGATACGAATTTCGGGATTCTCGGGCGCCTCATAGGGGCTGTCGATGCCGGTGAAATTCTTGAGCTGCCCGGCGCGCGCCTTTTTGTATAGGCCTTTAACGTCGCGGCGTTCGGCCTCCGCGAGCGGCGTATCGATGAAGATTTCGATGAACTCGCCCTCGGGTAGCATCGACCGCACCATCTCGCGCTCGGCGCGGAACGGCGAAATGAACGCGGTGATGACGATCAGCCCCGCATCGGTCATCAGCTTCGCGACCTCGCCGACGCGGCGTATGTTTTCGATCCGGTCCGCCTCGGTAAAGCCCAGGTCACGGTTCAGCCCGTGCCGGACATTGTCGCCGTCGAGCAGGAAGCTGTGCCGGTTCATCCGGTGCAGCTTCTTTTCGACGAGGTTGGCGATCGTAGACTTGCCCGATCCCGACAGGCCGGTGAACCAGAGCAGCGCGGGCTTCTGGTTCTTGAGGTCCGACCGCATCTCGCGGCTGATGTCGGTCGCCTGCCAGTGGACATTCTGCGCCCGCCGGAGGCTGAAGTGCAGCATCCCCGCGGCGACCGTTGCGTTCGTAAGTTTGTCGATCAGGATAAAGCCGCCAAGCGTCCGGTTGTCGCCATAGGCCTCGAACACAATCGGCTTGTCGGTCGAGATTTCGACAACGCCGATGCCGTTAAGGTCGAGCGTCTTCGCCGCCAGATGGTCGAGCGTATTGACGTTGATCTCGTACTTCGGCGCCTGCACCGTCGCCGAGACGCTCTGTGTCGCGAGCTTCAGCCAATAGGCGCGCCCCGGGATCATCGCCTCGTCCGCCATCCAGACGAGCGTTGCCTCGAACTGGTCGGCGGCTTCAGGAGGATTGTCCGCCGCCGCGATGACATCGCCACGCGAGCAATCAACCTCGTCGGCCAGCGTCAACGTGACCGACTGGCCCGCGACGGCCTCGCCCAAGTCGCCGTCGAGGGTAACGATCCGATCGACCGTCGTCGTTTTGCCGCTCGGCAGGATGCGTACGGCATCGCCGGGGCGAACCTTGCCGCTCGCAAGCTGGCCCGAGAAGCCGCGGAAATCGAGGTTCGGGCGGTTAACCCATTGCACCGGCAGGCGGAACGGCTTCGCTTCGTCGGCGGCGGCGCCGATCTCGACATTTTCGAGATGCTCGATCAGTGCGGGCCCATTGAACCAAGGCATATTGTCCGACAGCGCGGTGATATTGTCGCCCTTGAAGCCCGAGATCGGGATCGCGGTGAAGTTGGTGATGCCAATCTCGCTCGCAAACGCCCGATAGCTCAGCAAAATGCGCTCAAACACGGTCTTGTCATAACCGACAAGGTCCATCTTGTTCACCGCCAGCACGATATGCTTGATGCCGATCAGATGCGCGAGGAAGCTGTGGCGTCGCGTCTGAGTCAGCACGCCCTTGCGCGCGTCGATCAGGATCACGGCGAGGTCGGCGGTCGAGGCGCCGGTGACCATGTTGCGCGTATATTGCTCATGCCCCGGCGTGTCGGCGACGATGAACTTGCGCTTCTCGGTCGTGAAAAAGCGATACGCGACGTCGATCGTGATCCCCTGCTCGCGCTCGGCGGCGAGGCCATCGACGAGCAAGGCGAAGTCAATCTCCTGCCCCTGCGTGCCGACGCGCTTGCTGTCGGCTTCGAGCGCGGCGAGCTGGTCCTCAAAGATCATCTTCGAGTCATAGAGCAGCCGCCCGATCAGCGTCGATTTGCCGTCGTCGACCGAACCGCAGGTTATGAAGCGCAGCAGCGATTTCTTCTCATGCCCCGCGAGATAGGCGTCGATATCCTCGGCGATCAGCGCGTCGGTGACGTAAACAGGATCGGTCATCAGAAATACCCCTCCTGCTTCTTCTTCTCCATGCTGGCGTCACCGCCGTCCTTGTCGATGATGCGACCCTGCCGTTCGCTCGTCGTCGTCAGCAGCATCTCCTGAATGACCTCGCTCAGCGTGCTGGCCTCGCTCTCGACCGCGCCGGTGAGCGGGTAGCAGCCAAGGGTGCGGAAGCGCACCGAGCGCTCGACCGGCACCTCGCCATCCTTCAACGGAAAGCGCTCATCATCGACCATCAGCAACAGTCCGTCGCGCTCCACCGTCGGGCGCGGCGCGGCAAAATAGAGCGGCACGATCGGGATATTTTCGCGCGCGATATATTGCCAGATGTCGAGCTCGGTCCAGTTCGAGATCGGGAAGACGCGGATGCTCTCCCCCTTCGCCTTGCGGGCGTTGTAGAGGTTCCACAGCTCGGGCCGCTGCTTCTTGGGATCCCAGCCATAGCTCGCGGTGCGGAACGAGAAAATCCGCTCCTTCGCCCGGCTCTTTTCCTCGTCGCGGCGCGCGCCGCCGAAAGCGACGTCGAAACCATAGAGATCAAGCGCCTGCTTGAGCCCCTCGGTCTTCCACATGTCGGTGTGCAGCGGGCCATGATCGAACGGATTGATCCCGCGCTCCTTCGCCTCGGGGTTCTGATAGACGATCAGCTCCATGCCCGATTCCGCGGCCATCCGGTCGCGCAATTCGTACATCGCCTTGAACTTCCACGTCGTATCGACGTGCAGCAACGGGAACGGCGGCGGCGAAGGATAAAAGGCCTTGCGCGCCAAATGCAGCATCACCGCGCTGTCCTTGCCCACGCTGTAGAGCATCACGGGCTTGGCCGCGTCGGCCATCACTTCGCGCATGATATGAATGCTCTCGGCCTCGAGCCGGTCGAGATGGGTCAGCGTATCGATCATGCCCCGCCCTTGCCTCTCCATCTCAGGACGATCAAGCTGTATGGCCTTTTACCCGTGCAAGCCAGACTTGTGAGGTCGGCGTCACGCCGCGGTATCGACGCGGGTCCGTCGCCAATCGGCGGCAATGGCCCGCACGGTGTCGCGGGCATGCGCCAGCCGCGGATCGACATCGGGCAGCGAAGCCCATGCCGGATCGACGATCAACCCCAGCTCGCGCCGGAAATCATAACCGGTGACTTTCAGTGGGACGATGCCTTCGATCGCCAGCGACACCGGCGCGGTGGTGATGCCGATCCCCGCGGCCACCATGCGCAGGCAACGCTCGTCGCTCTCGCTGCGCAGGGCAAAGCGCGGGCGTACGCCGTGGCGCGTGAAGAAGCGGCTCGTCGCGCCTAGAAATTCGCACGAGCGGCGCGCGATCATCGTTTCGGCGGCCAATTCCTCGGGACCGACCGCGATACGCCCCGCCAGCGGATGATCCGCCGCGATGAACATGGCGAGCGGCTCGTCATAGAGCGGGACCACATGTGCGCCTTGCTCACCCGTTCGCAGCGGCACCAGCGCCATGTTGATCCGCCCGCTGCCGAGTGCGGCGCGCAACTCGGAATCGCTGTTTTCAATGATCTCGATGGCAAAGCCGGGTCGCAAGGCGGCGATGATCGCTTGCAACAACTCGGCGGGCGCCGAGCGGATCACGCCGAATTTCAGCTCGGTCACCGACCGGTCGCTATCGCGGCCGAAATCATCGGCCGCCTTGAAACCGCGCTCCAGGTCGCGTGCGATCGGCAGGAAGCGCCCGCCCGCCTCGGTCAGGCGGATCTGGCGCCGGTTGCGGATGAACAGCGGCGCTCCGGTCAGCTTTTCCAGTTCGGCGACCCCGGCGGACAGCGCCGGTTGCGTCACGCGGATTCGCAGAGCGGCTTGGGTGAAGCTGCCGGCATCGACGACGGCCAGGAACTGACGGATATGCGCACGCTTTATCATAGATTTTACTTATGCGAAATCTATCGACCTTTCAATTTCCATATGCTGGACAAATCGGGCAGTATCGCGCCCGTCCTTCCTCAACCGATAGGTCCCCCATGCGCGCCACCCCCGATTTCGATTTCGCGCTCGGCGAAACCGCCGACATGATCCGCGATACCACCGCCCGCTTTGCCGACGAACAGATCGCACCGCTCGCCGCCAAGGCCGACGCCGACGACTGGTTCCCGCGCGACGAACTGTGGACGCAGATGGGCGAGCTCGGGCTCCACGGTATCACCGTCGAGGAAGAATTTGGCGGCCTCGGCCTCGGCTATCTCGAACATGTCATCGCAGTCGAAGAAGTCAGCCGCGCCAGCGCCGCGATCGGCCTGTCCTACGGCGCGCACTCGAACCTGTGCGTCAATCAAATCCGCCGCTGGGGCAATGCCGAGCAAAAGGCGAAATATCTGCCCAAGCTGATTTCGGGCGAACATGTCGGCAGCCTCGCGATGTCCGAGGCGGGCGCGGGCAGCGATGTCGTTTCGATGAAGCTGAAGGCCGACAAAGTTCAGGGCGGCTATGTCCTCAACGGCACCAAATTCTGGATCACCAACGCAAGCCATGCCGACACGCTGGTCGTCTATGCCAAGACGTCGCCTGACGCGGGATCGCGCGGCATCACCGCCTTCCTGATCGAAAAGGACATGCCGGGGTTCAGTATCGGGCAAAAGATCGACAAGGTCGGCATGCGCGGTTCGCCTACCGCCGAGCTCGTCTTCACCGATTGCGAAGTGTCCGAAGAACAGGTGATGGGGCCCGAGAATGGCGGCGTCGGCGTGCTGATGTCGGGGCTCGACTATGAGCGCGTCGTGCTCGCCGGGCTCCAGCTTGGCATCATACAGGCGTGCCTCGACACCGTCATTCCCTATGTCCGCGAGCGCAAGCAGTTCGGCAAGCCGATCGGTTCGTTCCAGCTGATGCAGGCAAAGGTCGCCGACATGTATGTCATGCTCCAGTCGGCGCGATCCTATGTGTATAACGTCGCCAAAGCGTGCGATGCCGGGCAGACGACGCGCTTCGACGCCGCGGGCGCGATCCTGCTCGCGAGCGAGAATGCGGTGAAGGTCGCTGGCGAAGCAATTCAGGCATTGGGTGGTGCGGGCTATACCAAGGACTGGCCGGTCGAGCGCTACTGGCGCGACGCCAAGCTGCTCGACATCGGCGCGGGCACCAACGAGATCCGCCGCATGCTGATCGGCCGCGAACTGATCGGCGCCGGGGCATGATCTGGCTCTGGCTGTCGGCAGCCTTCATGGCGACGACGGCACTCGTGCATGGCGCGCTCGGCGAAAAGCGGTTGATCCAGCCGCTGCTCGCACTCGATCAAGGCATCATGGCGGTCGACCTCGCGCGCCGCGTATTTCGCTTTGCCTGGCACGCGATGTCGCTGCTGATGCTGGTCTCGGCGGCCACGGTGGTGTGGCCGGGGACGCCACGCGCGCTGATCCTGTTGGTCGGCGCGGCATGGGTCGCGGTCGGTCTGGCCGATGCCTTCTATACCCGCGGGCGGCACATCGGCTGGCCGATCCTGACCGCGTCGGGCGTGTTCGCGATCTTGGGCGCGGCAGCGTGAACGATACGCTGCTCACCGCCCTGCAATATTATGGCGCTGGCGCGTCGACGCTGGCGGCGTTGATCGTGTCGCTAAACCTCGGACGGCGCCGCACCGGCTGGGCGTTCGTGATCTTTGTGACCAGCAGCATCGCGCTGATTGTATGGGGTTTTCTGCAACCCGATAGCGAGGGCATCGGCTGGCAGAATATCGCGCTGCTCATCATCAACGCGATCGGCGTCTATCGTTACCTGATCCTGAAAGATACACCGGGTGATCCGGACGAAAAGCGGGGAGAGACTGAACAGTGAGCGCACCGGTTCTTGGCACCAATGTCGATCCCGACAGCGACGAATTTCGCACCCGCGCCGCGCACAACCGCGCGCTGAAGGACGAGCTGTGCGCACGCGTTGCCGAAGCCGCGCTGGGCGGCAATGAAAAGTCGCGCGAGCGGCACACGAGCCGCGGCAAGCTACTCCCGCGCGAGCGCGTCGAGCGGCTGCTCGATCCGGGTTCGCCGTTTCTGGAAATCGGGCAGCTTGCCGCCAATGACCTTTATGACGGTGAAGTGCCGGGCGCCGGGCTGATCTGCGGGATCGGTCGCGTGTCGGGGCGTCAATGCATGATCGTGTGCAACGACGCGACGGTGAAGGGCGGTACTTATTATCCGCTGACCGTGAAGAAACATCTGCGGGCGCAGGAAATCGCGCTCGAGAACCGCCTGCCGTGCATCTATCTGGTCGACAGCGGCGGCGCGAACCTGCCGCATCAGGATCAGGTGTTTCCCGACCGCGACCATTTCGGGCGCATCTTTTTCAATCAGGCGAATATGTCGGCGAAGCGCATCCCGCAGATCGCCTGCGTCATGGGCAGCTGCACCGCGGGCGGCGCCTATGTCCCCGCAATGTCCGACGAAACCGTCATCGTGCGCAACCAGGGCACGATCTTCCTCGCCGGCCCGCCGCTGGTGAAGGCCGCGACGGGCGAGGAAATCAGCGCCGAGGATCTTGGCGGCGGCGACCTGCATGCGAAGAAATCGGGCGTCGTCGATCATCTCGCCGAAAATGACGAGCATGCGCTGACCATCGTGCGCGACATTGTCAGCCATCTAGGCGCCGACACCGGGTTCGACGTCGCGCTGAAAGACCCGCGCCCGCCCAAATATGATCCCGAGCAGCTCTACGGTGTCGTCCCTGACGATGTCCGCGCACCATATGACGTGCACGAAGTCATTGCGCGCATCGTCGACGGCAGCGAGTTCCACGAGTTCAAGGCGAATTATGGCGCCACCCTGGTTTGTGGCTTCGCCCACATCTGGGGCATCCCGGTCGCGATCCTCGCGAACAATGGCGTGCTGTTCAGCGAATCTGCGGTCAAGGGCGCGCATTTCATCGAGCTGGCGCAGCAACGCCACATTCCCCTGCTCTTCCTCCAGAATATCAGCGGCTTCATGGTCGGCGGCAAATATGAAGCCGAAGGGATCGCCAAGCATGGCGCCAAGCTGGTGACCGCGGTGGCGACGGCGACGGTGCCGAAGATCACTGTGCTGATCGGCGGGAGCTTCGGGGCAGGCAATTACGGCATGTGCGGCCGCGCCTATTCGCCGCGCTTCCTGTTCACCTGGCCTAATGCGCGGATCAGCGTGATGGGCGGCGAGCAGGCCGCGTCGGTGCTAGCAACCGTCCACCGCGACGCCGAAAAATGGACCCCCGAAGAGGCCGCAGCCTTCAAGGCACCGATCCGCCAGAAATATGAGGATGAGGGCAACCCGTATCACGCGACCGCGCGGCTGTGGGATGACGGCATCATCGACCCTGCGCAGACCCGCGACGTGCTTGGGCTGGCCTTTTCCGCAACGCTGAACGCCCCGGTCGGGGACCGCGGCTTTGGGGTGTTCAGGATGTGATGATGCTCTGCCGGAGGAAAGCGATCCTCCCCGGAACGGGGAGGGGGACCATCCGAAGGATGGTGGAGGGGCGCCCTCGGTGATCACCGGCCCGCGCGACACGCTCAAACGCGCCCGTAAGCTGCGCAGCGAGATGAGCCTTCCCGAACGGATGCTCTGGCGCCTGCTTCGGGAACGACCGGAAGGTTTCAAGTTTCGGCGCCAACATCCGGCGGGCATTTATATTCTCGATTTCTATTGTGCGGGGGTCCGGCTGGCAGTGGAAATCGACGGACAAGCACATGATAGCGAACGAGCAGCGCAGCAGGATGCGGCGCGATCGGATTTCCTCAGATCGCAACACATCGCGACGCTGCGCATACCGGCGACCGCCATCATGACAAATTTGAAAAATGCTGTGACGCGAATAATCGAAGTGTGCAAGGAACGGGCAATGAAGATCAGTCAACGGCAAGGCAAACCGCCTGTGCCCCTCCACCATCCTGCGGATGGTCCCCCTCCCCGTGCCGGGGAGGATCGTGCATGATCAATTCCCTCCTCATCGCCAATCGCGGCGAGATCGCCTGCCGTATCATCCGCACTGCGCGCGAGATGGGCATACGGACCGTGGCAGTCTATTCGGACGCCGATGCCAAGGCGCTGCATGTGCGCGAGGCCGACGAGGCGGTGCATATCGGGCCGTCGCCGGCGCGCGAATCCTACCTGATCGGCGAGAAGATCATTGCCGCGGCGAAGGCGACCGGGGCCGAAGCGATCCATCCGGGTTATGGCTTCCTCTCCGAAAATGCCGAGTTCGCACAGGCGGTCGCCGATGCCGGGCTCGTCTGGGTCGGGCCGATGCCCTCATCGATCACCGCGATGGGCCTCAAGGACGCCGCGAAGAAGCTGATGGCCGAGGCCGGGGTGCCGGTGACGCCGGGTTATATGGGCGAGAACCAAGACCCCGCCCATCTCTCCGAACAGGCCGCGCAGATCGGCTACCCCGTGCTGATCAAGGCGGTTGCGGGCGGCGGTGGCAAGGGGATGCGCAAGGTCGACGCAGCAGCCGATTTCGCCGATGCGCTCGCCTCGTGCCAGCGCGAGGCCGCGGCGTCGTTCGGCAACGACCATGTGCTGATCGAGAAATATATCCTGACCCCCCGCCATATCGAGGTGCAGGTGTTCGGCGACACGCACGGCAATGTCGTCCACCTGTTCGAGCGCGACTGCTCGCTGCAGCGGCGCCACCAGAAGGTGATCGAGGAGGCCCCCGCCCCCGGCATGGACGAAGCGACGCGCGCCGAGCTCTGCGCCGCCGCGGTGCGCGCGGCGAAGGCGGTCGACTATGTTGGTGCTGGCACGATCGAATTCATCGCCGACGCGTCCGAAGGCCTGCGCGCCGACCGCATCTGGTTCATGGAAATGAACACGCGCCTGCAGGTCGAGCATCCGGTGACCGAAGAGATCACGGGCGTCGATCTTGTCGAATGGCAATTGCGCGTCGCGTCGGGCGAGCCGATCCCGCTGACGCAGGACGAACTGGCAATCAACGGCTGGGCGATGGAAGCGCGGCTTTATGCGGAAGACCCCGCCAAGGGCTTCCTGCCCTCGATCGGCACGCTCGAACTGTTCCAGCTTCCCGAACATATGGGCCGCGTCGACACCGGCGTCTATGAAGGCGCCGAGGTCTCGCCCTTCTATGACCCGATGATCGCCAAGGTCATCGCGTGGGGCGAGGACCGCGACGAAGCGCGCGAATTGCTGTCCGAGATGCTCGAGGACAGCGCTATCTGGCCAGTGAAGACCAATTCGGCGTTCCTGATCAACGCCCTCGACCATCCTGATTTCGTCGCAGGCACGGTCGACACCGGCCTGATCGGCCGCGACGGCGACGCGATGACGGCGGAGCCTGAACCCTCGGCGCAAGCGCTCACCAACGCTGCAATGGCGATGACGCCGCGCTCGCTGCAATCGGGCTTCCGCCTGAACGCGCCTGACGTGCGCAGCGCGCCTTTCCTGCTCGACGGCAAGCGCGTCGAGGTCGACCTGCACGGCCCGGGCGTCGACGAGCCCTCACCCGCGATGCTCGTCGCCGAGGGCGGTTCGGTGTGGCAGCTCACCCCTTGGCGTGCGGCGGGTGGCGCCGGGGGCGCAGCGGGCGACGGCGCGATCCTCTCCCCCATGCCCGGCAAGGTCATTGCAGTCGATGTCGCGGCGGGCGACACGGTGAGGAAGGGGCAGAAGCTGCTCACGCTCGAAGCGATGAAGATGGAACACAGCCTGACCGCTCCGTTCGATGGGGTTGTAGCGGAACTTAATGCAACCGCAGGGGCGCAGGTGCAGGTCGAGGCGCTGCTGGTGCGGATCGAAGCGGCGAGGGAATAGCCCTGTTGTTCGTCACCCTGAACTTGTTTCAGGGTCCATGGCCGGACGTCAGAATAGACACTGCGCCAGACGAGAGTACGGGCCATGGATGCTGAAACAAGTTCAGCATGACGAGTAATGGAGAGAAGTGATGCCCGGCAAATTTTTCGACGAATGGGCCATCGGCGACACGCTGACCCACGACATCCGCCGCACCGTCACCGAGACGGACAATCTGCTGTTTACGGTGATGACGCACAATCCGCAGCCGCTGCACCTCGACATCGAGGCGGCGAAGGCGTCGGAATTCGGCCAGATCCTCGTCAATGGCACCTTCACGTTCAGCCTGATGGTCGGGCTGTCGGTTGGCGACACGACGCTCGGCACGCTCGTCGCGAACCTCGGTTACGACAAGCTGGTGATGCCCAAGCCGGTGTTCATCGGCGATACGCTGCGCGCGGAAAGCGAGGTCATCGGGCTCAAGGAATCGAAATCGCGGCCCAACGCCGGGATCGTTACCTTCCTCCACCGCTGCCTCAACCAGCGCGATGAACTTGTGTGTCAGTGCGAGCGTTCAACGCTAGTCAAGAAACGCACCGACTGACGCAGATACCGCAGCCCTGAGCTTGTCGAAGGGCGGCTCACGGCCGATAAGCGTCCTTCGACAAGCTCAGGACTACGGACAAACTCCATGCGACTACGCTCCCTCCTCTTCGTCCCCGGCGACCGCCCCGAACGCTTTGCCAAGGCGGCGGCATCGGGCGCCGATGCCATCATCCTCGACCTCGAGGATTCGGTTTCGCTCGCCAACAAGGACGCGGCGCGGCACGCCATTGCCGACTATCTTGTCGCCGAACGCGAAGTCATCACGCTGGTGCGCGTCAATCCGCTCGACGGCCACCTGACCGCCGCCGACGTCGCCGCGATCATCGCCGCGCGTCCCGACGCGATCATGCTGCCCAAGGCCGAAGGCGCGCCGAGCATCGCGCAGCTCGACACGATACTGCGCAGCGAATCGGCGTCCGACGCTTCGCTGCCGCCGATCCTGCCGATCGCCACCGAAACCGCTGCGGCGATCTTCACGCTGGGCAGTTACCGCGAGGCGCAGGACCGCCTGCTCGGGCTGACCTGGGGCGCCGAAGACCTGCCCGCCGCTATTGGCGCCACGACCAGCCGCGAGGCCGACGGCAGCTACACCGCGCCCTATGACGTCGCGCGCGCGCTCACCCTGTTCGCCGCGCATGCCGCGGGCGCCGCAGCAATCGATACGGTGTTCCCGGCAATCAAGGACGAGGCGGGCCTCGCTGCCTATGCGGCCCGCGCGCGCCGCGACGGTTTTACCGGGATGATGGCGATCCATCCGTCACAGGTCGCCGGGATCAACGCCGCCTTCACCCCCAGCGCCGACGAGGTCGCCCGCGCGCAGGCGATCGTCGACGCCTTTGCGGCGCAGCCGGGCGTCGGTGTGCTCCAGGTCGACGGCAAGATGGTCGATGCCCCGCACCTCAAACAGGCGAAGCATATTCTGTCGCTCGCGGATTGAGGCTTCCGAAATCACCGTAGCCCTGAGCTTGTCGAAGGGCGCTTCTCGGTGAAGCGCCCTTCGACAAGCTCAGGGCTACGGCTAAGAGGCCGACGCCTTCGACCGCCCAAACGGCCGATGCCGCTTCATCCAGCTGCGTCCGCGGTGCCAGCTCTTTTTCAGCCCGCGCTCGGCGATGCTTTCGAACATCGCATCGGGGCTGGTCGGATCGAGCACTTCATTGTCCGCGATAAACTCGTCCAGCGGGCCAGGCCGAACCAGGTCCAGCAGTTCGAGCGACCGCCCCTCCCCGCGCAGCTCCTCAATGGTCTCGATCAACGACCCGCTGCGCTCGAACGTCGCCGCCACATCCTTCACGGCGACGTCAAGATGCTCGGCCATCAGTGACTCGCGAAGCCGCGCTATCACCGGCTCGACGCCCTTGTTCGCCGCCAATGCCGCATCGATCGTGACGTCGCACTCGCTGTCGAGCCCCATCGACCGATTGTTGAGGTTCGACGATCCGATCCGGATCAACCGGTCGTCGACGATCGCGGTCTTGGCATGGACATAGATCGGCTCGCCGCCCTTGGTGTGCGGGACATAGACCTTCAGCCGGTCGCCATGGCGCGACCTGGCGATCGAGCGGACCAGTTGCACGCGCGCCGCATCCATCGCCATCTGCTCCAGCCATCCGTCGGCGGTCTTGGGCATCACCATCACAAATTCGGGCGGGTCGTCCTCGTCGAGCCGCGCCGCAATCGCCGCGGCAATCGCGCCGCTGGTGAAATATTGATTCTCGAAATAGATGAAGCGCCGCGCCGCCGCGATCATGTCGAGATAGAGCTGCTCATTCTCGCGCACCTCGGCGCGGCCATCATATTCGGCGCTGGTGCGCGAGATCGCGACATCGACGTCCGTGAAATCGGGTTCAAGATCGTCAGGCCAATTCTCGCCAGCGCCGCTCAGGTCGCGCAGCGGCTTCTTCGTCGCGCGCTGCCAACGCTCGTTGCCGAGATCGGCGAGCGCCTCGCCGATCGGTCCCGACAGGATCATCGTCGAATCGTGCCACGGCATGTAGGGTTTGCCGTTGGGGCCGGTACGCCGCGGGTCGTCGTCGACATGATCGCGCGTGTCCCAGCGCGCCGAGCTGACGTCGATGCCGCCGCACACCGCCAGATGATCGTCGAAGACGGCAACCTTTTGATGGTGGCTGCACCCGACCGGATGCGCGCTGTCGAGCCGGAAGCTGATCGAGCGGGTCATTTTCCAGCGCAGCACCATCGCGACGATCGACGGCACGAACAGATGCTTCAGCCCGCCGAAGTTCCAGCGCAAAATGTCGATGTCTCGCTTCGGCTGATCCTTGGCGAGGCGGAGGAGATAGTGGCCGAGCGATTCGCCTTTGCCCCGCTCATCCGGGATGAGCGGAATACGCGGATCGAAATCCCACCCGATCAGCAGGATGCGCTCTTTCGCGCCCGCCATCAACCGTTCGAGCAGCGCATAATAGTCGGCTGCATCGACAATCATCCGCGCCTTGTTCGCCCGTTCGATACGCCAGCAGTTCCGTCCGGTGGCGACGATCGGAGCCAAAGTGCGCGGGCGTTCGGTATCGCTCATCGCCGACGCCACGCATGGCGTCGGCGATCGTTCCATGGGGCGCGATTAGGCGGCGTAAAATTGTTCCGGGGTCAGTGCCATCATCGCGTCGCTGCCCGCCTCGATCTTGCGGCGCAGCGATCCCGCATCGGGCAGGAAGCGTTCGGCGAAATGGCGCGCCGTGACCAGCTTGGCCTCAAGAAACGCCTTGTTGCCGCGACCTTCCGCGAGCGCCTTCCCTGCCGCTTCTGCCATCATCAGCCACATCGATCCCAGCGCGACGATGCCCATGATATGCATATAATGATGCGCGCCGGCGCCGATATTGTTGGGGTTCGCCATGCCATTCTGCATGAACCACATCGTCGCGGCCTTGAGTTCGCCGTTCGCCTTTTCAAGCCGCCCGGCAAAGTCGGCCAGTGCCTCGTTGTCCTTGGCGCGCGCGCATTCGCCGTCGATGACCGCGAAGAAGGCCTGGATCGCGCGCCCGCCATTCTGCGCGAGCTTGCGTCCGACCAGATCCATCGCCTGCACGCCATTGGCGCCTTCGTAAATCATCGTGATGCGGGCATCGCGGACATATTGGCTCATGCCCCATTCCTCGATGTAGCCGTGGCCGCCGAACACCTGTTGCGCGTTGGTCGCGACGTCATAGCCCTTGTCGGTGCCATAGCCCTTGATCACCGGGGTCAGCAGGCTAACGAGGTCGTCGGCGCGCTGGCGTTCCTCCTCAGTATCGGCGACATGCGCCAGATCGACCTGCAACGCGCCCCACAGGCACAGCGCGCGAAGTCCCTCGACGGTCGCCTTGGCGTCCATCAACATGCGGCGCACGTCGGGGTGGACGAACAGCGGATCGGCCTTTTCCTGCGGGTCTTGCGGCCCGGTCAGCGCGCGGCCCTGACGGCGGTCCTGCGCATAGGCAACCGCATTCTGGAACGCGATGTCGGCTTGCCCCAGCCCCTGGATACCGACGCCAAGGCGCGCAGCGTTCATCATCACGAACATTGCGGCGAGGCCTTTATTCTCCTCGCCGACCATCCAGCCCTTGGCGCCGTCATAGTTCATCACGCAGGTCGAATTGGCGTGGATGCCCATCTTGTGCTCGATCGATCCGCATTGCAGCGCGTTGCGGTCGCCGAGCGAGCCGTCGTCATTGACCAGGAACTTCGGCACGATGAACAGCGAGATGCCTTTGACGCTGTCGGGCGCGTCGGGGGTCTTGGCGAGGACAAGGTGGACGATATTCTCGGTCAGGTCATGCTCGCCCGACGAAATGAAGATCTTGGTCCCGGTGATCGCATAGCTGCCGTCGCCGTTGGGTACCGCGCGGGTACGGATCAGCCCCAGGTCGGTGCCGCAATGCGGCTCGGTCAGGTTCATCGTCCCGCCCCACTCGCCCGAAATCATCTTGGGGCAATAGGTCGCCTTCTGCTCGTCCGATCCCTTGACCAGGATCGCCGCGACCGCGGCTTGGGTCAGCCCCGGATACATGGCAAAGGCCTGGTTCGCCGCCATACGATATTCCTCGACCGGAAAGCCGACGACATGCGGCAGCGCCTGCCCGCCGAATTCCTCGGGCTGGGTCAGCAAGGTCCATCCGGCGTCGCAATAGGCCTTATAGGCTTCCTTGAACCCCTTCGGCGTGGTCACCGATCCGTCGTCGTGGCGCGTGCAGCCTTCCAGATCGCCCGACTGGTTGATCGGGAATAGCACTTCCTCACAGAATTTGCCGGCTTCGGTCAGCACCGCCTCGATCATGTCGGGGGATGCGTTGGCGAAACCGGGCAGGTTGGCGTAGCGCTCAACCCCCAGCACATCGTTGAGGAGGAACAGGCTGTCCTGCACAGGCGCGCGATACACGGGCATGGGAAATCCTTCTGAAAATCAGGTTGGCAATGGTAGCTTGCCTGGGGAGAGGCTCAACCGGCCTTTTGGCTCGCGTCGACTTTTTTCACCATATCGATGAACCGCGACAATTCCTCGACAGCGCTGTCGATGTCGTCGCGCTGGCGCTGCAACAGGCCGATGCGCTGTTCGCATTTTTCGATCGTTACCTGCCGTTGCAACTTGCGACCATCGCCGACGTCGTAGAGGTCGATCATCTCGCGAATGTCGGCGAGGCTGAACCCCGTACGCTTTGCACGCAGGATCCACGCCAGCCGCGCCCGGTCGCGTTTCGAATAGATGCGCGACAATCCCTTGCGCGACGGGCTGATCAGCCCTTCATCTTCGTAAAAGCGCAGCGCACGCGCGGTCACGCCGAACTCGGTCGACAAGTCGGTGATGCTGAATTGTTCGCGCCCCAGATGGTCGGGGGTATCGATATGGGAGTGGCCGTAGGCTTCGGTCATGCCGAGGAAACTAGTTTCCGTTGACGTGAACGTCAAGACCGGCAAATTGGCGCATATCGGGACCGTTCAACCCCCGCACGGTTGCAGCATATTGCCCTGCCCGTCGCGGATCTGCAAGCCCCGCGCATCGTCGGCGGACCAGCTCGCGCGCGGCAACCGCAAACCCGACAGCGACGCGCGGGCTGGACAGAGCGCGGCGCATTGCGGCGGCAAGCTTCCGGGGAGGCGCAGCTCGTCCTCCTCTTCGCGCACGAGCGCCTCGCAACCGTCCGCTCCAGCAAAACGCATGCGCCAGCCGTCCCCGTCGCGGACGATCGTGCCGGTCGCCGAACAGGACAAAGTCGTCCCGAACGCTGCGGTCACCGCAAACCGCCACTGACCCGCTCCGTCGGGAACGACGCACATCGCGTCGCGGCCGAGATCGTGCGAACGCTCGAACACACCAACCGGCGTCGTCGCGTCGGGACCGACGACGCCGCGTTCGCGCGCGGCGATCTCCAGCGGGTTGTCGGCGTCGATCCCCTGCTCGCTGCGATCCGGCGCATGCCGCTCGCACGCAGCGACGAGCAATATGCCGAATGCCAGCGCGAGCTTAGCCTTGCGCATCATCGTCCAGGAACGTCAGTATCCCGTCGGCCTCGACACGGCGATAAAAGCACGACCGACGTCCGGTGTGGCAAGCCGGGCCGACGGGCTTCACGCGCAGCAGCAGCGCGTCCTGATCGCAATCGACGCGCATTTCGACCATCGTCAGTCCGTTGCCCGACGTCTCGCCCTTGCGCCACAGCGCCGCGCGCGACCGCGACCAGAAATACGCCTGGCCCGTCGCCTGTGTCCGCTCGATCGCTTCGGCGTTCATGTGCGCGACCATCAACAGCACCCCGGTGTCGGCATCGGTAACGATGGCGGTCACCAATCCGGCAGCGTCAAAACGCGGGAGAAATCGGTCGGCGGTGTCGCGCTCTTGGTCCATATTTTCGGGCTTTAGAGCACAAGCCCGACCCCTGTCATCCCGTCGTTTGAACATGCCGTGACAATATCGTGAATAGGGGGGCGACATTTGCGATAACCGTCCCTATATGCGCGCCAGTCACTGCCCTCGTTGCTGGACCATCATGCTCACCACCAACCCTTTCGATGACGACAAGCTCCGCGAGGAGTGCGGCGTCTTTGGTATTCATGGCGCCGACAGCGCCGCCGCGGTCGTTGCGCTCGGCCTGCACGCGCTGCAGCATCGCGGCCAGGAGGCCGCGGGCATCACCGCGTTCGACGGCAAGGAATTCCACACCCACCGCGCGATGGGCCATGTCGCGGGCAATTTCGACCGCGACGACATCATGCGCCAGTTGCAGGGCGGATCGTCGGTCGGCCATGTCCGCTATTCGACGACCGGCGAAACCGCGCTGCGCAATGTCCAGCCGCTGTTCGCCGACCTCGCGACGGGCGGCTTCGCCGTGGCGCACAATGGCAATATTTCCAATGCCGCCGCGCTGCGCAAGCTGCTCGTTCGCCGCGGTTCGATCTTTCAGTCGACCAGCGATACCGAGGTGATCATTCACCTCGTCGCGACGTCAAACTATCGCTCGCTGCTCGACCGGTTCATCGACGCGCTGAAACAGGTCGAGGGCGCCTATTCGCTGATTTGCCTCACCGCCGAGGGGATGATCGGCTGCCGCGATCCGCTCGGCATCCGTCCGCTTGTCATCGGCAAATTGGGCGACGCGCATATCCTGGCATCGGAAACCGTCGCGCTCGACGTCGTCGGCGCCGAATTTGTCCGCTCGGTTGAACCGGGCGAACTGGTGATCATCCGCGATGGCCAACTGACCTCGCACCGGCCTTTCGCGACGCAGTCGGCGCGCCCGTGCATCTTCGAATATGTCTATTTCTCGCGCCCCGATTCGATCGTCGACGGCACCAGCGTCTATTCGGTGCGCAAGGCGATCGGCGCCGAGCTAGCGCGCGAAAACCCCGTCGATGCCGACCTGATCATTCCCGTCCCCGACTCGGGGACGCCAGCGGCAATCGGCTATGCGCAGGAATCGGGCATCCCGTTCGAACTCGGGATCATCCGCTCGCACTATGTCGGTCGCACCTTCATCCAGCCGGGCGACAAGGTCCGTCATCTCGGCGTAAAGCTGAAGCATAATGCCAATCGCGCGCTGATCGCCGGCAAACGCATCGTGCTGATCGACGATTCGATCGTGCGCGGCACGACCAGCCTGAAAATCGTGCAGATGATGCGCGATGCGGGTGCCGCTGAGGTCCATATGCGGATCGCCAGCCCGCCGACCCAGCACAGCTGCTTCTACGGCGTCGACACCCCCGAACGGGCCAAGCTACTCGCGGCGCAGATGACGGTCGGGCAAATGGCGAACTTCATCAACGCCGACAGCCTGTCGTTCGTCACCATCGACGGGCTTTATCGCGCGCTGGGCGAAGCCAAGCGCACCGACGATGCGCCGCAATATTGCGATGCCTGCTTTACCGGCGATTATCCGACCACGCTGACCGATTTCGACGAGCATGGGCTGGAAGATCAATTTTCGCTGCTTGCCGAACGGGTTGTCTGACACCATGACTATAAGGACTGAAGAATTGGCGGGCCAGGTCGCGCTCGTCACCGGGGCGAGCCGTGGCATCGGCGAAGCGATCGCCGAAGCGCTGGCGGCGCGCGGCGCGCATGTCGTGATCACGGCGCGCACCGCGGGCGGACTCGAAGCGCTCGAAGACCGTATTCACGAGGCAGGCGGCGCCGCGACGATCGCGCCGCTCGACCTGACCGACGGCGACAGCATCGCGCGGCTCGCCAGCGCCATGGCCGAACGCTGGCAACAGCTCGACATGCTGGTGCTCAACGCCGCCATGCTCGGCACGCTTACCCCGGTGGCGGCGATCGACGGCAAGGAATTCAACAAGCTGCTGACGCTCAACCTGATCGCGCAGCAGGCGCTGATCGCCAATTTCGACCCGCTGCTGCGCCGCGCCGCGAACGGCCGCCTGCTCGCGCTGTCGAGTGGCGTCGCGCGCGAACCCCGTGCCTATTGGGGCGCTTATGCCGCATCGAAGGCTGCGCTTGAGACGCTCGTGACCAGCTATGGTGCCGAGATGCGCAATATTTCGACGGTGCGGACCGCGATCCTCGACCCCGGCGGGACGCGCACCCAGATGCGCGCGCGCGCTTATCCGGGCGAAGATGCGAACAGCATCAAGGAGCCCGCAGCGGTCGGGACCTTCGTTGCCGATCTGATGGTCAAGGGCTTTGACAGCACCGCATTCCACGCGCTGCCCAAGGTCATGGAAAAGGCTTAACGCCATCTTTGTTTTCCGGCACTAAGGCAGCCCGACAAGACGGGTTTGCAAGGGCGCAGCTATGACCAAGGATATTTTGCGATCGGCGATCGCGGCGGTAATCGGGATTGTCGTTGCCTTCGGGCTCATCTGGCTGGCGCAATATGCCGGCAGCGAAATTTCGCCGTCCGAATATGATGTCGAGAGTGGCGAAATTCTGATTCCGCTCGGCTCGACCATCGCGCTTATCGTCGGTTGGTTCATCGGCAGCTTCGCCGGGGGATGGCTTGCGATGCGGATATCGGCGGGAACCGGCGCGGGCTGGATCGTCGCCGGGTCGGTGATCGGCGCAGCGCTCTATCGTGCGGTAACGCTTGCTGACACATGGTGGATCATGGCGCTGGGTGTCGCAGTGCCGCTCACGGCAGTATGGCTGGCGCAGCGCGCGACGGCGATGATTGCCGACTAAATGACCGTCGGCCCCCGCCTTCGGGGGGGCTGCGAACCCTATTTCGCTTCCCGATCCACCGCCGCCTGCACGCTCTTGTAGAACGCCTCGCGCGCCGCGCCGACACCTTCGGGATCGGTCGCGGTCGGCCAGTTGCCGTTCGACGCGATCACCAGCTTGCGCTTCGGATCGATGAAGATGCCCTGACCAAAGATCCCCTGCGCGGCGAAGCTGCCATCGTCATTGGTCCACCACTGATAGCCATAACCGCGGCCCGGCAGGCCGATATCGGCCTGTTTCGTCGTCGCGTTGCCGAACCAGTCATCCGGCACGATCCTGACCCCGTCCACAACGCCGTCATTGAGCACAAACTGGCCAAGCCGCGCATAATCCTTCAGGCTTGCGGAGATGCAGCAACCGCTGATCTCATGCCCGGTTGCCCCAAGCATCCAGACCGCATCCTGCTCCATCCCGAACGGTTTCCAGATCTTTTCGGAAAGATAGGCCGACAAGCTTTTGCCCGTGGCACTCGACACCAGCACGCCGATCAAATTTGTCTCGCCCGTGCTGTACAACCATTTCGACCCTGCCGGAACATCGCGTGGCAAAGTCTTCATATAGCTGACGGTTACGTCTTCGCCCGCAACGGGCTTTTGCATGTTGAACAGCGCGACGTCGGATTTCGGATCGGTATAATCCTCGTTCCATTTGACGCCGGATGTCATGGTCAGCAATTGGCGCACCGACACGTCGTCATATGCCGATCCCTTGAGCCCGGGGATATAGACGGTGACCTTGTCGTCGAGGCTTTTGATATAGCCGTCCTTCACCGCCGCCCCGACGAGGGTCGAGGTGAAGCTCTTTGCGACCGAAAAGCTGGTCCAGCGCCCCGCGGCGCCGTAGCCGAGCGCATATTTCTCGAGCCGGATCTTGCCATCATGGACGATGATCAGCCCGGCATGGCGCTGCTTGGCCATATAGGCATCGACGTCGGTACCCAGATCGATCGGTCGACCCTGCGGCAACGGATAGACGACATCACCCGCTTCGACAGTATTGACCACCACTTTCGGGACGGTCTCCATCGTCCGGAAAGCAAGGTCGCGTTGATCCTGGGTCCAGAACAGCACATTCATATCCTTTGGCAGCGTGTCGGTGGTTTGGGTGGACGCGGGTGCCGTGCAGGCGGTCGCCGCCGCGCACAACAACGCCGCTGCCAGATATCGTCGCATAGCTTGCCTATCCCCTGTTTTCAGGCTGTTTTTTCCAGCGTCACTTGCGCAACGTCGATCCCGCCGCCGCGAAATCCGCCCTCGCAATATTGCAGATAATAACGCCAGAGCCGCACGAAACGGTCGTCGAAACCGGACGGCAGCTGATTGGCAGCGACCGCCGCGTCGAAACGCTCGCGCCACTGGCGGAGCGTTTCGGCATAATCCTCGCCAAAATGGTGAACGTCGCGCCACGCCAGACCGCGGGCCTCAGCCAACGCGCGGAACCGGCTTTCGGAGATCAGGCACCCGCCCGGAAAGATATAGGCCTGGATGAAATCGCTGCTCGCCGCATAGCGTTCGAACAGCGCGTCATTGATCAGGATATATTGGATCGCGGCCTTACCGCCGGGCCGCAGCAATCGCGCGACCGCGTCGAGATAGGCGGGCCAATAGGCCTGCCCTACCGCTTCGACCATTTCGACACTGGCGATCGCGTCATAGGGACCCTGCGCGTCGCGATAGTCGCAAAGCTCGATCCGCGACCGCCCCGACAGGTCCACCGCGGCAAGGCGCGCGTCGGCAATCTCGGCCTGCGCCGGCGACAGCGTGATGCCTGTGTAGATGACGTCGTGCCGTTCGACCGCCCGCTCCGCCAGCGCACCCCAGCCGCAGCCGATTTCGAGCAAGCGGCTGCCCGACCGCAAGTCGAGCCGGTCAAGGATCGCGTCGACCTTGCTGGTCTGAGCCTCTTCCAGCGAATGCGCGGGATCCGCAAACAGCGCACTGGAATAATTCATCGCATGGTCAAGCCACAAGCGATAGAAATCATTGCCCAAATCATAATGGGCATGGATATTGCGCTTCGCACCGCGGCGATTGTTGCGGTTAAGGATATGGGCGATCTTGTTGAGCCAGCGCAGCGGCCCACGCGCGCGCGCCACGTCGCCCAGCGATTCGCCGTTGCGCATGAACAGGTCGAACAGCGGCACCGGATCGGGCGATGTCCACTCCCCCGCGTCCCAGGCGCGGTACCAGCCCACCGATCCCGACATTGCGAGGCGTGCCAACGCGGCCCAGCTGTGCAGATGTACGACGGCTGCCGGCCCCTTTCCGCGGCCGCCTAGCAAACGGACGCTGCCATCGGGCGTATGCGCTTCGATCGTGCCCATCACGAGCCCCGTGTCGATCCGGTCGAGCAGCCGATGAAACAGGCCCGCGGGCGCCAGTGCCAGCAGCCGCGCCAGCGCGCCGCCGCTGCGGTAGGCGCGGTCGGCGCGAAGCAATTGCTTGCCGCGGCGCGGGCTGACATGCGTGTTCATAACGTCTTCCTGCCCCAAAGTCGGGCGCCTGACAATCAGTTGCCGCGCGCCTTCATGACGTCATATGCAGCCAGCGCGCGTTCGCGTGCTTCGCGGTGGCCGATGATCTTGGCGGGATAGGACTGCGGGCGCTGCCCGAAGCTTTCGGGGTCGTGGATCGCAGGCTCGGTGAGGTCGGCCAGTTCAGGCACCCACTGGCGGATATACCCAACGGCGTCGAATTTTTCCGATTGGGTGAGCGGCGCCATGATGCGCGGGAACATATTGCTGTCGACCCCGCTGCCCGCCACCCACTGCCAGTTGACGGCGTTCGACGCATAATCGGCATCGACCAGCGTATCCCAGAACCATTGTTCACCCTGTCGCCAATCGATCAGCAGATGCTTGATCAGGAAGCTTGCGGCGATCATCCGGACGCGGTTGTGCATCCATCCCGTCGTCCACAGCTGGCGCATCCCGGCATCGACAATTGGATAGCCGGTGCGACCCTGCTGCCAGGCGGCCAGGTCGGCATCGGCCTCGCTGCCGCTGCGCCACGGCAAATGATCGTCAAACGCCGCGCGCGCACTGCGGCTGCCATAGTCCGGAAATTGCAGGATGATGTTCTGTGCATAGTCGCGCCAGCCGATTTCGCCGAGAAAGACATCGACCGAGCCGCCAGCATCGGCGGTCCGGTGCCAGATCGTCGCGGGCGACACTTCGCCGAAATGCAGGTGCGGCGACAGGCGCGAACTGCCCTCGCACGACGGCAGGTTGCGTTGGCGGTCGTAATCGGCGGCCTCATCGATGAACGCCGCGAGCCGCTTGCGTGCGCCCGCTTCGCCCGGCTCCCATTCGGCCGCAAAACCGGTAGCCCAGTCGGGCTTGGTCGGCAGCAGACCCCAGTCCGCCAGCGTATCCGATGCGGGCCACGCGCCCGGCGCCGCGATTTCGCGCGGGTGGTTCGACGGCTCCGGCGGCGGCATATGGTCTTTGAGGGCGCGCCAATATGGCGTGTAGATCTTGTATGGCGTCCCACCCCCGGTCGTCAGCGATCCGGGCGGAAGCAGGTAATTGCCATCGTGGCAGACGAGGTCGAGCCGCTTCGCGACGGCTTTTTCGGCGTTGCGCCACCAGGGCTCATAGTGGCGCAGGCAATGGACCGACCTTGCGCCGGTTTCTTCGGCAATCATCACGAGTTGCTCGTCACAGCGCCCGCGCCGCAACACCAATCGCGATCCCTTTTCGCCCAAGCTGGCGTCGAGGCTGGCAAGGCTATGGTTCAACCACCAGCGCGAGGCCGCGCCCATGCGGCGATGCTTGGGCGTTTCATCGTCGAGGATATACACCGGGATCACCGGCCCAGCCGCTGCGGCCGCGATGACCGCCGCCTGATCGGAAAGGCGCAGATCGCGGCGAAACCAGATTATGATCGGTGCGGTCATTCGTCGCGCGTAGCCGTGTCGGGTGCGGTCAGCCGGACCTGAAAACGATCCTGCGCCAGAGGATGCATAAACCGCTGGTCACGCAGCAGAATCGCGTCGCCGTCCGCCTGCGCAACCGGCATCCGCGCCCAGAACAGGAAAGCGCGGGCACCGGGATCGCCCATCAGCCAGGTTTTCAGCCGGGGATCATCCATTCCGGTCGGCTGACCGGCGATGTCCAGATTGCCGCCCACCCCGGGGGTAAAGCTCCCGCTCCCATATCGGTCCGCGGTGCGCCAAAAGATGTCGCGTTGCCAGAAGGCGAGCGGCGGCGGACTCGCTACGACCAGCGCGTCGGGGTGTCCGCCCGCGGCCAGCGCGCTCGCCGTTGTCCGTTCGGCGGCGCCGGTGATCAGGCCGTTGGCAAAGATGTAGGTGCAGACCGCGGTGAAGCCGACCCACGCGGGCCGCTGCCAATTCGGCGCCCCGCCCCGTTCGCGGCGCAGCGACAGCCAGATCGACAGACCCAGCGCAATCCATATCCACAGATCGATGATGAAGATCGTATCGCCGTAAAACCATTGCGACGAAAAGGGTTCGAGCAAGCGGATGCCGTAATTGTTGAGCCAGTCGAGCGCAGGGTGGCTCAAGCAGCCGATATAGGCGAGCGCCAGCAACCAGCCCTTGTCGACCGGCAACCGTGCCGCCGGGCGTTTGCCGCGCTTCGTCTGCCAGCGATCGAATGCCAGCATCGCCGCCCACAGCAATATCGGCAGAATGAGCAGCGCGATCGGGCCATGCGTAATCCCGCGCCGAAACCCCAGATGCTGAACCCCGTCGAGCCACGCCAGACACGCGGCATCGACGTCGGGCAGGTTCGCCGCCAGGATCAGTGTCGGGATCGCCAGCCCCGTCCTTTTCTTGAGCCCCATCTGGCCGAGAAGCGCGCCGACAAGGCTGTGCGTCAGATTATCCATCGCCGCTTGGTGGCGCGGATCGGGCAGCATTGCAATGCGTTATGCGGACCGGTTCACCCGCCCGCTGATGCGAACCACCTACGCCGCGATTACAGCTCCGGCCCGCCCTCGGTCACCGTCCACGTCTGGCCCTTTTTCAGCAGACCTTGGAGATCGGCGGTCTTGCCTTCGCGCGCAGCGGCATTCTGCCGCCAGACATCGGCTTCGAACGTCGGGCGCGGATCGTCGTAAAGCACGCCGAGTGCCATCGGAAATTCGCCGAAGCGCATCTCGACGAGCATGTGCGCGACGCTGCGGTTGGTGACGTCATGGACGATCACGCCCGCGGCTTCCCAGTCGCCATCGACGACATCGACGGTCTTGAGGTGCAGTTCGTCGGCATCGAGCGCGATGCCTTTGGTGCCCTTGGCATAGAGCATCGGCTCACCATGCTTGAGCCACAGTTGGCGATCCTCGGCGCCCTTCGGCGCCGCGAAATCCTCGAACACGTCTTTATTATAGACGATACAGTTCTGGAAAATCTCGATAAAGGCTGCACCCTTGTGAGCATGCGCTGCCTTCAGCACGTTCGGCAGTTCCTTCGACACGTCGAAACCGCGCGCGACAAAGCGCGCGCCCGCGCCGAGCGCGAAGGCGGCGGGCTGCGCCGGACGATCGACCGAGCCATAGGGCGTCGACGGGCTCGTCGTGCCGACCCGGCTGGTCGGCGAATATTGCCCCTTGGTCAGCCCGTAAATCTCGTTGTTGAACAGCATGATCTGGCAATCGAGATTGCGGCGAATGAGGTGCATCGTGTGGTTGCCGCCGATCGACAGTCCGTCGCCGTCGCCGGTGACGATCCAGATATCGAGGTTCGGGTTGGCAAGCTTCAACCCCGTCGCAAACGCGGGCGCGCGGCCGTGGATCGTGTGGAAGCCATAGGTTTCCATATAGTAGGGAAAGCGCGACGAGCAGCCGATGCCGCTGATGAACACCGTATTTTCGGGCGCGGTGCCGATTTCGGGCATCGTGCGCTGCACCGCTTTCAGGATCGCATAGTCGCCGCAGCCGGGGCACCAGCGAACTTCCTGATCGGTTTCCCAATCTTTCAGCGTGGTGGCGCGGGTGATCGGAGTAACCTGGTTCACTTCAATGCCTCCTCAATGGCGGCTTCGATTTCGGCGATGGTGAAGGGCTGACCCGACACCTTGTTCACCGGCTTCGCATCGACCAGATATTGGTCGCGCAGCACGGTCTTGAGCTGCCCCGTGTTCATCTCGGGCACGATCACCCTGTCAAAACTCTTGAGCAATTCGCCAAGGTTGGCGGGCAGCGGCCAGATATGACGGATGTGAACATGGCTGACGTCAAGACCCTCGGCACGCTTGCGACGCACCGCCTGGTGGATCGGGCCGAAGGTCGAGCCCCAGCCGACAACCGCAAGCTTGCCGCCCTCGGCGCCCAGCTCGACGATCTGGTCGGGCACCTTGATGCCGTCGATCTTGTCCTTGCGAATGTCGGTCATCGCCTGATGATTGCCCGGCGCATAATTGATGTGGCCGGTATCGACTTCCTTCTCGATCCCGCCGATGCGGTGGAGCAGACCCGGCGTACCGGGCTTGACCCACGGACGCGCGAGCTTGTCGTCACGGCCATAAGGCTTGAAGCCGCCCTCGGGCACTTCGGTCAGAAACTCGACCGGAAAAGCCTCGTACGTCGTCAGATCGGGCACCGCCCAGGGCTCGGCGGCGTTGGCGATATAGCCGTCGGTGAGCAGCATCACCGGGGTCATATATTGCACCGCGATGCGCACCGCCTCGATCGCGCAATCGAACGCGTCACCGGGCGAGCGCGCCGAAATGACGGGCATCGGGGCGTCGCCGTTGCGGCCATAAACCGCCTGGTAAAGGTCGGACTGTTCGGTTTTCGTCGGCAGGCCGGTCGAGGGACCGCCGCGCTGCGAATTGACGATGACGAGCGGCAGCTCGGTCATGATCGCCAGGCCCATCGCCTCGCCCTTCAGCGCGATACCGGGTCCCGACGATGACGTCACACCGAGCGCACCGCCATAGCTCGCACCGATTGCCGAGCAAATGGCGGCGATTTCGTCCTCGGCCTGAAAGGTCGTGACGTCATATTCCTTGAGCCGCGACAGGTGATGCAAGATCGCCGAGGCGGGGGTGATCGGATAGCCGCCGAAGAACATCGGCAGCTTGGCGAGCTGCGCGCCCGCAACGAGCCCGAGCGCGATACCCTCGGCGCCGGTCAGCGTACGATAGAGGCCCGGTGCAACGGGCGCCGGGTCGACATGATGCTGCTTCAGCGGCCCGGCGAGCTCGGCGGTCTCACCATAAGCATGGCCCGCGTTGAGCGCCGCGATGTTGGCCGCGGCAAGATCGGGCGCCTTCGCAAACTTGCCGTTCAGCCAGTCGATCAGCGGCTGGCGATCACGATCGAACATCCAGAGCGCCAGCCCCAGCGTCCACATATTCTTGCAGCGCAGCGCCTCCTTGTTGCCAAGCCCGAATGGTTTGACCGCGTCCATGGTGAGTTGGCTGATGTTGAGCTTCAGCAGCTGCCACTTGGCCAGGCTGCCGTCATCGAGCGGGTTGGCGTCATATTTCGCCTTGGCAAGGTTGCGATCGTTGAACTCGCCCTCGTCGGCAATGATCAGTCCGCCGGGTTTGAGCGACGGCACATTGGTCTTGAGCGCCGCGGGGTTCATCGCGACGAGCACGTCGGGCGCATCGCCCGCGGTGTCGATCGCCGACGAACCGAAGTTGATCTGGAAGGCCGACACGCCGAAAAGCGTCCCCTGCGGGGCGCGGATCTCGGCGGGGAAATCGGGGAAGGTCGCAAAGTCGTTGCCCGCGAGCGCCGACGACAAAGTGAACTGACCACCGGTCAGCTGCATCCCGTCGCCGCTATCGCCTGCAAATCTGACTACCACCGCATCCGAAAGGGGGGACTGCCGCTTGTCGGCTTCGTCCACTACCGCTGTCGCCATTTTTTCTTCTGCCTTGAATCTTGCGAACCTGTGACGCTGGCCTAGGCCTGTGGGCGCGATGCCGCAATTCAGAAAAAATTGTGCGCTGCAAACTTCAAACGTCCGAATGGGTTGCGAATTGCGATTGAATTATCCGCGGTGATGCCGAATAGCTGCGCAAACAACAGGCCGCACAAGCGGAACGAGGGGATTAGAGGATGACCGACGGCACCACGCATTTCACGCGCCCTGACGTGGCGACTTTCCTGGCGTTTCTGAACGCCCAGGAAGGTCCGAAGATGGAAGAGATGCCGCCCGAGGGCGCGCGCGAGATGTTCCGCGTTATGGCCCAGATGGCCGACGCGCCCCGCGGCGAGATTGCGCAGGTCGAGGACCGGACCATCCCCGGCCCTGCTGGCGAGATTCCCGTCCGAATCTATGACAATCGTCCGGGTCGCGAACCCGGCCCGGTGATGGTTTTCTTCCATGGCGGCGGCTGGGTCATTGGCGACCTCGATACTCACGACGGCTATTGCGCCGAAGCCGCACGCCTGCTCGATATTCCGGTGATTGCAATCGACTATCGCCTCGCGCCCGAACACCCCTTCCCCGCCGCGCCTGAGGATTGCGAGGCGGCGGCGCGCTGGGTTGCCGACAATTTCGCGTGCACTGGGCTGGTCCTGTCGGGGGAAAGCGCGGGCGGCAACCTGACCATTGCGACAGCACTCACCCTTCGCGACAAGCCCGCGTCAAAGCCGGTGATTGCAATGCACCCCATCTATCCTGCCGTTACGACGCACGATGACTGGCAAAGCTATCGCGATTTTGGCGAAGGCCATCTGCTGACCACCGGCAGCATGACGTATTTCGGCAACCATTATGCGCCAGATCCCGCCGACTATCGCGCGGCGCCGCTTGATTTTCCGGCAGCCGGCCTGCCGCCGACGCTGCTTACCACCGCTGGCCTCGACCCGCTGCGCGATCAGGGCCGTGCCTATGCCGCCAAGCTGATCGAGGCAGGTGTCCCGACGACGTACCGCGAAGCGACGGGCAGCATTCATGGCTATATCAATCTGGCGCAAGGCATCCCGAGCGCCAAGGAGGACATCCGCGGCGCCTTGATGGTCTTGAAAGCGATCGTCGCCGAAGCTAGCGGAGCGGCATGATCGATCACAACGCCCTTCCCTATCGGCCCTGTGCCGGCGTCATGCTCGCCAATCGCGACGGCAAGGTGTTCGTCGGCCAGCGACTCGATACCTCGAGTGAAGCCTGGCAGATGCCGCAGGGCGGGATCGACGATGGCGAAGACGCCGAGGAGGCGGCAATCCGCGAGCTTGGCGAGGAAACTGGCGTCCATGGCGGGCTGGTCGAAATCATTGCGCGCAGCCGCGAGGAATATTTCTACGACCTGCCCGACCATCTGATCGGCAAGATGTGGGGCGGCAAATATCGCGGCCAGCGCCAGCACTGGTTCCTGATGCGCTTCATGGGCGAGGATAGCGACATCAACATCGCCACCAAACACCCGGAATTTCGCGCCTGGAGGTGGGCCGAGCTACACGAGATCGAAAAGCTCATCGTGCCGTTCAAGCGTGTGCTTTACCGCGGATTGATCGAGGAATTCGGCCCGCTCGTCTGATCGCGCAGCGCCAGCGCTACGCGAAAGACATTGGCGAACATTTCAGGGGTCAGGCGCCCGGTGTTCGTGTTGTAACGCGAGCAATGATAGCTATCGACAAGGTACCGCCCCTCTGCCAGCCGGTGAACCGCGCCATGACCGAACGGATGCGCCGCCAGCCGCGCGCCCGCTGCTCTTAGCACCGCGTCATGCGCGATCCGTCCCAGCGCGACGATCACGCGGACGCGGGGCAAGGCCGCCAGTTGCTGTTCGAAATACGGGCGACAATTCGCAATCTCGGCGGGCGTCGGCTTGTTCTGTGGCGGCAGGCATTTGACGCTGTTGACGATGATCGCGCCTTCGAGGGTCAATCCGTCGTCGATCCGCCCGTCATAGCGACCTCTACTCAGTCCAAATTTGGCCAGCGTCGCGAACAGCAGGTCGCCCGCATAATCGCCCGTGAACGGCCGTCCGGTCCGGTTCGCACCATGCTTGCCCGGCGCCAGCCCCACAAGTGCCAGCCAGGCGTCGGGGTCGCCGAATGCATGGACGGGCGCGTTCCACCAGTCCGGATATTCGGCCTGACATTCGCGCCGCAAGGTGGCCAATCGCGGACAGCGCGGGCAATCGTGCGGCGGTTCGGTACCGGGCAATGGGCTGTCAATCTCCACGCAACTGCGATAGGCGCGAGAGCATGAGCAACGCAACGCCGCTTCCCCTCTATGCGATCGGTCTCGGTTCAAATCGCCGCCATGGGCGCTTCGGCGATCCGCGGGCGGTGCTGATGGCGGCGCTCGCCGCGCTCGAAAGCGACGATATCGAAGCGGTCGATGCCAGCCCGATCATCGCGAGCGATCCGATCGGCCCGTCGCGCCGCCGCTATGCGAATGCAGTCGCGCTGGTGGCATCGACGCTGACCCCGCCGCAGATGCTCGCGAGACTTCACGCGATCGAAGCCGCCTTTGGCCGCCGCGTCGGGCAGCGCTGGAGCGCGCGGACGCTGGACCTCGATATTCTCCTCTGGTCAGGCGGGGTCTGGTCGGACGGCGCGCTCACTATTCCGCATCCCGCGATCGACCAGCGCGCCTTCGTCCTCGGCCCGCTCCGCGCGATCGTTCCCAATTGGCAGCATCCGCTCCACCGCCACAGCGTCCGCCAGCTCGCCGCGCGCCTCGGACGTCCAAAGCCGGTTGACCGGGGCGCAGCAGCGCACTAGGGCGACGGCTCACTTCGCGCACCGCCTTTGCGGCGCCGCGATGGGCCCTTAGCTCAGTCGGTAGAGCAACTGACTTTTAATCAGTAGGTCGCTGGTTCGAACCCAGCAGGGCTCACCACTTTTCAATGACTTGGTCGCTGCAATTTTAACGTCGATCTCGTAGGTAACACCCGAGGTAACATCTGGCGGGAAGTATAGCGGTCATCTGATTGATCCAGCATCCGAGTCACGCTGACATTTCGCCGGCGTCGGTTAAATCGATCACCGCTCTCCTAGCCTTTATATAAGCGGCGACTTTAGGAGGATGCCACCTCCGGCAGGTTGCTACCTAACTTCGCGTGGCGGTCCACACATCCAGCAACATACTCCGCCCAGGCATTTAATGCTTGTTCCTTTTCTGGACCCCAGTTGTACCGTTGATAAATCCCGGCGACGCCGCCCTTGCTCCCGCTGACGTGGTTCAGGATGGCTTCCGTAACTTCAAATCGGACACCAAGCCTTTGAAGTCCTGTCGCCACCGTCCTACGAATATCGTGAAGTGACCAATGGGGCACGTCGACTTCGAGATCCTTGGATACTGCTTCCCGCAGGCGGTAAACGACTTTCGATATTCCGCTGGCACTATTTGCAGTATTACCGACTGCCGGAAAAAGCCGTGGGCTACCGTGAACAGCCGCAACATTCGTGAACACCGACGAGGCTCGTGGAGACAAAGGGATTCGGTTTTGCGCGATGTTCTTTGTCCGCCCTGCGGGAATGATCCAGTACCCTGTTTCTAAATCGAATTCCGAACGCATCGCGCCGAAGATCTCGGACCTCCGCTGGCCAGTGAGGATTAGGAGCTTGATGGCCGAACTCCAAGGATCCCTCTCCAATTCCGCCGCGCGCCACAACGCCGCCAGCTCGGCATCAGACAGGACACGCTCGCGCGGCCTCGGCTTAGCCGGACGGCCCGCACCCTTACACGGGTTTGCTTGCAACCGGTCGAGCCGTGGCAAAGCCCACGAATAGAACGCGCTCAGCTGCGCATGAATAGCTCTAGCCATTACGGGAGCGGGAATGGCGTCAATGAACCGCGTAATCTCTCCACGGGTTACCGCGTCGGCAAATCTATCGCCTAAATTTGGCAGAATGTACTTTTTGAAAATGCGCCGAATTTCAGGCAATGACTTATGGTCGATTTTCGTTCTTTCATATGCGGGCCAAAGCTTTCGCACTGTGAGCACGCCATGCTGAACTGAGGTTACATCGCTTCCAGATTCAATGTCGTTCAAGACGCTACGAGCGAGCTTGCGCGCTTCGCCCAACCCCAATCGGGGTCCGTATCTGCCGAGAGTAACCACCTTGATTTTTTCGCCCACCCGCTTGCGGACAACAAACGACTTGTTTCCATTCGCACCAATCCGAACGCGAAGGCCGGGCACCTTGTGATCACCAATTTCAATCTGGCCTACTACCGGCACCTTAATGTTAGATATATTTGATTCGGTAAGTAACATTATATCTCCCTTATATAATAAGCATGGCTAATAATCTAAAAATCGTGGCATGTTTTCGATATAGGTGACCACGTGGGCGCGTTGCCGATCGAAGTCGACCTAGAAAATCCCATATTTTACGAGTTTTGCTTTCATTAAGGAGAACTGTACGCCCTACTTTCCCCGATACTGAATCGATTAACTGATTACGAATACCGAGCGCCGCCGATCACCAAATGAAACGGATGTGCATGAGAGAGATTTGAGATGGCTGTTGCGATGTTTCATCAAATCGTACCGCTGTTTCACGTCAGCCGAGCATGAATGACGATACACGCTCACCATAAACTTTCACGTGTTGCCTGCAAATTTACGATTCGCTTGCTACAGACGGAATTTAAGACCCATCTGGCCGTTCCGGCGGCAGGCATGATTAGACACTGCTAGCGGCAATATTGAACCGTAAGGACGAAAATTGAAGACTCTCATCACCGGTGCGGCGGGCTTTATCGGAATGCACGTCGCGGATGAATTGCTCAAACGCGGTGACCACGTTGTTGGGATCGACAACTTCACGCCCTATTATTCGCTCGATCTCAAACGCGCCCGCATCGCGAATCTTGCTGCACGTTATGGTGACCAGTTTGCGTTCAAGGATGTCGATTTCGGTGACGCGAATGCGCTCGCTCAGGTCCTGGCCGATGTCACGATCGATCGGATCGTGCATCTCGGGGCGCAGCCGGGGGTACGCTATTCGCTCGAAAACCCGGCAGCCTACATCCACTCGAACATCTCCGGACATGTGAATATTCTCGAATTGGCGCGTCATCGGACGATTTCGCACCTCGTATATGCGTCTTCGTCGTCGGTCTATGGCATGCGGGCCGATACGCCGTTTCGGGTCGCCGATCGCGCCGATACGCCCATCTCGCTCTACGCCGCGACGAAGCGCGCCGACGAGTTGATGAGCGAAACCTATGCCCATCTCTTCCGCATCCCACAGACCGGGCTGCGCTTTTTCACCGTCTATGGCCCTTGGGGTCGCCCCGATATGGCGGTCTGGAAATTCACCGAAGCGGTGCTGCAAGGCCGTCCAATCGACGTTTACAATCAGGGCGACATGCTGCGCGACTTCACCTTTATCGATGATATCGTCAACGGCGTGGTTCTGGCGCTCGATCATCCGCCAGAAGATGACAAGCGCGAGAAACCGGGCGGCTTCACCACGCCGCACCGGTTGTACAACATCGGCAACAACCTACCCGAGCAGTTGACCGACTTGATTCGCGCAATCGAGGCCGCGTGCGATCGCAAAGCCGAGATCAATCTGCTGCCGATGCAGGATGGAGACGTGTATCAAACCTTCGCCGATATCCACGATATCAGTCGCGACCTCGGTTTTGCTCCGACCACCCCGATGGCGGTCGGAATTCCAGCGTTCGTCGATTGGTATCGGGAAGACTGGTTGAAGCGCCCGTAACGTCGCGTGACGCGCTTTTTGCCGCAACCGAACATGCGCGTTGGCTTGGTTGCAAGCCCCGGATAGAATAGGGCAACCATCAAACGATAAGCATCCGCATAGAGGCAAAAACCCGATGAAGATCCTATTGACCGGCGGCACCGGCTATATCGGCAGCCACGTTGCAGCGGCGTTGATAGCGTCCGGCCATCAGGTCGTCTGTTTCGACAACCTCGCCAACAGCGATGCGGCAGTGATCGACCGGCTCGAAGCGATCACCGGCACGGCTATCCCCTTGGTCGTTGGCGACATCCGGGACGGCGATGCTTTGCGCCGTGCCCTGACCGAGCATGGCATCGAAGCCGTCATCCATTTCGCAGGCCTGAAAGCCGTCGGCGAATCGGTCGCCGAGCCGATCAAATATTACGACAACAATGTCCGTGGGACACTGTCGCTAGTCGAAGCGATGGCCGATTGCGGCGTCAAAACGATGGTCTTTTCGTCGAGCGCGACGGTCTATGGCCAGCCGCGTTATCTGCCGCTCGACGAAAATCATCCGACGTCGGCCACCAATCCCTATGGCCGTACCAAGCTGATGATCGAAGAGATGCTGGCCGATATCGCGGCGTCCGATCCCCAATGGCGCATCGCGACGCTGCGCTATTTCAATCCGGTTGGAGCGCATGATAGCGGGCTGATCGGCGAGAATCCGAACGGTATTCCCAATAATTTGATGCCCTTCATCAGCCGCGTTGCTGCCGGTCGGCTCGCTGAGTTGTCGGTGTTCGGCAACGACTATGACACCCCAGACGGCACCGGGGTGCGCGACTATATCCATGTTGTCGACCTCGCCGACGGCCACGTCGCAGCGCTCGACACGATAGCTAACTCTGAGCCCGGCCTATCGACCTGGAACCTCGGCACCGGACAAGGCTATTCGGTCCTCGAAATGGTTCATGCGTTCGAACGAGTGAACGGCGTCAGCATCCCGTATCGGCTCGCACCGCGCCGCGACGGCGATGTGGCGAGTTGCTACGCGAGCCCCGAACGCGCCGCGCAAGAGCTTGGCTGGACCGCGCAGCGCGATCTCGACGCCATGTGTGCGTCGAGCTGGAGCTTCGAGCGCACGCTCGCAATGCGCAATTCGGGCTAGCCGAACCAGCCCGCGGTCTGGGCGAGCACCCACAGGCCGATCAATAGGAAGAGCCCCGCCGCGATCATCCGCACCTTCGCGAGATCGACGCGCTTGAGCAGTTCATGCCCCAGGAAGATCGCCGGCACGTTGGCGATCATCATGCCGAGCGTCGTTCCCGCAGTGACCGCGACCACATCATGATATTGCGCGCCGAGCGCAATCGTCGCGATTTGCGTCTTGTCGCCCATTTCGACGAGAAAGAAGGCGACCAGCGTCGTCAGGAAGGCGCCGAAGCGCGGCTTGGGGGCATCCTCGTCTTCGAACTTGTCCGGGATCAGCGTCCACGCCGCCATCGCGATAAACGACAGGCCGATCGCATAGCGGAAGATCGCGCTATCGAGAAAACTGGCCGCCGACGCACCGAGCAGCGCCGCGAGCGCATGATTGGCCAGCGTCGCGACCAAAATGCCGAGGATGATCGGCAACGGCCGGTTGAACCGCGTTGCGAGCAGGATCGCGAGCAGCTGCGTTTTGTCGCCGATTTCGGCGAGCGCGACGACCGCGGTCGAGGTGAGCATGGCTTCCATGAATAAACTCCGGGGCCGGGCAGCGTTGCGATTCCAATCGACATCGACACCCGCCGCCCGGCCCGGACGAAGAATGCGATGCCATTGGTCTCGCCCAAGCGGTCTCCCGCTTCCACCGCACCACGACCTCTCGGCCGAGTATGTTGACACGGTGGCCCGTCCCTTCGGACGGCTGGCTACTCCCCAGATGACGGGGGCGGGTTAGTCGGGTTGTCGGCGCGAGGCAAGTCCCTCGATGCGGCTGCGACGGCTTCTTCCGATTCGGCGATATCGGCGTCCATGGCTTTGGCGCGCGCCTCGATTTCTTCAGCCGCCTTGTCATAACGCGCCTCGAAATCGGGCTCGTCCTTGCAACCCGCGAGCAGCAGCAGCGGCAACAGGATCATCATGCCGCGCATCAATAATCCTTGCGGTAGCGAATACTGAGGTTCGACTGACCCGAACCGCCCGCCTGACTCAGCAGCGACAGAGCGCGGGTCAGGCTGATCTCGAGCTGCGTCGCGGTGTAACCGCGCGCGTCGGTGATGACCTCCAGATAGATGTCCTTGGTGATATATTGCCCGGCAGCGAGCGCGGTACCGCGCCCGACGGTGTCGTCGGGGCCAAGCACGCGCAGGCGGTCGATGCCGGTTGCCGACTGCAGCGCGCCGAGCGGACTCAATCCCCCACCCCCACTGCTCAGCGTATTGAGCGATGAAGCCAGCTGCACCGCCTGGAGCGGCGAAAGCGTCGTGATCGAATCCCCGAACAGGATGCGCGACACGATCTCGTCCTGCGGCAGCCCGGGGACGCTCGAGAAGGCGATTTGCGGGTTGCTGGCGCGGCCCGACACCGCGACATTCACGGTCACCGTCTCGATCGTATCGCTCGCGAGCAGGCGGATCGCGGGGTCGTAAGCGTCGCCAGTGGGGAAGGTCACCCGCCCTTCCTGCAATTCAAACGAACGTCCCGCAAAGCCCAATGTCCCGCGTACCAGCTCGATTTCGCCCGTCACGCGCGGTGCCAGCGTGGTTCCGCGCAGGACGATATTGGCCATCCACTCGGATTCGAGCCCCATCCCCGTGACATAGATTTCGTCCGGCGCCTTGAGCGCAATGTCCAAGCGGATAAGGTCGAACAGGCTGCCGCCGACCGCCGCCAGCCCGTCGCCGCTGATCCGTGGCCGCCCCGCCGCGGGTTTGCGCCTGATGCCGGTCAGCACCGGCACCTGCGCCGCGCCTTCGCGCACGATACGATAACGCGTTTCGGGAAGGCGCAGGCTGCCCGACAGCAGCGCCGCTTGCCCGGCGACCTTTTCGAGCACCAGGTTGCCCGTTGCCCGCGCCGCAATATTCTCGCTGCGCGCCAGCCGCGCATTGTCGAGCGTCATCGCGATGTTCATCGGATAACCATCGGCTTGCGCCAGGCTGATATAGCCCTTCGCTTCGACCTTGCCGTCGCCTGCGGTCGCGGTCAGCTGATCGATTTCCAGCCGGTTGCCGGTGAAGCGACCGTTGACGACCATGTTGGTCAGACGCGTGCCATAGGTCTGGTTTTCGTAAACCATGTCCTTGCCGCGGACGACGCCCGACAGGCAGGGGTCGGCGACGCTGCAACTGAAGTCAGCGGCAACGGCGATCGGACCCGACACCCCTTGGTCGGCGGGACCGAAGAAAGAATAGAGCGTGTCCGACGGGCCGTTGTAGCGGATGCCGCCGCCCAATGGCGCCGCGCGCAGACGCGTTGTCCAGTCGCCCGCTCCCGGACCGAGCGGGCGGAGCGACGCCTGCATCCGCCCGATCACGCTGCCGCGCTTGCGCATCACCGCGCGCGCTTCGCCGCCGTCGCTGAGCAGCTTGCCGGCGAAATTGACGTCTACCGGCTGACTGACAGACGCCGCGGTGGTGCGGGTAAAGCCCGTGATCGTTAGCCGCGCATCGGCGCGCGGGAAGCTTTCCGAACTCGCCTGTTCGAAATCGAGGCTGCCGGTTGCGCGTCCGCCGAGCCCCATGTCGGGATAGACGGCGTTGAGGATCGCCATGTTGACGCGCTCAAGCCGGCTCTGGATCATGATCCCGTCCCCAAACCGCCCGGCAACGCGCGCGCTGCTACCGCGGCCCAGATTGACCGTTGTCGGCAGCAGTTCATAGCCATCGGGACCGGGGATGATCCGCGCGGGTGAGGTGGTGCGGAAGTTGATCCCCGTCGCGCGGCCCTGCACCGACGCGCGCCACAGCTCGGGCGTCAGATCAGCGTTGGCGGCGATGCGGAACGGCACGCCGCTGGTGCCTTCGACCAGCGCCTGCGCTTTGCCGCGCCCATCACGATAATCGATCTTCACCCGCCCGACCGCGATGTCATATTCGCGAATGCGCGTCTGCGCGATCTGTATGTCAGCAACGACATGCGGGGTATCATAGAGCGTGACATCGGCATCGACGATCGCCGATCCGACCGCCAGTTTGGCGGGTCCGGGCAGCACGACGTCATTGGCGCGGACGTTGATCGCCGCCGCCTGATACTGGCCAGCAGCGCTCAGCCGAACGAGGCCGCCCAGCCCCTGCCCCGATGCATTGAGCTGGCCCACGAACGGCCCGGCGTCGCTCCGCACCAACCGCCCGTTGAACCCGATCCCCGAAAGGTCTCCGCGCTCGACGTCGATCGTCAGCGGACCAGTTGCCGTCAGCAGCACCACATCGGCGGACAGCGGCCCATAATCGGTGTCGCCGGTTGCCGCGAGGCGATAACCGTTCGGCGCACCGTTGATCCGCGCGACAAGATTGGCGAGCCCGATGCCCAATCCCGGTCGTTCCGCGGTCACGACGGCGCGCGGGTCGCTGATCGTCCCCGCCAGCTGGACCCCGACGGGACCATAATCGGTCGAATTGGCCCGCGCGCTGATCTGGATCTGGCCGTTCGGCGCATAGCTCCCCTGCCCGCCGGTGACGCGCAGCCGCGGCGCCGCCAGCCGCAGATTGGTAAAGCGCACCACGCCGTCGGTGCCGTAGCGCACGTCGCTCGACGCCGTCGCATTGCCGCCCAGGAAATCGCGCACGCCCGAGTTGAACAACCGGGTCGAACGCGCGCGCACCCGCCCGACGATCTCAAGGCCGCCGCGCGGCGCGGTCTTCACGTCGGCATCGGTGTCGATATCGAAGATGCCAACACTCTCGACGCGATAGTCGTTGATCCGCCCATCGATCGCCCCGGTATAAAAGCCGCGATTGAGGTCGGCGATGACGATCGCCTTCGCATCGATGCGCGGCGACCGCAGGCGCAAATTGTCGCTAAGGATCCGTCCGTTGCTGTAAGCGAGATCGCCGTCGAGGCGAACCTCGACGAGCGTGCCACCCGCCACCGTATCGAGTCCGCGGATCCGCGCCGCGCGCCCCGAGACCGGAATGATGATCTGATCGGCATCGACGCGCGCGTTGCCCGACAGGGTCAATGTGTCGATAATAATGTCGTTGAGCGCGAGCGCCTTCGCATTCGCCTGATAGGCGACGGTCGGTAGGTCGAACGCCCCGTCCAACGTCGCCATCGCCCGCACACCATCGGCGCGAACCGACGGCGCAATGGCGCTCGGGCGAAGCAGAACGAACGCCAGTTGCAAGGCTTCGTACCGGCTGTTGCCCAGATCGAGCCCGCCGCTCACCCCCAAGCGGAAGGCATCGGACGAAAAGCGACCATCGAGATCGGCCTTGCGCTCTTCAAGCCGCGCCGTCAGGTCGACCGCCGTTTCTGGCCCCAGCAGCGCTGCCGTTGCACCCGTGAACAGCCGCGAAGCCTGCGCGCTCCCCTTGACTGCAAAGGTACCGTTACGGCCGGTCAGCGCCAATCGTGCGAGAGGCGCGGCACCAAGATCGGCTATGAGATTGCCATTCCAGACTTTCCAGTCACCGCGTCCCGCCAGCTTGGCGGTCAGCGTCTCGTCGAACCCGCCCATCGCCGCGAGCACCCCGCCCTGCGGCGCTGTCACGTTCATGGTCACGTCAAACCGATTCGCTTCCGGAACGGCATCGAGCAGCAGCGCCAGCGTGTCGCCCTTGGCATTGGCGCCGATCGTTGTAGCATTGGCGGTGATCTGGGCGCGCCGATCGGCAATCGCGATCTTTCCAGCCAACCGCGCTTCCTGCCGCTCACCAGCGACGGCGGGGTCAAAGATGAAACGATCAACGCGCAGCGCGCCGACATCGATATCGAGATCGGGCAGCAGCGGCTCGCCGGTGTCAGGCACGACCTTGAACGCCGGCATCTTGCGCATCGTCATCGTCGCGGCGGTTGCCGAACGCACATCTACATGGTTGGCGAAATAGCGGATGGGGCGCCAATCGACTCGAACCTCGGGCGACTCCAGGAAAACACCGGTGGGATCGGACAGGGTGAAGTTGCGGATGACCATCCGGCCATAGAGCGACCCGTCGAGCCGACCGATGCCGATCTTCATCCCGTTTTCGAATTCATATTTCTCGACCTGGGTGACGACGAAGCGCCGCCCGGCATCGCTGTTGAGCCCGATGAGGAACAGCGCGAACAACAGGACCAGCCCCAGCAGCGACAGACCGATCCAGCGCAGGATCGTCATCGGCCAGATGCGCGGCTGAACGCTCATCACAGCATCGGCGGCCACAGGCGCGTCATCAGCCATCAGAAGGCCTGCCCGATCGACACATAGACGCTGACCAGCGCCTCACCCGGCTTGCGTCCGATCGGGGTGGCGACGTCGAGCCGCATCGGACCGAAGTTGGTGTAATAGCGCGCACCAATGCCCGCGCCAAAACGCAGGTCGGAGAAGGTCGGGGTCGAGCCACGATACACCTGCCCCGCATCGACAAAACCGACGACGCCGAAATTGCCGAAGCGATAGCGACCCTCGAACGCCGCCTCGGCAACGCTGCGGCCGCCGATTGGGTCCAGATTGGGGTCTTTCGGACCGAGTTCCTGATAGCCAAAACCGCGCACCGACCCGCCACCACCGGCATAGAAGCGCCGCGATGGCGCCAGTCGTTCGCGGGCGGCGCCCAGGATCGACCCGACCCGCACACGGCCCGCCAAGACGATGTTGTCGGTGACCGGATAATAGCCGCTGACGTCCAGGCGCGTTCGGGCGTAGGGTGAAAATTGCCCCGCCAGCGACCCTTCGGGCTGGATCAGCGCGGTAACCCGAAGCCCCTTGGTCGGATCGAGCAGGCTGTCGGTCCGATCCATCCCGACCTGCCCCGTCACCCCAAAAATGGTATAGAAATCCCGCTCGCGCGCGCCGCGCGTGAAATCATAGTCATCCTCGCTCGTCGCGATCAGTTCGGCGCCCAAGGCATAAGTGAATTTTTTTTGCCAGATCGGGGTCGAATCATAGCTGACCCGCGCCGCGACACGACCGGTGATCGCCTCGAATGCGTTGTAATTGCTGCGTGTCGCTTCGGCGACCAGCTCAAAGGTGCGATCGCGGCGTCCGGCGTTCGACCGGCGCAGCGTCGCGCCGAGTCCTTGTTCCTGGGTTCCCACTACACCACGAAAGATCAGCGCGCCTTCGGGCGGCAGCAGGTTGCGGTGCGTCCAGCTGCCTTCCAGCCGGATCCCCTCACCGGTGCCATAGCCGGCGCTCGCGGCCAACGTCCGCGGCGGCCCCGCCTGCTGGGTGACCAGCATCGTCACATATTCGGTATCGTCCCCGGCGCTTTCGCCCGTCGGCTGTGGCTCGGCCGCAACGGTGGCGAACAGACCAGTAGCGACCAGCGCTTGCCGAAGGTCGTCGACCTTGCGGCTGTCGTAAAGCTCGCCCCGCTTAAAGCGCGCCAGCACCGCGACATGTTCGGCATCGAATGCCAGATCGCCGGTCGTCTCGATGCCGCCAAACCGCGATCGTTTGCCGATATCGACGGGTAGCGTGTAAACGCCGTCCCCGGTCGCCCCATCGAGCAAAATGTCGCGCTGCCCAACCTCGGCAAAGGGATATCCCTCTTCGGGCAATTTCAGCGCGATCGCGGCCTCTGCGCCCTGCACGCGCTGCGCGACAATCGGTTCGCCAACCGCGAGCGCAAAATTGTCTGCGATCAAGTTCGGCGGGACCGTCGGCGCCGCATTGATAATGATATCCGCCAAGGTGTAGCGCTGCCCCGGCTTGACATCGATGACCGCCGTGATCGGGCGGCGCTGGCGCGGTTGGCCTTCTTCGCGTTCGCCGCGATCGATCCGCGTATCCACCACCGCGTCATAATAGCCTTCGGACGCCAGAATGCGCTGCATCAACTCGCCGTCGGCGGTCAGGCGGGCGCGGATCATCGCAGCATTGTCGGCCTTGCCATCGCCGTCATAAAGCGCCGACAAATCGCCAAACAGGTCGGCGAGGTCGACGTCGGTGCTGTCATCGGCCGGGACGAGCCCATTGACCTGCACCGTGTAGGACACGCTGACATTCTCCCGGTCGTCTTCGGCCTCGGCGAATTCGACCGGTTCGACGTCGAAACTTTCGAGCGGTGGCAACGGCGCCGCAAGCTCGCTGTCGGTAATCGGCGCATCGCCGATGATCTCCACCGCATCGCCATCGGCCAGCGTCGGGATCGGAACGCCATCGACCGCGGGCGTCGGAGTGTCCGAAGCGGTACCACCCAAGTTCGCGGCTTCCTCGGCTTGCCGCTTTTCAAAATCGGCAATCGATTCGAGCGGCCGATTGAGCTCGGGATCATCCTCCGCAAATATCTGCGGGATCGCCTTCTCGAACTCCTCGTCGCTGATGATCGGCGCGACCTCGGGGAACGCAAAATCGGGCGGCGGTGGGGTCGGGGCAGCAATTGCCGCTTCGGAAGCTGGTTCAACGGTCGGCACGACCTGCGGCGGTTCGACCGGCTGGCCGATCGCCGCGGTCGTCCAGGTCAGGCAAAACGCTGACGCCGGCGCAATCAACAAGGATCGCGTCCGCACCAGTCGCATCAGGTGATAATCACGGGAAGTTTCTGGGTTTTGCATCTGTCAGCCGTCGATACGGCATCTCTGGCTGGCACACAGCGGCGGCGCAACCCGTTGCTATGCGGCCAAACCCCCGAATCATGCTCATTTCGTCGCATTCCCTGTCGCCGTATCAGCTGCATACGATGAACGGGTCTATGGTGATCGGGTTCCGCGCGTCAGCTGTCGACGCCGAACAGGTCGCGGCTGTAAACCTTGTCTTCGACATCGGCCAATTCGCCGGTGACGCGGTTGGCGATGATCACGTCGGCCTCGGCTTTGAAGGCGGCAAGATCGCGCACTACGCGCGAGTTGAACAACCGCTCGTCGTCGAGCAACGGTTCATAGACGATTACCTCCACCCCTTTGGCCTTTATCCGCTTCATCACCCCCAGAATGCTGCTCGCGCGGAAATTGTCCGAACCCGCCTTCATCGCCAAACGGTGGATGCCCACGACACGCGGACGGCGCTTGAGGATTTCGGAGGCGACAAAATCCTTGCGCGTCGTGTTCGACGCCACGATCGCCTGGATCAGGTTCTGCGGCACCTCGCGATAATTGGCGAGCATTTGCTTGGTGTCCTTGGGCAGGCAATAGCCGCCATAGCCAAAGGACGGATTGTTATAAAAACTGCCGATCCGCGGATCGAGGCAAACGCCCTCGATGATCTGCCGTGAATCGGCGCCATGCATCGCGGCATAGGTGTCGAGCTCGTTGAAGAAAGCGACGCGCATCGCGAGATAGGTGTTGGCGAACAGCTTGATCGCTTCGGCTTCGGTATTGCCGGTCTGCAAAACCGTCGCGTCAGGTTTCAACGAGGCGGAAAGCAAGAGCTGGGCAAATTCCGCTGCGCGTGGATGCGTGTTGCCGACGATGATCCGCGATGGGTGAAGATTGTCAAACAGCGCGCGGCCCTCGCGCAGAAATTCGGGCGAAAACACGATCGCATCCGTGGCATGCTTGGCGCGCATCCGGTCGGTGAAGCCCACCGGGACGGTCGATTTGACGATGATCAAGGCGTCCGGCGCCAGTTCCAATGCATCGTTGATCACCGATTCGACCGAGCTTGTGTTGAAATAATTGGTGTCGGGATCATAATCTGTGGGTGTTGCGATGATCACAAAATCGGCGCCATCATAAGCCGTTATTTTGTCGGTCGTCGCGGTCAGATCCAGCGCCCGATTGGCCAGATAGTCTTCGATCTCGGGATCAGCGATTGGCGACCGCCGTGCACCGATGTCTGCCACTTTACGGTTGTCGATATCGAGCGCCACCACCTGATTCCGCTGGGCGAGCAACACCGCGTTCGAAATCCCGACATAACCGGTGCCGACGACTGTGATTTTGACCGGATCGTTCGGCACGGGTGTTATTCTCCTGTGATGCTGTGGGCGCTCTATCAGCCGCGGTTCGTTCGTTCAACCGAAGCGGTCCCGCGATTCTGGTCTTGCGCGCTCAGGTACCGCAAAAGGTAACGTGGGGTGCCGCTTCCGCCGGCGCGGGATGGGCATAGGCATCCCATTCGGAGCGCACGACATAGGGATTTTGGACGACCTCCAACAGCGCTTGCCACGGCGCCAAGTCGCCGACTTCGGCCGCCTCCAACGCGTGTTCGACCTGGTGATTGCGCGGGATATAAAGGGGGTTCACGGCATCCATCGCGTCGGCACGCTCCAGCGGCGCGATCGCTTCGCGCTCCAATTGCGCCCACCAATCCGCGATCCACGGCGCCATTGCCTCCGCATCAGGCAGCAGCGCTTGCAGCATGGCGCCATCGCCGCGCAGCAGCTGCGCCAGCGCGCGAAAGAAGGATGTGAAATCGACCGCATGTTGCTCAAGCTCGCCAAACAGCGCATCGATCAGTTGCTCATCGGCCTTATGGGGCTGCCCCAACCCCAGTTTCGTTCGCATTTCAGCAAGCCAAATCACCCGGAATCGGGCTGGGATCGCGTCGACCAACGCTTTGGCTTTGTCCACGTCGGCAGGATCGATCGCATGGATCGCGGGCAGCAGGGCTTCGGCGAAGCGCGCCATGTTCCAGTGCGTGATCTGGGGCTGGCGGCCATAGGCGTAGCGCCCGTTCGCATCGATCGAACTGAACACGGTGTTCACGGCGAAACGGCCCATAAAGGCGCACGGGCCATAGTCGATCGTCTCGCCGCTGATCGCAACATTGTCGGTGTTCATCACGCCATGGATGAAACCAACGCCCATCCAACGCGCGACGAGCGAGCATTGGAGACCGATGACCCGATCGAGCAGCGCAAGATGCGGATTGGTCGACTCGACGAGCTCGGAAAAATGACGGCGGATACTGTAATCGGACAGCTGAATGACGTGGTCGGCGCCGAAATGCGCAGCGAAGAACTGAAACGTCCCGACCCGGATATGACTGCTCGCAACGCGCGTCAGCACCGCGCCCGGGTGCGTCCGTTCGCGCTGCACCCGGTCGCCGGTTGCGACCGCCGCCAGTGACCGCGTCGTCGGCACGCCCATCGCCGCCATCGCCTCAGACACCAGATACTCGCGCAGAACCGGCCCGATCGCCGCTTTGCCATCGCCATTGCGCGAAAAGGCGGTGGGGCCGGATCCTTTGAGCTGAATGTCAAAGCGGGCACCGTCGGGCGCAAGGATTTCGCCAAGAAGCAGCGCCCGACCGTCGCCGAGTTGGGGCGAGAAATGGCCAAACTGGTGACCGGCGTAAGCAAAAGCGATCGGATTGGCTCCATCGGGCAGTTTCTGACCCGATAACATGCCGGCAAGCTCGTCCGCACCAAGCTCGCCGATCGCTACCCCCAGACTGTCGGCAAGCGGGCCGTTGAACGCCAAAAGCTTGGGCGCTTCCGGCATTGCCGTGGTGGCGGGGGCATAAAAGCCCTCCATGCTTTCGTAAAAGCTGTGATCAAAAGCGAAAACCATCGCCCCCTATTTCAGCGGTCGCCGCGATAAAGCAAGCACCTGATAATCGTCTTATGATGAACGCCGCAGTCGCTCGGTGCGATGACGTTGATCGAGCGGTTGTCAGACGCTCGTGGAGCCTTGAGACCGAGAGGAATGCGCCACCTGGTCAAGCTCCATCAAAACGCGTTGTCATGCCGAAGAACGCCAAGCGTCTGGAAGATGATCGCGATATCGCGCCAGATGGACCAGTTGGCGAGATACTCAAGGTCCGCCTGCAGGCGGTTGGTCAAATCCTCGGTCCGCTCGGTATTGCCGCGGTGTCCGCGGACCTGCGCCAGGCCAGTGATCCCGGGTTTGATCGAATGGCGATGGCGATAGCGTGGATCAACGTCCCAATATAATTTGTCGGCCGCCTTCGCGGACAGAGCATGCGGCCGAGGGCCAACCATGCTCATGTCACCTTTGACGACATTAAAAAGCTGCGGCAGTTCGTCAATGCTCACCCGGCGAATAAGCTGTCCCACGCGCGTTACGCGGACATCGTTGCGCAGGGTCAGCTGGCCAGCATCGACATCGCATTTTTCGGTGTACATGCTGCGAAACTTGTACATTTTGAAAAGTCTGTTGTCGCGACCAACGCGGGCCTGGATGAACAAAATCGGGCCTCTCGATTCCAATCGGATCGCAATTGCCGCAGCCAGGAGCACCGGAGAAAGCAGCACGATAGCGATACTCGCGACAACAAGGTCCAAGAGACGCTTCAGCAAACGGTCGGTCAATTGCATCGGTCGCGCGCTGACCTGAATCGTTTGCATCTTCCCGTGCCAATGGAGGCCGATAATGCCCAGTCCCTTGTTCGCGTCCGTGACAATTTCGCCCTGTATCGCCAAACCCTTGAGGATCGACGCCCACAGCGCGTAACGGTCCGGTGAGCATGCGACAAGCGCCCGGTCCGCAGATCGCATATGCGCCGCAAACGCGTCCAGCTCATACGGTCCAAAGCTCGCTGGGTCGAACCCGAATTTCTCGGGAAATAACAGGAAATCTCCCGGTTCCGGGGTATAGGGCATATCATCGACGACGACCAAGACCGAATAGGGCATGCCCGCAAGAATACGGCGAATGAACTTGGCCGACGCCCACCGGAAAATGGGAAGAGTGAACAGTGCGCCGCCGACGCCGCTGAGGAATACGAACCGCGAAAAACTGGCGCCCGCTTTCATCGCATAAGCAATCAATATCGTTGCGACAGCCGCAAACAGGAATGAACGGAGCACCCGAGCAATGCCCGTCCGCGTGTCAATCAAAACGTCGAAACGATAGGCGTGATGACTGAGCGAAACACCAATGAACAGGGGGATCACGGTGATTGTCATGACGACGCCATGGCCGGACCATATCGGCCCGATATACAGCAGGTGCGGGACCAAAAATGCCAGCGCCAAAGCCGTCAGATCCATGGCCATCAACAACAGGTAGCACATGATCCGCAAGCCCTGGCGATTCACCACGCCGCCAGGGCTGGCCGCGACATCCGTCGCCGCCAAATCCAGCGTAACATTGTTCATTACTGCCACCTTCGCATTGCGAAATTCAAAAATTGCATGGGCTTAAGCTGATTTCGCTGATTGAAGCACAGAAACTGCCAAAGACCATTTTTTCGAGAGTTAGCCTAG
>NZ_SCMU01000024.1 GCF_005503695.1 Sphingopyxis sp. 2PD
CAAGAAGCTGAGCTACAAGGATCAGCGCGACTATGACCTGCTGCCGGGCCGGATCGAGGCGATCGAGGCGGAGATGGCCGCAGCGGAAACCGAGCTGTCGGACGGCACACTGTTCACACGCGACTATGCAAAATTCACTGCGCTAACCGGGAAGCTGGAAAAGCTGCGCGAGGAAAAGGCGGCGGCCGAAGATCGCTGGCTTTCGCTGGCCGAAGAAATTGAGTCGCTCGGCTAAGCCTTGGATTGCCCTTGGCAGACATAGACAATTCGGACATGTCGTGACCAAGGGGGAACGACATGAGCGACGATAAGGGCCAATCCAAATTGCAGGGCGTCGGGGGATGGCTCGGCTTTCTGGTGTTCATCCTCGCCATTCTTTCTCCGGCACGAATGTTATTCCAGACGACCGCGAACATACGCGAAACCGCTATCATGGGTCAGGTGCTTGGACCCAACACGTCCACCTATATTCCATTCACTTGGGCGTTGGTCGCCGCATCCGTCATCGGGTCGATCTTCCTCGCCTATCGGCTGCTGGCGATTCATCGCTGGTCCTCGGTCCGGATCGTTGTCATTGGCCTCTGGTGCCTTGCCTCTATCCCGACGCTGATTGATGCTGTGGTTGGATCGATCCTTTTCCCCGAGTTTGGTGGGCCGATAGTTTCTGAAGCTCTATGGGCTGCCGCAAAATCGAGCATTTCGGCGACGATCTGGACAGCCTATCTTCTGAAATCCAAGCGCGTGGCGAATACCTATATCAAGGATCAAGACGAAACGCAGCGCATCTTTGGCTAACAATCATCCCACCCCATAAAAGCGCGCCAACCGATCCAGCGCCAGCCGCAGCACCAGCTTCCCCGATCGCGCCGGCCACCCCAGCTCCTTCTCCGCCCCGGCAATCCCTTCCCCCGCGCAAATCACCCGCCAGCAAATGTCGGCCAGCCCCGGTCCCGCCGCATCGAGCGCCGCATGAAAGCGCCGGTGCGCATCGATCCGCGCCAGCGACGCATCCGCCGCGCGCGCGCCGCCACGGCGCTTCGCGGGCGGCGCCGCGTCCCAGCGCATCGTCACCCGCGCCGCCAGCCCCGCGCGCTCGTAATCGGCGCGCAGCCGTTCGCCCGCATCGAGTTGCGCCGACGTCAGATGCCCGCGCGCCGCCAACCAGGCGATCGGACTCTCGGCGATATTCACCGTCACCTGCCGCATCGACTGCAGACCGCTTTTATCGGGATCGATGCGGTCGTCGGGATGCAGGCGGGTGACAAGCTGGTGGGCGGTCATGGCAATCTCCTTTGGCTAGAAGACAGGCCTTGACACTGGATTATTTTGTAGGAAAGAAGAAACCGATTTGGTTATTTGAAGGTTTTGCGATGATCAACAGCATCCGCGCCGTGCGCCGCGCCAAGGGACTGACGCTGGAGGAGGTCGGCGCGCGCTGCGATCCGCCGACCACCGCGCAGACAATCGGCCGCCTCGAAACCGGCACGCGCACTCTGTCGCTCGGCTGGATGAACCGCATCGCCGCCGCGCTGGGGGTCGATGCCGCCGAACTGGTGCAATTGCCGCAGGATACCCAGCTCACGATCACCGCGCACCTTGGCGCCGATGGCGCGCAGGCGCCGACGCGCGTCGAACAGGCGCTGACCGCGCGGCCGGGAGAGGATATGGTCGCGGTTCGCGTTACCTCGTCGATCGGCGACTATCGTGCCGGCGATGAAATCTGGTGCCGCCGGATCACCGGCGACTGGACGAGCGCACTCAACCGCGACCTGCTCGTCCCCCGCCCCGCCGGGCGCTTCTTCTTCGCGCGCCTGCTCAACGTCGATGGCGAAAAACTGCACCTGCTGCCGCTCGGCACTGGCGCCCGGCAACAGGTGGTCAGCAACCCGCCATGGGCCGCAGTTGCCGTCCGGCTGATCCGCACGCTCTAACCCATTTCCGTTCGCCCTGAGCTTGTCGAAGGGCCGTCCTTTCTTTCACCGACGTCAAGGAAAAGCGGTGCTTCGACAAGCTCAGCACAAACGGATGAGAGGGCAGGCATGACCTCCCCCCTCCGCGTCCTGTCGATCGCCACGCTGTTCCCCGATGCCGCCCGCCCAAACTTCGGGCTGTTCGTCGAAAAGAGCCTGCGCGCGCTCGCCGCACAGCCGGGGATCGAACTCACCGTCGTCGCGCCCGTCGGCTTGCCGCCCTTCCCGCTGTCGCTCCACCCACGCTATCGCAAGCTCCGCACCCTGCCGCAGACCGAGCGCTGGAACGGCCTCACCGTTCACCGCCCGCGCTTTCCGCTGATCCCGCGCATCGGCGCCCCCCTCAACCCGACCCTGGTCGCGCGCGCCGTGCTGTCGGTGGTGCGCGGCCAGACCTTCGACGTTGTCGACGCGCAATTTTTCTACCCTGACGGTCCCGCCTCGATGCGCGTCGCCGCCGCGCTCGGCCTGCCCTTTTCGGCCAAGGCGCGCGGCGCGGACATCAGCCATTTCGGCCATGACCCGGCAACCGCGCCGCAGTTGCTGGCCGCCGCCGACAAGGCCGCCGCCCTGCTCGCCGTGTCGGACGCCATGCGCCGCGACATGGCCGCCATCGGCATCGATCCGGCCAAGGTCACCGTCCATTACACCGGGATCGACACCGCGCGCTTCCATCCGGGCGACCGCGCCGCCGCGCGCGCCGCGCTCGGCATCGACGACGCCCCGATGATCCTGACCGTCGGCGCGCTGATCCCGCGCAAGGGTCAGGAATTGGTGATCGAGGCGCTCGCCGCGCTTCCCGGCGTCCACTATTATCTCGCGGGCGCCGGCGAAGCCGAAGGGCATTATCGCGCGCTCGCCCGGCGGCTTGGCGTCGCCGACCGCGTGCATTTCATGGGGCCGGTCGCCAACGCCGACCTGCCAATGCTCTATCGCGCCGCCGACGCGGTGGTGATGCCATCGGTCAGCGAAGGGCTGGCCAACGCCTGGGTCGAGGCGATCGCCTGCGGCACCCCGATCGTGATCAGCGACGCGGGCGGCGCCGCCGAACTGGTCACCTCGCCCGTCGCGGGCCGGATTGCGGCGCGGTCGCCCGAAGCCATTGTGCAGGCGGTACAGGCAATCCTCGCCAACCCGCCCGCGGCGTCGGACGTTGCCGCCACCTTGGCGGGCCGCTTCGACTGGAACCGCAACGGCCGCGAACTCGCCGCGCATCTGCGCCGCTGTATAAATCGGTCAGCCCAAAAGGAACCGTAGCCCCGAGCCTGTCGAAGGGCGCTCCTCGGAGAAGCGCCTTTCGACAGGCTCAGGGCTACAGCAATTTCTATAGTGTCGGCCCGGTCAGACGACCGCGCCGTCATCCTTGCGCTCGATCCGCTCGCCGCCGGCGATGCCCGCGCTCGTGCGCGGGATAAAGCTGTCGGGACCGACCTTCAGCCACACCAGCACCGGCGTCGACATCAGCACCGACGAATAGCCGCCGATAAACACGCCGAACAGCATCGCCGCGGTAAAGCCGAAGATCACGTCAGGGCCAAAGAGCAGCAACACGCCAAGCGCGAGCACCATCGCCACGGTGGTCATCACGGTACGCGACAGCGTTTCGTTGATGCTGAGGTTGAGCAGCGGGATGATGTCCATCTTGCGGTATTTTTTCAGATTTTCGCGGATGCGGTCATACACCACGATCGTGTCGTTCAGCGAATAGCCGACGATCGTCAGCAACGCCGCGACGCTGTTGAGGTCGAACTGCATCTGCGTCACCGCGAACAGGCCAAAGGTCAGCGACACTTCGTGGAACAGGCGCCCCAGCGCCCCGACCCCGAACTGCCATTCGAACCGGATCCAGATGTAGATCGAGATGCCGATGATCGCGAGGCCCAGGCTGATCGCGCCGGTGCGGATCAATTCGCCCGACACCTTGCCCGACACGGTCTCGACCGACCCCGCCTTTGCCGTCGGGAACGCTTTCTGGATGCCCGCGACCAGCTGCTGTCCGGCCCGCTCGGCCGCCGCCTTGTCGCCTTCGGGCAGCGCAGTGCGGATCGACACCGCCTTGTCGGACCCGAACTGCTGGATCGTCGCTTCGCCAAGGCCGATCTGGCCGACCTTTTCGCGAATTTCATCGATCGGCGGCATTTCCTGCGCGAATTCGACGCGCACCGACTGACCACCGACGAAATCGACGCCCAGGTTCAGCCCCTTGACCGCGACCAGCGCGATCGACACCGCGACCAGGAAAAAGCTCATAAACGACGCAAGTTTCCGCCACCGCAGAAAGTCGATGTTGGTGTCGTCGGGGACGAGTTTCAGCAAGCGCATGATATCGCCTTCCTCAAATATTGATCGACGTCGGACGCGCGGTGCGCAGCCAATGGGCGACGAACATGCGGGTGACGGTAACGGCGGTGAAAACGCTGGTGACGATGCCGATGGTCAGCACCACGGCAAAGCCCTTGATCGGGCCGGAGCCGAACCAGAACATCAGCACCGCGGCGATGACGTTGGTGACGTTGGCGTCGAAAATCGCGCGGCTGGCTTCCGAATAGCCAAGGTCGATCGCCTGAAACACCTTGCGCCCGCGTTTGAGCTCCTCGCGTATTCGTTCGTTGATCAGCACGTTGGCGTCGACCGCAGCGCCGATCGTCAGCACGAAGCCGGCGATCCCCGGCAGGGTCAGCGTCGCATTGAACGCCGCCATGATCGCGATGATCAGGAACACGTTAAAGAACAGCGCGATATTGGCGTAGATGCCGAACCGGCCATAGACGACCATCATCAACACCAGCACTGCGACGGTGGCGATGATGCCCGCGATCACGCCTTTGCGGATCGAATCGGCGCCGAGCTCTGGCGTGACGGTGCGTTCTTCGACGACCTCCATCTTCACCGGCAGCGCGCCCGAACGCAGCGAGATCGCCAGCGCGTTCGCGCTCGCGACCGAGAAGCTGCCCGAAATCTGCGCGCTACCGCCCAGGATCGGTTCGTTGATCGACGGCGCCGACAGCACCTTGCCGTCCAGCACCATCGCGAACCGCTTGCCGACATTCTGCGCGGTCACCTTGGCAAAGGTGCTCGACCCGCCCGAATCGAAGCTGATCGACACGACCGGCTCGTTCGATTGCGGGTCGAAACTCTGCTTGGCGTTGATCAGCTGTTCGCCGCTGATCATCACCTGGCGGCGCAGCACCTCGAACGACGCGCCATTGCCTTCGCCCTCGGCATAGGGGACGATTTCGCTGCCCACCGGCACGCGACCCGCGGCGGCCTCCGCAGGATCGGCGTTGGGGTCGACCATGCGGAATTCCAGCCGCGCGGTCTTGCCGATCAATTCCTTCAGTGCCGCCGGATCCTGAAGCCCCGGCACCTGCACGACGACGCGGTCATTGCCTTCGCGGATGATCGTCGGCTCGCGGGTCCCAAGGTCGTTGACGCGCTTGTCGATGATGTCGCGCGCCGAATCCATCGCGTCGGCCACCGCCTGTTGCTGGCCAGCGTTGGTCGGGGTCATCACGATGCGCGTGTTATCAATGATGTCGATGTTCCAGTCGCGCTGTCCGGTCAGCGCCGCGCCCTGCGTCTGGCTGAACAACCGGTCGCGCGCATCATCGAGCTGCGCCTGATCGCGGATCAGGAAACTGATCCTGCCGCCCTCGGTCGTCAGTTCGCCGATCGCGATGTCATCATCGGGACCGCGCTCGCCGCGCAGCACCGTGCGAACGGTCTTTTCCATATTGGCCAGCTGCGTCTTGCGCAGGTCGGCGATGTCGGCCTCCAGCAGCAAATGGCTGCCGCCGGCCAGGTCGAGCCCCAGATTGACCTTCGCCTGCATGAACGCCGGGAGGCTCTCGCGCGTCTTTTCGGGCAGGAAGCTGGGGATGGAAAAAAGGATGCCCAGCACCAGGATGATGCTGATGCTGATGGTTTTCCAGCGCGGGAAATCGAGCATGGTCTGATGGTCCGATAACATGCGCGGGGCGGCACGAAACCGCCCCTGCGGCGTCAGTCGTTGGCGGGTTTGGCGCCGGGCTGCATCACGTCGGCCAGGGTCGCCTTGACGACCTTGATCTTGACGCCCTGCGCGATTTCGACGTCGGCGAAATCATCGTCGACGCGCGTGACCTTGCCGACGATGCCGCCGCCGGTCACCACTTGGTCGCGCGGCTTCACCGCGGCGATCTTGGCGCGATGTTCCTTGGCGCGCACCTGCTGCGGGCGGATCAGGAAGAACCAGAACACGACAAAGATCAGCAGATAGGGGACCAGCATCAGGAAACCGGCGGCCCCGCCGCCCGATCCGGCCGCCTGGGTCAGAAGCAATTGCGTCGACATGGATGAAAAACTTTCCGTTTGAAAACGCAGCCCGTTCCGCAGGGAACCGGCGCGCATATATGGCGCGGCGCCTATCACGCAGGGGCGGCGCGCGCAACCGGTCGCTGCGCCCTCCCCCGCGGGCAAGCGTCGCCGAAATGGGGAGGATCGCGATCACGTCAAGGGCATGGTGGCCCGCGGCGCCCATGTTCACCGCATCGAACGACTTTGCGCAGGGAAGCCTTGCATCCCCTGCCGACCCGCGCTAGGGGCCACGCCTGCCCAACAGGGCCGGTCGGGACGTAGCGCAGCCTGGTAGCGCATCACACTGGGGGTGTGGGGGTCGGAGGTTCGAATCCTCTCGTCCCGACCAATTATATCTCTAAAAATCAATGGACTGATTGCGAGGCGCAGAGGCGCATCGCGGGAAGAAACGGGAACAAAATGGAGCGCAATTCCCGGAATTGGCTCCGACACTCCCGGAAAAACTCCCAGAATTCTGCGTGCGCACCCAAGAGCTTCAACGCGATCATGCCATAGCACCGAATTTCAGTCGGGCGCGCTCTGGCCGTGTGGGCCTTGATTATCTCTGACTTGAAACGAGAAAACCCCGCCGTTGCAGGGCGGGGCTTCCGGGAGCGCCAGAGACGCCGATCACAACCCAACTCTACACGTCGCGCTCCCTCACCGCAAGCTGAGGAGATTTCACCATGATGCCCAACGCCACCGAGCAATTCATGTCCGATTTGGGAGAAATTTTCTCTCATGCCGCGACAGCCAAAAACGATGAGAAAATCGTGAAGACCCCGGCATGTGCGCCGCTTCCCGATGCGGATGCCGAGGACGATGTCACGCTCATAAGCAATAATTCTCAACCGTGTCACACCGCTGAGAAATTCTATGACGCCGATTTTCTATCGGACCTTCAGCATTTGAAAGCTATGCAGCTTCGGAAGAAGTATCGCCGCGAGGAAACCAGCCACCGGAACATGCTGACTAGAAGCAAACGGCGAGGCGACAAGGTGCATCCTGAGTTCCGCGACTTTCGCAACTTCCTCCGGCTCGTCGGCCCGATGCCTGCATCACGTGCCACCCTCGACAGGATCGACAACAACGATCGTGAATACGCCCCCGGCAAAGTGCGCTGGGCTGACAAGCGGACCCAGAACAACAACAAGGGTGATACGCTGATATTCCACGACCTGACGACCGGCGAGACGTTCACCCCTTCCAGACTGGCGAAGTTGCAAGGGGTCTCCGTATCGACCATCCGCAAACGACTGGAACGGGGCTGGCACGATGCTGACATTATCGCCGGACGCAAATCAGAGCGGGCTCAGGCTAACTACCAATCGGCTCAGCAGACAGTTCAGCGGGCAGCCTGCTTTGGTCCACCACCATCCCCGCCTCGGGCGATGCGCCCAAAATCCGCCAAGGAGATCGCTTTCGAACGAGAGGCAAGCTCCTGCCGCGAGTATCGCGAAAGATTTGGCGAAGAACAGCTTCCCGCTCCGCATTACGTCTTGAACGAATTGATTGACGTGCCGGGCGTTCCCAAAATCACCTATCAGAATTGGTTACGGAAATTCGCCCGTGATTGGCTTGCACTCCGGCCTCATATTATCTTCGAGAATGCTGAGCCATACCATCAGCGGGCAATCGCGAAAATCGATCCCGATTATGTGAGGCGCGAACGGGCAAAGATTATCCAGCGGGAGGAAATGAAGACGAAACTTTGACTAGCTGATCCATTTAATGCAATTAATTGCACTCAACGATTTATTAGAACCGGAGCGATAATTGGGGTTGCGTTCATGCGATGCAGGAGCGCCCCATGGCCCCGGTTCAGGACCAGCCCGCAGTCGATCACCTCAAGCTGGAAGCACTCGCGTTGGCTGCGAAATCCACAAAGAGCTTCCACGCCTTTGCCCGCGCATTGTCGGCAGCACATAAAAGTGACCCCGCATTCCTGTACGAGGTGGAGGAGGCGGCGAAGATCAAGCGACGGGCGCTATTCTATCTTTCCGACGTTGGCGGCTTCCTCACCGATCACGGCATCACCGAAAAGCAGGCCGAGCGGATCGGGTGGACTAAAATCCAGATTGTCGCCCGCCATGTCCGCTGCAACAATGCGGTCAGCAAACGGTTGATCCATCGCTATCTCAAGATTGCCGAGCATACCACGGCGCACCGGCTGCCAGCCGCGCTGAACAATCAGGATGATGACCGCCCGGTGACAAGCCGCACAGTGTTGCTCCGCATACCCGCTGACGCCTATCCCGCGCTGGAGAACGCGCTGCTGGCCCATGGAGCAGAAAAGCAGGGCCGAGGGCTGGTGGGCAAAGAGCAGGCGATCATGGCTCTAATACAGTCCGCGACGCCCCCTGCCCGCTCATAATGCTGGGGACAATCCCAAGGACAAACGGGCCTGTTTTTCTATGTCGGGGACAGTTCTGGGGACATCGCTCCCCGACCCGGTTTCTTCCCACATTTCGCTGATATTGCATGGCATTGATTGAATCACCCAAGGCTCGTGCGAATACGGGGATAAGCCCGCTATTCTTTCCCGCGCCATTCTGCGGCTTTTCCTTGGCTCCGTCATCCATCCAGCTAACGCTCACGGCGGGTCCCACGATTTTCGGCCTCCCTGACAAGGAGGTTGAATATGACATTCCCCGAACAGATTGCGCCGCTCGACCCGTGGGCGGCGTCATCGCTGCTGCAAAAGGCGATCCGGCGCAGCGAGGTCGATTATGCAATCCACGCCGCCCGCACATTGCATCGGCAGCGCGGCACCGGCATCTGGCGCAGGTGCCTGCTGATCGCCTGCGAAGATGTCGGCATCGGCGATTTGGACCTCGTGCGCCATGCTACGCTGATGACGCTCGGTCGCGACATGCGACGGCCCTTCGGCGATGACAGTGAGGTGCTGACCGATCTCGTTCGGCGTCTGGCGGAAGCTCCCAAGGATCGCAGTCCCGATTATCTGATCTGCACCGCGATACAGCACCCCGGCTTCGAGCATGAGCGCGAAATGGTCGCTCAGCTATCGACCGACCAGCAGATCGCCGTTGCAGTCGATCCCGATCAGCCGGTCGTCGCGCGCGCAATCGCCATGTGGCATGCGAGCGGCGTCAACGGCGGCGGACCCAAGATCGTCGGCACCGGCGCGTTGCCGCAACTACTCGACGCATTCGATCAGCGCGGGTTTCCTGACCCGCTGGCAAGCATCATCGAAACCGCTGCCCGCAAATGCCGGGAACCGATCGTGGTGATGATCCCGCTGCTCTGGAAGCTGGTGCAGGAGCGCAGAGGGACCACAGCGGTCGAGGACAGCCCCGTTCCGACCGCACCGACATTTCACGGCGTCCCCGCCTGGACTTGGGACAAGCATACCCGGCTTGGCAAACGTGCCATGCGCCAGTTCCTCCGCGAGACGCCTACGCTCGACGCAACAATGTCGCGATATGTTTCTGACTTTCGCGCGCCGACAGTCGTGGAGATGGCCTGCTTTTTAGTGGATGCGATCCCCATCGCACGTCGATTGAACTGGTCCCGGTCGCGAGAACTGGAAGCTATGGGGCTGGAAACCGACATGATGAAGATCGGTTGCCCCCGCGATGGCGTGAAGCCAATCCTCGACATCGTCCGCGCCAACCTCGACCAGCTCAATTCCATTCGATGCCGCCTGCTCGCCGCCCAGATCGAGCGGGGGAGCGTAGCATGACCTCCAATCCCCAGAAGCATGTCCGATTATTTGCAATTAATTGCACAAGCATCAGCGAGAGCGATTTCACCAGTGGTTTGGTCATTGGTGAGAACCAGGCCCAAACCGGGCTGGCAGCGGCAATCCGGCCGTTCCTAACCCAATCCCTCTCCGACGCCAGCAAACGTGCCTACCGGGCTGATATGAGGCATTTCGAGGCAGCGGGCCGATCTATCCCATGTTCGCCTGAGAGCTTAGCAGCCTATCTGGCGGACATGGCCGCGACCCATGCTGTGGCGACGATCCAACGGCGGATCGCGGGGATCGCCAAAGCGCATCGGGCCGCAGGTTTTCCCGATCCTACGAAATCCGAGATCGCGAAGGCCACCTTCCGCGGTATAAGGCGCACGCTCGGCATGGCCCAGCGCGAGGCCGCTGCGCTACAACGCGACGATCTGTTTTCAGCGTTGGCATGTATGGGAAACCGGGCCATCGACGTTCGCGACAAGGCGCTTCTCCTCATCGGCTTTGCCGGTGCCTTTCGCCGGTCAGAGCTGGTCGGACTGAACTGCGCCGACATTGAGCATGTCCGGCAGGGCATCGTGATTCATCTTCGCCGCTCTAAAACCGATCAGATGGGGCAAGGCCGTAAGATCGCAATTCCGCATGGGCGTACCCGCTGGTGTCCGGTGCAGCATCTCAGTGACTGGCTCGCCGCCGCCGGGATCGACGACGGCCCGACATTCCGGCCGATCAATCGGCACGGGCACATCGCCCCCGAGCGCCTCTCCGGTGAGGCGGTATCGAACATCGTCAAACGGCGCATTGCGGCGGCGGGCTTTGATCCCGAAGCCTATTCCGGGCATAGTTTACGGGCGGGATTGGCGACCAGCGCCGCAATGGCCGGCGCGTCGATGTGGAAGATCAGACAGCAAACCGGCCATGCGTCCGACTCAATGCTGACCCGCTACATCCGCGATGGCGACATGTTTACCGATAATGCCGCTGGAGCCATATTTTGAGCGGCCTCTCCACAAAATAAAATCTCATTATGTCCACCCCTGCGGCGGGATGACTTGTTACGGCGGCGAGTTTTCAGCGCGAGGCCGAGTCTCAACGATCACCGAATAACCTTCGAATGACCTAATCGTTGGCACGGCACCATGCCAACGCTCATCAATCCACACGACAAGCTCATTTCGTGGTTTGTGTGCCCGCACGAGCACAGAAGCAGCCCATTTTGGCAGCTGCAATGACGTCAAAAGCGCCCTAGCGGCCCGTTCCACTTCCATTTCAAGCGTTGTGTCCGCCCAATAGAGTTACGTTAAATGCGTTCAAAATCCGTTGGATTGGGATAATAAACGTCAATGCCTTGTCAGCCGATACAGCATACACCAAACCTACCGCCCGCGTCACGCCGTCGTTCCCAGTGGTAACGACGAGAGAACCCGAGTCTCCTCTGTCCGCAAACGGTTGGCCGAGGTTGCCTTGGGCGACCAGAACCTCATGGAAATAAACCAGACCATTGAACTGTGGAACTTGCATAGCCACGGGTTCAAAACCGACCGACTGACCCAATATTGTCCCGGAGGTTAGGCCCGTCGTGCGACCGACCTTTCTAACACTTATCCCAGTTTGCGGTGGGGCGATCTCTGTAGGTGTATCATATGCGGCCCTCTGCATCGAACTGATCAATGCAGGGTTAGATACGCGAAAGATGGCTGCATCGATATTGCCCGTGGCATCGATGTTATCGGGAATTCCAGTCGTCCAAGGAGCCACCTGCGCATGATGGCCTAAGGTAAATGGATCATGCCCGCCTGGCCGAACATCGACCAACCCCGGAGCGACGATGGGGACATGAACCTCCGAATATCCACAACCTCCGGTTACGTGATTATTTGTCAGGCCGAATATCTCACCGGCGGCGTTTTGAACCAAGCAGCCAAGCGTTCCCGCTGACACCACGTTGCCGATCGATATCGAGGAGCCACAGGTGTAAAAGTTATTGTGAAGAGTGAAATTTCCAGCCGCCGGTCCCCCAGAAGCCGGAATGCGGATTTGGGGAGGGTGCGCTTTGACGTAACGAAACGTGGCCCCCTCCTCCGATGTCTCTGGAAGCGTTTCCAGCTCCTTTTTGGTCAGCTTTTGGTGAGTGCAAACGATGATTTCGTTGTTTTCGGGGCTGACAAGAACAAGATTGATCTTGCGAGCGTTAAAAATGCTCTCCGCCGCTGCGGCTTGATTGGTTTCCGCTAGATCATTCAGGTCATCGCCTTGGCCAACAAGATCATCTTCAGGCGGCTGATAAGTCAGTATTCCCTGCTCCGCAGCCCAAGATTTGAACCGCGCGGCTTCTTCAGCAATTGGCATGACACCCCCCCTTTTTCCTGTAAATAGTGTCCCAGCCAGCCTTCAATCAAGAATATTGTTGCAAGAGAAGGCAGCGGGTCTCCCGGATGCTACGCTCCACAGGACATAGGAAATCAGAATCTCAGCGAGGAGAGCGCCTGAACGACTTGTGGCCGCAGTTGCCATTCGAAGTGTCCGGTATTCATATTCCGCAATAAACTTTCGAGCATTGAGGTGTGGGGATGCTCGGGATCGAGATCGCGGGGACGTGCGATGGCGCATGTCCATATTTCCGTTCCATCAGATCGCGTCGGCGGTGAGAAGTCGATCTCCTCCGCGAGCCTTTTACCGAGCTTCCCGTAATGCAAATTTGCACCCTCGTAGCCCGCATAGCCCGCAGCGTCGGCAAGCTGGGTCGCGGTGATCAAATAATCTGGCGCTCGAAAATGCGCGCTCAGCATTCTACGATATCCGTCCGCCAAAGTCGGCAATACCGCTGCAAACGCCCGTTCATAGACCAGTGAGGAGGGTGCTCCCTCGACGTCCAGCTCGGACAGCCGATGATTTTCGAGTTCGTCCAGTTCTCGGCGCACATCGGCGAGAACGTGATCCCGTGTGTCTCCCCTCGTCTTGATAATGAAGTGCTTGCCACGATAGGCGTTGGCACCCCAACGGTCATCTGCTGGACCAATCTTAATAGTGTATTTTCCGTACTCGATGGTTTCGAACTGCGGCATCCGCGCCTCCCTTCGTGTCGCTGCGGCACGATGGCCGGTCCGAATTTACAATCGGTTTCGGCGAGCGGAAAGCAATCAATCTTTTCGACGCAGCGCGGCTTCAATCACGCCATTTATCCACCGCAGCTCGTCGTCCCCCAAGCTGCCCAGTCGGCTAGTTATGTCGGTCAATTGCCCTCGCTGTAGCTGGCCTGACGGGAGATTAGACGTAAACAACTCGGCGGGATCGACCTCCAGCGCTTCCGCAAGCAGGGAAATGACCCTGAAACGCGCGCCCGTGTTTCCGTGTTCAATTTTCGAAACCATGTCTGTGCTGATGTTCGCACGCTCGGCCAACGCCTCCTGCGTCAGCCCTTTCCGCAGGCGGTGCGCCTTTACCAGCCCGCCAAACCTTTTCCGCAAATCGACCATGGTTCCTCCTGGTCGATGGGTAACCGGGAGGTGCTTCTGCCATGAGGGATGGCAATTCGATATTCGGACGAACCTATAAGTAAATTCTAACTTTTTCGAATTAGCTTACGACCTTCAGATGGGGCGACGCTGGCGAGCCCAATGTCGGGGAACAGAAATGGTCGGGAAATTCATGGGCGGTGCGGGGCTCTTCATTTTGGCGGTATCGCTTCTCGCGAAGATTGTTGTCGGGGAGCCGTCGGATGGGGAACTGAAAGCAAGGGCGGCTGAATTGGGTGTCCGGTACGAAAGCGACTGGGGCAACAGCTTTAGCGTCACCGCGACGGACTTCGGGCCGAAGTGGCCTTTCACGGCGAGCAGCGCCGAGATATTCTGCAAGATGACCGACTATGATCGCCCGATGGTGACGGTTTCATTCGACGGTGGGACGACGATGTACGGCCTGAATGGCGTCGCTCTCGGGAAAGAAAAGATGATGCGTCCCGACGATCATCAAAAACGAAACGAATATGGGTATTTCGTCGGCGACACCGCAAGCCTCATCCAGCGGGCCATCGCTCAGTGCGGATCACGCTGATCGCCGCTCTTTACACCACGTTCAGCTATTCCGCGTAATTCAGCTTTGGATAATTGCGCCAAAATGCTTGAGGGGAATGGCTGTGCTGCGCCAAAATGACCGTGGGAAATGGATCGCCGGTTGCGGTGTTGTTGGGGGGCTGATGCTGCTCGCAACGCAAGATAACGCCCATGCCCAAATGACCTCGACGAACTGCATGGTGAGCGGAAACATGGTCAATTGCACGTCCATCGGCGGCTGCTCTGACTATCAGTACGACGACGGCGGGCAGGCTCTTGGGGAAGGGATCGGCAAGTTGATCGCGAGCATCGGCGAAAAGAACTTCCGAAAGAAGATAGGCAAAATGCTCGCCGATGGCGATTGCCAATCAGCATCGCGCTACGCCTATGAAAAAGGGCGGCTCGAATTGGGCTCGTCAATCGCGCAGGCTTGCCGCCCAGCACCTCCGCCCGCCGCATCTGCGGTCAGTAATAATACGGTCGTCATAAACCCCGCCGATTTGGAAGGCGCACTGCTCCGGGTCGCCCAAACCGCGAAAACCCCCATGGAGATCTTCGAACAAACCACCGTTTCGAAGGTTGACGCGGTTGGCAACCAGCTCATCCTGACGGCGCTGGTCGATCGCAAAGGGGCTTCGATCACCGAGGCCGGACGGCAGCGCATAATTCGTGATATTTGCCAATCCTCCGGCCCGCTACTGCAAGCCGGAGCCACCGTTCGGATTGATTTCTTTGAACGCTCCGCAGCGAAGGGGCGAGCGATCGACACAGTGGTCGCTACTAGGCGCGAATGCGGCGTCTGACGTTGAAGGCTTCCGATCCCAACCTCTGATAATCCCTTCTTATCAGGGGTAAAAAGCAGCTCGAAAGGAGGATTTCAGGAACGCGGCCATGTCCGCGCGGCGTAGCACTACGCCTATTCCTTGGCCACGACCGTATCGTACAAGCCGTAATGGGTCAGCCCTTCGTGGCTCTCGATGCCGGTATATCGCAGCGAGGCGTCCTCGTAGCGACGGAACGCAAAGACAGCTTCGTTCATGCGCTCGGTGTTGAACACCTTGAGCCGAACAAGGAGGTGAAAATCCGCAACGGTTAGGCCGGTGACCGCATGGAATAGGTCGGGTTCCAGCTTGGTGATAACGTCCTGTAGCGTGTTTTCGCGGAAGTCCGTCAGATACATGAAGGCCGGAATCCGGGTAGCGAACTTGATCAGCTTTTCCTGAACGAGCTTGCGCTTGGATTTATATTCCTTCTCCTCCTCGGTCAGTTCCTTCTTTTCCTTCGCGGATAATTCGCCACCTTGCTCCTTGGCCTTGTCTTTGAGGTCTTTGACCGCTTCGCTCTTGTTGATGATGGTTTCGATGATGTTGTCGCCAAGGGAGCGCCAGCCCTCGATGCGCTCCACCGCCGCCATCGCCTCGGGATTGTCGAGAACACGTCGCAAGGTGTCGTTATCGACATTGACCAACAGCGCGGATTCCCATTTGCGCGCCAGCAGCGTGGCCGACGTTCCGGCCATCGCAATGTCGAGGATGCCGCCCGCGTCGATCTGGGTCATGTTCGCGCCGTCATAGGCAAGGACGGGCAGGAACGAGACAAGCTCGCGCACGGCGTTTTCGGGGTTCGCCTCTCCGGGCGACAGGCCGATGCCGTATTCGGACAACTGCCGCAAAGCCCGCGTGGGCGCGAAGTCGAACACGAAGCAAACGGGTTTTAGGATTTCCTCCTCGTTCGGATTGTCGCCGTTGGGATTCTTTATCGACCACGGCGACTGCACACGGAACGCCGCCTGAAAATAGGTTTCAGGGGATTTCAGGTTCCGCAGCATCAAGATGGATGACCATTGCGCCACGGTGACGCCAGTGGTCAGCTTGCCGCATGAGAGCGTGATGGTCTTGGTATCGAAGCCGCTGCCGACCGCCTGCCGGACGGGCGGCAATGCGTCCAGCCCTATCCCCGCTGCCGCCCCGGCGGACACGATGACGGCGTAATCGTGCCAAAATACGTTGTGCTTTTCTGCCAGCAGGTTCGCCATCGCATGACAGGCAGAGACATTGGGCAGGAACCAGAATGAATGTTGCAGATATGGCAGCAACCGCACATCGGAATACGGGAATGGCGGGCGCGTGCCGGTTTTCAGGCTTTCGACCGCCTGCGGCGCATAACCGCCACGGATAATGTCGAGCCATTTCTGCACATCGGTCTTGTGCTTAAACTCCGCCGCATCACCTGTGCCGCTGGCGGCGAAGAAAGCATTTAGGTCAAACTCGTCGAACTCCCCTGCACTGGCGATCGCCAGCAACTCGTCGGGCATTTGATATGTGAGAAGCCGCATTTGCGGCAATGCGCCATAGGGATTGCGCTTGCCCGGATTCTTCGCGGCGAACGCTGCCTTGGCCCGCTGTTCGTCGGTATAAGTCCAGTTGAATATCTGTTCCTCGATGAACTCGCCCGTGGCGAGCGCCTTGAACGGAGTGCCGGACAGATAGAGATACGCCCGCGTGGTGATCGGCAGAAACTCGGCCTCGCTTTCCGACAGGACGCCCAAATCCTCGTTCACGTCCGCAAGGTCGGCAGCATATTCGATGCTGGCCTCCTTCTTGGCGACGGCGGCATCCTCGCCCTCGAAAAGCTCCTTGGCCGTCTCACGCCACGCTCCGAAATGATATTCGTCGAACACGACCAAATCCCAATTTGTCGTGTGGACCCATTCGTGGCGGGCCTTGATGTTTCCCGCCTTGTCGCGGCCAAGCAGGTCTTGGAACGACCCGAAAAAGACCACGGGCTTGTCGCGGTCGATCTGGCTGGGATCGCGCCCGGACTTGCGCGACAGATATTGCCAGCCGTCAAAATCGACGTGGGATTCAAGGTCTGTCTGCCATGCGTCCTCGACGGCCGGCTTGAAGGTCAGGACAAGGACGCGCTTGGCGTCCAGCTTCTTCGCAAGCTGGTAGCTGGTGAAGGTTTTGCCGAACCGCATTTTTGCATTCCAGAGAAAGCGCGGGACGGCGTTGGCGTCCTCTTGCCAGCGGGATTGATAGTAGGCGTAGGTCTGCTCCACCGCCCGTGCCTGCTCCTCGCGCGGCGAGAAGTCCTCGTGATGGGTGCCGGTGAACCGTTGGCCGGTGCGAAGCTCGGCCAGCACGGTTTTCACGTCCGCGACGGTGCATTGCATCCATTCAAGCTGGGGATTGGCGAAGCCCTTGCGCCGCAGCGCATCGCGGACGGCGTGATCGGTGATGATTCCCCCGTCATCTCGCTCGGCGATCTCGTCAAGCTCGATGGTGTAGTTCGCGATGGCGGCGGTTTTTAGCTGCTCCGCCACCCGATGCTTCACGTTGCGAGTGGTCTGCCCGACTTTGAGCAAGCCGTCGTGCGCCGCGTCGGCGATGGCATAGGCGTAGATGCGAGGACGCGCTTCCGGCTTTGGGGTGAGGATTTCCTCAATAGCGGGCTTATTCATCAGTGGTGTCGTCCGATGGCCCCTCGTCCACCCAAGCATCTGCGTGGGCTGCGACCTGAGACTCGATGAAAGCAATTTCTGCCTCACTCAGCCCATATCGCTGATAGAGCTTCTCATCGGTCCAAGGCTCTTCGAGCGGCAAGTCTGGCACGAAGGCATAAACATCGCGCGTGGCGTGTTGCGTTACTTTCCGCAGCGATACTAGAAAACGCACGAAACGAGTCCGCAGGTAGCCCGCGTAGCTCCTCGCCGCCGCTTCACTGTCAAAATGACCCGCGACAAGATAAGTTTCGGTGCAGGCAGTTCCCGGCTCCGCGATGATAGGCTTACTGAGGAATTTTGTTTCCACCGCCGCGCTTGTCCCCTGCACAGCGGTCATCAGCACTTTCCAATCGTCAACCCACTGTGGGTTGGTGGTTATGTCGGCGCGCTCTATCCAAGAAACCTTCTGTGAGCCGAACAGCTTTATCGCGTCGGAGAGTCCGTCCGCGCTCTGCTGGCCATGAAAGAAAGTGCGGAAACCAAATGGTTTACCGCTCGACACTCGGTTATCGAGGGTCGGCTCGCCTTCCGCTCTGACCTTTTCAAGAATTGGCACGGCTTCATTCCGCCGCACAAGAACATCATAAGCGTCAAGGTATCGCTCAACCATTGGCCCGGTTGGTTGTCCGTCCCAAATTGTCTGGAACTGGCACGGCCCTTGATAGCCACCGTCCCATACGAAGTATGATATGCCGCCACGGATTTTCACACCCGGAAACGCCTCATAGAGTTTTGGGTAATCGACGATGGCGCGTAGGTGCTTGTCTGTCAGCATTCGCTCGCGGAACTTGTCCAAGCCCTTGCCGCCAGTCATCCACCGGGATGGGGTCACGAACACAGCATATTTGGGTTCCAGCGCCAGCGCCTGTTCCACAAACATCTGATAGATCGGCGCGGCGCTTGTTCCGAAACCTCCATCGTCCAACTGATAGGGAGGGTTTCCGATAATTACGTCGAACTGCATCTGTCCTCCGAAAAGCTCGCCGAGGTGAGCCTTTATGTCGTTGGTGTGAATGAACGCATAGGCGTGGGTTTCCATTTCCTCGCCACGATCCAGAACTTCCCTGCTAGCGCCGCAGAAGGTGCAACGGCCATCTTTCCACGTGTGTTCGATTCGCCCGAACCAGATATTTCCACCATCGGTGACGAAACCCCTCGCTACCGAATGTTCGCCATTGGCGTGCTTGGAACAATATAGGCTCCGTCGCGCCAGCAGGCTGGTCAATGTCGTGATGCCGATACCGAACACCTGACGGGTAAGGATATGGTCCACCCGTGCTTGCAGGTCGGGGATTTCATCCGCCAGTCCGGCGATCAGCCGTGTAGTGATCTCCCGCAAGAACACGCCGGATTTGGTGAATGGGTCTAGGAACCTGACTGCGCTATCGGCCCAAATGCTTGCGCCACCGTTCCGCGCCGCCCATGCCTCCGTCAGTGCGTCCAACATCCGGTTGGCGAACTCCGGCGGCGTGAACACCTCGTCGTTGGAAAGGTTGGCGATGCAGGTCAAAACATCGGGATTGCGTCCCCGCAGCGTAAACCCCGCCTGTTCGCTCATACAGCCCCCTCCGTTTCGCCGCTCGCAAATCCTGCCAAATCGTGCACTGTCATCGGATCGTATGATCTGGTGGCTGTAAAAATATCGTGTGCCTTATGTCCGGCAAAGAGAGAGCCTTCCGCCGTGAGGCCAGCCATGCCGGTCAACACGTCCAGTCGGAAATCCCGGCGCTGGAACTTGCCTTTGCCTATATAGCCCCACTCCACGACGCTGATTGGATCACCCGCCATGTCGCGCATGGTCATCGCATCCCCATGCACGAGATTTAGGGACAGAACATAATAGGCGGCGCGGTATAGCTCGTCCGTCTCGGCCAGACCGAGATAGTCGGCAAAGACTTCAAGCATGTTCGCCCGACATTCCGCGATGTTGTCGTCCAGCAGTTCGATTCCATAGGCGCACATCACCGCCAACAGGGCATAATGCCGCTTCTCGAAATCCGACTTGCCGAATTTCAACTCCACGGCGGCGAGTTTGCGTTGCAGGATCGGCACGAGGAAATTGCCGCTGCCGCAGGCCGGTTCGAGAAAGCGCGCGTCGATCCGCTCCGTCTCGCCCTTTACGAGATCGAGCATTTTCTCCACGAGCCAAGTCGGCGTGAACACCTCGCCATGATCTGCAACGCGCTTCTTAGACTTAATAAGATTCATCGGGAGCGATTGCTGGCTGGAGTAGAACTAGACAAGTCATTTTCGGGTGGTCCGCCACTGACCTCCGTGTCGCTCTGCTGCTTGTTCATTGGCCACCTTTCGACCGAGCAGTGGTTAGCAATGCTTTTGAAGGGCTTTCTGTAAAGGCAGGCTCGACCAATCCCAAGGCTATTTCGATTTCAGACAGGCGGCTCTCGATGGCTCCCAATCGATCCGTTTCGGAAATCACGGGCGGACTTTGGAAGCTGCTCTCCAAACGGAAAACGATCTCCGAATTAAGGGTCCTGTTGTTCAGTTTCGCTGCGCCTTCGACCTTCCGCCGTAAATCAGCGGACAGGCGAACCTTCATGTCAGGAGGTGTTTTGTCCATGGGGCATCATTAACCCCATGAAGGGGTTGACGGCAACCCAGCTCACCATCATACCCATTATGGGTCTTATATTACCCCATAGGAGAACGAGCGAATGAAAACCTGCGACATGAAGCTTCGTATGCCTCCCAAACTGAAGGCTATGCTGAAAGACCGGGCGGACGCCAATCACCGCAAAATGAACGGCGAAATCATCGCGATTCTGGAGCGCGCGCTTCTCGCCCGGCAGGAAGCCGCGTGATGCCCATACTTCCGACAGGACCACTGATGACCCCGGAGGAAGCAGCAGCTTGCCTCCATATGAGCAAGAAAACACTGATGACCCATGTCCAGGCTGGACGGCTCCGCTTCATCAACATCGGCACCCAGATACGGAAGCGATACCGCTTCACAACCAAAAATCTGGAGACCTTCATTCAAAACCAGAAGGAAATGGCAGCCCCTAAATGTCCATCTACAAAAGCCCCAAAAGCCCATTCTACAGCTATGATTTCCAGCTCAACCGTCGCCGCTTTCACGGCACTACAAAAGCCAGAAACAAAAAGGATGCGGAGATCGTCGAGCGCCAGATAAAGGCGCAGGCGAAAGTCGACATGGAACAGGAGCGGTTGACCGGGAACGGGCCGCTGACGATTGACATTGCAACAGGCCGATATTGGACTGAGGTGGGCCAATACCATTCCGGGAGCGGCGACACATGGACTAACCTGCAGCGGCTGATTGACTTTTTCGGCTCTGCCAAGCGGCTGGACGAGATTAGCGATCGGGAAGTCGCTGCTTTGGTCGCATGGCGCAGAGCGCAATTCGTTATGGTGAACAAGAGAGATGAGGACGGCAAACTTACACAATGCCCGGTCCGTCCTCTTGCGCCTGCCACTGTCAACCGCTCGACCATCTTGCCTCTGCGGGCCCTATTTGGACGTGCAAGCCGCGTATGGCGCTATCAGCTTCCCATGGAACCTATGTGGCGCGATCATATGCTCGCCGAACCGGAAGAGCGCGTCCGCGAGCTACATGGCCATGAAGCCGCAGCTTTGGACCTTGCCATTCGCCCCGACTACAAGCCTTGGTTCCATTTTGCTTGTCTCACAGGTCTGCGGCTAGATGAAACTTTGATCCGGTGGAGCAACGTCAAATGGGAAGCCGGTTTAATCGTCACCACGGGCAAAGGTGGTAAAATCGTCAAAACGCACATTACCGATGAGGTCAAAGACCTGTTGGAGTCACTCAAAGGCGATCACGAGGAATATGTGTTCACCTACATCTGCCAACGACGCGGTAAGGGCCACGTCGTCGGCCAGCGTTATCCGATCGGGTACGAAAGCGCGAAAACGCAGTGGCGACGCACTCGCGAGCGGGCAAAACTCGTGGATTTCCGATTCCACGACATAAGGCATGATGTCGGGACCAAGCTGTTGCGCAAGACGGGAAATATGAAGTTGGTCCAAAAGGCACTTAATCATTCGGACCTGAAAACAACCGCTCGCTACGCACATGTCTATGACGAAGACATTGCTGCCGCGCTTAGTGTTTTGGCGAAATCACAGAAAAAATTACGGAATACAGATGGCGGGGCTGCATAATGCATTGTAATGCAGCTATAAATAGATCACCATCTCCCACACTGGGGGTGTGGGGGTCGGAGGTTCGAATCCTCTCGTCCCGACCAATTTCCAAACCAGCAAATCTTGGTAAGCGGCGGGCGGCGGCCACAGCCGCCACCCGCGCGCAGGCTTAGTTCGCAGCCGTCGGCGCTTCGGCCGGCGGTTCCGATGCGCGCGCATCGCGCATCGCCGCGATTTCGGCCTTGTCGATCACGCCATCCTGGTTGGCGTCGACATGCTTGATGAACGCATCGACCTTTTCGGGCGACGCCAGCGTCGGGTCGCCCTGACGCTGCGCGCGCATTTCGGCCATCCGGGTCACTTCGGCCTTGTCCAGCTTGCCGTCGCCGTTGGCGTCGATCATCGCAAAGATGCGGCCGTCGTCCGGCTTCGGCTGCGCGCTGGCGAGCGCCGGGAATGCCATCGCAAGCCCGGCGGCAGTCATCGTCAATGTCTTCATAGTCTATCCTTTGGTGATGGTCGGCAAAGTCGCCGGGATACCCCGCGCCGACATGACAGCTTCGACGTCGCAAAACTATGGCAGCCGGACTCGGTTCGTCACGGTTTCAGCACCACCTTGCCCACCACCTCGCGCCGTTCCAGCATCGCAAAGCCCTCGCGCCAGTCGGCAAGGTCCAGTGCGGCGTGGACGTGCGGGCGGATTTTGCCCGCCGCGGCCAGCGCATCGACCGCGGCGACATTCTCGGCCCCGCGCGCCGGGAAGCGGCGGCCATATTCGCCCGCGCGCACCCCGACGACCGAGAAGCCCATGATCAGTGGCATGTTGACCGACACCTCCGGAATACGCCCCGACGCAAAGCCGATCACCAGCAAGCGCCCGCCGAACGCGATGCAGCGCGTCGATTCGTCGAAGACATCGCCGCCAACCGGGTCGAAGATGACGTCGGCCCCCACCCCGCCGGTCAGTTCCTTCACCCGTTCGCGAAATCCCGGCGCGCCGTCGATCACCGCGTCGGTCGCATAAAGCCGCGCAATCGCGCCCCGCTTGTCGGCGCTGCTCGCCGCCGCGATCACCCGCGCGCCCAGCGCCCCGGCCAGATCGACGGCGGCCAGCCCGACGCCCCCCGCCGCGCCATGCACCAGCACCCACTCTCCCGCCTCGACCCGCGCACAGCGGACCAGCGCGACATAGGCGGTGAGATATGCGACCGGATAGGCCGCCGCTTCCTCCCATGTCAGCCCTTCGGGCTTCGTGCGCAGGGCCGCCGCGGGTACGGTACAATATTCGGCCATCGCGCCGAACCGGTTGCCGCCGACCACCGCATCGCCAATCCCCCAGCCAGCGACCCCGTCGCCCAGCGCATCGATTTCGCCAGCAAACTCCATTCCCGCCACGAACGGCAGCTCGGGCTTCAACTGATAATCGCCGCGCGTCATCAACAGGTCGGGGAAATTTACCGCCGCCGCGCGCACGCGTACGCGCACCTCGCCCGGGCCAGGCTGCGGAAGCGGCAGGTCGGCGAGCGCCGTCCCCGCGTGGTCGGGCAACAATTCTGTGACCTGCAAAGCGCGCATCAAGAAAAGCCTTTCCTACATTTTGCCAATATGGTTCGTTCTTTAATAGACAACAAACCACAGGAGCGAATCATGCCCAACCGCGAATGCCCGCCTGTCGACGCCGACGCGCTGATCGATGCCGTCATCGACCGCGAAGGCCGTTATGTAAACCACCCCGCCGATCGCGGCGGCCCGACCTGCTGGGGAATCACCGAAGCGGTGGCGCGCGCGCAGGGCTATAGCGGCGCGATGCGCGACCTGCCGCGCACCGAGGCCGCGGCGATCTACCGCCGCATCTATTGGCTGCGTCCCGGTTTCGATCGCGTGGCGTTGCGCGCGCCGAAAATCGCCGCCGAGCTGTTCGACACCGGCGTCAATATGGGCACCGCCGTCGCCGCGGGGTTCCTGCAACGCGCGCTCAACGCGCTGAACCGCGCCGCGCGCGACTATCCCGACATCGCGGTCGATCGCGAAATCGGCCCGCGCACGCTGTCGGCGCTCGACGCCTTTCTGCGCACCCGCGGCGCGGGCGGCGAAACCGTGCTGCTGCGCGCGATGGAGGCGCTGCAGGGCGAACGCTACATCGCGCTCGCCGAGCGCCGCCCGAGCCAGGAGGCGTTTCTCTACGGCTGGCTCGCCAACCGCATCGGGCCGCATTGAAAGCGTTTGGTGCGCCATTGGGCTGAACTTTCCTGAACTTTGAACCTGCAAGGAGTATCGCCATGAGCATCATCGAGGGCCTGATCGGCCCTATTGCCAAGCTGATCGACAAAATCATCCCCGATCCCGAAGCGCGCGACCGCGCCAAGCTGGAACTGCTCAAGCTGGAGGGCAGCCAGGAAATGGAAGCGATCCGCACCCGGATGACCGCGATCGTCGCCGAAGCGAACAGCGCCGACCCCTGGACGAGCCGCGCGCGGCCAAGCTTCCTCTATGTGATGTACGCGCTGTTGCTGTGGGCGATTCCGATGGGCCTGATCGCCGCGGCGCGGCCCGAGATGGCGGAGGGTATCGCGCGGGGGATGAACGTCTATCTCGCGGGGATTCCCGAGCCCCTCTACGCGCTCTTTGGCACGGGGTATCTGGGGTACACCGCGGCGCGGGCGTGGGGGAAAGCGAAGGGGGTGGAGAGCTGATGGTCGCCAATATCATCCGGGACGGCGGACGGTAGAATCTGCGCGCCGCGAAGCAACTAACCCACTCCGTTCGCCCTGAGCAGGGGCTGAGCTTGCCGAAGACCCGTCTCGAAGGGCCGCAACGTCGCGATCCTTCGAGACGCCATTTCGACAGGCTCAATGGCTCCTCAGGACAAACGGGTTGCTAAACACGCCGCGCCTGAAGGCGGCCAGGGTCGGTCCTGCTCAGGCTGAATCAAGTCACCGTAGCCCTGAGCTTGTCGAAGGGCGCTTATCGGCGAGAAGCGCCCTTCGAGAGGCTCAGGGCTACGGATCAGTTTGAACAGGACAGACTCTATCCCTCCACAACCCTCGCCAAATTCGCGAGCGACGAATTCAACCCCTCCAGGTGATCCTTCGCCGAAATCCCCGGCGGCACATGATGCGCATCGATCGTCACCAGCGTCCCCCCGCCTTGCCGCGACAGATACCAGTGCATCGCCATCGTTCCCGAAAAGCGTGGATCGTCGGACACGAACTCGACCTCCCACACGATCAGGCGGCCGTCATCGAGCGTCGGAATATAGACCTCGACGACATCGCTGTCGTCGTCGCTTTTGGTCTCGACGCCGGCATCGTCAAAGGTCAGCCGCATCAGAAAGCCGCCGCCGGGCCGCAGGTCGACATGCTCGAATTCGCCCGTCGCCCCCTCGGGCGGTAACCAGCGCGCGAGTTTCGCTTCGCTGGTGAAGGCTGAAAAGACGTCGACCAGCGGCGCCGCGATCAGCCGTTCGGCATGATCGGTGCGCCGCGTTTTCTTGGTCGGTTTCAAACGAGCGCGGCTTTGACCGCGGCCACCGCCGCATCCGCCGCGCCCCCATCAGGACCGCCGCCCTGTGCCATGTCGGGCCGACCGCCGCCGCCCTGTCCGCCGAGCGCCGCAACCGCGACCTTGACCAGATCGACCGCGTTATGCGCAACCCCGTCGGTCACCCCGACCGCCACCGACGCGCGCCCATCGTTGACCGCGACGAGCATCGCAACGCCGCTGCCGACCTGCTTTTTGAGGCCATCGACCGTACCGCGCAGCTCTTTCGGGTCGAGCCCGTCGACAACCTGCGCGATGAATGCGGTGTCGCCGACCTGTTCGACCGCCGGACCCGCAGCCGCGCCGCCGCCGCCCGAACCGCCGAGTGCCAGCGCCTTCTTCGCATCGGCAAGCTCGCGCTCGGCCTTTTTGAGCTGCTCGGCGAGCGCCGCGACGCGCGCCGGGACATCGTCGGGCGAGGTCTTGAGCGCCGCCGCCGCCGCCTTCAGCGCCTCGTCGCGACCGTTCAGCCAGACGCGCGCAGCGTCGCCGGTCAGCGCCTCGATGCGCCGCACGCCCGACGACACGGCGCTTTCGCCGATGATCTTGAGCAGCGCAATGTCGCCCAGCGCGCGGACATGCGTCCCGCCGCACAGTTCGACCGAATAATGATTGTCGGTCGCCTTGCCCATGCTGAGCACGCGTACCTCGTCGCCATATTTCTCGCCGAACAGCGCCAGCGCGCCCGCCGCGACGGCGTCGTCGGGGGTCATCAGCCGCGTCGTCACCACCTCGTTGCCGCGGATCTGCGCGTTCACGTCTGCCTCGATGTCGGCGATCTCTTGCGCGGTGAGCGCCTTGGGGTGCGAGAAGTCGAAGCGGAAGCGGTCCTCGGCGACCAGGCTGCCCTTTTGCGTCACATGCTCGCCCAGCCGGTTACGCAGCGCCGCGTGCAGCAGGTGCGTCGCGCTGTGGTTGGCGCGGATGCGGTCGCGACGCTCGGCATCGACGGTCAGCTGCACCGTATCGCCGACCTTCAGCGTCCCCGCTTCGAGCTTCGCCTGATGCGCGTGCAGCCGCCCGAGCGGCTTGCTGGTGTCGCTGACGGACGCCTTCGCGCCGCCGAGCGTCGCGATCGTGCCGCTGTCGCCCATCTGGCCGCCGCTCTCGCCGTAAAAGGGCGTCTGGTTGGTCAGCACGACCAACTCGTCGCCCGCCGTGGCCTCGCTGACCTGCACGCCGTCCTTGACCAGCGCGATCACCTGACCCTCGCCCACCGTTGCGCCATATCCCGTGAATTCGGTGCTGCCATTCGTTCCGGCGAGGTCGAACCAGATTTCCTCCGACGCCTTCTGCCCGCTGCCCTTCCACGCCGCGCGCGCCGCCGCCTTCTGCTGCGCCATCGCGGCGTCGAAACCCGCACGATCGACCGCGATGTCCTGCGTGCGCAGTGCGTCTTCGGTCAGGTCGTAAGGAAAGCCGTAGGTATCGTAGAGCTTGAACGCGACCTCGCCGGGCAGCGTCGCGCCCGCCGCCATCCCGACCGTCGCCTCGTCGAGCAGCTTCAGCCCCTTGTCGAGCGTCTGGCGGAACTTGGTCTCCTCGCGCTCGAGCGTCTCGGCGATCAGCGGCTGGGCGCGGATCAGCTCGGGATAAGCGGCACCCATTTCGGCGGTCAGCGAGGGCAGCAGCCGGTACATCAAGGGATCCTTGGCGCCCAGCAGATGCGCATGACGCATCGCACGGCGCATGATCCGGCGCAGCACATAACCGCGCCCTTCGTTCGACGGCAGCACCCCGTCGGCGACAAGGAAGCTCGACGCGCGAAGGTGATCGGCGATGACGCGGTGGCTCGCTTGGCTTCCGCCCTCGGCCGGCACCCCGGTCAGCTCGACCGACGCGGCGATCAGCGCCTTGAACGTGTCGGTGTCATAATTGTCGGTGACGCCCTGCAGCACCGCCGCGACACGCTCCAGCCCCATGCCGGTGTCGATGCTGGGGCGCGGCAGGTCGACGCGGTCGCCCGGCGCGCGCTGTTCATATTGCATGAACACCAGGTTCCAGATTTCGACAAAGCGGTCGCCGTCCTCATCAGGCGATCCCGGCGGCCCGCCCGCGATATGGTCGCCATGGTCGTAAAAGATTTCGCTGCACGGCCCGCACGGCCCGGTGTCGCCCATCGACCAGAAATTATCGTTGGTCGCGATGCGGATGATGCGCTCCTCGGGCAGCCCCGCGATCTTGCGCCACAGGTCATAGGCTTCGTCATCGGTGTGATAGACGGTCGCGGTGAGCTTTTCGGGCGCCAGCCCCCACGTCTTGGTGATCAGCGTCCACGCATGGTGGATCGCCTGTTCCTTGAAATAGTCGCCGAACGAGAAATTGCCGAGCATTTCGAAGAAGGTGTGGTGACGCGCGGTGAAGCCGACATTGTCGAGATCATTGTGCTTGCCGCCCGCGCGGACGCATTTCTGCGACGACGCCGCGGTGCTGTACGGGCGCTTTTCGAGGCCCGTGAAGACATTCTTGAACGGCACCATCCCGGCGTTGACGAACATCAACGTCGGGTCGTTGTACGGCACCAGCGGCGCCGACGGCTCGATATGGTGCCCGGTGCCCCCGAAATAGTCGAGGAACGAGCGGCGAATGTCGTTGGTCGATGTCATGCGCGCGATCTAGTGCGCCGCGGCGCGTTTCTCAAGCAAGATACGCGCCGCAGCCCCAGCCTCGCAACGGAAAAGCTACCGCTTGCACAGGCGGTTGAGTTCCTCGTCGCTGAACCCCTCTTCGTCGATCAGCCGCTGCGAGATATAGCGCACGTCATATTGCGAGATTTGATACTCGCCATCGCGCAGCCGATAGAGCAGGATCCCGCCGCACGTTCCGGCGATCCCGGGATGCGAACTCAGCACCGCAAAATAAGCGTAAGCCCCCGGATAAATGGCGTCGGGCGGATTGGTCATCCAGCCGTCGAGCCGCAGCGTGAATTCGCCCGGCCCCGTCTGGTACATCTTTGCTTCGTCGCTGAACCGCTTCATTTCGGTCGGGTTCGTCTCAAGCGCGGGGTCCATCATCTTGGCGAGCAGCACCGTGTTACCGGCGTCGAGATTGTCGACAAATCGCTGCGCAAAGCGTGTGGCGGCGGTGGTTTCGGCGGCGCTCGGCTTCCAGTCGGCGGGAACGGGTTTGTAGGGATCGGTCGCCGGATCGAAGCAACTGAACGCCTGACGGAAATCCTTGATAACCGTGACGCCGCGTTCGACATTGATGTGATTGTCAAAGAAATAGCGCCCGAACCGCACTTTCTTGGCGCCGCAGCGCTGCTCGGCCAAGATCTTGATGCGATCGACGACCGGGTCATATTGGTCGGCGTCGATCGTGGCGACCGTTGCCGCAAAACCCTTGCCCGGAACGGCCTCTATCTTGATCGGCGGCAATGGCTGGGCGGACGCCATCAGCGCCGCCAGAATAATGGCTGTCATGTCTCAAAACCCCCAACGATTCCTTCGAATCGCGACCCCGCACCGCAAAGGCCGAAGCTTCCTTCGCGGTACGGGCCCATCCTGCGGACAAGGCCTGCGCGTTGCAAGGGGGTTTGCGGCAATATCAGAAGTTTGTCGCGATACCCTTGCCCAAATAACAGGGCAGCTGGCGCAGCACGTCGGCCTTTGGCACGCCGTCCTCGATCAGGTCGGGCGGCACCTCCGACGTGTCGGTGCGCACGACGCTCCATTCGGCGCCCGTTTCGGTGCGGTGGACGACGACATAGCCGCAATCCATCGTCCGGTCGGACCGATCGCCGCGAAAATCGAACGCGGCGTACAGCCCCGGCGGCTGGCCCGCGGGGTCGGCGTACCAGCTGACACGCAGCACGCGAAGCGTGCCATCGGCCCACAGCACCGGCCGCTTGCGAAGGTTCATTTCCCATTCGAGCCGCGGGTTCGCCGCCTGGAACGACAGGCGCAGCATGGCATAGGCGCTGGCATAATCGCGCTTCGCCAGCGCCATGGTGTATGCGGCGAAGCGGCCCATCGCCGCGCTTTCGTCGGCCGCCGCCACAGCAAACGCCGCGCCGTCGGCCGTCGTCGCGACCCGCTCGACCTCGGGCCCGAGCGGCGGCACCTGCGCCGCCGCTGCGCTGCCGAGCAGCGCCAGCGCGGCGAGCGGCAGGCAGCGGCGCCGGTCAATAACCATAATAGGCGCCGCCCTTTTCGCGCGCGCGCTGCCAGGCGGGACGCGCGTGACAGGCGTTCACGAACGCCGCGAGCTTGGGATAGCGCGGCGCCATGCCCTGCATGATCGCGATTTCCGCGGGAAAGCTCAGCATGATGTCGGCGGCGGACAAGCTGTCGCCGATGAAGTGGCCGCTGTCGCCGACGCGGCTTTCCATATGGGAAAAATGCGCGTCGAGCTGCTGGTTGATCCGCGGTTCGAGTGGCGCCGCCGCCTCGCCGAGCCGCGCGGTATAGATGCGCAGCAGGATCGGGGTCATCGCCGACCCTTCGGCAAAATGCAGCCATTCAAGGTGGCTGACATGGTCGTCGGTGCCGCGTTCGGGGACCAGATGGCCGCCGCCGTGGCGCTCGCACAAATATTCGGTGATCGCGCCCGATTCAATAACGACGCGGTCGCCATCGGAGATCACCGGCGACTTGCCGAGCGGATGCACTGCGACCAGCTCGGGCGGCGCCAGATTGGTGGTCGCGTCGCGGTCATAATATTTGATTTCGTACGGCGCGCCGATTTCCTCGAGCAGCCACAATATGCGCTGCGAGCGGCTGTTGTTCAGATGGTGGACGATCAGGGTCATATTTCTCTCCTCAAAGGGTCAAATTTTGTAGCTTCCATTGCGGTCGATCAGCGCCGCGAGCTCGCGAACCAGCTTGGCGCCGAGGATCGCGGTCACATTGCCGACGTCTCGGCCCGGATGATGCTCGACGACGTCGGCGCCGACGATCGGCGCGGTCTGCTTGTGCAGCACCGCCAGCACTTCGCGCACCGTCAACCCGCCGGGCTCGGGATGCGCAACCCCGGGCGCCGCCGACGGGTCGATGCCGTCGAGGTCGATCGAGATATAGAGCGGGCCGTCGAGGACCGGAACGCGGTCGGGCGAAAAGTCCGCCATCGGAATGATCTCGACCCCGAAGCGCGCCGCCTGTTCGCGGCAATGGGTGTTGAGGGTGCGGATGCCGACCTGCACCAGCCGCGCCGCATGCCCCGCTTCGCAGATGCGCGCGAAGGGCGAGGCATGGCTGCGCGGATTACCCGCGAAATCATCGTAGAGATCGGGGTGCGCGTCGAAATGCAGGATGGTAACTGGTCCAAAACAGGTCGCCGCCGCTTCGACGAGCGGAAAGGTTACCGCATGGTCGCCGCCGAGCGCCAGCGGCACCTCGCCATCCTCGTGCAGCATCACGACATGGCGGCGGATCGCGGCATCGTCCTGCGCGGTGTTCTCGGTCAGCGGCAGGTCGCCGTCGTCGGTGAAGGCGATGTCGGTACCGATCTCCGGTCCGAGTTCGCTGGCCATATTGCCGCGATCACTGAACAGCGCCGCCCGGATCGCCGCGGGACCGGCAGCGGCGCCGCGCTCGAAGCTGCTGTTGATATCGGTGGGCAGGCCAAAGAGGCGGATCGCAGGCATGGCTCGCTTGTAACTGCTGGTCGAGCGCGCGCAAGGCGCGGCAGCGAGGATTGCGCTGGAGAGACAGGAGGCGCGGCGTCGAGGAGAATCGCGCCCGGTGGGCAGCCGCCCGTCCTACCTCCATTTGCATCGAGCGAAATCGTGAGACCCGGCAGAACCCAGCATGTCCGATGGGTGTCTCGACTTCGCTCGACACGAACGGAAATGGAAGTGTCAGCCAACGACCGGAGGCAGGCCTCATTACATCCTCATCCCGGACTTGATCCGGGATCCATCTCAGCGTTGAAGTTATGGATCCCGGATCAAGTCCGGGATGACGAAAACAGCAGATGGCAGCTAACGACCGGAAGTGGACGTACATCATTTTCTCTGTCCCCTTGTGGGAGAGATACGAAGGCTTGGCAGCTTTGCTGCCTAGCCGCAGTTGAGAGAGGGGTTTGCGCGTGCTGGCGTCCGCCCCCTCACCAAGCTTCGCTAGCTCCTGACGGAGCAAGCTGCGCTATCCTCTCCCACAAGGGGAGAGGAGCTTGTGGCAGCTCGCCACTCCGAAGCATCCCTCGCCTACCCCAGCAAACTCTTGCTCGCCTGCTCGGTCACGTCGCGCGACAGGCCCGGCTGCGCCAGGATTCTTTCCAGCTCGCTCCGCATCACCGCCGCGCGCGCTTCGTCGAAGCGTTTCCAGCGGCCGAGCGGCGGGATCATCCGCGCCGCGGTTTGCGGGTTCTTGGGATCGAGCGCGATGACGAGGTCGGCGATCAGACGATAGCCCGCGCCGTCGGCCTGATGGAACGCCGCCTGATTGCCCGACAGCGCGCCATAGAGCGAGCGCACGCGGTTGGGGTTGGCGAGCGTGAAGTCGGGATGCTGCGCCAGTTCCTTCACCGCATCGACCGTATCGGGGCGCAGCGACCACGCCTGCACCTGGAACCATTTGTCGAGCACCAGCGGATTGTCGCGGTAGCGTTGATAGAAAATATCCAGCGCCGCCACGCGTTCGTCGCTGTCGCCATGCGCCAGCGTTGCGAGTGCCGCCTGCCGTTCAGTCATCCCGTCGGCGGCGGAGAAAATCCGGAACGCCAGCTCAGGCACATCGTCCAGCCCGGTGGCCGCGAGATAGACGAGCGCGACGCCGCGCAAGCGGCGACCGCCCTTCGCGGCGCGCGACAGGTCGGTCGCGAGCGGCGCGGCCCCGCTCAGGATCGCGCGCCATTCGCTCTCCAGCGCTACGCCGATCGCCGCTTGCAGCGCCAGCCGTTCGCGGCGGATCGCGTCGGGATCGACAGTCACCATCTGGTCGCCGATAAAGGCTTCGCTGGGCAGCAGAACCGCTTCGGCGACGAAGGCGGGATCGGCCTGACGCCCGGCCAGCGTCCCGGCCACCGCATCGATCACCGCGTCATGATCGAGCGCCCCGCCCGACACCGCGGCAACCAACGTGTCGAGCATCAGCTGCTGCAACGCCTCGTACCGCGCGAATGGATCATCATCATTCGCGGCGAGCCACGCGAGTTCGCCATCTGCGCGCGCGAAATCGACGATCACCGGCGCCGAAAAACCGCGATTGAGCGACAGCATAGGGCGGCTGTCCCCAGCGCCCAGCGGAACTGCCAAGTCGGCGCGGTCGAGCAGCACCAGCTGCTCGGCCGCCGCGTCTCCGCCGTGGCGGTCAAACGCCTTGATCCGTAGCGGGATGACCATCGGCTGCTTGTCGGACTGGCCCGGCGTCGCCGGCACAGTCTGCGCGAGGTGCAGAATCTGCTCCCCCGTCGCCGCATCAGTGTCGATCCGCGCAGTGACCCGCGGCGTCCCCGCCTGGCTGTACCACAGGCGGAACTGGGTCAGGTCAATCCCGGCGCCGTCCTCGGTCGCGCGGACAAAATCTTCGCAGGTTGCCGCCTCGCCGTCGTGGCGATCGAAATAGAGGTCGGTGCCTTTGCGAAACCGCTCCGCGCCGACCATCGTCGCCATCATGCGGATGATTTCGGCGCCTTTGTTATAGACGGTCGCGGTGTAGAAGTTGCTGATTTCCTGAAAGCTGTCGGGGCGGATCGGATGCGCCAGCGGCCCGGCGTCCTCCGGGAATTGCGCGGCGCGGAGCAGACGGACATCCTCAATCCGCTTGACCGCGGGCGACCCCATGTCGGCCGAGAAACATTGGTCGCGATAGACGGTGAAGCCCTCTTTCAGCGACAGCTGGAACCAGTCGCGGCAGGTGACGCGATTGCCCGACCAATTGTGGAAATATTCATGCGCGACGACGCCCTCGACCCCGTCATAATCGACGTCGGTCGCGGTGTCGGGGTCGGCGAGGATGTAGCGGGTGTTGAAGACGTTGAGTCCCTTGTTCTCCATCGCCCCCATGTTGAAATCGCTGACCGCAACGATGTTGAACAGGTCGAGGTCATATTCGCGGCCATAGACGCGCTCGTCCCACGCCATGCTGTCCTTGAGCGCCTGCATCGCGTGGCCGGTGCGATCGAGGTCGCCGTCGCGGACCCAGATGCCGAGCTCAACCTTGCGCCCCGACATCGTCGTGAAGCTGTCGCGGTTGACCACCAGGTCGCCCGCGACGAGCGCAAACAGATAGCTCGGCTTCGGCCACGGATCTTCCCACAGCGCCCAATGATTGCCGCCCGCGCCGTCGCCCTTGGCGATGCAATTGCCGTTCGACAGCAGGATCGGGAACGCGGCCTTGTCGCCCTCCATCCGCACCTTGTACCGGCTGAGCACATCGGGACGGTCGGGGTGAAAGGTGATGCGGCGGAACCCCTCGGCCTCGCACTGGGTGCAGAGCATCCCGTTCGACGCATAGAGCCCCATCAGCTGGGTGTTCGCCGCGGGGTGGATGAGCGTATCGATCTCGACCGTCGCCGTGGTCCGCTCACCCAGGTCGACGATCAGGTCGCTGCCGTCCATCCGCCAGTCGTTCCAGCCCTCGCCATCGACGCGCACCGCCGCCGGCGTCAGCCCGTCGCCGCGCAGCACGAGCGGCACCGGCGCATCGGCCTGGCGCACCACCGACAGCGCCGCCGCGACGCGCGTCGCCTCGACAGCCAGCGCGAAATCGAGCGCGACGTCGGGCACCTGCCATTCGGGCGGGCGATAATCGCCGCGGTGGATGGTGACGGGAAGGACGGGAGTGGAAGAGGCGTCGGTCATGTTTCGGGTCTAGGCGCGGGGCGCGGGCCGCGCAATAAGGCGGGCGATGGGACAGATGCTGATTTTCGGGTTGGGCTATGCCGCCAGCCACCTTGCCGACCGCCTGCGCGCGCGCGGGTGGGACGTGGCAGGGACGACGCAGGACGGACGCGGCGACAGCATTGCGTTCGGCGATGAGGCACGCGTGCTGGCGGCGTTGCGGTCGGCGACGCATATCCTGTCGTCGGTTCCGCCTGTCGAGGGCGCCGATCCGGTGCTGGCACGCTATGGTGACGCCATCGCGCTCGCCCCGGCGGCATGGGTCGGCTATCTGTCCTCGACCGGAGTCTATGGCGACGCGGGTGGCGCGTGGGTGGACGAGAGCGCGCCGATCAGGGGACGCCGCGCAGACCGCAACGCCGCCGATGCAGCGTGGCAGCGACTGCGCGGTGACGTATCGGTCTTTCGCCTGCCCGGCATCTATGGCCCCGGTCGCTCGATCCTCGATCGCATCCGCGAAGGCCGCGCGCACCGGATCGCCTTGCCCGAGCAGGTGTTCAGCCGGGTGCATGTCGACGACATCGCGGGCGGCGTGATTGCGTCGTTTCGTGGACCGGCGGGGGCCTATAATCTCGCCGATGACGAGCCGTGCCACCAGAACCGGCTGGTCGAATGGGGCTGCGCGATCCTGGGAATGCCGTTGCCGCCGCTGCAAACGCTGGACGAGGCGGGCCTGTCGCCGGCTGCGCGGGCCTTTTACGCCGAGAACCGGCGCGTTGCGAATGGCAAGGCGAAGCGGCTCTTGGGGTGGACGCCGCGTTATCCCAGCTTTCGCGAAGGGGTGGTGAGCTGCTCATAAGAGTCGCCCCCGCGAAGGCGGGGGCCGCTGGCAGCGCATTCCGGCATCGCTGTGTAAACCGAATGCGGCCCCCGCATTCGCGGGGGCGACGGATCAAATCAACACATCCACCGTGTGGATCAACACCCCGACCAGCCCGCCGACCAGCGTGCCGTTGATGCGGATATATTGCAGGTCATCTCCGACCGCATTTTCCAGCCGGTCGGTGATCGTCTTCGCGTCCCAGCCGCGGATCGTGTCGGACACGAGCTTCAGCGCGGTTTCGCCATAGCTATCGACCATGCCGACGACGGCGCGGCGCGCGTAGCGGTTGAGCGTGCACTTGATATGGGCATCCTCGCCCAGCATCGCCCCGAATTGCGTCACCAGTTCGCCGATCCGCCCCGCGAGCATCGTGTCGGGATTGCGCGCCGCCTTGAGCAGTGCGCTGCGTCCCTGTTCCCACAGGCCGTCGAGCCAACGCTTGACCGCCTTATTCTCGAGCAATTCGTCGCGGACCTTGGCGACCTTTGCCTTCACCTCAGGATCGTGCTGCAGGTCGAGCGCCATCTTGGCGAGGCCCTCTTCGACACGAATGCGCAGCGGGTGCGTTTCATCCTCCGCCATCTCGCTCAGCAGCTTTGACAGCCCGGCAACGATGCGATTGGAAATGCTCTCGTCGAGCCCGGTGAAGCGCACGATCGCGTTCGAATTGTCGTGGACCATCTGATGGATCAGATGCTCGTTGAGTTCGAGCGTTTTCGACCCCCATTTGACCATCGCGTCGAGCAGCGGCTGATGCCGCCCCTCGGCCAGCGCCGCCTGCATCGCCTGCCCCAGCAGCGGCGCGACATCGAGTTCGCGCAAGCGATCGGCAATCGCCGATTTGACCATGCCGCCCAGCCGCTGCTGGTCGAGCGCCCCGAGCCCGTCGGCGATGATCCGCGACGCTCCGAGCCGCAGCCGCCCGCCGCCCTCGCCCGGCTGCGACAGGAATTTGCCCACTGCGCCCGCAACGTCGACCGTCTGCATCTTGCGCGCGATCAGGCGCGGCAGCAGGAAGTTGGTGAGCAGGAAGCGGGCGAGCGTGTCGCCGATGCGGTTCTTGTTGCGCGGCACGATCGCCGTGTGAGGAATCGGCAGCCCCATCGGGTGCCGGAACAGCGCGGTCACCGCGAACCAGTCGGCTAGCCCGCCGACCATCGCCGCCTCGGCAAAGGCGCGGACAAACCCGATCGCGGGGTGGACATCCTGATAAAATTTGGCGGTGACAAAGATGATCGCCATCACCACCAACATGCCCGTCGCGACCATCCGGACGTTCAGCCCGCCGGTCGGAACGGCAACGCCCACCCCGGCGGGGTGGGCGCGTCCGGCGGTCGCCGGGGTCGAAGCTTTATCGATCATCCGCTTAAAATGGCGACGCGACGCAAAAGTTGCAACCAAGGCCGCACATTTGCGCGCGTCACGCTATTCGGCAGGCTGCGGTGCCGGTTCCCCATGCGGTTTCGTGTCGTCACCCTTTCGATAGGTGAGCAGATTGCGCGAGAAGAAGCGACCGAGGCGTTTTTCGATACTGTCGGCCAGGCTGAAGCCCGCCGGAACGATCAGCAACGTCAGCACCGTCGACAGGATCAGCCCGCCGATCACCACGACGCCCATCGGCGCGCGCCACGCCCCGTCGCCAGAAAGCGAGATCGCCGTCGGCACCATGCCGGCAACCATCGCGATCGTCGTCATAACGATCGGCTGCGCGCGCTTGCGCCCAGCGTCGAGCAGCGCCGGCACCTTGGCAATGCCGTGGTCCATTTCCTCGATCGCGAAATCGACGAGCAGGATCGAGTTTTTCGCCACGATCCCGAGCAGCATAAGGATGCCGATATAGACCGGCATAGAGATTTCCATGCCTGTGATCCATAGACCGAGCAGTCCCCCCAGCGGCGCAAGCAACAACGACGACATGTTGACGAAGGGCGACAGGAAGCGGCGATAGAGCAGCACCAGCGTCGAGAAAACCAGCGCCAACCCGGCAAGCACGGCGATCACGAAGTTGGTGATCAGCTCCTCCATGAACTTCTGCTGGCCCTGGACGATCTTGCGGATGCCCTGCGGCATATTCTTGACCGACGGCAGCGCGTCGATCTTCGTCTGCGCGTTGCTGTTCACCAGCCCCTTCGCCAAATCCGCACCGATCACGATCCGGCGGGTCTGGTTGTAACGACGGAGTTCGGTCGGCCCGGCGCCGAAGCTGATCTCGGCGACGGCTTTCAGCGGCACGGTGGTTCCGCGCGTCGTCGGCACCGGCAGGTTTTCGAGAGTCGCGAGGCTGCGCCGCGAATCTTCGGACAACAGGACACGGATCGGAATCTGCCGATCGGACAGCGAGAATTTGGCTGCGTTCTGGTCGATGTCACCTAAGGTCGCGATGCGGATCGTCTGGCTGAGCGCGGCTGTCGTAACGCCCAGATCGGCGGCCAGGTCCATGCGCGGATTGACGATGATTTCAGGACGCGGAATGTCGCCCTCGATCCGCGGCGCGCGCAGTTCCTTAAGCCCGCTCATCTCCTTCACGATCTTCAGCGCATGTTTTTCGAGGGCGACCGGATCGTCGCCGCCGATGATGAAGCTGATGTCGCGGCCCGAAAAACCGCCCGACTGGCTCTGGAACGATACGCGCGCGTCGGGAATCGCCGCCATCTTGGGCTGCAGACTCCGCTCCCAGTCGACACTGCTCGTCTCGCGATCCTTTTTCAGTGTGATATAGACACTCCCGCCGCCGACATTGACGTCGTAGAATGCATTTTCAACATTGCGGTCGGCCATCAGTATCCGGTTGACCTGGTTCGAGATATGCTCGCTCTGCCCAAGCGTCGAGCCCGGGGGCAGTTCATAGCTGATCTGGCTGTAATCGCTGTTGATCGTCGGCTGGAATTGGCTGGGCAAGATCATGAACATTACTGCGGTCAAACCGAGGGCCGCCACGCCAATCCCCACGATCCACACGCGGTGATCGAACAGGCGGGCAAAGGCGCGCTGCGCCATGAACTTGGCCCAGCGAGTAAAGGCCCAACCGCGCATACCGACCACATAAGCCAATGCGCCGAGCAGGATCTGCAGCAGACTGCTGATCAGGAACACCGCGACCGCCGTGAACGGTGTTTTCAGAAGGAAGTGTAGCGCAGCATTCGGTTCATCCTGTCCAACCGGCACCGGCGCAAAATATTGCAAGGTCATCATGACCAGCGTCCCGAACGCCAACAGGAGCGGCAAGAGCAGGAATATCAGCCGCGTCGCGGTCGGCTCGAAGCGTGCACGCACCGTCTTATGCTTGCTGTCGTCGAGCGTCCAGCGCAGGAGATTCTCATAGCGATCGACCCACGGTCCCGACGCATGATCCTGTTCACCCTGCGCCGATAGGAAATAGGCCGCGATCATCGGCGTGATCATGCGCGCGACCGCGAGGCTGACGAGTACCGCAAAGACGATCGTCATGCCGAACTGGATGAAGAATTGTCCCGACACGCCGGGCATCAGCGCGACCGGCAGGAACACCGCAACGATCGACATGGTGGTTGCCACGACCGCGAGGCCGATTTCATCTGCGGCGTCGATCGACGCCTGATAGGCGGTCTTGCCCATTCGCATATGCCTGACGATATTTTCGATCTCGACGATCGCGTCGTCGACGAGCACACCGGCGACCAGGCTGAGCGCGAGCAGCGACAGGCCGTTGAGCGAAAAGCCCATCATGTCCATGAACCAAAAGGTCGGGATCGCCGACAACGGGATCGCCAGCGCGCTAATCAGCGTAGCGCGCCAGTCGCGGAGGAACAGGAAAACGACGACGACCGCAAGGATCGCGCCCTCGATCATCGCGAGCATCGAGCTGCGATATTGCTCCTTGGTATATTCGGTGCGGGTGAAGAGGATCTTGAAGTTGACCTTCGGGTTGTTCTTCTTGATCTCGGCAAGCTTCTTAATCGCCTCGTCATGGACGGTGACGTCGGACGAACCCTTGGCCTTTTCGATCGAGAAGGACAGCACCTGTCGTCCCGCGATCTTGGCAATATTGCGCTGTTCCGCATAGCCGTCGCTGACCGTCGCGACATCGCTGAGCCGGATGGTACGACCATTGCCCAGCGACAGCTGATAATTGCCCAACTGATTGGCGGTTCCGGCATTGCCGAGGACGCGCACTGCCTGTTCGGACCCGGCGATCTCTGTACGCCCGCCCGCAGCATTGACGTTGACCTGGCGTAGCTGCTGGTTGATCTGGCTGGCCGTCACACCATAGCTTTGCATGCGCGCGGGATCGAGGATGACGCGGATTTCGCGATCGACGCCGCCGGAACGACTTACGCGCGACATGCCGGGGATCGACAGCAGATCCTTGGCCACCGTGTTATCGACGAACCACGACAGCTGTTCCAGCGTCATGTCGGTCGCTTCCACTGCGAAATAGGTGATCGGCCCACCCGCAAAATCGACGCGCATGACCTGCGGTTCCAGGATCCCATCAGGCAGGTCGCTGCGGATCTGCTGGACCGCCTGATTGACGTCGTTATACGCGCGGTCGATCGGGGTACCGATGGCGAACTGCACCATCGTGCGGCTGCTGCCTTCGCCGACATAGGACGACATGTCTTCGACGCCGCTCACCGCGCGAACTGCAGCTTCGACGCGCTGCGTCACCTGCGTCTCAAGTTCCGTGGGCGCCGCGCCCGGCTGGGCGACGATGATCTGCACCGCCGGGAATTCGACGTCCGGATTGTCGTTGACGTCCATACGGTTGAAGCTGACGACGCCCGCCAGCAGCAGCAGCACAAACATGACGATGGGCGGCACCGGATTGCGGATGCACCAGGCGGAGATGTTACGGAAGCTCATGATTCAAACGCCCTTGTGCGCATGCCCAGCGATGGACAGGCCGATCAGTTCGACGATTTCTGGAGAACCGGCTTCACCTTGTCTCCGACGTTCAGGAACGCGCCAGCCAGCACGATCACGCGCTCGTTGCCGGTCAGCCCCGATGCGATGGCGACGCCAGCATCGGACACCGACCCGACCTTGACCGCGCGGCGTTCGACCTTGTTGTCCTTGCCGACGACCAGCACAAAGCTGCCCTCGGCACTGCTCTGCACGGCGCTTTCGGGCAGCAGCGGCGCTTCGCCCGAGCCGGCAATAAGTTGGGCATCGGCAAAGCCGCCGGGACGCAGTTCGGCGCTGTAGGGGATCGCGATCCGCACCATGCCCTGGCGGGTCTGCGGATCGATGACCGGCGATTTCTGCCACACCTGTCCGGCGATGCCCTGCACGGCGCCCACCGGCGTCACGGTGGCGCGCGTCCCGACGGGAATCCGCGCCAGATCGGCCTCGGCAAGCTGTGCCATCATTTCCATCTCGCCGCCGCGCGCCATGCGGAACAGGACACCGCTGCCCGAACTGACGATCTGGCCGGGTTCGACCTGCCGCGTCAGCACCAGACCGGCGGCGGGCGCAACGATGTTGAGGCGGCCGTTGCGCGCCTGCGATTCCGCATATTGCGCCTGCGCGACGCGGACGCGCGCATTGGCGGCGTCACGGGTGGCGCGCTTGCGATCAATATCCGCCTTGGAAATAAAGCCGCGCGACACCAGCGCGTCGGCGCGGGTCAATTCGGCCTGCGCCAGGTCGGCGTCGGCCTGCGCGACGCGGATCGACGCCGCCAAGCTGGCGGCCTGCTGCGCCTGAACCGACCGGTCGATGATCGCGAGCGGTTGCCCGGCGCCGACCCACTGGCCGGGTTCGACCAGCACGCGCACGACCTGACCGCCTTCGCCGGCGACGCCGACCGGCATTTCGCGGCGCGCCGCGATCGTGCCGTTGGCCGAGATCATGGCCTGTACGGACTGACGGCCGGGGATCACCACGGTGACGTTAGGAATACTGGCCTCGCCCGGGGTGCCAGGAGCGGCACCGCCAGCGCCCGCGGCGCCTTCCTTGCTGGAGCTGAATGCGTACCATGCGGCGGCCAGCGCGAGTGCGATCAGCACCACTGCGATGATCAGCCGCGTCCGCTTGCGGCGGCTTTCCGCCTTGTCATAATAGCTCTGGGTCGAACCCGCGAGGCTGTCCATCACATCCACTTTCCGCTCGTAGTTCACGCCATATTCCTCCCTGCCTGTGGCGGCATCCGATGCGGCAAGCGCGACTGCGCTTCGCCCCCTCAGGCCCGCACGACAGGACCGAAATCCCGCACGAGGTGTATTACCTAATTAAATCACCGCTTGCAAGAGGCCAAAACTCGTCCCCCCGCCCGCGCGCCGGGGCGCGGTCCATAAGCCGATATTGTTGCGATTTCCAGTGGTTGCAGACATGAAAAAGGGCGGCGCGCCTGACGGCGGGCCACCCTTTGATCCGGTCGGTCGCGAACGACCGATGCCGGTTATAGTCGATTCAGCGAACGCGACCGCGGCGCACCAGATTGACGACGGCGAGCAGCACGACGGCACCGATAAATGCGGTCAGCAGCGTCATTGGATCAAACGCATTGCCGCGCAGGTGCCCGCCACCCAGGAACTGGCCGAACAGGAACCGCCCGAGGATCGAGCCGACGCAGCCGACGATGATGTTGAGGAAGATACCCTGCTGCGCATCGGTGCGCATCACAATGCTGGCCAGCCAGCCGATAACACCGCCCATGATGATTGCGATAATGAAATCCATGATATTGACCCCCTACGATCATTGGTGTCGCCCGCCTTGGCAGGCATGGCATTGTTAACCCAGTTATTTGAAAGCGCCTAGCGGAATAGCGGCGGCGCCAAGTGCACCGCCGCGACCCCGGTTAACGGACGCTGCCGCGGCGGACCAGATTGATGATGCCGAGCAAAACGACGGCGCCGATAAACGCCCACAGCAGCCCGACCGGGCTGAAGGTATCGAGGCTGGCGCCCATGCCGAAAAAGCTGCCGAGGAAATTGCCGAGGAACGCGCCGACAATGCCGACGACGACGTTCAGGATAATGCCCTGCTGCGCGTCGGTGCGCATGACGATGCTCGCCAGCCAGCCGATGATTCCGCCGACGATCAAAGTGATGATCAAGCCCATGATTTTTCCCTTCCTGAACCGCCGGGCAAACGCAGATACCCGGCCCATTTATGAACGTCCGGTCGCGCCCAGACATCGTTTCAACGATGCCGACACAATGCGGAAAGGAAGCGAAAGGTTCCCGGCCGGTCCCGAAGGACGCAGCCGGGAAAGTGGGATCAGTTCCAGATCAAGAACTGCTCCGGGTCGCAACGACGGCTCTAAGCAGCCGCGTTTGACGACGATGTGACGAAGGTCACACGGACAAAAATAAATATGATGGCGTGCCAGAGAACGGCAAAGACGGCGCACGCGCCGCGCGCCGCGCACAAACGAAATGGGGGCCGACATCGCTGCCAACCCCCACTATCCGGTCCTGCTCCGCGTCTCGCCACCCCGCCTTCATCCCGGTCCGCTTCTCTTGCGATCAGCAGCCCGCAAAACGATGCGTTGCGGCGCACGCCGGAACAATCCGGCGACGGTTTGGTCGGCCCCCTTTCGGGGGCCGGCCGCACCTGGAAAGCCCTTCATCATCTTTTCCTGCGTCCGCCGAAGCGATCGCTGTCCAAGCGATGGACTGCATTTCCTGTACCTGGTCGGGTTCGCATCAACTCGTGGGAATCGCTACGTTCCGTGACCAAGCTATCGGTCGATTTCCTCGTAAGTCCGGTCCGTTCTCTTCTGGCTAGTCTTGCAACTACCCTTGATGTCCCGGCGGTCTTTCGTCTCCGTCATCCGATGATTTGAAGCTGACATGAAGCGTTCGGGGCGCCAACAGAAAAACGCGCAAATACCCCCTATGCGCATCGCCCGCTGTGGATAAGTCCGGCATTAGCAACAAGCGGATTCGGTGCAGCATTTTTGTAACAAGGGTGCAGCATTTTCGGATGCGGTTTTGCGACTTGTCAAGAAGGAATCCGCCGCGCGACTCACGATCGGCGAGTCGAAAATCCGACTCGCTACGTCAATCACGCCCGGCCCAGATCGCCCTTGCCCACCGTCCCCGACGCCATCTCCAGCATCCGGTCGAGACTCTTGCGCGCGGCGAGGCGGAGGCCTTCCTCCATCTCGATCTGCGGTTTCAGGTCGCGCAGCGCGAGGTAGAGTTTCTCCATCGTGTTGAGCGCCATATACGGACAGATGTTACAGTTGCAGTTGCCGTCGGCGCCCGGCGCGCCGATGAAATTCTTCTCGGGCAGCGCGAGTTCCATCTGGTGGATGATGTGCGGCTCGGTCGCGACGATCAGCGTATCGCCGGGGAAGCTCTTGGCGAATTGCAGGATGCCGCTGGTCGATCCAACATAGTCGGCATGATCGACGATATGCGGCGGGCATTCGGGATGCGCCGCGACCGGGGCGCCGGGGTGCTGCGCCTTAAGTTTCAGCAGTTCGGTCTCGCTGAACGCTTCATGGACGATGCACACGCCCGGCCACAGCAGCATCTCGCGCCCAAACTTGCGGTTGAGATAGCCGCCGAGGTGGCGGTCGGGGCCAAAGATGATCGGCTGGCTTTCGGGAATCTGGCTGATGATCGTCTCGGCGCTCGACGAGGTGACGATGATGTCGGAGAGCGCTTTCACCGCCGCCGAACAGTTGATGTACGTCAGCGCGATATGGTCGGGATGCTTCTCGCGGAAGCGTTTAAACTGTTCGGGCGGGCAGCTGTCCTCGAGCGAACAACCCGCGTCCATGTCGGGCAGGATCACGATCTTTTCAGGGCTCAGAATTTTCGCGGTCTCGGCCATGAATTTGACGCCGCAGAAGGCGATCACATCGGCGTCGGTGTCGGCGGCCTTGCGCGACAGCTCCAGCGAATCGCCGACGAAATCGGCAAGGTCCTGAATCTCGGGCTTCTGGTAATAATGCGCCAAAATCACGGCGTTGCGTTCTTTGCGCAGCCGCTCGATTTCAGCGCGCAGGTCGAGGCCCGAGAGATTCTCGCGGATGGGAGCAGTCATCGCTTTTCCTTATCTGGCTTTTGCCTTGGCCACCCCCCTACACCGCGACCCCGGACAGGGCAACGCGGCGTCAGCCGCCAACCAGTCGGTCCGCGAGCGCGATGACGGGGGGCGTCAACGCCAGCAGATAGATGGCGACGCGCACCGCGATGACAATTGCCGCAATCGCTTTTGTTGCGGGATGGACGGCGCCGAGCGTGCGGCGGTCGTATAGCGCGATAATGCCGACGACGCCGAGCTGGAACAGGCCGATCGGGATGTCGGACCAGCCGATCATCAGGGGCATCGGCAACAACCGGCCCAGCGCGGGTTCGAGGATGACGATCGTCGCGCCGATCATCAGCCGGCGATGCCAGTCGGTCCGGTTCCGCCTTCGCACCGCCGCCCACACCATCAAACCGAACACCAGCGATTCGATGGCCGTCAGGGTGAGGAAATAGGGCGGCGAGAAAAAGGGTGGGAAGCGGCCAAGCACCAGCGACGCCATCCCGGTAAAGACCCCCAGCGCGGTGATCGCAATCGCCAGCGCCGCACCGGCCCACCCGAGCCGCCGGTGGAGTGCCAGATTCTGCCGCACGACCAGGGTCGGCTGGACAACGAGAAGCGCGAGCCAGCCAAGCATCAGCACGCCGTGCACATGAACCCAGAAGGGCGCCGCGACCGGATCGACAAACCCGCGCAGCGCGAACTGCGCAAAGCAAAGGATGATGAACGCCGCGAGGCCGATCGCCATGCGTTGCCAGAAGCGCTCGGGCCGCGCCGTGCCCGCTGCTGTCGTCGCCATGCCATACCCCCCAGTCGGCCGAAATCTTTGGACAGACTAACGCATGACGAAGGCGCGCGAAAGCCGCCTAGCCAGCAGGGGTATTGGCGAAGCGCGCGGTGACCTTGGCATCAATCCCCGCGGCCTTCAGCGGCATCGCGAAACTCTGCTCGATCGCGGCCCGCGCCGCGCCCTCAGCCAGCCGCATCGGGGTCGGCCCCTTGGCCTGCTTGATCAGCTCATCCTGAGCCGCCTTGCGATTGGCGGCGTCGAGCGCCGCCTCGGCGTCGGTCAGCGTCAAAAGGATCGTCCCGTCACGAAACTCGCTGATCGCGTCGATGTCGATTTCGGGACCGGCGAGGCGCAGCGGCGGCAGCGTCACCGTAAGCGCATTGCTCGCCGCATCCCAGTCGAGATCCGATTGCTTGAGCTTGCCCAGATCGACCTCGTACCGCACCGTGCCGGGCATGATCAGCGTCTTTTTGGCGCTGAGCCCCATCCGGCTTTGCGTTGACGTCACGACCGCGACATAGCGCGCGGTAAACGGGACAAGGACATTCTGTTCCTGCAAGCCTTGCAGGCTCGCGGCGACGACCGTTTCGGGATCATAGCCCTTTTCCCAATCGCGCCAAGCCGACACCGCCCACCAGACGGCGAGCAGCAGCATGGCCGCGGCGACGAGCAGGATCAAGCGCCCGGTCAAGCGCGGCGGCGGTGCGGATGGAGTCGTGGTCATGGCTCCGTATAGACCGAACAATCGGGCGCGGGGCGATCCATTTCATAACGGCCCGTCGCATTGTTGAACCGCAGCACGCGTTCGTAACTGCACTCGGGGTCCTTCCACTCGGCCAGATCGCTGGGTTTCAGCTTTTGCCCGCTATTGTCCTCGCTCCGCCGCGACGTCTGCGGATAGGCGGTCGCAAAGCTGCGATAGGTCAGGCTTGGCAGTTCGCCGCCATCGTTGGGTCCGGGCTTCAGTACCGCCTTATATTCATATTCGTCGTGGCAGGCATCGAGCCGATCCTTGGCGTCCTGTTCGGAAAAGCAGGCGCGGATCATCAGCGAACTGTCCCATGCGACATCGAGAACCTCGCCGCCGAGCCCGATCGCATGCGGCGCCATACCGAAACGCAGCAGGTGAAGCCGACTGCCCGACCCGCCGCCGCCCGAATACATCGCGCGCTGTTCACCGATCACCCCGACCAGCATTTCCAGCCCCGCACCGCTGCCCGCTTCGTCGCCGCCGCGTACCCACACCGCGTGCGGCCACAGGCGCAGCGCCTGCGGCTCCCCAGCAATGGCAGGCAGCGGCAGGATGGTGTTTTCATCATCGCCCGACCCCGGAAACGAGACGACCAGAACAGCGGGCAGTGCGTCCGCATCCGTCGCATCCGGCAGCGCAAAACATATCTGGCCGTCGGGCAGGCAATGGGTGCCATCGTCTTTCGCGAGCAGTTCGATCAACCGCGAGTTCGGCACAGGCGCCGCGTCGGTCATCGGCTGCGCGACGGCAAGCAGCATCGTCAACAGCATGTCAGGCCAGTTCCCATTCGTCATCGTGTTCGCGCACAACCCCGCGCGCGCGCAGGTCGAAAAGATGCGCCAGCACCGATCGTCCAGCGGCGCCGGTCAGCCGCGGGTCTAGCCCCTTGTACATATGCGCGACCATGGCCGGGATGACCCGGGTGCCCTTTTCCAGCTCGCGCAAAATCTGCCGCTCGCGCTGCTTGCGATGCCCCAGCATGCCGCGGACCAGCTGCCGCGGCTTGGTCACCGCGGGGCCGTGCGCGGGATAATAGATGCGGTCATCGCGGTCATAGAGCTTTGAGAGGCTGGCCATATAGGCCGCCATGTCGCCGTCGGGCGGACTGACGACGCTGGTCGACCACGCCATGACATGATCGCCGGTGAACAACGCGCCGCTTTCAACCAGTGCAAAACACAGGTGGTTCGACGTGTGCCCGGGGGTCGCGACCGCCTCGATCGTCCAGCCGTCGCCAGAAATCCGCTCGCCGTCGGTGAGCACGCGGTCGGGGGCATAATCGGGATCGAAGGCGGAATCGGCGCGCGGGCCGTTGTCCTTGAGCGCCAGCGGCGCGCAGCCAATGATCGGGGCGCCGGTCGCGGCTTTTAGCGGCGCCGCGGCGGGGCTGTGATCGCGGTGGGTGTGGGTGCACAGGATCGCGGCGACGCGCTGCCCGTCCACGGCGCGCAGGATCGCATCGACATGACCGACGCCGTTGATGTCGGCGGGATCGCCGATGCTCATCCCTGATCCGGTCGGGCCGGGATCGATCAGCGCGACATCGCTGCCCGAGCCGACGATCCACGTCTGGGTGCCGGTAAAGGTGTAGGGCGACGGGTTGGGCGCCAGCACGCGGCGCACCAGCGGCTCATGCTGCTCGCAATCGCCGGCGCGGATGCTGTCGGGCCAGGTCTTGTCTTCGCTCATGGGTGTCATGTGGCACTGCCGGGGGCAGAACAAAAGGGGTGGTGGGGATCAATTCAGATAATGGCGGGTGGCGACCGGCGCGGAAATCTCTTCTCCCCTCCCTTCTAGGG
>NZ_SCMU01000025.1 GCF_005503695.1 Sphingopyxis sp. 2PD
GTGCCGGGGCGGGAATGACGATCACGCCTTCACCCGGCGAAGCGACGCCGTCGGCGCCGCAGGCGGCCAGAATTGAACAAGCCACGCCGCTGAGCATGACCAAACGAACGCGTGCGAAAGCCGCCATGAAAATCTCCGTTCCCGGTGTGCGCCCCCGAAGATGGTCGAGCCGCGCCCCTGATGAAAAATCACCGGTGAACGATGCTTCGCCCCCGGTGACGCCGCCACTAGGGTGATTCGATGACGGTCTGACGCCAGAGCCGTGACAGATGCGTGACTCTTTTGAGTCCGGTCGATGACAAGCGCGGCGCAAAGCAGGTCGCGAGCGGCGCGGCGCCTTCGCACCTGCAAAAATAAATGCTGCGAAGCTCGCTTGCATCGCCCCAAAAGCTTTGCTAGGCGCCCGCTCCTACCCGGAGCCGGACCCGTTCGGCCCCATCATGATGTGCGGTCGTGGCGGAACTGGTAGACGCGCAACGTTGAGGTCGTTGTGGCCGAAAGGCCGTGGAAGTTCGAGTCTTCTCGACCGCACCATACAGTCCTGCAGGACTTCAAAAATCAGCAGTATTGTAGGACCGCCCCGCAAGGGCGCGCCTTTCTGCGCGGTTTGCGCCTCGTTCGATCCAGACTGCAGTCAGAGACCCGCAAAACTCGCTGCCAGAAAGCCAAAAAGGAAGCCCGGTCTCTGCCGGGCATTTTGGTGACTGCAGTCGATAGTTCGGTTCAGAACCCGAGAACGGCACGTTGCTCCCGCCAGCACAGCGGCAGGTCAATGCTGGTCAGCATCTTTGCCGTCAGCTTCGCTGGCTGACGTCCTTCAACGATCGCTGTCACAATATCGGGCGCGAGACACGACAGGCCGACCAGCTTGGCAAGACGTGTGCGGCATCGACCATGATCCGCTGCGATGGATGCTACCGCTCGTCCTGGATTCTCCAAGACCAGCTTCCTCGCCGCTTGCGCTTCCGCGACAAGCTGGACCAATTTCTCATCACGCTGCCGTGGCGGAACCGCGGGCGTCGATGCTGGCAAGATCAGTCGCAGCGCATGCCCACGCCTTACCTTGACGACTGGACAATGCAGGACGATCTCTTCGATGGCGCATTCTTCGCTCGGCACCTCCGTCAGCCCAAATTGGATCCTCAGCCCCACGTTGTTGACGGTGATGGCTATGCTATCCTGAGCGAGGTCGATACGGCGAACGATCTGTTCAATGGTGTCCCGGCATTCGCCCGTCGCTTGCGAGCGGAGTTTTGCAGCCATGCCGAGAGCCGACGACAATGTGGCGTTGATGACTTTAGCGCTGCGATCCTCGGCCATCGCGATGATCGCCTGTTGATCTTCGAGGAAGGCTGCGAGACGGCTGCGGATCAGAGGTTCGATATCCGACGCCGTGACGCGCCACGCGACGCCGCCCTCGGCATCGGGCCGAGTTTGATAATAGCGATAACGCCGCCGCTGGGCGGCCCCGTCGGCGTTGACTGCCTTCCGCGTCGAATGGCTTGGAGACATCGGACGCCCTTCCCCATCATGGAGAAGGTTGATCAGCAGGCTCGGCCAGCGTACCGCTTGCCTTGTTGATCCGCCCTGCGACCGGTTGGCGAGCGCACGCTGCACTTCATCCCATAGTTCTTCCGACACGATAGGCTCATGCTCGCCGGGATAGGCCTCGCCCTTGTGAACGATGTCGCCGCGATACATCCGGTTCGCTAGCATGTGGTAGATGGTACCGCGGCGATAGGGGCACCCACCCTTGTGCGGCCCGCTTGTCCGGTTCTGAACCTTGGTCCGGTAGCCGTCAGCATTGAGTTCAGCGACAAGCGACCGAACCGAGCCGAGAACGAGATAGCGCCGCATGATATGGCGGACCTGCTCAGCCTCTCGCGGCTCGATGATGAGCTTGCGGTCGCGGACGATATAGCCGAGCGGTACCGGACCGCCCATCCATATGCCCTTGCGCTTCGACGCCGCGATCTTGTCACGGATGCGCTCGCCGGTCACTTCGCGCTCGAACTGCGCGAACGACAGCAGCATGTTCAATGTCAGACGGCCCATGCTTGTCGTCGTATTGAATGACTGGGTGATCGATACGAAGCTGGCTCCCGCCTGGTCGAGAACATCCACGATGCGCGCAAAGTCCGAGAGGCTGCGCGTCAAACGGTCAATCTTGTAGAGCAGGATGACGTCGACCTTCCCCGCCGCGACGTCGGCGAGCAACTGCTTCAGGCCCGGCCGCTCCATGTTACCGCCCGAGAAGCCCCCGTCATCATATCGCTCAGGGATGACCTTCCAACCTTCGTGGCGTTGGCTCGTCGCATAGGCAACACAGGCTTCATATTGAGCATCGAGGCTGTTGAACTCCTGTTCGAGCCCATCTTCGGTGGATTTGCGCGTATAGATGGCGCAGCGGACGATCCGATCAGCCACGACGCGTTCTCATGCCGAAGAAGCGTGGGCCCGACCAATGGGCTCCGGTCACTTCGCGGGCGATATGGCTCAGCGACTTGTAGGTTCGCCCTTCCCATTCGAAGGCGTCATCGCGGACCAGTACCTCAATGGTGCGGCCGTTCCATTCACGGATGAGCCGGGTGCCGTCAGAGATCCTGATCGGCGTGACGGGTGGCCGGCTGCTCTCGGCGGTTTCCGGCGCCACCTCGGTGAGCCGCGCAAGCTCACGGCGGATGATCGCAGGGACATCGCCGTAGCGGCGTTCCTGCAACATCTGCGCTGTCAGGCGACGGAAGAGCGGATCGGGGAGGCGTGGCGCCTCCCCTGCCCCGAGTTTGTTCCATTGGGCTTCGACCTCGGAGCGCTGCATCGCTGGCATCGCGGCGATAATGGCGTCGACCTTTGACATCAGGCCTGGCCCGCTGCCGCGGGAGCACTGCCGGTCCAGATCGTCGTCCCGCCTTCCCGCTTTTTGCGCTCGATCGCCCAGCCTTTCTTCCGGAGGCCCGTCAGGAACGCGCGGCAGCTATGCGGCTGCCAACCGGTCGCGGTGGCGAGTTCGTCGAGCGAGGCGCCGTTCTCGCGGGTCAGAAGCTGCTCGAAGGCTCCTGATTTCTTGATGTCGGCGCCGGCCTTGGCCGGCATCTTCTTCGCTGCAGTCTCTTTGGTCATGTCGGATCTCCATTGCGGGGCCGATGATCCGGTCCCACCGATCCGAGGCCACCTGCGCGCTCAGCGCATTGGCCTGACCAGCCCTGCGCTGGCATGAGCAGCAATGCTTGCAGTGCACCGCAAGTCCAGTCGAATATGATCGGATTCCAGAAAGATGGTTATCGACTTGCGCGGTACGTCGAGCATGGTCGAAACATGGCCGACAATGACGACATAGAGGAATCAGCGAACATCCCTGCCCTGTTCGCCGAGATCACGGCGCTACTTGAAGACGCGCATGAGATCGCCGTGCGAGGGCAGAAGTCAAAGCTGGCACGAACGGATTATCTAAGCGCAGTTGGCGAGCTACGAGAGATGCTCGACCAGATCGTGTCTATATCGGAGTCCATCCGGACTGCGCTTTGAGGTCGGCAGCTTAGCGCCCCGATCTAAGTCGTAGAGGGCTGCGACGCGGCCGCCCGAAACCTGGCAGTCGGGAGGCGGCCTCGGCATCCCGAACGAGCGTGAAAAGTTGCAGAGCGCAATCTAGGACTGTTTCGCCGCAACTTCGACGCGCAGAGACGACTGCCTGGCAAATTCGGGTAGTGAGCCCACGGTGCGGCGGCTCAGGTATGCCAATGCCGTGAAGTGAGCCGGGTTTCGCACTACCCGAAAGCCTAGAAGTTGGCACCAATCTGAAATGTTACCTTGGGACTGCGGTTCTGGCTTTCAAACCGTATTTTGTTGATCGGCGCCGCCGCTTGCAGGTCCAGATTGAGCGAACCGACGCTGGCGCGCACGCCGCCCCCGGCGGACAATAGCGACCCGTCACCCAATCCCAGGCCGATTTCATTCACAATGCCTCCATCGGCAAACCCATAAAACTGTAGCCAGTCGAGTGCGCGGGACAGGTGGCGAAATTCTTTTCGCAATTCAACAAGGCCCGTGACGCCTTCATCGCCGAATTTTTCACTGAAGTCATAACCTCGCCCGAAATACGGACCGCCGACCGCCAATTCATACGGCGACAGCAGAGGTTCGGAAGAGATTTGACCGTTTCCGGCCACCCGCGCGCCGAAACCGCCCCCGAAGTCCAGAATCGCGTTGACCCAGACATTAGCGGTGGTGAAGGTTCCATCGGCATTGGCGCGCGAGCTGTGCGGGTCGCCTGCTTCGCTCGCTCCGAGGATGCCCAGTCCGCGAGTTACGCCAAATCCGCCATAAATCCGGCCTGATCCGACTCTCTGATTGGCCGCAAAGTTGACCGTGGCCGCGGCAATCTCATCGTTCTGGAACATCGTGCCGGCCTGCGTCTGCTGGACATCGAGATAGGCCAATTCTCCGTTAAGCCAGAGATTAAAGTCGCGACTGCGACGTAAAGACTTACTGTAGAAAATCGCAGCATAGCGATTACGTCCTCGATAGTCGGACGGCCGCTGCGGGCCTCCCGAACGAGTCCGACCGGCCGAGCCGGCGATGCCCAGAACATGAGTGCCATCGCCCAAGGTCCTTGCGTATCGAACATTGACAAAGGCTAGCTCGCTGGGCTGGGCGGCGGTACTAATCATGGTCATCGACACACTGTCATCGTCGAGCAATAGCGAGGAATATCTCAGCTGCGTCTGAACCCGGGTCGGCCCCAGCGTATCGGGTCCGTAATTGTCAATCGAGACATAGCCTTGCGATCGGGTTTCTCGAACCGTCACGGTCAATACTCCCTTCCCAGTATCGCGCCCATAGTCGGTCTTGGTGACCGAGATCCCCGGCAAATCGGCCGCGAGCAACAACTGTTGTTCCAGAATTGCTGCTTGGGTTGCTGGGCCGACCAGCGCCTCAAGAATTTGGCGGAGCCGCCGGTTGCTTGACCCGATTATCCGTACTTCGTCGATCGCACCGAGGTCTAATCGCACGGTGACGACCCCGACTTTCACCGACTGCCGCGGAACTTCGACACTGGCAAAAATATAGCCCTCGGCGCGTGCGGCTCCGGCAACCGACGACGCAAGCGCGGTCAAGCGCTCACCGGTTGCAGCCTCCCCGAGGAACCGTTCGTAACTCTCGGCCAGGAGGATAGGGGAAAGCAATGCGAACGATTGCACGTCGACCGCACCTATAATTACCGCATTGCCGCTTGACGGATCGGGAGTCGCTGGAATGCGATCAATATCGGCAATGATAACTGGGGCGATCTGGTTCTGGGAACCGGCGTTCGCCTGCTGCGGTTCCGCCAATTCGGTCGCGTCATGACGTCGTTGTTCCGCGACCGTCGCAAATGGATCACCAGAGGACTGGGCCGATGCCGGATACGTCGTGCAGATCAACGCAACGAAAACAGAAAGATGATATTTGCGACGTACCATGGGCCTCAGGCTTTTAACGAGGCTCTTCTGGTAAACAGGTCGAGTTAGCAAAGCGTTAGCTGTCTCGAAATTAAGCAATTACTAACTGAAATTTTCAATCGGTTCACAGTGTCTCGCCCCTAACGTGCTGCAATGAGCCTGCAGCATGCGCTGCAATTCGGGGATGATATTCAGTGAAGCAGATCCGCAACCTCATCGCAGTTTTTGCACTCGCCATCGGGACAGCTGCGCATGCCGAGCCGCCTAGTTGGCAGCTTTCGGAGAAAACCGGTACGGTATCTATTCTTCGGTCAGGGGTCTCAAAGGTTGCTTTAGCGGGCGGCGCGCTTGTTGCCGACGATGTGATCGTAACAGGCGCGAAGAGCCGCGCGGTGCTTGTCCGCGGTCAAGAATATGTCGTGGTATCCGCCAACAGCCGCTTACGCATCAGTCGGCCGCAGGCAAGCCAGGGCGTTATCCAGTTCATCCAGACTCTCGGAAATGCGTTGTTTCGGATCGATAAAAAGGCAACACCGCATTTCGGTGTCCAAACGCCCACCATGGCGGCTGTGGTCAAAGGCACGACGTTCAGCGTAACGGTGTCCGAAACTGGAAGCGCGGTGCAGGTAACCGAAGGCGCGGTGCAGGTGGCCACGCTTGATGGCGGCGCTACGCAGCTCATCACCCCGGGCATGATCGGAATGGTATCGAAGGAACAAGCATTCCGCCTGACGATCAGCGGCGCCCAGTCCAAGATAATCGACTCACCGAATGCACCGGTCGATGCAAGTTTGATCGACGCAGGTGCCGAAATCGTCAGCCTGACTGCCGAGGATTTTGAGATAGGAAGCGGCAGTTTCGACGGCGTGATCGATGCGACAGTCGCCGACACCAAGGTATCGCTGGCAGATCTGACCGGTGGGCTGATCGGCAATGCCGTCGTTTTGGATCCCGCGCGCCGGGCAAGCGGCGCAGCGAACGAGGCACGCCCAATGCCGGTATCAATCGCTGTCAATAATATCCCTGCTTCAACCGGGATGAACATCAGCGGCGGCAACAGTAACAATGGCGGCAGGAACAACGGGAACGCCGGTGGTTCCGGCGCCGATGGTAACACCGGTGCGGGGAGCAACGGTAACGGGAGCGGGAACGATGATGGTTCCGGCGCCGATGGTAATAGCGGAGCGGGGGGCAACGGCAACGGCAACGGCAACGGCAACGGCAACGGCAACGGCTACGGGAACGGGAACGGGAACGGGAACGGGAACGGTGGTGGTTCCGGCGCCGATGGAAATAGCGGAGCGGGGGGCAACGGCAACGGCAACGGCAACGGCAACGGCAACGGCAACGGCTACGGGAACGGGAACGGGAACGGGAACGGTGGTGGTTCCGGCGCCGATGGAAATAGCGGAGCGGGGGGTAACGGCAATGGAAACGGCAACGGCAACGGGAACGGGAACGGGAACGGTGGTGGTTCCGGCGCCGATGGAAATAGCGGAGCGGGGGGTAACGGCAACGGAAACGGCAACGGAAACGGAAACGGCAACGGAAACGGCAACGGAAACGGAAACGGCAACGGCAACGGGAACGGGAACGGGAACGGGAACGGTGGTGGTTCCGGCGCCGACGGCAACACCGGAGCAGGGAGCAACGGTAACGGTAATACCGGTAACAATGGCGGAAATGGTGTAGGGCGTGAGAATGGCAAAGGCGACGGCAAGCCCAATTAGCCCCGATCGACTGTTCATTAACCTGAATGACAGTCCTCCAGACTAGACACTTTGCAGTGTCTGGAGGGATGTTTGCGGAACCTGCCTATCAATAGCCGGCGTACGGGCAAGCTGTCGAGCCTGACCGCTTGGGGCATTGCGTTTGTTGTAGCGTCGATCTTCACGCTCACGAGCCTGATTGACCCGTTCACTCGCGAAAGTCAGCTCGCCCGGGCGGGCTTGCTCGAGAAACCGGCGACCGGCGATCTCGTTATCATCGAAATCGATGCAAAATCGCTCGAAGCACTCGATCGCTGGCCTTGGCCGAGGCATTTCCATGCCGATCTGATCACGATTTTGTCACGTGCCGGGGTCGAACAGATTGCGTTTGATGTCGACTTTTCTGTGGCGTCTGATGCAGCGGAAGACCGTTTGCTCAGTGCCGCGCTGGCAGGCAGCGGCGTACCGGTCATCTTGCCAACTTTTCGTCAGTTACGAACATCGGCCGGGACGGACTATGCGGAAAATCTGCCCTTGCTGGATTTTCGCGAAAATGCACTGCTGGCCTCGGTCAATGTGCATCCTGACGAGCATGGGCAGCTCAACGACTACAGTTTTGGCACAATTACTGGCAGCACTGTCCGACCGTCGCTCGGCAGCATGATTGCGGGAAGTGCGGGTGCAATCAACCAGCGGTTTCGGATCGATCAGTCAATAGCGCCTGCAACCATTCCGCGGTTCAGCTTTGTCGACGTGCTACAAGGGAAGGTTGCTCCGTCACTGCTCAGAGGCAAGAAGATATTGGTGGGGGCGACGGCGATCGAAATAGGTGATCGCTACGCCACCGGCCGCCATGGGATTGTCCCAGGCGTCGTCGTTCAGGCTCTAGCCGCAGAAACCTTACTCCAGTCGGGAAACCTGCCAAACATTGGGGCGTGGCCGTGCCTGCTCGTCGTCGTGGCGATCATATTAGTCATGGTTTGGCGCGCGAGGCCATCATGGCAGTGTGCGATGGTGGGTGGCGCCAGCATGGTCACGCTCTACGCTGCGCTCCTGCTCGCCGAGCATCTGTCGCTGCTGACCTGGGACAATGAGAGCGCGCTCGCCTTTCTTGTCCTGTATTTCGCGATCGACAAGCTTTTTCAGGCCGCCGCGGACCTGCATACGAGCCGGTTCTATAACCTCTTGAGCAACCTGCCGAATGAAGCGATGCTCGTCCGACAAATGTCCGAAAGCCCTGGCTGCACCATAGCGATTGCGAAAATAGCCGATTTCGGGGACTTCGTGGCCGTCACCGACGGCCATACGCGGACTGCTCTGTTCGATCGGATCGCCGCGCGCCTGAAATTTCTCGCAGTCAATGAGCATATCTATCACTTGGATTCCGACACGCTCGGCTGGATAATCCGTGATGGTCACAGCGACGATCTTGATGGCCACTTCCGCACTGCTGCTGCTCTGCTTCGCCCGTCATTCGACGCAGACGGCAAGTCCATTCAGGTGTCGGCGGCCTTTGGCGTGAGCGACAATTCCCTCGACGACGCCAAGATCGCAGCTCGCCTGGCCGAAAGCGCCGGCTCGCCCTGGCAGGCATATAGTATCGAAGCTGCCAAAACGGTGAAGCTGCGGCAACATCTCCTCGTTGATATGGAACAGGCGATTGCAGATGGTGACATCTTCACAATGTACCAGGCCAAGATGAGCCTGAAGACGAAACAAATAGTCGGCGCCGAAGCTTTGGTTCGCTGGACCCACCCCGTGCACGGTTCGGTCGGGCCGGCAATTTTTGTACCAATATTGGAAAAGGCTGACCGGATCGATACGCTGACCCTCCATGTCTTACAAACTGCGGTCGACGATTTCTCGCGATGGGCCCGACAAGGCATAACGATCGGCGTTGCCGTCAACTTGTCTGCTAAACTGTTGAATAACCCGCCTTTCATAGAAAGCGCAATCGCGGTTATCGAGTCGGCCGAAATACCGAATGACAAAATTACGTTTGAGGTCACTGAAACGGCGGCTCTCAACGACATTGAATTGTCGATAAACGCGCTCAACAAAATTCGCACGGCTGGCATCAAGATCTCGATCGATGACTATGGTACCGGCCAATCGACGCTGAGTTATCTGCAACGCTTGCCCGTCGACGAAATTAAGCTCGATCAAAGCTTTATTCGGACAATGGCCATCGATGACGTCAATCGGCTCATGGTCAGCTCGACAATCGAGCTCGCCCACGCGCTTAACATGACAATTGTGGCAGAAGGCATCGAGGACGACCGCACCTTTGAGCTTCTGGCTGCTTTCAATTGTGATGTCGGACAGGGTTGGCAGATTTCTAAGCCGATGGTTGCCGATGTATTCGAGGCAAATTGGTTGTACCTTGATGCCGAAGCCAGACAACGAGCATGATATCGATCACACAAGGCCGCGTCTGGTTAATCTGGTATCATGGTCAACGTCAGCTATTTCGGTTTGGTGCCCGCAAGCTGTCAGTCTGAAACCGGCCAGGTCCGGCTTACTGAACAGTCATCTCGATCGTCATTTGCGGTCGAGCCAGTCGCGCCGCTTGGCGTGCCGTAGATGGTCGGAGACTATGTCGGAAATCCGGGCGAGGATGCTGATGGACTTCGGCCATGGTAGTGCGCGCGGGGACGGATGATCGCGCCCGTCGACGCCTGCTCCAGAGCATGCGCAACCCAGCCCACCGTTCGGGCGATGGCGAATAGGCCTAAACCCGATCGCGGCGGCAAGGCATGTCTACGCGCAATCGCGAGGAGTGCAAAATCGATGTTGGGCTGTAGCCCCAGCATGTCCATGACGGCATCCTGCAGCATCGCAAGCTCTTCGTCCGGCTGGATATGCGCGAGCAGGGCGCGTCCACGCGGGTCGCCATAGGGATAGAGCGGGTGGCCAAATCCCGGCAGCCCATGCCCGGTCGCGAGCCAGCGCTCGATTGCCGCATCGGCGCTCGTGTTGATCGCCTCGGTGAGGAGAGATTCCAGTGCTGCGCCAGCGCCGCCATGTTTCGGCCCCGACAGGGTCGCTAGACCCGCAAGGATGCAGGCGGGCACGCCGGCGCCGGTGGACGCAGCCACGCGCACCGCAAACGTCGACGGGTTGAGTTCATGGTCGGCGAGAAGGACCAGCGCCTGTCGAACCAGTTCCTCGCCCTCAGCGTCGAGGGCCCACGCTGCGGAAAGCCGCTGATGGATCGGTCCCGCCCCGACGGCGCCGAAAGCCGAGGCCATCGCTGCAACACACATCGCGCCTTCGTTCACCAATTTCGCGGCGGGCCTGCCTATGAGCGACCGCGCTCTTCCCGCCAACGCGGCGAGCGCCTGAAACGGATCGCCGGCAACGGCGACTTCTGGAAAGACAATGGCCTCCGGTTGTTCCCACAGGAGTGCCGCAACCTCCTCGAGCCCCATATGCGCGGCGAGGGCCGTGGCGGCCTCGCCGCGATAGATCAATTCGCCGTGACTGACCGTCGCAATCGCCGTGGGGATCACGGGTTCACCCCATGCCAATGTGCTCGCTGCGACGGATGCCTGGCGGCGCCCGCGGGCGCGCCGGTCGGAAAGCGCAAGAATATCGTCGCCCCGATAAAGACTGCGCCGCGGGTCAGCGGGATCGCCTCGTCGTTCGATCTGCCCGCGGCTGACATAGGCATAGAGCGTCTGGGGCCGGACGTTGAGCTTCGCCAGTGCCTCTTCACGGGTCATCCATTCGCGCATGATTGATTCACTTGATCAAGATTGATTCTCAGTCTTGTAGGGATCATCTCGCTCTTCGCCAGTCAAGGAGCGAATGAAATGAACAATGGTCTGGAAGATGTCGTGGCCGCCGAAACGATCCTGTCGGATGTGCGTGGCGCCGAAGGGCAGTTGATCATTCGCGGATATCCGCTTGTCGCGCTGGCCGGGCGCTGGACCTTCGAACAGACCACCCATCTGCTGTTTACCGGCTTCTTCGACGATTTGCCCGACGCGGCGGAATTTACCGCAAAGCTCGGCACCGCGCGCGTAGACGTGTTCGAAAAGACGCGGGGGTTGCTCGGGCCGATGTCGAAACTTCCCGCCTACGACGGCATGCGCGCCGCGATGGCGATGCTGTCCGACGGCACGGCGCTGCCCGATGCGCTGCGCTTGCTTGCCGCTCCGGCGGTGCTTCTTCCAGCGCTGATCCGTTTGCAGGCGGGCGATGAGCCAATCGAGCCGTCGACCAGCACAGGCCACGCGGCGGACGTGATCCGCATGTTGGGCCGATCGGACGGTGCGGGCGCACTCGATACCTATCTCGTTACCGTGAGCGATCACGGTCTCAACGCCTCGACCTTCGCTGCGCGGGTGGTCGCCTCCACGCATGCGGGGCTGACGTCCTCCGTTCTGGCAGGACTGGGCGCGCTAAAGGGCCCGCTTCATGGCGGCGCCCCTGGTCCCGTTATCGACATGCTCGATGCGATTGCGGAGGAGGGCGACAGCGCCGGCTGGATCGAGCGTGCGCTGGATGACGGCGAACGGCTGATGGGATTCGGGCATCGCATCTATCGCACGCGCGATCCTCGTGCCGACGCGCTCAAGGCCGCGCTCCGGTCGTTCGGAGATGCCGATGCGCGATTGCGTTTTGCCGAAGGCGTCGAGCAGGCTGCGCTCGAAGCGCTCCATCGTCGCAAACCCGATCGCGTGCTCGAAACCAATGTCGAATTCTATACGGCATTGCTGTTGGAAGCTGTCGGATTTCCGAAGCATGTATTCACCGGCGTTTTTGCGATGGGGCGCATCGCGGGCTGGCTGGCGCATGCCCGCGAACAGGCGCTGACCGGCCGGTTGATCCGGCCGGCGTCTCGCTATGTGGAGCCAGTGACGAAGGATGCAGCCTGAAGATATCTCGCCACTCGCCCGCGAGATTGACTGTAGCGACGTTCACCTGCGGTGCATCGCCGCGTTATGTGCAGGGCGACGGATTTCCACACGGCGGCCTGTCCGAAGACGTGCTCGGCATCGGCGCCGCAATCACCGCCGACCGCCCCGGATTTTTCCGCGCCCTCGCCGAGGGTGCCTCGGGCGAAGGCGCGAGCGAGGCGATGATCGGCTGGGTCGAGCGCGGCTTCCTCGCCACCGGCCCGCGCGCCAGCGAGACGCTTGCCGGGCTCGCAACGCTCGACCAGTGCGACCTGCTCGCATCCTTCGCCTTTCCCGTGCTGTCGATCGGCGGCGCCAAGGATAGCATCGCCGATCCGGCGATCGCCGGTTTTGCCGCAAACTGCGCCGCGAACGGCACGCTGCTGACCATGGACACCGGCCACTCGCCGCAACTGGAAAACCCGTCCGCCTACAATGAGGCGCTGCTCGACTTCGTGAGGACGCTTGCCCAATGACCACCGCACCGATCGATGATCTCGCCGCCCTGCTCGCCCCGCTCCACGCCCCCTTCACGTGCAAGTCGCTGAAGGCACCGAACCGTTTCTGCATGGCGCCCATGTCGCGCTATTTCGCGCCCCGCGGGGTGCTGACCGACGACGGTGCCGAATATTACCGCCGCCGCGCTGCCGCAGGGATCGGCACGATCATTACCGAAGGGACGGGCGTCGCCATCGACCATACGGTGGCCGCAGACACCGTGCCGCTTTTCGCGGGCGACGAACCACTTGCGGGTTGGCAGGCTGCGGTCGATGCCGTCCATGCCGAAGGCGGCATGTTTGTCCCGCAATTGTGGCACGTCGGCGGCTGCATCGACTTCAACTATCCCGACGCACCGCATGCCGAGCTGGTCAGCCCGTCGGGTTTTGCCGGGCCCGACGTCCCCGGTGGCCGCGCGATGACCGACCGCGATATCGCCGACACCATCGCCGCCTTCGCCGAATCGGCGCGGGCGGCCAAGGCGATTGGGTGCGATGCGATCGAGCTTCACGGCGCGCATGGCTATATTTTCGATCAGTTCTTTTGGGACAAGACCAACCTGCGCAGCGACCGCTACGGCGGACCCGACATTGCCGACCGCGCCACCTTCGCCGCCGAAGTCGTTGCCGCCTGCCGCGCCGCGGTCGGCGAGGATTTCGCGATCATTTTCCGCGTGTCGCAGTGGAAGACCTATGATTATGACGTGAAGCTCGCACGCGACCCCGACGAGATGCATCGCTGGCTCGACCCGCTGGCGCGCGCCGGGGTCGACATCTTCCACGCCTCGCAGCGCCGCTTCTGGGAGCCCGAATATGCGGGCGATCCCAAGAATCTGGGTGGGTGGATCAAGGAAGTGACCGGAAAGCCGGTGATCACCGTTGGATCGATCGGCATGGACCGCGACCTGATGCAGGACTTCGTCGAGGGCATCTCGTCGCCGATGCTGGGGCGCCTGGAGGATCTGGTCGCGATGTTCGAACGCGGCGAATTCGACCTCGTCGCGCTCGGCCGCGTTCTTCTTGCCGACCCCAATTGGTTGGAGAAGGTCGAACAGCGCCGCATCGATGAGCTGACGCCCTATGACCGCGCGACGGCGCTTCAGCAGTATGAGCATGGTTGAAACGACCCGCATAAGGTCGGCATAGCCCATACGGACGGATTGCAGTCCGGGCGCGGGCCTTCACGATTTGGCCCGCGCCAGCCCGCTCAGTTCGCCCAGTAGATATAGTCCTGCCCGTCGCGCCACGGCGCGTTCAGCGGCACGTCGATGCGCACCGGGCCTTCGATCAACCCGGGCCAGATCGGTTTCGCCATGCCCTTGTTCTGTGCCTCGATCATCGCGCGCAGCGCCGCGACGCGCTGCGGGTCGCTCGCCGCGAGATCCTTTTGTTCGGTCGGATCAGCGGCGAGATTATAGAGCCGCGCCTTTTCGGGGCGTTTCGTCACCTGCAATTTCCAGTCGCCCGCGCGCACCGCGCGATAGTCGCCCGATCGCCAGAACATCGCGGACCGGCTGGCCGGACCGGCAAGGATATTTTCGCTATCGATCGTCCGGTCGCGCGGCACCGCGGCGCCCGCCGCGGCCGCGATCGTCGAGAAGATGTCGAGATGGCCCGTCACGTCGGCGCGCTGTGTCCCGGGTGCGATACCGCCCGGCCAGCGCATGAACAGGGGCGTGCGGATACCGCCTTCGAAAAAGGTCGCCTTCCAGCCGCGGAAGGGCGCGTTCAGCCGCTCGATCCCGTTATACCACGCGCCGCCATTGTCGCTGGTGAAGATGACGAGCGTATCGTCGTCGATCCCCTGTTCTTTCAGCTTCGCCATGACGTCGCCGATCCGCCGGTCCAGCTGGGCGATCATCGCGCCATAGACGCGCGTCTTGTGGTCCTTGATCTGCGGCAACCGGTCATAATCCGCCTTGGTCGCCTGCAGCGGCGTGTGCGGCGCATTGAACGCGAGGTACAGGAAGAAGGGGCGGCCCCGGTTCGCCTCGATCGCCTTCATCGCCTCTTCGGCGAAATAGTCGGTCATGTGGCCGCGCGGGTAAAAGCGCTTGCTGCTGTTGAAGGTCACCGCGTGACGCAGATTGGCCCACAGGAAGCGATCGATCGGATCCCATGGCAGCTTCGCATTGACGACCCCGGGATCATCCTCGCGCATGAACATCGCGCCGCCCGCCAGCACCGCAAGGCTTTCGTCGAAACCCTGCGCCTCCGGCCGCAAGGCGGGCGCCTCGCCCAGATGCCATTTGCCGATGTGCAGCGTGTGGTAACCCGCCGCCTTCACCGCCTCGGCAATCGTCACCTCGCTCGCGGGAACCCCCATGTCGGGATAGTCGGGGATGTCGGGGGTGATCCGGTCGCCATGAAAAATCGCCCGCAGCGGCCCGACGCCTTCGCCATGCGCCATGTTTTCGGCGAACTGGACGGGCACCGCGGTAAATTCGAAGCCGAAGCGCGTCGGATAGCGCCCCGTCATCATCGCGGCGCGCGACGGCGAGCAGGTGGCGTTGGCGGCATAGGCGGTGGTGAAATTCACCCCCTCGCGCGCCAAGGCGTCGATGTTCGGCGTCTTGACGATCCCGTCCGCGACGCCGCCGCCGTTCAGGCTGATGTCGTTATAGCCAAGGTCATCGGCGACGATCAGGATGATGTTGGGCGGGCGCTTGCCCGCGGCTGGCGTCGCCGGTCCCTGCTGCCACGCGACGGGCCGGTTCGGCTGCACCGGGTCGCGCCAGTCCTGCAGGATGCCGGGCAGGCGATATTTGTTCGCCTCGAATGCGAAATAGCCGCCGACGCCCAGCGCCGCGATGGCCCCCAATGCGATCCATCTTTTCTTCATGGCAACCCCCAACCTATCCTATCGTCAGCACGGCGATGTGCGCCAATGCCGCGAGCAACCCCAACAACAGCCCCATGGTGACCCGCGGGCTGGCGTAAAAAGCGATCTGCCGCTGGGTCGGGAACGAAAAGGTCGTCGCGATTCCCAGCAGCTTGGCCGGATGCGCCGCGCGGAACGCTGGGTCGTTGGCCATGCGGATCAGGTCGCGGCGGCTGCGGTATCGCATCGTGCCGACCAGCGACCAGCCCGGATCGTCCGGCGTGTTCCACGCGTCGATATAGCCGCCGACCTTGCGTCCCACGAACAACGGATGTCCGCCGCGCGCGATCAGCCCGCGGACGAAGGGGTCGGAATAGCGCCGCAGCCATTCGCTGCCCTCGCGCGTTTCGCCGCTGTCCGGGTCGGTGACCGGCCCGGCGCGCGTGCCGACCAGATTGACCATCACGAACTCGCGCCCGTCATCGGCCTCCAGAAAGGCGCGCAGCCGCGCCGCGTCATTGCCCGTTTCGGCCATGCGCGGTCCTAGCGTGGCGAGGAAGGCGTCAATCTCTTCCCGGCGAAGCGGGCGGCGCCAGCCATCGTAGAAAAGCAGGAAGGCGAGCCACAGCAGCAGCGCGGCAGCCCATATGCCCGCTATGGTCGCCCCCTGCCCGGCCATCGATCCCGCCTCCCCATTGCGCCGAAACTTATGACACTATATGTGTCATTTTATTCGTTGCGGCGCAAGACCGATCGTGACGCGGGCATTGACCCCGGCGTCAAGCTGGGCCAGCGGAGAAGCCATGACCAAGGCGGCGAGCAAATCGACGGCGACAAAGGCGGAGTCGGCGCGGGTCGACGGCCGCCGAGAACGCGGCCGGTCGAGCCACAAGCGGATCGTCGAGGCGATGATGGAGCTGATCGTCGGCGGCGATCTGGCGCCGAGTGCGGCGCGCGTCGCCGAAGAGGCCGGCATCGGACTGCGCACCGTGTTTCGCCATTTCGACGACATGGACGCGCTCTATGCCGAAATCACCGCAACGATCACCGAAAAGGTGATGCCGATCGTCAGCGCACCCTATCCCGACCAGGACTGGCGCGCCAATGTCCGCGACATGGTGCGCCGCCGCGTCCGGGTGTTCGAAACGACGCTGCCCTTTCGCCTTGCGGCCAATATCAAGCGGTACCAGTCGCCGTTCCTGATGGGGCAATATGGCAAGGTCGTGATGCTGGAGCGCGAGCTGCTGCTGCGCCTGCTGCCCGGCGACGTCCTGACCGACCGGATCAACGTCGAGGCGCTGTGCGCGGCACTGTCGTTCCAGAACTGGCGCGTGCTGCGCCACGATCAGGGCTTGTCGGCCGAGGAAGCCGGGACGGTTGTGATGCACATGGTTGAAATGCTGATGGCGACGATCGGGGACACGGCTTGAAGCGGCGCGCGGCGGCGGCGATCGCGGCGCTAGGCGCGCTGGCCGGGTGCGGTACCGCAGCGGACGATCCGCCCGCGCGCACCGCGGCCCGCGAATGCCCAGCGATGCCCGCCGAGGATTATGTGTGGATCCCCGGCGCGACCTTTAAGATGGGTGCCGATGCGCGGCTGCCCGAAGAAGGACCGCCGCGCGAGGTTCGCGTCGCGGGGTTCTGGATGGCGACGCACGAGGTGACCAACGCCGAGTTCGCCGCCTTCGTCAAGGCGACCGGATACGAGACCCTTGCCGAGCGCGACCCGCCGTCGCTGCCGGGCGCGCCGCCCGACATGCTGGTCCCCGGCGGCGCGGTGTTCACCGCGCCGACCGACGGCAACCCCAATTGGTGGCGCTGGGTCGTTGGCGCCGAGTGGCGCCATCCCGCCGGGCCCGGCACCGCGATCGACGGGAAAGGCCGCGAGCCGGTGGTGCAGATCGGTTATGACGACGCGCTCGCCTATGCGCGCTGGGCGGGCAAGGCGCTGCCCAGCGAGGAACAATGGGAACTGGCCGCCGCCACGGGTGGTGCCGACCGTCATGTGCCGGTCGATTCGACGGGCAAGCCGCAGGCGAATTATTATCAGGGCGCCTTTCCGGCGCGCGACCTTGGCACCGACGGCTTTACCGGCCGCGCGCCGGTCGCCTGCTTCCCCGCCGACGACCATGGCGTTCACGACCTGATCGGCAATGTGTGGGAGTGGACGACGAGCAAGGCGGGCGGCGAGAGCAACGTCATCAAGGGCGGCAGTTTCCTTTGCGCCGCCAATTATTGCGCCCGCTATCGCCCCGCGGCGCGGCAGTTTCAGGAACGCAGCTTGGGCACCGACCATATCGGTTTTCGGCTGATCGATACGGTGCGCCCGGCGCCGACGGGGTAGATGTGGCGGTGCTGATGGTGGGAAACGACCGCCCATGGACATAGCCGATCCTCCCCCAACGGGGGAGGGGGACCACCCGAAGGGTGGTGGAGGGGCACAGGCGGTTAACGCAGCGCTAGACTGGACGACCAAACTTTCCGGGAACCTCGCAGCGGAGCGCTACATCGACGACAAGGTAAACCGATAGTGCCCCTCCACCAGCTTCGCTGGTCCCCCTCCCCGTTCCGGGGAGGATCGGCAACGTCCGTTCTCCATCCCAAAGCCGACAACGGTCTAGATCACTGGAACTACCGCCGCGCACGCCTCCGCCAGCCCCAGACCAGCAACGCCAGCGCCAGCAACCCGCCGCCCAGCCACAGCGCCGCCTCGATCGCGCGCTTGCGGCCCTGCTGCTCCCACGCATAAGCGTTGATCTGTTCGTTGGCGGTGTAGCCCGCGGGCATGTCGAGCACGCCATTGGCTTTGGCATAGGCGCGGTAATCGGCGAGCATCGCGGCGAAGCGTTCGGGCTGCGCCGCCGCCAGGTCGCGTGTCTCGCCCGGATCGCTCTTGAGGTCGAACAGCCGCCATTGGCCGTCGCCGGTCGGGGGCAGATTCCGCACCAGTTTGTAATCGCCGCGGAACAGCGCCGCATTGCCCGACAGTTCGTAGCCGAGCGGCGTGTCGCCATGCACGCTGTCCGTTTGCCCGGTCAGCATCGGGACGAGGCTGCGGCCTGTCACCGGCTCGACATCCTTGCCCTGCCAGCGGCCGCCATGGCCGGCGACCCCGGCGAGTTCGGTCAGCGTCGGCAGGATGTCGGTGACATGCGCCAGCCCGTGACGGATCGCGCCCGCCTGCACCTGTTTGTTCCCCGGCCAGGTCACGATCAGCGGAACGCGCAGGCCGCCCTCGGTCGCGCTGAACTTGTATCCGGACAAAGGCGAGGCGGCGGCGCTCGCCCAGCCGGGTCCGATCGCGCTGAAACTGCCGCGGCGCCCGATGTTGGCGGTCGACAGGTCATATTGCATGTCGAGGAACAACCGGTTGCGCAGACTGCCGAACGGGTTGGTCGGCTCGGCGCCATTGTCCGACAGGAACACGAAGATCGTGTTGTCATAGTCGCCGGTGGCCTTCAGATGCGCGACCAGCCGCCCGACCTCGCGGTCCATCGCGGTCGCCATGCCGGCATAGGCCTGCATTACCCGCACCGCGGCAGCGCGTTCGTCGGCGTCCAGCTTTTGCCAATCGGTGGTCGTCGGCATGGTGACGATCGGTACGCCCGCAGGGACGATACCGAGCGCGGCGGCGCGCTTCGCTCGCGCCTGCCGCAGCGCGGTCCAGCCGTCCTCGTACTGCGCGGCATAGCGGGCAATATCGCTGTCGGGCGCCTGCACCGGGATATGATTGGCGAGGAAGTTGATCGAGGCGAGGAAGGGTTTGCCGCTCGCCCGGTCCGCCTCGACATAATCGATCATCTTCTGGACGACGAAGCGCGACGAATAATAATCCTTCGGCAGCGTCGCGGGTTTGCCGTTTTCGGTCCACGCAGCGGTATCGTACATGCCCTCGATCGGGCGCTGTTCGAAATTGTCGGCGCCCGCATCGGCGAGGCTGTACGCCCGGTCATAGCCGCGCGCGTGCGGCAGGCGGGTCGCGTCGCTCCCCAGATGCCATTTGCCGGTAAAATAAGTGCGATAGCCCGCCGCCTTCAGCAGCTGGGCAATCGTCACCACGCGGTGGTTCATCACCGTGTCGTACCCGGGCTGGCCGCGATGTTCGTCGGGGATCGTCTCGGGCATATTGCCCAGGCCATTGCGGTGGTTCATCACCCCGGTCTGGAGCATCGCCCGCGTCGGCGAGCAGGAACCGGCGACATGGAAATTGGTAAAGCGCGTCCCGGCATAGGCGAGCGCGTCGAGGTTGGGAGTCGCAAACTCGGCGCCGAAAGCGCCGACATCGGTAAAGCCCCAGTCGTCGGCGAGCAGGATGATAATATTGGGCTGGCGCGGCGGCGTCTTTTCCCGCTGCGCCTGTACCGGCGCGGCCAGCAACAGCGCGGCGCCAAAAATGATGGCAGTACGCCGGAACCGGCCCTTGCGACCCGGCACGTTGGTGGTCCTCACGCGCACTGCCATCGCCCCCTCCCCATGGGATAATGGCACTTACTATGCCAATATATCGGCGAGTCAAGTTGGGGCGAGCGGACTAGCGTTCGCGATATTCGGGCGCACGTTTTTCCAGGAAGGCAGCGAGCGCCTCGCGATGGTCTTCGGTCGCCGACAGGATCACCTGCTGGCGATCCTCGATCGCCATCGCGGCGTCGAGGCTCTGCGCATCGATGTTGAGATTGAGCGCCTGTTTCGACAGCCGCAGGCCATAGGGGCTGGTTGCGAGCATCTCGTCGGCGAGCGCGAGGCCGCGACCCAGCAGTTCGTCCGGTTCGACGATCTCGCTGACCAGCCCGGCGCGCAGTGCCCGCTCGGCGTCGATGAAGCGCCCGGTCAGGATCATTTCCGCCGCAAGGCTGGCGCCGACCAGCCGCGGCAGGAAATAGCTCGACGCCATGTCGCAGCCGCCGAGGCCGATACGGATATAGGCGGCGTTGCAGCGAAAATCGGGGGTGGCGTAGCGCACGTCGGACGCGAGCAGCAGCGACAGCCCGCCCCCGCACGCCGCGCCATGGCCGAGCGCGATGATCGGCTGCGGACAAGCGCGCATCTTGCGGTAGATATTGCCGATCGCAGTCTGGGCACGCAGCGTGCGCAGCACCGGGGTTTCGTCCGACGACCGATCCTCCTGAATGTCGAGCCCGGCGCAAAAGCCGCGCCCAGCGCCGCGCAGGATGACGACGCGCACGTCCCGGCGATCGGCCAGTCCGCCGAAATAGGCGTTGAGCTCGTCGACCAGCCCTTCGCTGAGCGCGTTGAGCCGGTCGGGGCGGTTGAGCGTCGCGATCTCTACCGCGCCGCGCGCTTCGATGAGCAGCTCGCTCACAGCGTCTGTCCGTCGTCGATGGTAAAGACGCTGCCGGTAATCCCCTGCGCCGCGTCGGAGCAGAGCAACAGCAAGGGGGCGTGCAAGTCGCTCGGTGGGCGCATCCGCTGGCGCGGGAAGCTTTTGACCATCGCCGCACCGACGTCGCTCTCCAGCAGTTCGGCGGTCATCTCGGATTCGAAATAGCCGGGCTGGATGACGTTGACGCAAATCCCGCGCCGCGCCCATTCGCGCGCCAACGCCTTGCCCAGATGGCGCACCGCCGCCTTGGTCGCACCATAGACCGAGGTGGCGGGAAAGATCTTCTCGGCGGTAATCGACCCGATCAGCACAATGCGACCGTGCTGATTGTCGCGGCTGCCCGCCTTGTCGAGCCGCTTGGCGCCTTCGTTCGCGGTCAGGAACACGCCGCGGACATTGGCGGCGAGCAGGAAATCGACCTCGTCCACCGACAGCCCCATCGCCATTTTCTCGGTCGCGACCCCGGCGTTGGCGACGATCGTATCAACCGTGCCGAACGCAGCCTCGGCGGCTTCATAGGCGGCGATCGTCGATGCTTCGTCGGTCACGTCCATGCTGACTGCGATCGCCTGCCCGCCCGCGGCCTCGATCGCTGCGACCTGCTCCGCCAATTTGTCGGCGCGGCGCGCGGCGAGCACAACCCTGGCCCCCGCCGCCGCCAGTGCTTTCGCAAAGCCGGCGCCCAATCCCGACGAAGCGCCGGTGACGAGGGCCACCCGGCCCGACAGATCGAATTTCGGTTGTGCCGTCATCACCAACTCCTGTTGCTGTCCACAGCATTGGCGCTGATTGACGTTAACGTCAACCTGCGGAGCCGAACCGATCGGGAGAACAAAAGGAGGTTGACGGCTGCCCTATGTTCTACTAATGTTCCTATGTGCACAACGAACCTGTTCCCCCGTCGCAGCTGCCAAGCGTGGCGGACGGGGGATAAAGGCTGCGCTTCACCTTGTTGGCAGATTTGCTCCGGGCAGTGGTTGACGCCGGGCCAGTGCCGAGGCGCCTGAACGGCAGTCGGCGACGAGCCCGGTAGCGAGAAGCGCAACATTCGGCCAAAATCGTAAAATTGCGCAGCGGCGACGACAGCGCGGCTGGCATTTTCGGCGGCATGATTTCCGCCGTCGTTGCGCAGTGCGCCAACCTGGTCGGAAGGGATCCCCGACGCTTCGGTCAATTGACAAATCACGGGGGCAAGACCGCACCGGCTGGCTGGGGCGGCAGGATTCGAACCTGCGAATGGCGGCATCAAAAGCCGCTGCCTTACCACTTGGCGACGCCCCAACGGGCCGGTGCGAGGCGCGCTCTATAACGCGCCGCCGCCTATTGCAAGGCGCCGCTTAGAGCCGCGTCACCCAGCCGTGCGGATCGGCGGCGCGGCCGCGCTGGATGTCGACCAATTTGTCTTTCAGCATCCCGGTCACCTGTCCGGGGCCACCGGCGCCGATCGTAAAGCTGGTCTGCCCGCGCGTCACCTTGCCCACCGGGGTCACCACGGCGGCGGTGCCGCAGGCAAAGCTTTCGGTGAGCTTGCCGCTTTCCGCATCGGCCTGCCACTGGTCGATCGCATAGGGTTCCTCGCGCACCGTAAGGCCAGCATCGCGCGCCAGCGTGATGATCGCGTCGCGGGTGATGCCGGGCAGGATCGTCCCGGTCAGCGGCGGGGTGACGATGCTGCCGTCGCCCATCACGAAGAACATGTTCATGCCGCCCAGTTCCTCGATCCAGCGATGTTCGGCGGCGTCGAGGAAGACGACCTGGTCGTGACCCTTGGCGATCGCCTCGCGCTGCGCGATCAGGCTGGAGGCGTAATTGCCGCCGCATTTGGCGGCGCCGGTGCCGCCGGGCGCGGCGCGGGTATAATCTTCCGACACCCACAGCGAGATCGCCGGGGCGCCCGATTTGAAATAATTGCCGACGGGCGAGGTGATGACGAGGAACTGATATTCGGCGGCGGGCTTCACCCCCAGGAACACCTCGCTGGCGAACATGAAGGGGCGGAGATAGAGCGCGCCGCCTTCGACCGGCGGGAACCAGTGAGCATCGGCGGCGACGGCTTCCTTGACCGCGGCGATGAACAGCTCCTCGGGCATTTCAGCCATCGCCATCCGGCGGGCGCTGGCGTTGAAGCGCGCGGCATTGGCCTCGACGCGGAACAGCGCCATCGATCCGTCGTCGAGCCGGTACGCCTTCAGCCCTTCAAAAATTTCCTGCGCATAATGCAGCACCGCGGTCGCGGGATCGAGCGTCAGCGGCCCGCGCGGCATCACCTGCGCATCGTGCCAGCCCTGCCCCTCGGTGTAGCGGATCGACACCATATGATCGGTAAAGACCCGCCCGAACGCCGGATCGGCGATCGCCGCCGCGCGTACATCGTCCGCAACGCGATTGGGGTGCGGCAGATGGGTAAAGGCGGGAGCGGACATGCGAAAACACCTATGGTCATGGGGTCGATGGAGCGCGCCTCTTGCCAAAGACCCGCGCGGCGCGCAACGGTAGTGACCATGGCTGAGGAAAATTTTCTTTCACAAGCGCCCGCTGCGTCTGCCCTTTTCTTGCGCGAAGACGAAGTGCGTCGCGGGATCGAATTTCTGTTTTTCGCGCATGCGTCGCTGTGGCGGTCGATCGACGCACAGCTGGCCGAACAGGATCTGGGGCGCGCGCATTACCGCGCGCTTTACTTCATTGCGCGCCAGCCGGGGCTGACGATTTCGGACCTGCTGGCGCTGCTCGGGATCACCAAACAGTCGCTGGGGCGCGTGGTGAAGGAACTGGAAGCGCGCGCGATGTTGACGACGCGCCCGGGCAATCGCGACCGGCGGCAAAAGGAGCTACGGCTGACCGAGGCCGGACGCGCGATCGAAGCCTCTATCTTCGTGCTGCTGCGCGACACGATGAGCCGCGCCTATACGCACGCCGGGCAACAGGCGGTGACCGGGTTCTGGCACGTCAGCGAGGCGTTGGTCCCGGCGCGCGACCGCAAACGCATTGCGGCGCTGGGGAAAGAGGCGGGGTAGGCTCCTGCCCTATTTATCATCATAGCCCTGAGCCTGTCGAAGGGCGCTTATCCGAGAAGCGCCCTTCGACAAGCTCAGGGCTACGGTTCAATCCAATCGTAGGCGGCGGTCAGCCCTCCCCCCGCGCCAGATCGGCGAGTTCGCGGCCGCGGTCGCGCGCCGCGCGCAGGACGTTGGTGAGCAATGCGGCGAGCTGTCCGTCGCTGTCGAGCACGTCGAGCCCGGCCTGCGTGGTGCCACCCTTGCTCGCGACCTGCGCGATCAGCGTTCCCGGCTTTTCGCCGCTGTCGGCGAGCAGCGCGGTGGCGCCGCCAAAGGTTGCGGTGGCCAGCGCCAGCGCATCCTCCGCCGACAGACCCAGCCGCTCACCCGCCGCAGCGTAGGATTCGATCAGCCGAAAGACGAAGGCGGGGCCGCTGCCGGTAAAGGCGGTGATCAGATCCATCGTTGTATCGTCGGCCAGTGTCACCGTCTGCCCCAGCGGATCGAGCAGGCCCGCAATCGCCGCATGATCGGCCTCGCCCAGCGTCGCGACCGCCGTCACCCCGGCGCCGATACGCGCGGCCAGATTCGGCAGGATGCGGACGTGCGCGCGGGCGCCCGGAAAGCGCGCCGCAAGATCGGCGAGCGACACGCCCGCGAGGATCGACAGCAGGTGCGTGTCCCCGGTTGCCAACGGCGCGAGGACATCGGCGACGTCGCTTAGTTGCTGAGGCTTCATGCCCAGCATGATCCAGTCGGCGGCGGCGCCCGCGGCCTGCCAGTCGGCCAGCGCCGCATATTGGACGATGCCCTCGCGCGGCGCCGCAATGGGATCGACGATCGCCACCTGCACGCGGTCAAGCCCCGCCGCGAGCCAGCGATCGAGCATCGCCCCCGCCATATTGCCGCAGCCGACCAGCAGCAACCGGTCGGAGAAGTTCCGCAAATCCATCGTCATATTCGTTTCTTTTCTTGTTCCTAACGGCAACTGCTGTCGGTGCCTGACAACAGGTCGAGGCAGCGTCCGTCGATTTTCCCCGCGTCGACCGGCAGACCGATCAGCGACGCCAGCGTCGGCAGGATGTCCACGGTCATCACCGCATTGGGCTGTTCAAAGCCGGTCAGCCCCTTGCGCCAGAACAGCATCGGGACGCGCCGGTCATAGTCCCACACCGACCCGTGCGTGGCGACATAGCCAAGCCCCGATTCGGGAATCGGGGTGACGCGCGGTTTCAGCACAACGACAAAATCGCCCGAGCGGTCGGGGTGGAACGATGCGCGCAGCTTGTCGTGCAGGCTCCAGGTGTCGGGCGCGCGTTTCGAGATGGGCCGGTTCGCGAGTTCATCCGCGGTTATTACCGCCTCGATCTGCGGATGCGCGCGCAGCCGGGCCAAAATTTCGTCCTGCGCGGCCTTGCGCTGCACCGGGGTCAGCGCTTTCGACAGATACATGTCGCCGAACGGACCGTCGCCATAGAGCAAGGGCTGCGGCAGGCCGAGCTTTTCGGCAACCGCCTTGCCCAGCGCGTCGGGGTCGAGTGCGCGATCGACGCGCTCGGCGGCGGGCCAGCCATTCTGGCGGTTGCGTTCGGGCATGTCGTGCCCGCCATGATCGGCGGTGAGCGCGACGGCATAGTCGATGCCGGTCGCGTCGAGCCGCGCAAAGAAATCGCCGAGTTCACGGTCGAGGCCCATCATCTGAAGGCACATTTCGGCGCCCTCGGTCCCGGCTCCGTGGCCGACATAATCGGTCGCCGACAAGCCGACGATCAGCAGGTCGGTGCCGCTGCCCTCGCCCATCTTGCGAACCTGACGCAAGGCCGCGGCGGTCGCGAGCACCGCGCCGTCGGCTTCGGGCGAGGCCATGAAGCGGCGGAAGTCGCCCGCGTCGCGCGCCATCCGGCCCGTGCCGACGGTCGCGCCCTTGTCGCCGACGGGGATGGCAATGTCGTGCGCCGTGCAATCGGCGGGCAGTGCGAGCCCCGGGCGCGGCTGCGCGATGGCGGCGGCGATCGCCGCACCGGCCTGCGCCGCGGTCGGCGACAGGGCAGTGCCGCGGTAGCTGGTGAGCCCGGTGGGCGCGAGCCACATCAGTTCGTCGGCCTGACGCCCGCCCATCATGATCGCCGCGCGATCCTTGCCCGCGACCGACACGACCTGCGCCTTCGGATCGCGCGCCTTCATCAGATCGCCGAGCGTCGGGACGAGCAGATGGTTCACCGACGGCGCATATTTGCCGCCGCCCGAAGCGGTGCCGGCGACACTTTCGTCCTCGGCGCAATAGACACGCTTGTCGTCGCGCGCGACCGACAGGTCGAAATAATTATTGGCGACAATGCCCGCGCGACCGGGGTGGCTGCCGGTCAGGATGGTCGCGTGGCCCGGGCAGGTTTCGGTGGCACCATGCGCCTGATAGCCCGACGGGAACACGACGCCCGATGCCAGCCGCGCCAGCCCGCCGGTAAATTTGCCGCGATATTCGGCGAACAGATCGGCCGAAAACTGGTCGACCGCGACCACCACGATCAGCTTTGGCGGCGGCGTCGCGGCGGTCACCTTCGCAACCGGCGGCGCTGAATTTTGCGCGAAAACGGTGGTGGCGCTACCGACGCAGAGGGTGGCGGCGAGAGCGATTTTGAGATGTTTCAGCGTCACGAGCGGCGTCTCCGTCAGGCAGGGTGTCAGCACGGGCTGTCCTGTCGGCGAAAGCCGCCTATATGGCAAGCCTCGACAGATGGACGACAGCGGAACGGGCATGGATCGCGGCAACGACCTTTTTGTGACAAGGCTGTGGCAATCGGTGCTGGTGCTGCTGGCGCTCGCGCTGCTCGCCGTCAGTCCCGCGCAGGCGCAATCGACGCATATCCAGCCAAAGCTGGTTGCGGAAACCGCCGCGCCCGCGCCGGGCGGAACGACGACGCTGGCGCTCACCATGACCCCCGACAAGGGCTGGCACGGTTATTGGATCAACGGCGGCGACGCCGGGTTCGGGCTATCGGTCGAATGGAATTTGCCCGAGGGTGTGACGGTCGCGCCGCTGCGCTATCCGGTGCCCGAACCGCTGATCCTGTTCGGCATGATGAACCATGTGTACGAGCATCCCTATGCGCTGCTTGCCGATGTGGAAGTGGACGAAAGTGTCGCGCAGGGGAGCGACCTGACCCTGTCGGGGGTCGCCAATTGGCTGGCGTGTACCGACAAGGTTTGCGTGCCGGAACGGTCCGTTGTTTCCGTTGCGCTGAAAGCTGGCGATGGAGCGGTGCCAGCCGCGTCGCGCAGCCGCTTCGACAGCTGGCGCGCGTTGTTGCCGCAGCCGCTCGATCGCAGCGGAACGTGGGAGCGGCGCGGCGATATGGTGCGCTTTGCTATTCCCCTGCCCGCCGGGTCAGCGCTCGACGCGCCCTATCTGTTCGCGCAGACGCAAAATCTGGTTGATTATGCCGCGCCGCAAACTTTCAGCCGCAACGGCGATTTCATCATCGTCGAGACGCGCGCAAAGGGAGAGGCGAGCGGGCCGGTCGCGGCGCTGCTCAAGCTCGGCGAAGGGCGCGGACTGTCGGTGCAGTTCGAACCGGGCGCGGTCCCCGCCGCGGGCGAGGCGATTGCAGGCCCGACGGACGCGATCGACTTGGGGCTGTTCTGGACCGCGCTCGGCGGTGCGATCCTCGGCGGGCTGATCCTGAACCTGATGCCCTGCGTCTTTCCGATCCTCAGCCTGAAGGCGCTGAGCCTTGCACGCTCGGGCGGCGATGCGCGGTCGGCTCAGGTCGAGGCGCTCGCCTATACCGCAGGGGCGATCGTCACCGCGCTGCTGCTCGGCGCCGCGCTGGTCGCGCTGCGTGCGGCAGGCGAGCAGGTCGGCTGGGCGTTCCAGTTGCAGCATCCGGTCAGCGTGCTGGCACTGCTGATCCTCGCGATTGCGATCACGCTCAACCTGCTGGGCACCTATGAGCTGCCGTCGTTCGGCGGCGGGCAGGCGCTGGCGGGCAAGGAGGGCGCAGCGGGCGGCTTCTGGACCGGGGCGCTTGCCGCCTTTGTCGCGACGCCGTGCAGCGGGCCGCTGCTCGGCGCGGCGCTGGGTGCAACATTGGTGCTGCCCGCATGGGCAGCGCTCCCGATTTTCGGTGGCCTTGGACTCGGCCTTGCCCTGCCCTTTCTTGCCGTCGGTTTCATTCCGGCGCTGCGCAACCGGCTGCCCAAGCCGGGGCCGTGGATGGATCGGTTCCGCAAATGGATGGCGCTGCCGATGGGACTGACCGCGCTGGCGCTTGGCTGGTTGCTGTGGCGGCAAGGCGGCGCGAGCACAGATACCGGTTCGCTTCTCGTGATAGGCACCATCTTGCTGGCAGTTGTAACGCTCTACAATTACGGCGCTTGGCAGAAGCGAAAGCGGAATGGTTGGGGGGTTGCTATCGGAGCGATGGCTTTGTCTATGTCCTTCGTCATCTATGCGACTGCGCCAAACGCCATTTCGACTTCGACACAGCGTAAGCTGACAAGTGCCTCAACCTTCTCCCCCAATGCTCTCGCCAAAGCGCGCGCCACCGGCAAACCGGTGTTCGTCTATTTCACCGCCGACTGGTGCCTGTCGTGCAAGGCGAACGAGGCGGGCGCGATCAACCGCGCGGCGGTGCAGACGGCGTTCGACAAGGCGGGCGTCGTCACGCTGGTCGGCGACTGGACCAATGGCGATCCGGTCATCACGCGGACGCTGGCCGAACATGGCCGCAACAGCGTGCCGCTGTATCTGTGGTACGCGCCGGGGACGGCGCAGCCCGAGATCCTGCCGCAGATTTTGACGCCGGGGATGCTTACGGACAAGGTCAAGGCGAAGTGATCGCCCCTGGTCGTCATTGCGAGCGAAGCGAGGCAATCTCCGGCTATCGGCCTCTGCCGACGATAGCTGGGGATTGCCGCGTCGCTTCGCTCCTCGCAATGACGAGGTTAGGCTGATGGCCAAGGTCCGCGCCGACCAACTACTCGTCGATCGCGGGCTGGCCGAAAGCCGGACGCGGGCGCAGGCGCTGATCCTTGCCGGGCTCGCATTCGTCGGCGACCGCAAGATCGACAAGGCGGGGCAACAGGTCGCCGATGACGCCGATGTGAGCGTCAAGGGGCGCGACCATCCGTGGGTGTCGCGCGGCGGGATCAAGCTTGACCATGCGCTGACGCACCTCGGCTGGGATGTGACGGGCGTGGTGGCGATCGATGTCGGGTCGTCGACCGGGGGGTTCACCGACGTGTTGCTGAGCCGCGGTGCGGCGCGCGTCTATGCGGTCGATTCGGGGACGAACCAGCTGGCGTGGAAACTGCGACAGGACGACCGCGTCATCGTTCACGAACAGACGAGCGCGCGCATCCTGACCGCCGCGCACATCCCCGAACCCGTCGACCTGATCGTCTGCGACGCGAGCTTTATCGCGCTGTCCAAGGTGCTGCCGGTGCCGATGTCGTTCGCCAAGCCCGGCGCGCGCATCGTCGCCTTGATCAAGCCGCAGTTCGAGGCCGAACGGCACGAGGTGGGCAAGAAGGGCGTCATACGCGATGCCGCGGTCCACGCGCGCGTGTGTGCGGCGGTGCGCGATTGGCTGGAACAGAATGGCTGGACGGTCGTTGAAACGGTCGAAAGCCCGATCACCGGGCCGGAGGGTAATGTCGAATTTCTGATCGCCGCGGTCAAAGCTGCCGCTTGACGCCAGCCCCGCCCGCCGCGACATCCTAGATCAGCCGATTCCCGCGCAAAGGACCATGTGCATGACCGAGATCGCTACCCCGGGACAACTTCGAATGTCGTACCTTCGCTGGGCGATGGTGACCGTCCCCGCGATCGTCCTGATCGGCAGCCTGATGGGGGTGCTGTCGAACAGCGGTTATGGCAATCGCTGGTTCGCCGCGCTCGACCTGCCCGAGATCACTCCGCCGGGATGGGTGTTTGCCACCGTCTGGCCGATTCTTTACATCATGCTCGGGCTGGCGCTCGCGATGATCCTGCACGCCCGCGGCGCGAAGGGACGCGGGCTGGCGCTGACGTTGTTCTTTGTCCAGCTGATCGCCAACTTCGCCTGGTCGCCGCTGTTTTTCGGGCAATATCAGGTGACGAGCGCGCTGTACCTGATCATCTTCATCCTGCTGACGACGATCGCGACCGCTTTTGCCTTTGCCCCGATCCGCAAGGCCGCGGCGTGGCTGCTCGTGCCCTACATGGTGTGGCTGAGCTTTGCGACGATCCTGAATTTTCAGATCGACCAGCGCAATCCCGACGCCGAAACCCTTGTCCCCACCGCCGCCAGCACCCAGATAGGATAACGGCAAGGGACTGAACGTCCGACAAAGGAATTTGAAGATGCAGAGCGAAAACCGCTTTTTCGACGATCTGGCCAAGATGGTGAACGGCATTGCCGGTACGGTCGCGGGCGCCGGCCGCGAAGCCGAGGCCGCGATGCGCGAGCGCGCCAAGGAATGGGTCGGCCGGATGGATTTCGTCAGCCGCGAAGAATTTGAAGCGGTGAAGCAGATGGCGGCCACCGCGCGCGCCGAAACCGAAGCGCTGAAGGCGCGGCTCGACAAGCTGGAAGGCGCGGCGAAGCCTGCGGCGACGGCGCCGAAAGCAGCGGCCAAGCCTGCTGCTGCGCCCAAGGCCGCGGCGAAGCCCGCCGCTGCGAAACCGGCGCAAAAGCCCAAAAGCTGATTTCGTCATCCCGGCGCGGGCCGGGATCTCAACCTTGCGCCCTCACGCACCGGCGAGACCCCGGCCTTTGCCGCGGTGACGGTCCACCTGTGCCGGGGTGACAGTTTATTGGTGGGCGGTCCAGACTCGCCACCCGCCCTAACACCCGCTAAAGCGCCCCGATGAGCGAAGATATTTACGACGACGACGACGGTCAGGACGCAGCCCCGATGGATATGCTGTCGTCCTATTTCGCCGCGCACGACTGGCCGCACGAAATGGTCGGCGAGGATGAAATCGTCGCGACCGCGCAAGGCAGCTGGACCGCCTATGAACTGCGTGCAGTGTGGCGCGCCGACGATGGCGTCATCCAGCTGCTCGCCTTCCCCGACATCCGCGTCGTCGAGGAAAAACGCGCCGTGGCGCACGAAGCGCTGGCGCTGATCAACGAACAATTGTGGCTCGGGCATTTCGAGCTGTGGTCGAACAGCGGGACTATATTATTCCGGCACGGGATGTTGCTGGGCAGCGATGGTTCGCTGGCGCTCGACATGACCGAGACGCTGATCGAAAGCGCGATCGACGAATGCGAGCGCTTTTACCCGGTGTTCCAGTTCGTGCTGTGGGGCGGCAAGTCGCCCGCCGAGGCGTTGGCGGCTTCGCTGATCGAAACGCGGGGCGAGGCTTAACGCTCACCCCGGATCCGTTCGTGTCGAGCGAAGTCGAGACACGTTGGGATCGCGCTACCCTTCGTGTGTCTCGACTTCGCTCGACACGAACGGGTTTGGGAAGTCTGGGCTCAGCGTTTCTCGAACCGCGTCAGCCCCGCACCCAGCTCATTCGCCCCGATCGCCAACGCCTCGCCGCTCCAGTCGGCAACGAACACCGACTTGCGCCCGATACCGGCGGGCAGGCTGGCGCGGTTGCCGGCAATCGACAGCCCGCGCGACGGGTTCTTCCGCTCCTCGGCTGCGACCGCGATCAGCGCCGAATAATTTTCCTTGTCCTTGCCCTGAACAAACATGTTGTTCGCGATCCGGCCGACCGACCCCGACGGCAGGTCGATCATGTAATTGGTCGCCGTCCCCTGCGTGTCGTCGAAACTATTGTCGTTGATGTCGACCGTGACCGCGCGGGTTTTCAGATAATGGCCGCCGCTGCCCTTTTCGAAGCGCGTCCGCGTGACGACGACCTTGCCGTAAATGCCGGTGTAAACGCTGTGCGCGCAGCTGAGGCCGCGGTCGCAGCGGCCGAGGCGCGAAAAGGTCGAGCGGTCGATCGTCAATGTCGCTTCGGGATCGTCGGCGGTCAAAATGCCCTGTTCGCTGGCCCGGAACAGGCTGTTGACGATCTCGAGATCGCTTTGCTCCAGCCGGATCCCCGCACCATTGCCGTCGGGGACGCGCATGTTCTGGAACACCAGCCCGTCGACCCGCGCGCCTGCGCCGCGCAGCACCAGCGCCGCCTTGCCCTCGCAAGTGACGCCGTCAAAAATCGCGCGGCCCGGTTCGGCGGCGACAAAGGCGATGCGCCCCGCGGTCTGCACCGCGCAGTCGCGGTGATAGCCGGGCGCGATGCGGATCGTCCCCTCGCCTTCACCAATCGCATCGACGGCGTCCTGGAGGCGATTGAAGCCGCGGCCATCGACGCTGTAGGGCGCGCCGCCGGTCTGCGCGGGGAGCGGCGCCGGGGCGAGGAGGAGCGGCAAGGCGAGCAGCGGCAGCAGGGGCCGACGGAGGAATGACTCGAGCATGGGCGGGCCATAGCGGTTTTTACGGCGGCAGTCGTTGGCGAAGCTGGTTAATCCTTGGCGTGTCCTGTTGTCGGACAGAAGGTCGCGTGAACATTAAGACCTTCGTCATGCTGAACTTGTTTCAGCATCCATGGCCTGCGCTCTCAACAAACGCGGCGGCTAGGGACAGGTCGGGCCATGGACCCTGAAACAAGTTCAGGGTGACGATAAGGCAAGGACTCAATCCAAATTTGGCCGCAGCCAACGCGTCGCGGTTTCCAGATCGACGCCGCGGCGGCGCGCATAATCCTCCAGCTGGTCGCTGCCGATCCGCGCGACGCCGAAATACTGGCTTTCGGGGTGGCCGAAATAAAAGCCGCTCACCGCCGCGGTCGGCAACATCGCGAAGCTTTCGGTCAACACCAGCCCGGCGTTGTCGCCCGCCTGGAGCAGGTCGAACAGGATCGGCTTCAAACTATGGTCGGGACAGGCGGGATAGCCCGGCGCCGGACGGATGCCGCGATATTCCTCCTTGATCAGCGCCTCATTGGTCAGCTGTTCGCCGGGTGCATAGCCCCACAGCGTCGTGCGGACATGCTGGTGCAGCCGCTCGGCGAACGCTTCAGCAAAGCGGTCGGCGAGCGCCTTGAGCAAAATGTCCGAATAATCGTCCTTATCGGCGCGGAAGCGTTCCGAATGCGAATCGATGCCGTGGATGCCGACCGCAAAACCGCCGATCCAGTCGCCCGCGGGGTCGATGAAATCGGCAAGGCACATATTGGCGCGGTCGCGGCTTTTCTTGATCTGCTGGCGCAGGAACGGCAGCGTCACATGACGTTCTTCCTCGGCGAGGTGGATGACGACGTCATCGCCGTGCCGCGCGCATGGCCAGAAGGCGCAGACGCCGCGCGCGGTCAGCCATTTTTCGGCGATGATCCGGTCGAGCATCGCGTCGGCGTCGGCCTTGAGCGCCACCGCGGTCTCGCCGACGACCTCGTCGGTCAGGATCGACGGATAGGTGCCGTGCAATTCCCACGCGCGGAAAAAGGGCGTCCAGTCGATACATTCGCGCAGATCGGCGAGCGACCAGTCGTCGAAGCGGTGGAGGCCAGGCTCAAGCGGCGGCGCGGGCTTGTCGCTCAGATAGGCGTCGTAATAATTGGCGCGCGCTTCCTCGAGCGTGTGGAGGACGCTCTGCCCCTTGCCCGCGCGCACGTCGCGGATATGCTCATAATCGTCCTTATACCCCTGCACATAGGCGTCGCGCCCGGTGTCGCTGACCAGCGCGGTCGCAACCCCCACCGCGCGGCTGGCGTCGAGGACGTGCAGCACCGGGCCCTGATAGGCGGGATCGATCCGCAGCGCGGTGTGAACCTTCGACGTCGTCGCGCCGCCGATCAGGAGCGGCATGGTCATACCGGCGCGCTGCATCTCTTCGGCCACGGTCACCATCTCGTCGAGCGAGGGGGTGATCAGGCCGCTGAGGCCGATCATGTCGGCGTCATTCTCGTTCGCCGCCTCCAGGATTTTCGACCAAGGGACCATCACGCCAAGGTCGATGATTTCGAAGCCGTTGCACTGGAGCACGACGCCGACGATATTCTTGCCGATGTCGTGGACGTCGCCCTTGACGGTCGCCATCACGACCTTGCCCTTGCCCTTCGCGCCCGGTTCCTTCGCCGCTTCGATGAAGGGCAAGAGATGCGCGACCGCCTTTTTCATCACACGCGCCGATTTGACGACCTGCGGCAGGAACATCTTGCCCGACCCGAACAGGTCGCCGACAACGTTCATCCCGTCCATCAGCGGGCCTTCGATCACCTCGATCGGGCGCGGCATCAGCAGGCGCATTTCCTCGGTGTCTTCGACGACATAGGCGTCGATGCCCTTGACCAGCGCATGTTCGAGCCGCTTGGCAACGTCCCAGCCGCGCCATTCCTCGGCAGCCTTTTCCTGTGCGGGGCTGCTGCCCTTGTAGCGTTCGGCAAGCGCGATCAGGCGTTCGGTCGGGCTTTCGGCCTCGCCGTCCTTTTTGCGGTTGAGCACGACATCTTCGCAGGCTTCGCGCAGTTCGGGGTCGATCGTGTCATAAACGTCGAGCTGGCCCGCATTGACGATCGCCATGTCGAGCCCGGCGGGGATCGCATAGTAGAGGAAAACGCTGTGCATCGCGCGGCGCACGACCTCGTTGCCGCGGAAGCCGAACGACAGGTTCGACAGGCCGCCCGAGAAATGGACGTGCGGGCAGCGGACGCGGATTTCCTTCACCGCCTCGATGAAATCGACCGCATAATTGTCATGTTCTTCGAGCCCGGTGGCGACCGCGAAAACATTGGGATCGAAGATGATGTCCTCGGGCGGAAAGCCGATGGTCATGAGCAGCTTGTAGGCGCGCTCGCAAATCTCGATCTTGCGCTCTCTGGTGTCGGCCTGCCCGACCTCGTCGAACGCCATGACGACGACGGCGGCGCCATAGGCCATGCATTTGCGGGCATGGTCGAGGAACTGCTCCTCGCCCTCTTTCATGCTGATCGAATTGACGATCGGCTTGCCGGGGACGCATTTGAGGCCCGCCTCGATGACGCTCCATTTCGAGCTGTCGATCATCACCGGCACCCGCGCAATGTCGGGTTCGGCGGCGATGAGCTTCAGGAAAGTCGTCATCGCATATTCGGCGTCGAGCAGGCCTTCGTCCATGTTGACGTCGATGACCTGCGCACCATTTTCAACCTGCTGGCGCGCGACTTCGACCGCCGCGGCATAATCGTCGGCGAGGATCAGCTTCTTGAACGCCGCGGAGCCGGTGACGTTGGTGCGTTCGCCGATGTTGACGAAATTGGTGGCGGAGGCGGTGGTTTCGGTCATTTCGGTCTTCTTCTCCCCTCCCGCTTGCGGGAGGGGTCGGGGGAGGGTCTGTCAAATTGTCGGGCGGTAGAGGAGCAATCAGGCCCTCCCCTAGCCCCTCCCGCAAGCGGGAGGGGGACTATGCTGCCATCGTGAACGGCTCCAGCCCGGCCAGCCGCGTCCGCACCGGCACTTGCGGAATCTGCCGAGCGGGCAATCCCGCGACGGCTTTCGCCATCGCCGCGATATGCGCGGGGGTCGAACCGCAGCAGCCGCCGAGGATATTGACCTGGCCATGATCGGCCCATTCGCGCACCAGCTCTGCGGTCGTTTCGGGCAGTTCGTCATATTCGCCGAGCTCGTTGGGCAGGCCCGCGTTCGGGTAAACCATCACCAGCGCGTCGGCGATGTCCGAGAGCACCTTGACGTGCGGACGCAGCTGCGATGCGCCGAACGAGCAGTTGAGGCCGATCGTCAACGGCTTGGCATGGCGCACCGCATACCAGAAGGCCTCGACCGTATGGCCCGACAGGTTGCGGCCACTGAGGTCGGTCAGCGTCATCGAGATCATCAGCGGCAGCTCGCGGCCGACCTTGGCCTCGGCCTCCAGCGTCGCGGCGATGCCTGCCTTGGCGTTGAGCGTGTCGAAAATCGTTTCGATCAGGATGAAATCCGCACCGCCCTCGGCGAGCGCGACGACCTGTTCCAGATAGACGTCCTTCAATTCGTCGAAATCGATCTCGCGAAAGCCGGGATTGTTCACATCGGGCGACAGCGACAGCGTCTTGTTCGTCGGCCCGACCGCGCCCGCGACAAAGCGGCGGCGCCCGTCGATGCCTTCATATTTGACCGCGGTTTCGCGGCCCAGTCGTGCGCTTTCGCGGTTGATGTCGCCAACAAGATGCTCGGCGCCATAATCGGCCTGGCTGATCCGGTTGGCGCTGAAGGTGTTGGTCGACACGATGTCCGACCCCGCCGCCAGATAGGCCTCGCCGATCGCGGTCACGACGTCGGGGCGGGTCAGCGCCAATATGTCGTTATTGCCCTTTTGATCGTGACCAAGGCCGAGCGATCCAGCGTAGTCGGCCTCAACCAGCTTGCGAGTCTGGATCTGGGTACCCCAGCCCCCGTCGGTGAGCAGGATGCGCTCTTTCGCCGCGGCTAAGAGAGCTTCGCGAGCGCTGTTCATGCTGCCTGATCCTTTGCGGTCGAGACCGGCCGCAGCCCCAGCAGATGACAAATGGCATAGCTGAGCTCGGCGCGGTTCAAGGTGTAGAAATGGAAATCGCGGACCCCGCCCGCATAGAGGCGGCGGCACATTTCGGCGGCGACGGTCGCCGCAACCAGCTGGCGCGCACCGGGATGGTCGTCGAGCCCGTCGAACAGCGACACCATCCACGCCGGGATCGCGGTGCCGCACATGTCGGCCATGCGCCGCGTCTGCGACACATTCGATACGGGCAAGATGCCGGGAATGATCGGCGCGTCGATCCCCGCCGCTACCGCCGCGTCGCGGAAGCGCAGGAAGCTGTCGGGCGCGAAAAAGAACTGGGTGATCGCACGGTTCGCCCCTGCGTCGAGCTTGCGCTTCAGATTGTCGAGGTCGGCCTGCGGGCAGTCGGCGTCGGGGTGCGTTTCGGGGTAGGCGGCGACTGAGATCTCAAACGGTGCGATCGCCTTCAACCCCGCGACCAGTTCAACCGCATTGGCGTAACCGTCGGGATGTGCGCGATACGGTTCCCCGCCCGGCACATCGCCGCGCAGCGCGACGATATGGCGTACCCCGGCCTCCCAATAGGCTTCCGCCACTTCGTTGATTTCCGCGCGCGATGCCTCGACGCAGGTCAGGTGCGCCGCGGGCGGTACCGCGCTTTCGGCGGCGATGCGCGCAACGGTGGCATGGGTGCGCTCGCGCGTCGAACCGCCCGCGCCATAGGTCACCGATACGAAGCTGGGGTCCAAGGGTTCGAGGGTTCGGAACGTATCCCAAAGCTGCGCTTCCATCTTCTCCGTTTTGGGCGGAAAAAATTCGAAGCTGACGCCGATGTCACCCTCGAGATTGGCGAACAGCGGCGACGCCGCGGCGCGGCGGGCCTCGGCCAGCGAGTTCAAGTTCGACGTCATGCCGCGAGCCTTTTGGGTTGGCCGTCGCCGTCATGGGCGACCGGCGGTTGATCTTCATCGCTGCGGCGGCGGCCAAGCCAGAGCTTGACCGCCAGTTCGCCGCCTTCGAGCGTTTGGGTGTTTTCGAGGAGCAGTCCCGCCGACGCGAACCAGCCCCGGATCTGCGCGTCCGAAAAGCCGAGGCGCGCATGGGCGGCAAGGTCGCGCAGCGTCTCATCCTCGTGCGGCGCGAAATCGACGATCAGCAGATGGCCGCCGCCGCGCAGCACCCGGCTAGCCTCGGCGATCACACGGTCAGGTTCGTGCGCAAAATGCAGCGCCTGGTGGATGACGATGCTGTCGACGCTGGCGTCGCCGACCGGCAGGTTCAGGAAATCGCCCTGTACCAGGTCGACCGGGACCGCCTGCCCCGCCAGCTTGGCGCGCGCGATGCGGAGCATTTCGGGGCTGCGATCGAGCGCGGTGATGCGCCGCGCGGTGGGCGCAAAGATTTCCGCCATCCGGCCAGTGCCGGTGCCGATGTCGAGCAGATGGCCCAAGCGGCGGTTGTGCATCATCGCCAGCATCGCCGCCTCGACCTCGCTTTCGGCGACATGGCGCGAGCGGATCGCGTCCCATTCGGCGGCATGTTCGGCGAAATAGCGTTCGGCGACCGCGGCGCGTTCGTCGCGCACTGCCGCCAGCCGCCGCGCATCATGCGCGATGACCAAGGCTTCGCGCGCCGAGAACGGCCATTTTTCCGCTTGTCCGATGATGTCGGCGATTGGCCCGCCCTTGGCGATCCGCAGGAACACCCAACTGCCTTCGCGCCGCCGCTCGACAATCCCCGCTTCGACCAGGATACGGACATGGCGGGAAACGCGCGGCTGGCTCTGGTCGAGCACCACCGCAAGCTCGCCGATCGCCAGCTCCATTTCGCGCAGCAGCGCCACGACTCGCAGGCGCGTCGGATCGGCCAGGGCACGAAAGATGTCGATCAGCTCGCTCACGGCAATAGATATAAAGCTTTCTTTATATCCGGTCAACCGGCGGCTTCGGCCTCGATTTCTGCCGCGCGGCGCCCTGTCCGATCCGCGTTCGGTCGAAACATCCCGACCCGCAAGCAAAAGGTCGTTGCGCGCCATTTGACGAGCGAGTAATTCTGCCCGCGATTGGCATATTCCGGGATCAATCTGTTCCTGTGCCGGTCGATCTGTTCAAACCGAGAGGGGTTTCCCAAATGAAAAAATCGATCACCATGTCGCTCGTTCTCGCCGCCTCGCTGGGCCTCGCCGCTTGCGGTGAAAAGGCTGCCGACGACACCGCCGCCGCCACCGAAGATGCAGCAGCGACCGTCGAAGGTGCCGCTGATGGCGCGATGGAAGCTGCCGAAGGCGCTGCTGACGCTGCTGCCACCGCCGGCGCCGCTGCCGAAGGTGCTGCTGATGCCGCTGCCGCTGGCGACGCTGCTGCCGCGACCGACAAGGCCGCTGAAGCTGCCGACGCTGCCAAGGAAGCGACCGACGCTGCCAAGGGCGCGATGGAAGAAGCCAAGAAGTAAGCTGTTTGCGGGCCAGATTGGCCAGTGGAACAACGGGGGTCGTCGGTTCGCCGGCGGCCCCTTTGTCTATTTGGGGTCGGACGCATCCAAAGCTGACAAAAGCTATGGATTGCCAAGCCCCTGAACCCTCGCTAACCCTCTGCATCCATGACCGGTGACCCGGTCATTGCATTCGAAAGGAATACCCATGCGCAAGATCCTCATCGCTTCGATGGCCGCTGCGGCCTTCAGCCTGACCGCCTGCTCGGAAAAGGCCCAGGAAGAAACCTCGGAAGCCGGCGCCGCCGTTGCTGACGATGCTGCTGCTGCTGGCGACGCGGTTGCCGAAGGCGCCGCTGACGCCGCCGATGCGACCGCCGAAGCGGCTGCCGATGCCGGCAACGCCGTCGAAGGCACCGTGAACGCCGCTGGCGACGCCGCCGCTGCCGCTGGCGACAAGATCGAAGCCGAAACCGCCAAGGCAGAAGCCAACGACAAGCAGTAAGTCGTTGGCGCGCGTCTGAGCGTGTTACTATAGAGGGGCTCCATTCTTCGCGAATGGAGCCCTTTTTCGTGGGAGATGTGATGATGGGTCGCAACAGCCCGGCAATGATCATCACCGCGGCGGCGACCCTTGCGCTGACCACGGGGTGCAGCCGCACCGACAATGAACCCGGTCCGGGCGGGGTGACGGTCAGCGAGGCGAAGGCGCTCGACGATGCCGCCGAAATGCTCGAAAGCCGCGACCCCGCACCCGCCGCCGATGCTGAGGCGACACGCGACGCAGGTGCGGCAGCGGACGAATAGCGCCTTTCCCTCGGCGCGCCATGGGGTTAAACTGACGCTGCCCCGCGACTGGCGCTGAAGATGGAAACCCATCGGGAAGCGGGGCTGGCGAATATGCCAATTCGAGCCGCGCGCCTGGGTGATCCACTGCCACTGCAAGGACATCCGCATGACCGAGGCACCCGTTACCCCTGCATCGACCACCGTCGTTTTTCTGCTGTTTCCGGGGATCACCCAGCTCGATTTCACCGCCCCCGCGCAGGCGCTCTGCCGGATGCCCGGCGCGCGGCTGTTCGGCGCCGCGGCCAGCCGCGATGCGATCGCCACCGACAGCGGCTTTTCGATTGTGCCAACCGACGATTTTTCCAGCTGTCCGCAAGCCGACATTCTCTGCGTCCCTGGCGGGCATGGCGTTGCCGAGGCATTGAACGATCGCGCGACGATCGATTTCATCGCGCGCCAGGCCGCGAGCGCCCGGTGGGTGACGAGCGTGTGCACCGGCGCCTTCCTGCTCGGCCGCGCCGGGCTGCTGACGGGCAAGCGCGCGACGACGCATTGGGCCTATGCCCATTTGCTGCCACTGGTCGGCGCCGAACCGGTGAGCGCGCGGATCGTCGAGGACAGGAATCTGGTCACCAGCGGCGGGGTCACGTCGGGGCTCGATTTCGCGCTGACCCTGATCGGGCGGCTGCACGGCGACGCGGTGGCACAGGCGATCCAGCTCGCGATCGAATATGACCCCGCCCCGCCCTATGTCGGCGGCCATCCCGACCGGACGCCGCCCGCGATCACCGCCGGGTTGAAGGCGCGGGTTTATGATGCGGCGGCGGCGCGGATGGAGCAGGCCTTCGGGCGCAAGCTCTAATCCTCCCTGTCGCAGAGCGATGGGGAGGGGGACCGTTCGCGAAGCGAATGGTGGAGGGGCGACGACGGTAGCGCCATCGCCCCTCCGTCAGCGCTTCGCGCTGCCACCTCCCCATCGCTGCGCGACAGGGAGGATTGATCGCTAACCACAGTCGGCCAGCGTAATCTCGTACAGCTTCGACCAATATTTTCCGGTTACGAACAGCCGCTTCTGCTTCGCATCCCACGCAATGCCGTTGAGAACGCTGTCGCTCCCCAGCGCGCCCGCCTGTTCCTTGAGCCCCGACAGGTCGATGTAGGACCGGATATGGCCGCTCGCAGGATCGATCCGCACGATCATATCGGTCATCCAGACATTCGCCCAAACCTCGCCGTCGATCGTCTCCAGCTCGTTGAGCATCGCCAGCGGGCGGCTGCCGAACCGCACCGTTACGCGTTTTTGTTCGGTCATCGTCGCGGGATCAAAAAAGCGCAGCTGCGACGTGCCGTCGCTCAGCACCAGGCTGTCGCCAACCATGGTGACGCCCCATCCTTCGCCCGCATAGGAAAAGGTGCCGACGGGTTTCAGATCCTTGATCCGCCAGCGGTTGCCGACCCCGCCCTGCCAGGTGACGCCGATGATCTGGTCGCGCCAGCGGGTGATGCCTTCGCCGAACTGGTCGGACGGCAATTTTGTCTGGGCGACCGCCTTGCCGGTCTTGAGATCGAGCCGCGCGACGCGCGAGCGGCCATATTGGCCGGTGGCTTCGTACAGATGGTCGCCGTCCCAGAACAGCCCTTGGGTAAAACTGGTCGCTTCGTGGGGGTAGGTCTGGACGATGCGATAGCCGCAGCGTTCGATCGGCTGGGGCGGATCGGTAGCAGCGGCAAGAAGAGCGAGCAGGATCATGCAGACTTGCTATGCGGGGCCGAATGAACTGGCAATGACAGAACCGACGCCGCCCCCGCCTACGCAGGGGCAAGGCATAGAAAAGGGCCGGAGGATTGCTCCTCCGGCCCAATTTCAGTCGACTGAGCGCCGAACGGTTTAGACTTAAAAGTCCATGCCGCCCATGCCGCCCATACCGCCGCCGCCCATGGGCATGGCGGGCTTGTCTTCGGGCGTTTCGGCGATGCCGGCTTCGGTGGTGATCAGCAGACCGGCAACCGAGGCGGCGTCCTGCAGCGCGGTGCGGACGACCTTGGTCGGGTCGATGACGCCAGCAGCAACCAGGTTTTCATACACGTCGGTCGACGCGTTGAAGCCGAAGTTGGTGTCGTTCTGGTCGAACAGCTTGCCCGCAACGACGCCGCCGTCGAAACCGGCGTTTTCGGCGATCTGGCGGACCGGAGCCTGCAGCGCGCGACGGATGATGTCGATGCCGCGGGTCTGGTCTTCGTTGACCCCCGACATGCCGTCGAGCGCCTTGGTTGCATACAGCAGCGCGGTACCGCCGCCGGGGACGATGCCTTCTTCAACCGCAGCGCGGGTCGCGTGCAGCGCGTCGTCGACGCGGTCCTTGCGTTCCTTCACTTCGACTTCCGAAGCGCCGCCGACCTTGATCACTGCAACGCCGCCAGCGAGCTTCGCCAGACGTTCCTGCAGCTTTTCACGATCGTAATCCGACGTCGTGGTTTCGATCTGCGCCCGGATCTGTTCGACGCGGCCCTTGATCGCATCGGCAGCACCGGCGCCATCAACGATGGTGGTGTTGTCCTTGTCGATCGTGACGCGCTTCGCCTGACCCAGCATGTTCAGCGTGACCGATTCCAGCTTGATGCCCAGGTCTTCGCTGATCATCTCACCATTGGTGAGGATCGCGATGTCCTGCAGCATCGCCTTGCGGCGATCGCCGAAGCCCGGTGCCTTGACGGCAGCGACCTTCAGGCCGCCGCGCAGGCGGTTGACGACCAGCGTCGCCAGCGCTTCGCCTTCGATGTCCTCGGCGATGATCAGCAGCGGACGGCCCGACTGGACCACGGCTTCGAGGATGGGCAGCATCGACTGGAGGTTCGACAGCTTCTTTTCAAAGATCAGGATGTACGGATCCGACAGCTCGACGAGCATCTTTTCGGGGTTGGTGATGAAGTAGGGGCTCAGGTAGCCGCGGTCGAACTGCATGCCTTCGACGACGTCGAGCTCGAAATCGAGACCCTTGGCTTCCTCGACGGTGATCACGCCTTCCTTGCCGACCTTTTCCATGGCTTCAGCGATCTTGTCACCGACTTCCTTGTCGCCGTTGGCCGAAATGATGCCGACCTGCGCGATTTCCGAGGTCCCGGCGACCGGCTTCGACTGGGCCTTGATCGTTTCGACGACCTTGTTCACCGCGAGGTCGATGCCGCGCTTCAGGTCCATCGGGTTCATGCCGGCGGCAACCGACTTCATGCCTTCGCGGACGATAGCCTGGGCGAGAACGGTCGCGGTGGTGGTGCCGTCGCCGGCCTTGTCATTCGCCTTCGATGCGACTTCGCGCAGCATCTGGGCGCCCATGTTTTCGAACTTGTCCTTCAGTTCGATTTCCTTGGCGACGGTAACGCCGTCCTTGGTGATGCGGGGCGCGCCGAAGCTCTTGTCGATGACGACGTTGCGGCCCTTGGGACCGAGGGTGACCTTCACCGCGTCGGCGAGGGTGTCGACACCCTTCAGGATGCGTTCGCGCGCGTCGCGCGAGAATTTGACGTCTTTAGCAGCCATGTGCTTGTTCCTTTCAAAGGCGCAGAAAACTGCGCAACTTCACTCTCGATTCGATGAAATCGCTCAGGCGATGACGCCGAGGATGTCCGATTCCTTCATGATCAGCAGCTCTTCGCCGTCGACCTTGACTTCGGTGCCCGACCATTTGCCGAACAGGATGCGGTCACCCGCCTTGACGTCGAGCGGGGTCACCTTGCCGTCGTCGGCGCGGGCGCCGGTGCCGACCGAGACGACTTCGCCTTCCTGCGGCTTTTCCTTGGCGGTGTCGGGAATGATGATGCCGCCAGCCGTCTTTTCTTCGGCTTCGATACGGCGAACCAGCACGCGGTCGTGCAGCGGACGAAATTGCATGGATATCCCTCCAAAAATGCAATGGATGTCATTTAGCACTCACAAGGTGCGAGTGCTAACAGACGGGCATATGGGTGGAGGGTGTGACAGCGTCAAGGCGATTAAGGGAAAATTTTCGGCAGCGCGGTAGAGCGGCGAGATGGGATACCAAAACCTTATCATCAAGGGCGTCGGCGCTGAAGATTTGACGAGCATTTGGACCGAAGCCCAACTTCTGCGCGGAGCTTTCTTAGACGCCTTCGCCAGAGTTGAAATGGCGGTAATGCTCTACGCTCACTTAACCGGCGCCAAAGTGACGCCCGCGATGCCTTTATCCCAGAAACTGACCGCGCTGGAGAAAGAACGAAAGACCTTCAATAACCCACGGCGTCTTGACGTCCGGATTGCGGCTATCCGAGAATTGCTGCCCGTCAGAGCTGATGTAGTTCATTCTGCGTTAGAGGTGGCGATCACCTTCGATGGCCGCGTGGCAGAGACCAAAATGCAATTTCAAAATGCCTCGGACGCCGCGCGTCGCCCATTAGCACTTACCACCGATCAGTTAACGGCGATGACCAGCAGGCTCACTCGTCTTGCGATGCAATTCAGCCACCAACGGTTGCTGGCAAAAGACCCAACCTAGCCCGCATCCGCCAACGCGCCAGCAGCACCGCCGACACCACGATCAGCCCGACCGCCAGCCCGATCCACACGCCGACTCCGGCAAGCGGGGTCCAGAAACCTAGGTAGATGGCGGTGCCATAGCCCGCGATCCAGTAGCCGCAGATCGCTATGATCATCGGGGTGCGGGTGTCCTGTAGCCCGCGCAAGACGCCCGCCGCGACCGCCTGCGCCCCGTCGAACAACTGGAAGGCCGCGGCGACCACCAGGAACTGCAACGCAAAGCCGACCAGCGCCGCGTTGCGCGCCGCGTAGACATCGACATAGATCGACAGCACCAGTGTCGGGAACAGCCACATCAAGAGCGCGGTGAACGCCATGAAGCCGATGCCGAGGACCAGCGACGCCTGCCCCGCCAGCGCAATGCCGCGATGGTCGCGCGCGCCATAGGCCAGGCCGACACGGATCGTCGCCGCCTGCGCCACCCCGAACGGGATCTGAAACGCCAGCGCCGCGACCTGAAGCGCGATGGTATGACCGGCGAGTTCAGCCTCGCCGATCCGGCCCATCAGGAACGCCGCGCCGGTGAACAGCCCGGCTTCGGCCAAAATGGTCAGGCTGATCGGGGTGCCGATCCGCAGCATGTCGAAAAAGCGCGTCCATTCGGTGCGCCACCAATTGCCGAACAGATGATAGCGGCGGAGCCGCCGGTCGGACTGGATGACGACGATATAGGCGGCGAGCATCAGCACGCTCGTCAGCACGCTGGAAATCGCCGACCCGTGCAGCCCGAGCGCGGGCATGCCCAGGTTGCCGAACACCAGCGTCCAATTGCCCAGCGCGTTGACGCCCAGCGCGCCAAAGGTGATCGCTGTCGCGATCGTCGGACGCCCGAGCGCCGAAACGAAGATGCGCAGCACCGTCGCGGCGATCATCGGGAACATGCCCCACATCAGGATGAGCAGGAACCCGGCGGCGCGCGCCGAGGTTTCGGCGGGCTGGCCGGTCGCGATCATGATCGGCCCGCCCGCAGCGCAAATGCCCATGAAGACGAGCGACACCAGTGCGCTGAGCCAGAGCGCCATGCGCACCGTCCGCCGCACTTCGCGCACCGCATGTTTGCGGCGGCCAAGCTCGGCAGCGATCAGCGGCGCCGCGGCGCCGACAAGCCCACTGCCGGTCCAGAGCAAGAGGCCAAAGATCGACACGCCGAGCGACGAGGCGGCGAGCGCGGCGTCGCCGAGCCGCGCCACAAAGATGACGTCGATCGCATGGACCAGCATCTGAAGCAGGTTCGCTGCCGCCAGCGGCAACGCGAGCGCCAGCGTCGCGCGAAACTCGGCGCGAAGACCCTGCGACGTCGGCGCGGTCAAAGGCGTGGCCTGCTGCAACATAGCCGGCCCGGATAGGCGCGGCGGGGCGGCGGGGCAATCGTGGGTGGGGATTGGCG
>NZ_SCMU01000026.1 GCF_005503695.1 Sphingopyxis sp. 2PD
TCACGTAGCTTGCCGATAATCTCTTCCGGGCGATGCTTCTTGCTCGGCATTCTATATCTCCTTCGTCGTCCAAAATATCATCAATTTTGGACCACTCAGAAGGGGGCAGATCAGTCGGGAAAAATCCATCAACTTATCGAGCTCAACCCCGAATGGATCGCGCGCAGGCTCGGAACAGTGACCCGCCTGCGTTGGACCAACAAATATGGAATCGAAACGTTTGGCGATCTCGTGCTTCCACCGGACGCTCGGCACGATGAGCGTTTGCCACTTGTTGTCGTGCAGTACAGCAGTCGCGGCTTTCTCAGAGGCGGAACTGGCGACGAATATCCGATTCAGGCTATCGCGGCGAAAGGCTTTGCCGTCCTGAGTTTTGACCGTCCGCTCGACTACCGGACCGCGATGTCTCGCGCCGGCCGATCGGTATCCCGACGGCACATCGCGAACGCGTGGACCGATCGTGCGAGCGTTCACGATTCTCTTATGCGCGGAATCAAGCTGGCGGCTGACACGCACCCGATCGATGCCGACCATATCGCGATCACGGGACTCAGCGATGGCGCGTCCACCGCGACATATGCGCTAATCCATGCCGATATATTCTCGCTGGCGCTCATTAGCTCATGCTGTGAAGACCCGAGCATTTTGGAGACCGGTGTTGGGGAAGCCTATGCGAGCATTTTGCGCACGAATGAATATCCACTGCCTTGGGAACAGCACAAATCGAGTTGGAAGCGCGTCAGTCTCGCGATGAACGCAAGCCGCGTGTGCGCGAAGATTATAATTCAGAGCGCGGATCGGGAAGCGCGCCTGGCCACTGCCTCCCTTCGGGCGCTGCGGCAATTCGGCCGTGATGTGACAATGTTCATTTTCCCCGATGAGTATCATGTGAAATGGCAGCCGGTTCATCGTCAGGCCGTTTTCAGACGAACGCTCATGGAACTCGACGACTGGCGGCGATTGCCTAAGGCGCGGTGTTCAAGGTGACTTGCGGCGATGCTCTGCACCAAGCCTCGACGTCGCACAGGCGGAGAATTCGTCCCATATCATTCACGCCAAATGTCAGGTCGTCCTTCAGCTGCTGTTCGATCATGCTGCGATCAAGAATACCCGCGCCGCTGAGTAGTCCGTCCATCAGCATTTCGCGAATGAGAACTCGTCGCTCGCGCAGCATCTGCAATTGAAACTGGCCGAGGCCTCCTTTTGAGATCCGCCATGCGACTTTGGCGGGAAGATCCCGCTCCATGGCTCGGCGGGCTATGTAACGACTTCGCCCCCGGCCGACCCAAAGCCAAGTCGGTATGCGTAGGCAAGTCTCGACAAGGGGCTGCGACAATAGGGGAAATATCCCCTTCATCAAATCGGAGCGCCGATAACCATTCATGTTATAGCAGCTGTTGTATAGTCCATGAACATGTTCAACCTTTCCGGGAAGCGGTCGGTTTTTTGGCGGAGGCCACGGCAGCCCAGGTGGCGATTCATTGGATGGAAGATCTTTGGAAAGAAATGCATCATTCGCGCGCCAGTTGGCGTGGTGCTTGCCTTTCCATCCCTTCCTGATCGCCTTCCAGCCGAGATCCCACGCGTTGCACTGATTTGCACGCGCCACCTCAAAGACGGTTCGTGCAAAATTTGGACTCGGACCTTTCGCTCGAAGGGTGTCCGCCGCGGGTCCGGAACTCTGCAGATGGCAGAATACGGCGTCGCCGCCCTGACCGTTGACAAATGTGTCGATCGACCGGTCCGTTGCCATTTCGAGGGAGATGCGATCGGTTTCTTGAACAAAGGACCGCGAGTGGGGTCGGGGCAAGTGCGGCCGCGCCGAATGAAGAAGATCTGGTCTTCGATGATCAGGCGCACCCTCGTCCAGGGAGATATGTAAGTGGCTGGCTACGCTTCTTGCAAAATTCCTCTCGTCCCCATCGTTTCCTTCGCTGAACATCGTGATCGCGTGAATTTCACGCCCAGCAGTGGCGGACCCCGCCGCGATTATCGACGAATCCAAGCCCCCTGAAAGATCGAGGGCGTAAAACCGTCCGCGCGGCATCTGCGCTCCGATGCAGCGAAGAATTTCCCGGCGAACAAGTTCCATGGCTTCATCTGGATCGGTGATCAGGACGTCGGGATTGGTGAACTTCCAAGGGTCCCAGTGAAAACTGGCCTCAAGCGCCCGTGGGGCTTCAAACTTGATCGATTCTCCACACCTGATCTCGGAAACTCCGGAGAGGCATGTGGATGACATGCTGAGATTATCCCAAATCAGATGTCTGGCGACTGATTCCCAGTTTATCGACGGCGGGCGCCTTGCCATTTCCAGCAATAGCCTTGTGTCCGAGGCAACAACGAGGACTCCGCCCTCGACTATGTAATAGGCATTGATGCTACAGAATGGGGATCGTTCGCAGGTGATCACGCCGTTGGGCAAACTGGCCAGGACGATATAGGAACCCCAATATTCATTGTTCAAATGGCCGCCTCGATACGCCGCCGTGACACGCGCCCCTTCGTCGATGTTCTTTCCAAATGCGCGCGACGGGACATGCCGGCAGAAGACGTCGCCAACGACGACGCCAGTGCCATCGGTGAGGTGGTTGATTTCCAACCCGCTGTCGGAATAGACAACAAGGCGTTCGTCACGATGGGTCACGCTCAGCCCCGACTGATGAGCTATTTCATCCAAATGTAGGTCGAGGGCGCATGGGACCTGGGTCGGCGAGCTGACGGCTAAGAATCTGCCGATCATCGCACTGCTCTGATAGGTTCGAAGGGGCCGACCATTTCGATCGTATCGTTGAGGATGAGGTCATCATCCTGAAGCCAGCAATGGGCTTCGAATGGATGAAGCCGAACACCGAAAACCAGTGTGCTCTCATACCCGTTTTGGGCCAAAAGATGCTGAAGGCCGATTGAACGGAGCAGGCAGCGATCCCTCCTGATCGCAAACCGTTCTACATATTCGAATGCTGATATCAGACCGCTGCGGTTTGACGCCGGAGGGCCTTCTGTCTGGGCGATCATGTTATTGCGTTGCACCCACCACAGCAATTCATCGAATCCGCGCAGTGCAATGGTGAATCGTGCGCTGGCGAGAGATCTGAATGCCGATGCAATTTGCCGGCCGGATGGCGAACGCATATCGAATTCCGCGGAATGTTCACGAGCTGGGCGAGTAATTGCGCAGCAGGAACTACGGGCTCCTTCCGCATTGGAGTTCAACCAGTGGCGATCCTCAATCAGGCGCCGAAGGCTCGGTTGCAGTGAATCAACGTCTCCTCTTCCGAGGGCAGACGCAGCCTCCTTTTCCAAGCGTGAATATCGATTTGCGAGGACATCCAGAAAGACGACCTGACCATCGATTTCGCAGCTCGAAACCCACGAAGGAAGCATGAGTGACGCCTTGGCGGAAAAAGCCGGCCGGGAATTTATCCATTCCCGGCCGGCCATTGATCAGTCGACGACGATGCCGAGCGGCTGGCGCGGCTGCACACCGTCCGGCGCGATGTTTTCGTTCGACCCGTGGGTCTCTTCGGTGACGGTGCCGAGGTCGATCAGTTCAGCGTCGCGATAGTTCGGTTCCTTGTCCATGATAGTCTCCTTTCCCGCCGCACAAATGCGACACCGAAAGAATCCCAGTTTCAGAGGATATATCCAAACATATATGTTCTGAATCTGAAGCTATATATGGAAGGGGCGAACCCCGGTATCGGCATTCTTGAGGCCGCCCTAGGTAAGTCCACTCATGATTTCAGGAAGATTACGGATACGGCGTCGATGATATGCGACTACCGATCGCCTGATTGACTGCCTGTTTCCGCGTTCAATCTTCCCGAGCAAAGCATCGAATTCGCGGCGCAAACCGCTCAATTTACGCTCTTCGGCGCGCCGGATCCGACGCATTCGATCGTTGAGATTCCGGACCAAATGCATGAAAAAGACGTTCTGGGTCACCTGGGAGATCGAGTCGAAGAGTAGTTCAATCGGCGGCGGCGCGCCGAGCTCGTCCTGTTGATTAAAGTCATGGGAAACAAGGAGACTGCTCCGGCACGAGGCGGCTGTGAGCATTACATATTGGCTCAGAATATAGAGGTGGCGAGCCGCATTCTCGTCGAGCGACGGTATTTCAAATCCGCCAGTTACCGGCATGTCGAGTAAAGCTTCGCCGACGAGCCGCAACATCGCCTCGCGGACCGGAGTCGCGCTCATTCCATATCGATCAGCTAGTTGTCCGATATTGATTCGCCCAGACGCGATACGACCTTCAATGAGATCGAGTTTAAGGCTGGTGTAGGCTCTTTGGCTAAGCCCGTGATCTGCGCTCATCTTCATACACTCCGAGTTCGAGCGCCCGTGCGCCAGTCGCGGACATGACCGATGCTTAGTGGAGTCTCGGACTGAGCATTGTGGTCAATCCCGGCGTGGAATGGTCGCCACAGAGCCCCTCCACGGTTCGCGCGTCGGCGACGATGCGACGAATCAGTCAGGAACGCGGGGCGGGTGTGATCGTCTTCGCGCGCGAAGATGCGGCGCGATGTCGCTGATGAGTCCAAGCATATTCCTGGAGCCCGTCACGTGTCCTGCGGTGATGTCGCCGTGTCCCAATGGCGAGGATTGCGACCATTGGATAGGCGATCTTACCTACGATCCACCAATAGGCGACGGGCAAGATCTCGGGATTGTATGCCGTGACGCCGTGTGCCGCGACCGCAACCAACTGAAAGGCTGCCAGCCAGATCGGCCAGAATCTGTCTGCCGCCCCGGCGATTGCCGAAAGCGCCAGCAGGAGCCCGAAATCGATAAGTAACATTTCCCATTCGACGTCGCGATAGGATGGATTGCTTAGTCCGGCCCAAAAAGTTCCCATCGTGGCGATGACCATGCAGATCGACGCAGTCCTTTCCGGGGCTCCGCCTCGCCACTGCGCATAGGCAGAGACGAGGAAGAGCAGGATCATGAATGCCACAATGACGATCACGAGCAGCGGCCCCCTTGGTCAGGCGGCCAATTCAAGGGGCGTCGCGCCGCGCGCGCTTGGGCGCTTGACGACATCCCCGAAAGCTTCAGGATCAATGCCCTGCTTTTGTGCCAGCACTTCAAGCTGTCGATGACCTTCGGCCATGTAACCGAGCGCTCCGGTAACCGAGAGCTGCGCGTTGGTCAGGGCCGACAATATCTGATGTCCGACCAGCGGCGAAAGATTTTGGTGCGTCTGCGCGTCGATTGCCGCAGTGGCGAGCCGCCCGCCTTCCGCGAAAATCTGCTGCAGCAGTTTTTCGTAGCCGAACAGCGATTCGGTCAGATGCTTGATGCGCTCTTCATCGTCGGACCTTCTATCCGAGAAGCCGGGAGAGGACGTCGAGTCCGACGGCGAGCATGCCGAAGCCGACTGCAAGCGCGATCGCAAGGAAGACGAGCCAGAAGTAACGGAGGTACGGGTCGAGGTCATTTGCAGATACTCCCATGGTTCGTAGAGGAAGCAACCTGACCCAGGAGGTGGGCGGTGGTTCCGCCTTCTCCGGTGGCTCATCGGCCTGGCCGGTGCCTACCCCCGTATTCTCCAACTGCATTTTGCGGGGGGTCATCGCGGCGTCTTCGAAGGCGTGGAAAAGTTCCGCTGCGTGCCGGCGATTGCGGGCGCGCAAAATGGCGACAGCCTCGCTGATGTAAGTGTCGACGGTGCCGACGCCCAGACCCAATTCGAGGGCGATTTCCTTGGAGGTCTTGAGCCGATAGACATGGCGGAGGCACTCGCGTTGGCGCGGGGCCAAGCGTTCGCAGAGAGCGATGCTCGGCTCTTTTACATCACTAGCAGACAAGTGCGCGCTGCTTGCCATCAATGGACGGCAAGTCCCTTACGCTATCTAAAACAGCACCTCTTTTTCTCGACCCGAGCATTGCTTTCCGACGGATTCTGCAAGCGGCTCCCCGTGCATTCCGTCAACAGAGCCGGTTCCCGACTCTCTCTGAATTTCAACTTAACACGGGAGTAGGCGGACCGGAATTTTCAGGCAACCCTTGGCAACGATTTGCTTTTCTTCACCGAGTATCTCGTATGGGTGCTCTGCGATAAGGTCCGGTTAGTGAAAATCATGGCTGCGGATACGGAGGATTTCATCTTGTTCGGGGGTCGTCCGAACGGCCGTGACGCCGATGTGCGCCCGCGCGGCGCCCATGTCGGATCGCGCGGATCGGGGCCGCCGCCATTCTTCGCCCCGTCACCGCGGCCCGGCGCGACCGTGAAATCCATCCGTGCGATCGACCGCAGCATTTCGTCGTGATCATTGATGCGGTCGCAGATGATATGCATCGCCGGCGGCAGGCGGTCGGCGGATTGCCGCTCGTGCTGCCGCGCAGGGACAGTCCGCGCCGATGAGGCAGCCCTCCGATGCGGTTACCTCGCATCCGAATCCTGCGCCGGAAACTAGAACGGATAATTGATCCCGCGACCATAGTCGTGATCAAAGGTCGGCTTGCTATCGGCGCCATAGCGCGGCGCCTGTTCGAGAACCTTCTTGTCGAGATCGACGACATAGCCGCCCTGTTCGGTGTCGTAAGTCAGGACGTCCCAGGGCAGCGGATAATAGTCGCTGCCAAGACCGAATAGACCGCCGAACTGGAGGACCGCATATTCGACGCGACCTTAGCGCTTGGTGACCATGAAATTGTAGATCGGTCCGAGCTTCTCGCGGTCGCGGTCGCGGTCGAGTCCCGCCTGGCGCTTCGCAATCGCCCAGCGCCTCTGCTTGCGCCGAGTTTCCTTAGGCTCCCCAGTCGACCACGCGAGCGATAGCGAACTCGGCATCGTCACGGGCTCTGCGTCGATGAAGTCAAAGCGGCCCTTTGCCGTGCTCTCACAGTTTCGGCCGATGAGATGGAGTCGTCTCGGCTGAAGGGACGCCGGCTCTGGCGCCGACGAGGCGCTAGATATCAGGCTCGGTTCCTGTGATCAGCCTCAGGCATTCCCGAACCGTGATAATCCGCGCCCCGCCGTGGCGCCCGAGACTCAACAAGTCGGCCTTATCGCCGGTGATCAAAAGTTCGGCCATCCCGGCCTCAATCGTCGCCAGAAGATAGTTGTCCCAGGGATCCGGGCTGACGGACACGTCGGGCAGATTCTCTATAACAATGGCGCTGCCCTTGAGTTCATTGACGAGTCTGCCGACAACGGCTGGATTCAAGCGAGCCCGCAGTTTGGGATAGCGCGTACCGCGCCGAATTTCCTCTAGCTGTTCAGCAGAGGTGATTAAGGTGATCTTGCCTTGGCACCACAAGGCAATCAGGTGAAAGGGAAGCGACCGCCCGTGCAAATGGGCGCTGACAAGCACATTGGTGTCGATGACAACGCGCATTGATCAGTTCCGACGCGCATCCGCAATCGCTTCATCGATCAACTGGCTCATCTCTTCCGGCGAGACGTCATCGAAACCGGCGCGGGCCTCGGCGAGCGTAAGATCGAGCAGGCGCCATTTCACGGACTCTTCAATGAAGCGCGATAGGTCGCCCTTTTTCATTCCGCGCTGAGCTAGGTATGTGCGGACATCAATGTCGGTTTCGGGCGCGACATTGACGGTCCAGCGCGTCGCACCACCCATAATCAAAAACTCCTCATGGACGCCTATGCGGATAAGCGCTGACCATCTTTTACGCCAAGATTCGATTCCGACATATGCGCTGGATCGACTTTACCACAGGGGGGCTCGATTTTAGCCTACCCGATTTTCGAGCCTCTGCACGGAACACAATAGATCGCAGCATCCACCTCGGCGCCGGACGTTCCGGCTCTCCACGTCAAACTGACGCGAGGCGCAAACGGACGCATGGCGACGCGGATCGAACAAGATGATCCACCGTTCGATGTCGAAGCTCGACGACTTGGCCTTTGCCGTGAACTACTTGTCGAACGGCAGATCATTGCGCGGTACCTCAAGAAGCAAGACTGGAGCCATGCGGGCTGGATCATGCTACTGGAACTCTATGTCGCGGATACGGTCGGTAAAGGGCTGCCGGTTTCAAGCCTAGGATATGCGAGTGGCGTTTCGGTTCCGACGGCGACGCGGCAGACAACTGAGATGGAATCGCGGAAACTTGTGGCTCGCGAGCGCGATCCTCACGACGGGCGCCGAACGAACATCGCCCTGACCGCTCGCGGTCGAGCGACCCTGCGGTGCATTCTAGACGACTATGCGAAGTCCCGGGCGAATGTGCCGCTCCGATAGAATCTGATTGGCCGCCGCGTTCTCGATCGTCCAGAACACAATCTATCATACCTAAGCGAGGGACGGGGAATCCGGCCTCAAGTCCAAGGGAGGAGGAGGGAAGCTGACGTTGGTGTGAAGTTGCAAATGGGAACAGGAGATGGCTGGATGCTCACCGGATCAGGGAAGGCAATATGTCCATTTCCGGAAACTCTTTCGATTCCTTCAATCGGCATCTTCTGATAGGCTGCCGACCGAGAAAACCCATGCAGGCGAGCCAACCTTCCAACGTATCAACAGCCGAGACCGCGCGGCCGCCCGTTGCGCGCAATTGGCTCTGGAAGCCTTGGTACGCGAAGCTCTGGTGGGCGGCGATCCCGGTCTACTGGACAGGCGCGGTGGCCTCGCTGAAGGTCCCGGCACTGGCGGAGTTCTACACCAGCGCTCTCGCAGGCTATCTCAACATGCTGTTCTTTCCGCCGACGGCACTACTGGTGCTTGGTTTCGGGTTCGTCAAAGCTTGGCTCGACAGGCCGCTATCTGGCGAGCCTCTCTCGGACGAGGAAATCGGCGAACTCGAGCAGATGAGGATGGAGGACGAGCACTGGGAGCGTCTTGGGCGACCTCATTGGTCGGTCGACATCTATGATCCGCGCTCCGGCGGACTATATATCGGCAACCCACTCAGCCTTCAGCACCCTGGACGTCGAGATTAGCGCTTCTTGTAGCTGCTATCTCCGTCGAATGGACCATTTGCTAGGTCGGTCGAAAATCGGCCACTGCTCAAGATCGAGGATTGTTCGAGCGACGTCATCGGTCCAGTAATATCGGCGGTTCCACGTGCGGAATCGGCTTGCCCAAGGTAGCGATTTCGCAGCCCCTCGGGGCCAAGCACCTGACGGTTCAGCTCGCTCGTAAATGTCATTTCAGGGTTTGCAGAGCGCGCAGCCGCCCGCTCTGCGGCGGATATCGCCTCGCGTACATCATAGTTTACGATATCGAGCGAGGCCCGAGCTGTCTCGTTACTCGTGCCCATGTCGCTGCTGCTATATCCCAAGCTCCCGCCGACGCTCCCTGACGTTGCTGTCTGTGATCGTTCCTTACCCTTGGCCGGACCACCACGCGACGCATAGTCACTGCTTTGGGCACTTGCGCCGACATTGCCGCCAACCGCAGTTCCCATTGAGATTTGGTCTTGCGCCGAGCGAGATATAGCCCGCTGCCATCCCGTCTGGGCCATGATCGCCGACACGTCGCGTTGAAGCGTATCCGCAACCTGCGGATTGAGCCGCCACTCGCCGTTGCGGTCCATTTCGAAGCCACCGCGCAGCCAGTTCGCCATCATCGCCTGACCCTCGGGTCCGCTGCTTAGCATGTTTTCGATGGTATCGGGTCCGGCTTGCTTGCCGGCCTCATATTTGGTGCTGGTGTCGCTGCGTGCGGACTGCGTGAACCCGGTGCTGCTCGACACGAGCAGGTCGTTGTCCGCGAAGCTGAACCGGGCGCGGCCTCCCTCGGCGATCGTGCCATATTGGCTGTCGTTGATGAGGCCTGCGGCGCGGAGCTGCCGCGCGACGTCGGGCGAGACATTGAGATTGAGATCGCCATTCTGCGCCATGGCGAGCTCGCGCTTGGTCATGTTGATGCCCTCGCTGCGCAGCAGCCCCTGCATGCGTGTCAACCGCTCATTGTCCACGATCCGCGTCAGCCGCTCGTTGCGCGCACGATCGGCAATTCCGGCCGCGCCACCCTCGGCCATGTCGACCTGGTTGCCCGCCGTGCGGCTCAGTGCCTGGATGAAGGCGTCGAGCCGGGCCGCCTCGCGCGTCGATACGCCGGCAGCCGCCGCACCTTCCGCAAACCCGAAATTATCGCTCTGCCGTCGCTGCTCGCCGATGCGCGCGGCGCCGCGCACGCCATCGTGGCCGACTTCGCGCTGGGCATCGAGCTTGCCCGAGCGCTCGGCAAAATCGTAACCAGCGGCCTCGCGCGTGCGGCCATAGACGCTCGTGCCTTCGCGTGCCGCCTCGGCGGTCGCGCCGTCGGCGGTGCCGAGCTGGACCGAGGCGTTATAGGTTTCCAGCGCACGCATGACCTGCGCCTCATTGCGGCCCGTCGCGCGGGAGAGGGAGGTAATCGCCGACGAGCGCGCCTCGCCCGAGAGGGTGTTGATGAAGCCGATGCGGCGCGAGGTTTCGTCGATGGAGAGGCCGAGCATCGACGCGGAATTGCGCTGCCCCTCGTTGTTCCCGGTGCGCCACGCCTGCTCGGTCGCGACGTTGCGGCGTTCGATCCCCGCGACATTGTCGCCCGCATAGTCGCGTCGGCCTTCCATAGCGCCGACGTTGACCTGCGCAGCCGTGAGATCGTTCCGCAGCATTGCCTCCTGGTCGTACGTGTTGGCGATCAACTTCGCGAAGGTCGGGTCGGCCGATGCCTGCGCGATCACGGTCGAGGCCTTCAGCGCAGCGTCTTTCTGATCATAGCCATTGCGCTCGAAATGCCGCTGCGCGCCCCGCATCATCATGTCGTAGGCGCGCGTATCGCCGAAGGCTTTCCACTGCACCATGTTCTGCGCGAAGCCGGCGAAGGCGCGTTCGCCCGCCTGGCCCGGCCCAAAATAGCTCGTGCCGAGACTACGTAGCGCGTCCTTCTCGGCGAAATTGTGGATCGCCGACGTCGTCGCATTGGCGCGCACCGCTGCGGCCGTCGCGGGATGAGTGAGGTCGCGGCCGACGAGGGCAGGGGCGAGCCCCCCGAGCTCGCGTGCGGCGTCCGTGACGCCGAGCCCGAAGCCGGTCGCTCCCGGCGCGCCAGGCGTGCGATCGCTGAGATAGCCACCTGCGGCGCCGAAGGCGCGATTGGTACCGAAGGTAGACCGCTCTCCGAAGTCGCCGAAGCTCGACGCCGCACTGCGCCGTGCGGTCGTGCCGGTCGCCGAGGCCTGCGCCTCGAGCGCCTGCGCGCGGCCTTCATGCGTCATGATCGGGGTGGCGGCCGCGGTGCCCTGGCCCTGCACGCCGAGCGCGCCGCTGGTGAAGGAGGTGAACACATTGCCCGAGAAGCGGAACACGGTGAAGACAAAGGCGCCGGCCAGCCCGGCGGCCGCGGTGCGAAAGCTTCCGAAGATTGCGAGCGCCTTCATCGCCGAACCTGGCGCCAGCATCCAGGCGTTCGCCGCGACATGGTTCGAGCGCATCTCGGCAAGCACGTCCATCGCGCGGCCGAGCGTGAGCTGGTAGATTCCGGCATCGATCACGCCCCACATGGCGACGAAGACGAAGAGGCCAAGCGCGAAGCTCGCGACGCGCAGGTTGATCGGGGTCAGGATGAAGAGCAGCGCGATCGGCATCATGAACAGCATGATGCCGAAGACAGTGGCGCGGATCGTCGGCATCCATTCGTTCGCCGTCGACATGGTGGCGAGACCGCTCGAGACGACGGCACGGTTCGCCATGACGCGCGCGGCGGTCGCAGGGCTATCTTCGAACAGCACGTCGCCGACGGCGTTGCCGAGGTTGATGTTCGTCATCAGCTGCTGGAGCGTCAGCGGCGTCGCGAGCATCTTGTCACCGAGCGCTCCGAGGTTCGACCGGCAGCGCTGGAGCTGAGCCGCGTTCGAGACGTCATAGCCGGTGCGCTCGCAGACCTGTTGACTGTAACCGTGGAACAGCGACGGATCGGAAAGCCGGTCCGAGATATGCGTCCAAGTCTCGGTGCAGCTCACCGTTGTTCCGCCCTTGTCGGTGGCAGTGAAGACGGTGCTGAAGGTCGCCGGCCCAGACATCGCGGCAAAAGCCGCGGGAAGATCGTTCGTGGTACGAAAGAGTTGATCGTCGTCGATGCCATAGGCGGGAGAGACGCGCGCGACGGGATAGCATTGCCGGACATAATCCTTGATCGTTGCATCGAGGAAGGTGTCGGTCATCGGCCCTCGCGGGCTAACAGCGTTCAGGAACAAGTCAAAGCTGTGACCACCCGCACCGAACTCGAGCTTGGCATTGGGGTCGATCGTATTATCGTCGATCGTCTCGGCGATCGCCCGCTCCATCATATTGGTGACGCCCGCGACGAGAACGATCAGGTTCGGGACGTCGCCAACGGGCTGATAGGCGTTGCGGACCCGGTCGTAGACATGGACGGTGCCCGTGGTCGCAACCATGCCGACGAAAAGCCCGATGCCGACGAGCGTCTGAAAGCCGAAAGCGACGATCCCCATGCCGTTGCCGCGCACGCTCGCGAGTAGCGCGCCGAGCGCGATCCCGGCGACCGCGACGATGAGCACCAGCGTTTCGTAGCGCGGATCGGCAAAGATCATCGAGACGAGCCGGAACGCGTCGACGGTCTCGTTGAACCCGTCATAGGTGTGGAAGCTGGTTTCGAGCGCTAGCGCAGCGGTCGGCACGGTGGCGGCGAGGGCGGCGATCAGCGCGGAAAGGAATCGGGAGCACATCGCGATCAGCGATTGCGGTTAGCGGCGGCACCGGCGGCGTCGCGCGCGTCGCGGTCGCGCTGGCGGACGAGCCCGGCATAGTTCGCCGAGAGGTTGGCCTGGTTCAGCGCCGCCATATAGGACTGGCGCATCTGCGCGCGCTGGCGCAGCACTTCCTCGCGAAGATCGCGCAGCTGCTCTATCCCCTTGGTGAGGATGCGCGTCTGGCAGATATTGGCATTGCCTGCGTCGGCGGCACCGGCGGCCGACGTGCCGCGCTCGGCATTCGACAGCGCGAAATCGATGCTGCGAGTGAGATCATTGAGCATCTGGTAGGCGAGGGTCAGGGCGACCAGTTCGTCGGTATCGCCGATCACGGCATCCTCGACGCCTTCGCGCACGCCCCATTCGAGCATCCGGTAGATGGGGAGCGTCTTCACATTGGCGACGAACTGGCGCTCTTCGGCAGTCAGCGCGGCGCGGGTGCGGATCTTGGTCGCGATCGTCTGCATCCGTTCACGCGCGAGGACGAGCGCGCCGCGGCCCGGCCCGTCAGTCGCGCAGTCAGCGCTGGTCGGCGGGACGTTGAGCGACCGGGCCTGGACACGTCCGGTCAGGAAATCCTCGACGCCTTCGGTGTCCTGACGCGGGCAGGCAGGGATGGCCGAAAAGAGCGGCACCTTGTCGGTCGCGTCCCAACGCATGTAAACATCGCCGACCCGCGCACGCATCACGCTGGTCCATTCGCTGGCGCCGACGCGCGCGGCGGCGTGCGCGAGCAGCGAGCCGGTGCGGAAGATGTCGGTGACCTCGCGCGGGCAGTTGGCGAGCGCTTCCTTCAGATCCTCGGTCGGATTATTATTGTTCGCCTCAATCTTCTCGCGGCTTTGCTGATAACTTTTCGCATAACCCTGCTTGATCGAGCGATAGCCGGTCATCTCCTCGATGATCCCCGACATATTGTCGTCTCCTCGAGCGATCTGAACCATGCGGTTCGCAAGGCGGCAGTCGTTGACCTGGATCGAGTTCAGGAAGTTGGTCGCCGCCTCCATCTTCGAGATGATGTTGCCCATCTTCTCGTCGAGGGTTTCGAGGAGATACTGGAAGGCGACGGCGGGCGCGGCCTGCAGGATGCTCTCGAGCTTCTGGACGAGATAGTCGGGATCGAGAAACGACATGCCGCCGAGGAACATGTCGATGCCACCGCAGCCCGCGCGCACCTTGGGCAGCGTCACGCTCATCAGATAGTCGTTGTGGACGTCGACGCGGCCCGAGAAGCCGCCCGCGGTCACATAACCGCGCGCCTGGTCCTCGAAACTGCCGGGCGACGTGTAGGTCACATTGTCGAACCAATGCTCGGCCCAGCTTTGGGCATAGGCTCCCGGCGCGCCGGCTCCGCAGGTTGACAGGATGAGGGCGATCATAATGGCGCGGCGGCCGCCAAGCGAGGACATCAGCGTTCTTTCTCAGGGGCGGGATGTGGCAGGCTGAACCCGCTCAGGGTCGCTTGTGTTGACCTCTCGCGACAAGGGCAGAGGCACGTACGCGCCTCTCAGAGGCAAGGTCCTTCCGCCAATATGTCCCACGCGAAATGGGCCACTGCCATGTCGATCATCGCCTCGTCCCATGTTTCAGGGTCGGCAAGATGCCGTGATGGATTGCAAACGCTTTCAAAGGTTCGTATGTGTATGATCTAAGAAAAGGATACACATCATGCGGACCAACATCGTCATCGACGATAATCTTATGAGCGAAGCTCTCCGGGCAACGGGCCTCAAGACAAAGCGTGAGGCCGTTGAGCTCGGCTTGCGGACGTTGCTTCGGCTTCGCAAACAGGACGAGATTCGGAAGTTTCGGGGTAAGCTCGCTTGGACGGGCGATCTTGATGCCATGAGAACCGACGGGTGATCCTCGTCGATTCCAGCGTCTGGATCGATTATTTCCGGGGCGATGCCACACCGCAGACGGAACGATTAGACGCATTGCTAGGCGCCGAGCCACTGCTGACCGGCGACATCATTCTGGCTGAAGTCCTGCAGGGTTTCACCAGCGACCGCGACTTCAACGTCGGGCTGAGATTGATGGGGTCTCTCGACCAGATCGATATCGGAGGTCGCGATATCGCGATCCAGGCGGCCCGAAACTTTCGGGCACTACGCGGCAAAGGGGCCACTATTCGCAAGACCATCGATACGCTTATCGCCACCCGTTGCATAGAAGACGGGTTAGCACTGCTCTACAGCGACCGCGATTTTGATCCTTTCGTGGAACATCTCGGACTCTCGTCGGCCATGTCGGACGCACGCCGATGATGTGATCCCTGCAAATCTGGATCGTAGCTCCAGATTTGCAGGGATAAGTCGTTGCTCGATTTCGCTTCTTCGCCCTGAACGGATATCCAACCGGAATAAGCTCGAAGTTATGGCTTTGCTCGGCGTTGCGGTGAGATGTCCGGCCCTTGAGCAACAATTCCCGTGAATTTCGAAAACGCCCGGACCCCGGCTTGCAGGGCGCATGCCGGTCAGTATCTTTACGGCGAGATATAAATTGCGCGCGATATTGGGCGCATGATTCGGTGCCAACGGCAATCGGAATGATCCGGTTCGTATCGTTCACCGGTCGGACTCATGCGGCCGGGTATCCGGATTCAGGATAGGCTGTTTCGCTGAAGCTCGTCCGATCAGGTCTCGACTGATTTCTCGGGAGTGGGCAACGAGATTGCGCGTCTTTTCGCGAAGCATGAGCTGGCCAATAATCCCTTCAACATAGGCGGGATTCGTTTTGTTGATGACTGCCAGAGCCGTTTCGCACCTCGCGCGGCCGCAATGCTCAATAGCCCCGACTACATAGTCGGGTCCAAAATGCTCGGCGACCGCTGCAAGGTCGAACATATCGCGCGGCTGGAAACTCCAACCGCGATAGAAGACCTTTTTAGCGATGATTTCCGCTGGCGTTTCAAGCGCGATGGCGTGACCTTGAACGTCGTGCGCTCGTGTTGGATCTGGAATGATGCTGTCGCAGCAGATGAAATCAATTTCGCCCAGATCGTGATAAGCAAGCTTCAGCATATCGGTGCCTGCCTGATAGCTGTCAGGAGCGTGATCGAGTTTGATGCCTTGCGTTTCCGGATTGAGAAATGGGAGGATTTGTGGATCGTCCAGAAACAGGTCGATGTCGTGACTTTCACGATGATCGATCTGCAGCATCAGTGCGGTTCCGCCGCCGAAGCTCCACTGAGGCGCGAAGCCGTTCGCCTTCCTGAAATGGTCAAGAATATCTACGGCGAGATTGAAAAGGACCGGCCATTCGCTCGGCCGCTTTGCAGACACGGCGTCAGGCCGCCAGCAGTAGCGTGTAGCCCGAAAGTTCGGAGATTTTATCGGCGACTTGGCTCGCTTGACTTGCGTCTACGCCCATCGCTGCCATGAACTGTTCCTGGACGTTCAGCGGCACTTCGGAGAAGAAAGCGAAAACCGGCGCGTTGCAGTCAATCGCGCTCTTCAAGTCGACGATCATGGCAGCAAGCTGATGTGCGGAAACGGCCGCCCCATAAGGGGCGTTCACCGTCGTCAGCACTTGAGTTACAGCGTTTGCCATCATTCCACTCATAACACGATCCTGTTTGGATCGTTGTTTTCATATAGTCGCGAGCGGTTATCAAAACAAGAATCTCGCTCAGGTCGCGTCCTACGCCCGACGCGAGGCAATAATGACAAGACCAGATTCAGCTTATGAAGCATGCATCATGGCTTTGATGTTTCAAGCAGATTCCGCGCCAGAGCTAAGAAAGTTCCGTCCGGCTTATCGCGACGGGCCCCCAACGATTCCAGTGAATTTCGAGAGTGCGCGGACGCCTACCGCTGGGCGAACGCCCGTCAGCATCTTCGCGGCGAGATAGAGGTTGCGCGCTAAATTGGGCGCATGATCGGTCCCGACGGCGATTGGAATGATCCGGTTCGTATCGTTCATCGGACGCACCCATGCGACCGGATGCCCGATCCAGGGCAAGCCGAGCCGGCCCGATCGCAGCATCGCTTCCTGCGCGGAAATGGCGCGGACCTGCCAGCCATATCGCCTTCCCAGACTTCCGAGCTTGGTCCAGAGATCGGCGCAGGGAACGCAGCCGGGCGCGGTGCTCATCTCGACGACGAAGGCCGAACTGCGTCCGCGCAGTTCCTCGGTAAAGTCCGGCGGGAAAGCGCGCGTCACCGGAACGCGCGAGAGCCAGTGGTTCATCGCCGCAGTTGTTCCGACCGGATGGATCGCGGCGCGCGCTGCATCCTCGCGGCTGACAGTCTGCGCCATGCCGGGCGAAATGACTAGGATGCTCATGCTCAGCGCGCTTGCACATCGCGCCAACATACTGAACTCGCCTTGCAGGTAAGGGGATTTGCTCTTACCTTGTGCTATTGAAAGGACTCGCCACATGAACGCTGTTACCATTACCGCGAAAGGGCAGGTCACGCTGCGGAAGGAATTGCTCAGGCATCTCGGCGTCCATCCAGGCGACAAGATCAGCTTTGACAAACTCCCCGGCGGTGAAATCAAGATTCGGGCCATCAGGCCTTCCGGAAAGATTGAGGATTTCTTCGGGTCACTCAAGCGGGAAGGCCAGCGGCCCATCTCGATCGAGGAGATGAATGAGGCCATTGAAAAGGGCTGGGCCGGACAGCTGTGAAAATTACTGCCGACACCAATATCCTCGTCCGATCCGCAACGCTGGACGATCCCGTTCAAAGCCCCTTGGCAAAAAAGCTCCTGAAGGAAGCAGAACTTGTTGCTGTGACGCTTCCGGCCTTGTGCGAGTTCTGCTGGGTGCTCAGAAAAGTGTATCGCTATGAGGCGGCAAGGGTCGCTGCATCGGTCAGATTGCTTATCGACGCCGGCAATGTCGCAGCGGACCGACAGGCTGTTGAAGCGGGGCTTGCAATACTGGAGCAAGGTGGAGACTTCGCTGATGGGGTCATCGCCCACGATGGCCAATGGCTGGGAGGCGAGACCTTCGTGAGCTTCGATCGAGGCGCTGTTGGCCTTCTGGCAAAGCATGGGCAATCTGCGATGAACCCCGATCAATCGAAAGCTTGATCCAACTGCGCTGCGCTGCTCGGCAATAGACGCTGTCATCGACGCGGCTCCAAGCCCGCACCGACGAGGTCGCCGCCCAACACACGGGGATCGGTCGCGGAAACCGGCCCATTGCCGAGTGCGTCGAAGAAACCATCTTCCTCGCCCGCGCCGGTCAGGAACTGTTCGGGCCGAATGTCGCCGAGCATCAGCCGCACGGCCTGGTATGTGGTCTGCGCGAGATTGGGATAGGATTCGACACCCGACGCGATCACCATCCTTGCCGAGCTGTCGCGGCGGATCACCATCGTCGTCGGTGTCACCTCGACGCCGAAGCGCTGTCCGAGCTCCGGTCGGCGCTCGAGATCCATCTGTGTGACCTGCCAGCCCGTCTCCTCGCGGAACCGTTCGAGGATCGGCCATTGCACCCGGCAATAGCCACAGGAATTCCGCGAGAACATGACGAGCGCGAACTGGCTTGCGTGGGCGCGGAGATACCGGCGGCGAACCGCTTCCTTCTCGGCACCCATCGCCGCGCGCGCGTCGCCGACGATCGGGTTGGCGGACTTGGCATTGAGTTCGGGGTTCTGAAGCAAGGCGATCTGAGTCACGCCTGCGAACGCACGTGCCTTGCGCCGCGCGAAGTCCTGCAGCCGCCAGAAGTCCGCGACCGCGTCGACGGTGAGCACGGTCGCTGCATAGTCGCGTTGCTGCTCGATCAGCTTGCGGATTTTGGGCGGCGTCCATGTCGCCAGTTCCGCCATCGGCGGTATCGCCGGCTTCATCAGCGCGTCGGGCTCGGCATCCGCATCTTCGACCGGCGGCGGTGCCTGATACCACCAATAGCCCTGCTTCGGTTCGCGGGTGGGTGAGGTCGGCTGCGCGGCGGCGGGGAAGGCCGTGATGAGCGCCGCGAGGAGGGCAGGGCGGATCACAGCAGCTTCTCCATGCGGGTGAGGCGCGCGATCGGCACCGGTCCGTAATAGCGGCTGTCGAACCCGCTCGGGTGCAGCGAGCCGACATAGATCAATCCCGGCGGGATCAGCCCGTGATCGGGCCGCCAATAGTCGAGCCGCTGGCCATTTCGCCCGTAGGGCTTGGTCACGCCGAGCAGGACGCCGTCGCAATAATACCACCCGTCCATGGCGTGGGGCTCCATCGTCGACGGTTTCTCGATCAGCGATATGCGCTCGCCGGGCATGCAAAGCGCGCGCTTGGTCACCTTGACCGGTTCGGGGCCGGCCAGCGGATGGGAGAGCATGAACAGGACGAAATCGCCCTTCTCGATCGGCCCCGGCGCCGCGCGCACCGCCCAGGCGTCGATCGACGGCGACATCACGAGAATGGCTTGCTGCATCGCCCAGCACGTCAGAAGCCCGAGTGGCACAACGATCGCCGTCGCCTTCCAGAGCCGGTCGGGGCGCGCGGGCTCGCCGAGCCCCGGACTGCCGAGCGCAACGGCTGCGCGCCGCGGCAGTCCCTTCAAACCGATCGCCAGATGCTTACCGGCCTTCCAGGCGAGACTGAGCATCGCGCACCTCCTCTTTTCCGCCGAGGCGGGCAATTTCTTCGAGCAAACCGGAAAGGGCGGCATCGCCGTAAGCGATATGGCTCCCGCGCGGACTTTCCTCCTCGCGCTCGCAATAGGGGAGCACCGGATCGCCCGGGATCATGGCGAGCGCGGGCACGCGGGTGACGCCGTGCTGGCGAAAGACCAGCGGGTCGACGATCACCTGCACGTCGCGCATCACGCATGCCGGTCCCTCGCAGCCGGGATCGAGGCGGAGAATCTCGGCGGTGAGCTTCGCCATCGGCGCGACCTTGGCCATCCCGCCCGGCATGCCGCGAAACGCGAGGACACCGCGTGCCTTCTCGAGCTGCGCTGCATAGGTGCGCAGCGTTGACGACGGCATCGACGAGGAGACGAACAGCACAGGCACCCAGCCTTTCGCCGCCGGCGCCGGACCGGCATCGGCGACGGCCTTGATCTCGGGCGCTTCGAGCCCGAGTGCCTGGCCGAGCCGCTTCGCCATCGCCTCGCGCTCTGCGGCGAAGCGGTCTTTGCCGGTCTCAAGCGCATCGCGGGCGCGGGCTTCCATCGCTGGCGACTTGGCACGGTCGCGCATCGCCTCGAAGGCGCGCCGGCGTTCGACCTCGCTCGGCTTCGGCAGGTCAGATGGGCCGTTTTGCTGTTGGGCTTTGCGGCGCGACACCGCGCCCTTCAGCCGGTCCATCGCCGCTTCGCCCTCGCGTTCTACCTTCTCGCGCGCCGACGGGTTGTCGTCGATGCCCGGCGATATTTGCGCTGCGGCAAGGCCGGCGATGCCGGCTACGTCGGCGAGCGCCACCGCGAGTACGGCGCGGCGCCTAGCGGCCGATGGCCTGCATATAGGCATCGATACGATCCTTCATGTCTGACTGGATGTCGGCCTGCGCGCGGGCCTGAACTTCCGAATAATATTCGGAGAGGTCCATTCGGCTGAAGTCGAGCGCTTGGAACTCTTCGGGCGTGAACCCGCGGCAGTTCGGCGTCTTCACCGGTCCCCAGCCATCCGCGAACGACTTCAGCTGCGGGCGGCCCTGTTCCTGGATGATGCGGCCGAGCTTGGTATTGAAGCAGCAATGGCTGCGCGACTTCTGGACGCAGATGCCGAGGATCTTCGACGAGCAATAGGAGCCGACCTCGACGCACATGCCCGAGCCGCGTAGCATGCCCGTCTCCATGTCCTGCTGGTCGCAGGAGGAGAGGAGGAACTCGATCATGACGTTGACCGCGAGGCTGATCGCGATCGAGGTCGGATCGATGCCGACAATGATCGCATTGGCGCCCGCGCTCGCCGCCTGGCTTGCCGTCGCGCCCGCCTGGAAGGCGGCATAGGCGGCTTGGGCTCCGGTGAACACGCCCTTGGCGATCGCGATCTTCGTCTGCGTCGACGCGATCGACGAGCCCATTCCGTCCTTGACGATCTTACCCTTGTCCTTGCAGCAGTTGGAAAAGGTTGTCTTGAGGCCCGCTGGGCGGCAGCGCAGCGCGCGGCCGCCGAATATCTCGATGTTCCCGAGACAATTGCCGTCGGTGTCGACTTCGCCGTCGGCGGGCGCGCCCGGATCGTCGACGACGGGTTCATCCTCGATCGGGTTTGCCGCGGTATCGATGCAGGCGTTCGGCGAGCAACTCGGCACGCCGCCGCTCGCCAGCGTCTCGCACGCATATTGCGAACCAAGCGGGCAGGACGACGCGCCGCCGGGCTCGGGCGCGCACGATGCCCGTTCGATCGGGCACTGCCAGCTACCACCTTGCATCCCGACGCAGCTAGCGGTCTCGCCCGCGTCGTCGGCGTCACCATTGCCATTGAGGTCGACCGCGCAAATCTGCTGCGCCTGCGCTGCCGACGCGTAAACGGCGAGCGCGAAGGCGACGATGCCGAACAGGATCAGCGCGAGGCGCGACGGCCAGAAGAGAAAGCGGCCCATCATCGCGCTGTCGCCGTGCAGGCGAGATCGGCGCCAGCGAGCCTGACCGTTTGCATCATGACCACCGCCTCGGGAAAGGTATCAAGGCAGCCGCAGGGCGTGACGATGGTCTCGCCGGGACCGGCGGGACAGACATTGCCCGGTGAGCAGGCGTGATAGAAGGTGTCGAAGCCGGTCGGGCTGGTCTGCTGCGCGCCGACGACGCCCGCAGGCGCCGCGTCGGTATTGGCTTTCGCAGAGCGCGTCTTGCAGACCGCCTCGCAAGCTGGAACCGAGCCGCGATCGGGAAGCGCGAAGGCGCGCGTAGACGCGGCGCTGCCGCCGTCGGCCGTCCGAACGCGGTCGGCGAGCAGCGTCTCGGTCGAACGATCGATGATATAGGCGCCGCGCGACAGGTCGGGTTCGGGCATCGCGCCGGTGTCGATCGCGCATTTATAGGTCCGCTGGCGCAGGAAAAAGTCGCGGGTAAGGGTAGCGGTGCAACTGCCCGTGCCGAACTGGCGCGACCGCGGGAGGGGGCGAAGGCCGGTGCCGACGCCGTTCAGAAACGTCTGGACGCCATCGACGCTCTCGCTGTCGAGGCGGCACTTTTGATTGGCGCCAATATCTTCGCACTGGTCGACGAGCCGGTCGCTCGGTTCGCATGCGTCCGAAACGCGAATCTCGACGTCAACCAGTCCCCATTCGGTCGTGAGAGGCGCACCGCCGCCGCCGCCGCGCACGCGTGCCGACACCGTCGTCGGCCCCGCCCGCAGGTCGGTGGTAAAATCATAGGAGGTGTAATTGCGCGCCGCGCCGCCATCGGTGCGGCAGTCGCCTGAAGGCAATCCTGTCGTCAGCCACGGACGCGGCCCCGCGGAGCCGACGACGCGGCCGTTGATGCGGCCCTGGACCCAGTCGTCGGCGCCCATCTCGACGATCCGCGCCGACAGGAGCTTCGCGGGGTCGCTGACTTCGAAGCGCGCGGTGAAGATCGGCGGCGCGCTACTGCAATTGCCATCTCCGATGATGCGAAAGCGTCGGCAGCCTTCGCCGCAGCCCTGAACCGAATAGATGACGCCCGTCGCGGAGACGATATCCTCATACGCGAGCGGCCGCAGTGTGACGTCGCGTTCGATCGTGCAGGCGCGGACCTGTTCGGCCTTGCCGATGCCGGCGGGCGATCCCTTGAGGCTCTGGAACAGCGAGCTTCCGGCTGCGGTCGCCGCGGCGTCGCCGAGGATCGAAGTCGGACGGCCGCGATAGGCTGTTTGCGGAAGGTCCGGCAAAGCCGTGCAGGCGGTTGATTGCGCTCCGACATACTGGATCAGCGGGCCGTTGATGCGCGCCTCGGCCACGCCGACGCGGGGATCGTGGCTCGTGAGTGCGCCGATCGCGCCGCCGCCGAGATCCTTGAGCACCGACGGCAGATTGTCCATCACGAGATTCGCGCCGCAGCTGTTGTTGACGCAGTAACAGCCCGCGAGTTCGGCCATTTCGGCGGCGGCGAGCCCCAGGTCGCCCGAGACATCGACGTTCCAACGATGATAGTTGCACGCGTTCCAGCTTCCGGGCTGGCAAGCGATGACGCCGTTGGCGCAGATGCCCGAGACGGGCACGGGCAAGGTGGACACGCGGTCGAAGCTGCCGTCGAGATCGGTGTCGCGGGCGATGCGGACGGTGTTGATGTCGCCCGTGCCGTCAGGCTGGATCAGGATTTCGAGGAGGCTCGATGTTTTCTGGCAGGCGAGACTCGGCGTAAAGCTCTGGCTGCGATCGACCGTCGCGATCGGCTGTCCGCTGAGGCCGGGGGTGAGGTAATTCTCCTGGATCGCCTTGCTGGTCGAGGACTTCGCGCGAGAAGCTTCCGCGGCTGCGCGCGCGCGGTCCTCGACTGACTGCGCCAGTGTGCTGGCGGAAGCCATTGCCGCCATCGGCAGCAACAGGAGAGAAACCGAGCGCTTCACGAACGATCACCGTCCACAGTGCGCGATCCATGCGCGAGCCGAAACAGGTCTCCCGCCCGGAAGTCATCGGATCCGGGCGAGAGGTGCCGATAGACGGCCTGGCCGTCGAACACCGTGAGCACCGCTTTTACCCGAGGACACGGCGGGATCAGGGCCGGTCTCGCTTGTGGCGATGGCAATTTACCCGTATCGTCTGCAGGTGGAGCGGCGCCCGAGAGGGGGCAGGGCGCCGCTCCCGCCTCGCGCGCCTGCCGGCAGCCACCGGGGCTGTGGCGGGCAGACCGGGCCGATTCCGGGCTGCGCACGAGACGATCGGGAAGTGCCGGGTCAGGGCGTCGAAATGCCGGCACAGCAGATCGCTTTCTCGAAGAGCATGAACTGGGCGTTGTCCTTGCCCGGCGCGTGTTTGCCGGAGGTCCAGAGCGCGCCGGGACGGCCGATGTTGACGCACTTGCCGCCCTTCACCGGCTCCATGAGCTGGAGTTTGTATCGGCTCTTGGTCCAGATCGGCTGCGGCTTGAACGAGCAGCCGTCCGCCGAATGGATGGTCAGCGCGCCGAGCCGGCCCATCATGAACGTGCCGCGCGCTGCCAGCCCCGCCCAGGCTTCGACGCGGTCGCCCATGTGAATGTCGCCGGCGACAGGATAGGTGCTTCCCCAACTGCCCATGCACCAGAAGAGCGGGTCGATGACCTTGCCCGCTGCCGCCGCGGCGCTGTCGGACATGCAGGCAAGGCCGGCCGCGGGATTGCCGAACAGGATGCCTTCGGGCTGGATGATCGCTCCCAGCGTCCCCGACTGCCAGGTCGGCATCACCTCGGTCATCAGCGCGACGTCGAAACCGTCATCCTCGAGGCACGGAAGATCGCTGAACATGTCGAGCATCTTCCAGACCGGCGCGACATAATAGTGCATCTGCGCGAACAACTTCGTCGTGTTCGTGCCGTCCGAAATCGACGACTGGCTGCCCTGGAGCTTGCCGCCGGTCGCCATGATGTCCGTGCCGAGCGCCATCATGCAGCCGGGTTCGGTCACCACGTCGATCATCCGGTTCGGAGTCCAGAAACTGACCTTGACACCGAACCAGAAGGTTGCACCTTTGCGGCACGCACACAGCGGTTTCGACGCCGATTGTGCGTCGAGCGCCTTGTCGAGCTTGTCGTAGCTGCCGGCGCGCACGCCGCCGATGGTGATGGGGAAGATGCAGTTCCAACGCACCTTGGTGATCGGGTTGAAGATCGTGTCGCTCGGACATTTGGATGCTTGCGCTGGAGCGGGGATGAAAGCGAGAACTGCGCCGAGCCCGACGGGTACCGCCCAGCGAAAGGACCGGCGCGTCTTCTTCGGCTCGACTTGGCGCCTGGCGCCGCTGCTCCCCGATGCGGAAGTCGCGCGCAAGTGTCGGCAAGCTGGCATGACTTCTCCGTTCCGCCAGGTAGGGCGCTGAAAAGGTTGGATGAGGCTTCGGCGCTCTGTATGGGCGATTGGCCTGCCCGAAGCGGAGATGGACCCGCCGACATGCTCGTCGCAACCAGATGGGAAAGGATATGCCGCGGATGGGCACATCGTTGCCGCTATCAGCGGTGCGGGGCCGGCTTCCGTGACGCTGAGGTTGGATTTGCCGATCAGATGTCTGCTCGCGGTCCCGTCGCGTCCTTGCGGACCAGACCATGGCGAAGGGAAGGCACCAAAGCTCGCTTCTTGCGAAGCGAGTTCCTCCAGGCATCAACGAAGTCGACGATCGGGCCAAATGGGACCCTGCGGAATCTTGCGAACTTCATCGAAGTAAAAAAAGACGCCCGTCCAGCCGGAGCCAGGCGGGCGTCAAGATGAAGAACTCTGTCTTCGTTTCCGATTAGAGCTCCCCTGGGTCGCGGCGTCCGAATAGGCGGATGACCGGATTTGCGATTGGATGAAGGCGCCAAAAAAGAGCTGGCGAAATTACGGCGTGCTCGCCGAGCGTAGGATTTGGCTCGCGGGAGCCGGGCCTTTTCGTTCAAGCGCGAACTCGCTGACCTCGAGCTTTTGTCCGACCTGCGCGACTATGACCGGCGCAACGCGAAGATCGAGCCGCTCCTTCACGCGCTCTTCGAGAATGAACAGCGGGCGCGCAACCTTCTCTCCGAGTGCGATCGGGTCGGTCACCTCCGGGCCGCCTCCGGCGAGCAATATCCAGTCGCTCGCCCGCGCGTGGCCAAGCGCCCAGTTCAGGTCGCGCGAATGAACCACGATCAGGCGCTGCGGCATCGACACATAGGTGAGGGGGTTGAAGGTGTAGCCTTTGGGATAGAGCAGTTTGCCGTCGTCCAACCGGACCTCAAAATCGAGCGTGTGGAACGGCACGACGCTTCGTTTCCTGTTCGCGCGCGCAACGCCGAGGGCGGCTGACTGCATTGCGCTCCACTTCTCACGCGGACCGAAACGACCCGCGATGCTTTTCGGCTGCTGCGCAACGCGCGCCTCGATTTCAGAAAGGGCATCGGGTTCAGCGATCGCCCAGGTGCGCCCGATCGCCGCGGTCTGTCCACGCGCCGTGGCGGCGATGACGAATGCCCCAAACACGAGCATCAACGAGGTGCCAAACTGCCAGGCGGCCACTCGAATGCTACCGCGATCATGTTCCACGACGATATCTCCTCCATCTTTCTCGCGGATCGGAGCTGCCAACACCGATGATCGCACCGACAAGTGAAACCAACGAGAGAAGGCTCAGCACGACGATGAGCGATCGCGGCGAGTTCGCGATTGGGCCGGGCGCGGCGAAGAGGATGAGGGCTTGCGCCTGGCCGAGCATCAGGCCACCGACGGCCAACCTGACCGCGATGGGCGAAGGAGCGTGGGAGAGGAGGCCGTTCATCGTGTCCGCCGATGACCGCGCCACCGGAGCATCAGACCGCTCGTCACGGACGAGAGCCAGATCAGGACCAGCCCGCTTGCGAAGCAAGCGATTCCGACCGTCACCGACGCCTGCGTAAACAGCGACGTCGGCTGGTCAACCAGCAGTCCGGCGATGAGAACGAGGCCAGCCATCATGACGGATTCGATCATGACGAGCCGGAACCGCCAACCCAGTGCCTGCCGCTCGGCCACTGCCGCAACGGCCGCGTCGAACAGCGCCCGATCGGCGGGCAACATGGCGTCGAGCTGCATCGCTAGCTCGTCGGGATGGAGCGAAGGCCGCTTCATGCCGCTGGCTCCGATGCTCGCGGCAAGTCGCGGCTATCGCCCAATATCTCGCGGGGATCGACGTCGGCGAGCTCGCACACAGCCTCGAGCGGCGATCGCCCGGCCCGGATCAGTGCTTCGAACGCCGCGACTTCGCCGGGCGCGCTGGTGTTGATCCAGTAGCTGAAGGGATCGACGACAAGCCGCGCGACCCCGAGCCCGAGCGGAGAGTCGATGAAGACCTCGCTATAGTTCGGCTTGTTGTTGCGGACCGATTTCAGGAGGTCGAGGACGAACCCGGAATAGTCAAGAATTTTGCTCTCGACAGCACGATCATAGGTGGAGCCTTGCAGGAGGAACCGCGTCGCCGCATTCTCGAGGATGACTTGGCCTGTGCCGCCGAACAGCGTGAGGTCGTTCATAGACTGGAGGACGATGCCGAAGCTGCCCTGATATTTGCGGGCACGGCGGTAGCCTTGTGCGAAGGCTTCAGCCAGCCGCGACAGATCCTGACCATCGCTTTTCGTCATGAACTGCGCTGCTTCGTCACAAAGCACGAAGCGGGGCCGGTCGCGCGCCGAGAGGTAGAGCTCCTGCGTCACCGCATTTACCACCACCATGACGATGACGTTGAACAGGTCAGGCATGGCTTTCAGCCGCTCGAGCTCGAGGACGACGAACTCGTCGGCGGAGATGTCGAAGGTCGACGGCCCGTTGAAGAAGTGCCCGTAAGCGCCATCCGAGCCGAAATCCCTGAGATTGAACGCGAGCTCGCGCGCGACCGGCTTCAGATGCTCGACACGGTCGAGATCGGCTGCGGCAAATTGCGGATAGGCACCGAGCCAGGCGCGGACCGAGTCGATGCCTTCATCGGCATAGCCCCCATCGATCGTCCACTGGACGGCCGACTTGATGAGATTCCATTCTGAGGTCGAAACGCCTTTGCGCGTCGCCGCGTTCCCCATCTCGGCAACGATCGCGACCGCCATCGCGATCGCCGAATGCTTGTCCTCGCCGTCTAGCGCGAGCCCGAGGTCGAACGGGTTCAGAACCAGCCGTTCCTCGCCGACGTCGATATAACGACCCGAGCAGAGGGTGCAGAGCTTGCGGTAGGATCCGCCAATGTCGATGATGCGGATGAGGGCGTTCTGGGCATAATATTGCCGGCAGAGATCGTTGAGGAGGAAACTCTTGCCCGCGCCGCTTTCGGCCGCGACCACAAAATTATAATTGTTGATGCGCGGATCGAAGAGGTCGAGTGTGACGAGCTGACCCTTGCGGCCCACATAGAGCAGGGCAGGGCGGCCGCCTCCGCGAAAGTCGGTCTGGATCGGCGCCATCAGCGCTGCCGCCTTCACCGGCATCCGGAAATCGCGCTCGAGCATCTTGATCGTTCGGCGCTCGGGATAAAGGCCGAACGGCAGGCTCGCGGTCAGCAAGATCGGATTGAGGTAGGATTCTTCCTGCACCATCCAGGGCAGCGGTTCACTTTCCCAGAGGCGCTTGGCGCGCGCGGCCATCTCGCGGGCGTGATGGGAATCGCGGCCGAACACCCAGACGGTCGGCATGACCGAGACGAAACGGCTGTTGCCGGCCTCGTCGAGCACCCAGCCGATTTCCTCGATCTGTTTGCCGACCTCGACCGCAAAGCTGCCCGCCGCTTTCTGCGCCGACAATATCTGGGCGCGCTTGTGAATTTCGAACTGCGAATGGTCGAAGAGGATGTTGAGGCAATAGAGGAAGGGGCCGCCAATCTGGTCGCTGTCCTCGGCGCTCCCGCGCATCCCGCCCATCAGCCGGTTCATGTGTTCCGCGGTAACCCGCCTCGCCGGCGCTTTCGGCGTCAGGCAGCGTGCGACCTGGCCCCCGAGGAACACTTCGGGTCCGTCGAAAGCGAGATCGGGGCCGGCATCGACGATCTGCTTGCGGATCGGCGGGGCGGGGTGCCCGGCTGCACCGCTGGCGAATACGCCAGGAGCGTCCTCGAAGACGCCGTTGAAGATACGGCGATAGAAGGAGATCATTTCGTGCGGCTCGACGCGGCGAATGCCGAGCTTGGCAAGCTGCTCTTCGATCTGGCGGCGCAGGTCGCTGTGCATGGGGGCGCGCGTTTTGACAGCGAGGAAGGTCCGGAAATCACGCACCGGAATGCCGTGGAGCGCGCCAAGCCCGTTCCGGCCTTCGTTTAGATAAGCGTGCGTCCGGCGCGCCGATGCCTGGATCAGCGGATCTGGCCGGGTCTTGAGGTCGAGATAGGCGTCGAGCGCTGGCGCAATCAGCGGGTCGGCGAAGCTGATAAGCTGGACGACGCTGTTCTCGGGAAACTGGGCGTTGAACAGGCCGAGCAGCGCCTGGTGAACATGCGCGAACATATAGGCGGTAGGGGTCAACTCCCAAGCATAGCCCCAGCCATCATCGATGCAGAGAAAGGCTTCCTCTTCCTCGACCCAGGCGACGAGCGGGAGGAAATCCGAATAGCGGTCGCGCGCAACGGCGCGGTGCAGGTCGGAGAAGGTAAGACCACCGCCGGTTCCGGGCGCCTTCATGGCCGCGGCTCCGCGCGCGCGGGCACAACCGGCGGCGTCAGTTCGCTTCCGGGCACCTCGCGGATCTGCTCGAGCACCGGCACGCGCGCCGCGGCTGAGACCGGCGGCACGAGATAGCCGCCGACGACCCAGGAGGGGGGCTCAAGCACCGAATAGACGAAACGCGGCATATAGAGCCGGTCGGGCCGGTTCCGATCGGCATAGGGCAGGATCAGTGTTCGCACCGCCTGCGCCGGCCGCAGCATCGGCGCCTCGGGCGCCTCGATCAGCCCCTGAAGCTCCCGGTAGACGCTGTCGCGGTAATCACCATAGGCATCAGCATCGCTGCGTCCTCGGCGCGCGGTGCCGCGCTGGTTCGCCTTGAGCAATATCTTGTCGCGTGTCACCGCCGGGTCCGAACGCGAAGCCCGGCCCTCCGCCGCATCCTCATAGGCTTTCTCGGGATGGATGCACTGGCCGTGATCGTCGTTCTTGCAGCTGAACTTTTCGCTGTACGGCGACATCGCTGAGCCGAGCGTTGCGCACCCTGAGAGTGGCAAGACGCCGGCAAGCAAGAGTGCGGCTGAGCAGAGGCGCGCGCGGCGCCGGTTTGACATATCGGTCATCGATATTCCTCCGAGGATGGGCGGGGGCATCAGAACTTGCTCCCGGCGGTCGGCTTGATCTCGAGCGTGACGCCTTCCTGGATGACGACGACGACGTCCTTGGCGGCGCCCACTTCGACGATAGGTCCCGCCTGCCGCGCGAGATCGAGATAGAAGTCGGTGAGCTTGTCGGACGACTTCGAGAGGCCGCCTGCGATCCCCACCTTGGCGGCGTCGCCGACATCGAGCGTCCGCACCGAACCCAAGGCCGATGTCGACACGTCACCGACCGTGTTCTCGACCGTCTGGCTGATCCCGCTGATCGTGCCGGCGATGAAGGCGCGCGCGAGACTCGCGCCGGCGCGCGTTACCACCTTGCCCGACAGCCCCTTCTTGCCGTCGGTGTCGACGAAGAAACCCTTGATCGGCTGGTCGACCACCGAGCGTTCGTCGAAATCGACGCAGGACAGCGATACGAGCTGGACCTCGACCCGCTCCTTGGCGAGGCTGCCCGTCGCGTTGCCGATGACGAAGCAGCCCGAGAGATTGGCCTTGACGTCATTCGGCAGCACGGCGGGCGCCTGGACGCGCGCAATCAGCGGCTCGGGGTTCGAGGTAGCATCGCGGCTCGCGAGCGCGTCGATCCCGGTCAGCAGCCGCGCCTTTTGCCAGCAACACCTTCTCCGTCTTCTCTTGTGCACAAACGACCGGCGAGGCGAGAAGTGCGGCCGCCGCCAGTAAGACGGCAGGTTTCTTGAAGGGGCCGTTCGCCGATAATGACGATAACCGGAATCGAGGCGCAGCACGATCGTTCGCGGAATCGCATGACATGAGTCCTCCCTGGCGCGACGGCGCCCGTTCGATGTGGGTTGCGTGAACGTCCGATGAGGCAGCCAGTGATAAGTCAGCCGGTCGGAACGGAGGGATAGATGGACGCGCTGTGAGCCAGCGGCAATCGTGAGGGCAGGCGCGTTCCCCAAGGCGGCACGATTGTGCCGCAGCCGAGCATCGTGATTCCAACTTTCATATTGGAATCAATGAATTGAAGGGAATTGCGTCAGGCGCGACACAGACTGAAATCCTTGAAGATGAACGAAGCTAATAGACTGAAAGCATCTCTACTTGCTGTGTCGCTCAGCGATAGCCAGCCTCGCATGGAGCGCTAGCGCACCACATACTATTCGGACGGAAGCTCATGTCGGACACCAGGACATGCGAGAAGGGCGGCGTCGCTTCGCTGGATCAGCTCAAGGAGTTCTCTGGGCGGCGCATCGAAAGCGAGCGTCTTCGCCGTCGCTTGAGTCAGGAGCATCTTGCCCGCAGAGTTGGATTGAGCGTTCGTTGGCTACGAGAGATCGAGAGCGGTAACCCGGCCGTGGCGCTCGATGACCATTTACGTTGCGCAGCGGCGCTCCGTCTCGCGCCCGCGTTCGTCCTTCTTCCCTTGTTGGACCCTGACTACAGCCAAGCTTCGTCGATCGATCCAGCGCCATTCGAATGGGCCGACATCGAATATCTGATCTGGACTCATATCGGCAGACGAGCAGGATGGGCTGCACACCGCGGCGAATTTGAACGCGCCCAGGAACCTCTGCGCGCCGAGGTTCGAGTCCCTGCTGAAAATCAGTCAAGAACAGCACAATCTTTACCTGCTACTCAGGATAGGAGCTAAAATTGCTACTTCTGAAAATTTGTCAAGTGAACCAGGGACAAGGATTTGCGTACCCGAGTTGCATTGCGATCAGAACGACGAAGTTCGGGGCAAACCGACATCCCAGGATCGTCCAGAACTTGCCAAGATACTCGATGGCTTCTGAGCTGCTACCCGTTTCTGGACCGCCCTGCTGGCAGCCTTCCAGCGTGCTGACATCAGGGCGGGCCATGTGCCGCTGATGCCAACATGAGCGATATCGGTGATTTGTTTTCGATCGCGCTGTGCGGTCGTACCTCGTTGTAGTCCCTACGCCAAGCCTCGCATTTTCGCACCGCGTCATCCAGGCTCATGAACCAGTGGGCGTTAAGGCATTCCTTGCCGTTGAAGCTCTCGATGAACGCGTTGTCGGTGGGCTTGCCAGGCCGCGAGAAGTCGAGCGTCACGCCCTTCATGTAGGCCCACAGATCGAGCTCGCGGGAGATAAAATTCGCTGCCATTGTCAGCCCTGATCGAGGCGGGATAACCCACTTGCGCGCAGCCCCGTTCCAGCACCTCGAACACATCCGGTGTCCGGTGCAGGCGCGATTGCCGCTCGACGACGTGTTCATCGCGCTGAAGGACGTGATCCCACACCTGACACGCTCGTCGCTGCACCGTTGCCTGCAACGCCACGGGATCAGTCGGTTGCCCAAAGCCGATCGGGAGAAGCCGAAGAAGTTCAAGAAATATGAGATTGGCTACTTCCACGTCGATATCGCGGAACTGCGCTATGAAGGCGGAAGAGGCTTCCTCTATGTCGAAGTGGACCGCACCTCGAAGCTGGTGTTCGCCCGCATCTATCGCCGGGCGACCAAGCTTGCCGCGGCAGCGTTCCTGCGCGTGCTTATCAAGACGGTGCCATACAGGATCCGTGGCCTGCTGCCGGTTTGGTGGACACCGAGATAGGGTGTTTCCACCTATCGGAGGTCCACAATGCAAAGAAGGAAGTTCAGCCGCGAGTTCAAGCTTGAGGCGGTGAGGATGGTCCGCGAACGCGGGGTGACGATCGCGCAGGCGTCGCGCGATCTGGATGTGCATGCGAACGTGCTGCGTAAATGGGTCCGGGAGCTTGCCGCCGATCCGGGTCATGCCTTTCCCGGTCACGGTCAGATGAAGCCGGAGCAGATGGAGATCGATCGCCTGCGGCGCGAGCTGGCCAAGTTGAAGGCGGAGCGCGACATCCTAAAAAAAGCCGCCGCCTACTTCGCGAGGGACTCGATATGAAGTTCCAGTTCATCGCGAAGCACCGAGGGATCTGGCCGGTGGCATGGATGTGCGGGGCGCTCGGTGTCTCGCGAAGCGGCTTCCATGCCTGGCTGATCCGCCCGCCGTCGCAGCGTGCCCGCGACGACGAGGTGATCGGTGCGAAGGTCCGTGCCAGCCATGTAGGAAGTTATCGCACTTATGGCGCGCGCCGTGTCTGGCACGACCTGCTGGCCGATGGGGTGTCCTGCGGCCTGCACCGGATCGAACGGCTCATGCGGGCGCAGGGTCTGCGAGCGAGGCCGCGGCGACGCGGGCTTCCCAAGGATCACGGCGATCGTTCGGTCATCGCCGGCAACGTGCTCGATCGCCAGTTCACGGCAGACAGGCCGAACCAGAAGTGGGTGGCCGACTTCACCTATATCTGGACGGCCGAGGGATGGCTCTATGTTGCTGCGGTGATCGACCTGTTCTCGCGCCGGGTGGTCGGATGGTCGATGACTCCCAACATGACAGCCCAGCTCGTCACCGATGCGCTGATCATGGCGATCTGGCGGCGCGGCAAGCCCGATGCTCTCCTGCATCACTCGGATCAGGGCAGCCAGTATACCAGCGAGCAGTTCCAGCGGCTCATGGCCGACAATGGGGTCACCTGCTCAATGAGCCGGTCCGGCAATGTATGGGATAATGCCGCCATGGAGAGCTTCTTCTCCTCGCTCAAGACCGAGCGGATCGGGAAGAAGATCTACCGCACGAGGGCGCAGGCGAAGGCCGACGTGTTCGATTATATCGAATGCTTCTACAACCCGACCCGGCGTCACTCGACCTTGGGTTACCTCAGTCCTATCGACTTCGAACGTGAAGCTGGGGTAGCCTGAATGAACTTATCTCGGTGTCCACCAAACCGGCAGCAGGCCACCGTAAGCGCTAATTTACCCCCACATTTTCGAATGTTCTGAGATCGTTATGTTGCGCGCCTTCTGTATCGGGAGCGTAACTAGCGATGGGCGATGTAACGACGTTCGAAAGTAGCTTCGAAAGCAACGGGAACGGTCGTGCTCGCCCGATGGAGGTGATCCCGGCGGGTCGCGAGCGTCGGCAGTGGACGCCGGAAGCGAAGGCCCGGATCATCGCCGAGAGTATGGCGCCGCGGGCGAACGTCGCGGATATCGCGCGCCGGAACGATATCCTGCCGCAGCAGCTCTACGCCTGGCGCCGGGAAGCGCGCGAACGGATGGAATCGGACGACGCGCCGGCCTTCGTTCCGGCAATGGTCGAGGAGCCGAAGGCGCAGGGCAGCGGCGCCGAGATCCGCATCAACATCAAGGGCATGACGATCCGCATTCCCGACGGCGTGACTGCCGACCATATCGAGCGGGTGCTGCTCGCGGTGCAGGTGTCGACATGATCATCCCGCCGGGACCACTCAAAGTGCTGGTGGCGGTGAAGCCGGTCGACTTCCGCAAGGGAATGGTGGGCCTGGCGTCGCTCGTGCAGCACGAGCTGAACCGCGACCCCTTCTCCGGAATCATGTTCGTGTTCCGCCGCAAGCGCGCCGATCGGATCAAGCTGCTGCTATGGGACGGGACCGGCCTGGTGCTGGTGACGAAGCGGCTCGAGACGGGCACGTTCCGCTGGCCGCGCTTCGGCGACGGGGTGATGAGCCTTACCGCGGCGCAGGCTTCGGCGCTGATCGAAGGGCTCGACTGGGCGCGTGTTCATGCCCCGCGTGTGGCGCGTCCGGTGATGGCGTTATAGGCCGTGAAAATGACTCGTCTTGCCGCACAAAACGGGCAGAAAACCGCGAAATAATGTATCCATCCGCACCATGAGCGAGGGGGTGGAAGAGCTGCCCGACGACGTCGAGGCACTAAAGGCGATGATCATCGCCGAACGGCTCCGCTCCGCCCGGCTCCAGCACCTTCTTGATGTCCTCAATCGCATGCACTTCGGCAAGCGGTCGGAGAAGATCGACAGCGGCCAGCTCGCGCTGGCGCTCGAAGATCGCGACGTATCGATGGCCGAAGCCGAACTGCTGGTCGAACAGGGCGAGGAAGCCACCGGCATCGCGCCGCCGCGGCGCAAGCGTGCGGCGGACGAACCCGCGCCTCGCTGCCGGCGCATCTTCCGCGTCACGAGATCGAGATCGCGCCGGAGGCCGGCTGCTGCGCGGGCTGCGGCGGTGCGCTGCACCGGATCGGCGAGGATCGGTCCCAACGACTCGACATCATCCCCGCCCAATATCGCGTCATCGTGACGGTGCGGCCGAGGATGGTGTGCCGATCGTGCGGCGATAGCGTCGCGCAGGCGAAGGCTCCCGCGCATGTGGTGCCGGGCGGCCTGCCGAGGGAAGCGCTGCTCGCCGATATCCTCGTCAAGAAATACGCTGATCACCTTCCGCTCTACCGGCAGGCGCAGATGTTGGCGCGCCAGGGCGTGACGATCGATCGCGCGACGCTCGCGGGCTGGGTCGGCCGCGCGGCGGGCTATCTGAAGCCGATCGTCGACCGGCAGAAGGCGGAGCTTCTGAAGAGCGATCGCCTGTTCGTCGACGAGACCACCGCGATGGTGCTGGCGCCGAGCAGCGGCAAGACGAAGACGGGCTACCTGTGGGCGATGGTCCGCGACGACCGCCCGCATGGCGGGGTCGATCCACCCGCGATCGTTTACAGCTACATGCCGGGCCGGGGCGGCATGTGGGCGGCGAAGCTCCTCGGCGAGTATCACGGCATCCTGCAGGTCGATGGCTATGAAGCCTATGGCCAGTTCGGCAAGGCGGGACGTCCCGGCGGACCCTCGGTGCTGGCCTATTGCTGGGCGCATGTTCGCCGCGGCTTCTTCGACGCCGGCGGCAAGGGCGATGGCGCGCCGATCGCCACCGAAGCGCTGCACCGGATCGGGCTGCTCTACAACATCGAGCGCGAGATCCACGGTCGCACGCCCGAGGAGCGCCTTGCCGTCCGCTAGGCGCGGTCCAGCCCGATCGTCGACGAGCTGCATGACTGGCTCGACGCCAAGCGCCGGCGCATGTTCAGCGGCTCGCCGACCCTCAAGGCGATCAACTATGCACTGAGCCACTGGGCCGGGCTCGTCCGGTTCCTCGACGATGGCCGGATCGACATCGACAACAACCCGGTGGAGCGGTCGATGCGGCCGATCGCACTCCAACGGAAAAATGCGTTGTTCGCGGGCCACGAACTGGGCGCCGAGAACTGGGCGGCGATCGCGTCGCTGATCGAGACCTGCAAGCTGGGTGCGATCAACCCCGCCGCCTACCTGGCCGACGTCCTTGCCCGCATCGTCACCCGCGGCGACGGCGAGCCCATCGATGACCTGCTACCTGGGAACTGGGTCGATACAAAGGCCGCCGAAATGACGTTCGAAACGAGTGCCACCGCCAACGCCGCCTGAGCAAAGCACGATCGAAATTAGATACAACGAAATTAGGCGCCAGCTTCTAATCGAAGCCCGCGCCCGTCCGCCCCGCGTGGGGGAAAATTATCACTTACCAGGATCCACACCATCCTGACAGATAACGGCGTACAGTTCGTGCAGCGGGACCAAGGCGGCCCACTGGGATGGATCGGCCATATCTTCGGCCGTGTCTGCGAGCAGAACGGCATCGAGCATCGCCTCACCAAGCCCTATCACCCATGGACCAACGGCCAGGCCGAACGGATGGTGCGCACCATCAAGGAGGCCACCGTCAAATCCTTCCATTACACGTCGATCAATGAACTGCGCCGCCATGTCCGCGACTGGCTCGTCGCTTACAACTTCGCCAAGCAGTTGAAGGCTCTGCGCTTCAAGACAACCTACGAGGCCATCGAAGAGCTCCGGAAATCCAAGCCAGATATCTTCGATATGAAACCACTCCATCACATGCTGGGACTAAACACCTAACAGTCCACGCGGACCACTCGGTGGGGGCCGGTCAGATTCGAGGGGCAGGAGCCAATGTGCCTCCCATATCGCTCGCGCGAGACGCAAGTTTCCGCAGTGCGCACGCCGGACGTATCTCACACCCATTCCTCGCCCAAGACTGCAATTGGCGCATGAAATCGGCGTCGGAGGGCCTGCTACTGGCCCTCCGACGCCGCGATTTTCATGCGGTATAATTTTTCCCGATCGATTGGGACAGCTAAAGCATTAGAATTTTGCGCCGATCGCGACACCATAACGCCGCGGATCAAGCGTGTAGATATTTGTAAAATTACCGGAAGATGCATCGGTGACATAAAGTCCGGTAACTGAGTTGCTATCGAAGATATTCTGAACGAACCCCCGGACAAACCAGCGCTCGTCGGCACCATTCAACTGCAAAACTGCATTAGCCTGTACGAAAGGTTGGATGCGATTAATTCTGCCGTTGAAGATATTGCCATATTGCTTTCCGGTCATGGAAATGTCGACGCGGGGGACGAGTGTCATACCATTCCCGACCTCTGCCGTGTACTGCACGCCCATCGAGACCTTGACATTCGGCGCTTGCGGCAATGTGTTGCCCTTGATGTTAACCTCGACGCCAGGACTCAATACCTGGATCCCGCTGTTCGCAGGGATAGCGCTCGCGAGGACACCGCAAATGCCGAACGCGCCGCTGGAGGCGATATTGCCGTCCGAAGGAAATTCCTGCGGTGCGCGAAGGCCGAGAGCCGCATTTACGCCCGCAACGAACGCATCAGCAACGCCAGGCGCAGGTCCCGTGACAGCGCAGTGCGCACCATTGCTGATGTCCTTGATAATCACGGCATCAGGATCCCCGCCGCCCGGATCACGCGGATTGGAGAAGAATTGATCGCCGGCGACCTTGGCATTGAGATAGCTGAAGGACAGATTGATAAGCCAGTTCGGGTCCGGCCTGATGACAGACTCCAGTTCGACACCCCAGATATTGGCGTCAACCGTGTCATTCACGGACGTTCTTGCCACGATGCGGCTGAGCTGCAGTCCACTATATTTGTAGTAAAATGCGGTGGCATTGAGTTGTAACGCGCCGTTTGCGAAGACGTTCTTGGAGCCGATCTCGAAGGCATCGATCGTTTCAGAGCCGAAACTCTCGCTGACGGCGAAAATCGGAGAAAGCGGAGGATTGATCCCGCCGGATTTGTAACCCCTAGAATAAGATGCATAGAGTGAATTGTCCGGCGTAACCTCGAAGGCCAGAACTGCTCGTCCGGTAATTTCGTCGAAGCTTACTTCGCGAAACTGGGCGAGCTGTTGGCCCGGCGTCCCCGGGTCGGCATCGAAAAGCCCAGACGGCCCGGTGAGGGGCGTTATCGGGGTATCGAACGGATCTCCATCATTGGCATAAGGGTTCAGGAAACTGATCAGCGTCGTACGCGCCGTCACATCCTTCTTGTCATTATTGTAACGCAGCCCCCCGGTCAACGTCAGCCGGTCGCTTAGATCGAAATAGACCTCGCCGAAAATGCCATAGCTCTCTAGATTCGATTCCAGCGAGTTGTTCCGATACATCGACGTCGCGAAATAGGATGGCGGAAGGCCGCCCGACAAGGAGCCGAATGAACCCAATACGGCACTGGCGTAATCGAGCGCAAACGAGTTCACATAATAGCTATTGTCGGTGGTTTTCGATTTCGCGTAAATTCCGCCCAACAGGAAATTGAACGGCCCGTCGAAGTCACTCGTGAGGATGAGCTCTCCGCTCCACGATTCGCGTTGTTCCGAAGATCGATCGAAAGAAAGCGGCGTTTCGGAACACAGCGAGTTCCCTTCGAAAGCGCCTCTGCTTCCATCATCATTATCCGACGTGCACAGCACGCCCTGCGGACCGTCCGGGATTAGAGCGCCGGCAATCGGCGAAAAATAGGCCGAAGAGCCGGGAATGAAGGCTGGCGCCGGCGGAGCAAGACCTGTCGGTAATCCGTTAGCCGCAAAAAAGTCCAACGTATTGAGCGCCGGGGCGAAACCGGCACGGCTTTGAATTCCAAGAAAATAGTCCTGCCTGGAATCGACTTCAGTATCCTGATAAATGCCGGTGGCCGTCAGGGTCATCGCGCCGAATTTTTGCTCAAGGCGCGCCTGCACCTGTAGCTCTTCGGCAAAATAGAAAGGGGTATAGGCCGTGTTGACGACACGCACATCGCCAGGCTCCTGAAACCCGGAAAACCCATCAGGGCCATAAAGGCTGCCGAGGCCGAGCACGGCGGGAATGCCCTGAATGGCGAAGAACTCGGATGAACTGAGCGTCGCACCGACCGTTGAATTTGCGTTCGTGGTATCGAAATCACGTCGATTGTTCAGGCATCCGAGCACGCCCAATGGATCGCGTTGGCACGTTTGTTTCTGGTTTCTGAGGCGCGTGTCCTTTTCCCGGAAATAATAGCCCATGAGATCGATCGTCGTATCAGGACCGGGTTCGAAACGAAGGGAGCCTCGCAACGCATAGAGGTCCCGAGCGTCGATGTCCGATCCATCATAGAGATTCGTCGTATAACCGTCGCGGTTCACATATATGCCCGCCAGCCTCACGCCGATCATATCCCCGATCGGGACGTTGACCATGCCACGCGCTTCGATGCTGTTGAAATTGCCATACTCGAATTGCGCTTCAGCCTCGAAACGGGAGAGTTTGGGTTTCGCGGTCACAACATTCACGACCCCGGAGGTCGCATTCCGGCCGAACAGGGTGCCTTGAGGTCCGCGAAGGACTTCAATCCTTTCCAGATCGAAATATTCGGTCTCGAACAGGCGTGTTCCGAACAAGGGGGATCCATTGACATGGATTGCGGTCGCAGCATCGCAGGTGACGCCGACGCACAGGTCGCCAACGCCGCGAATAGTGAATGAAGCTGAGGTGAAATTGCCTTTCGAGAAAGATACATTGGGCAGCGTCAGCTGTAGATCCGAGGCATTTTCGATCTGCTGGCTTTCAAGCGCCTCAGCGCTGAATGCGCTGACAGCGATCGGTACGTCTTGCAAGCTTTGCGCCTGACGTTGCGCTGTCACGACGATGACATTGTCACCGCCATCTGGCTCTTCGGCTATGACTTCCTGAGCATTTGAGACCTGTGGCAACGCCATCACGACGGCGCTTGCCAACCAGTAGGCTTTCTTATTCATCACCCTATCTCTCCCTGTCTCGATTTTTTCGTTTCTTGCGCGAACCCGTCCTTGTCCCCGATTGTCGATGTTCAAAAATGGGGCAGCTCGCCGAGCTGCCCCGAGTTTGAGGAGTGGCCAGAAGGAGATTTCCGGAGAGGAAAAGATTCTCGCCGCTCGGCTGGAAGATGAGCAGTTTTTCGGCATTTGGTAAAGAACTTTATTATGGCACTTTATTATTTTGCTCGGGGCGGTGGGAGGTGTGCCATCTCAGATCCGAAGATATCAGTTTATACATCCGATGCTTGCTGTCAGCGCTTCAGCCTTGGCGCGGTCGAGCGCGCGCCGACGACTTTTGGATGCGGCTGCGGTACGGCATGCCCGATCCGGAGCGCATGACCCGCGTGGTCGAAAGTTGGATAGCAGTGCAAAAGGCCGGGCTCTGATCCCGGCTGGTGGAAACCAGGGGGTCAGGTCAGTTCACCTATTCCTTCCCGTTCATTTTAGAGTCATCAAGATCGTATTAACCACGTCACGGTCCCTGCCGGGCAGGGCTTTCACGTGGGGGCATCCATGACCAGAACCAAACCATCCCTTAAGTCAGCTATCCTGTTGGCCAAATAGGATCAAGGCGACCGGCGCACCAATTTACCTCGTGACTGAGCCATGTGCGCGCGAAAACCGTCACCACTTCGATGGGGATTCGACATGACATTGCCATTTCACATGCCGTCCACAATCCGCCTTTCGGGTGTAGGTCTTGCCGCTTGTGCGATTGCCACGATTGCTGCCGCAAGTGCGCAGGCGCTACCACTATCCAGCTTCAAGGATCAGGGCGTCGACCATATCTTTGGCAGCTACGCCCCGCGCGGCGACTGCTCAAAGGAACCGCGCGTAACCATCGATGAAAAGGGCATGACGTTCCGCGCCAATGGTCGGGAAATAAAGCCCCCTCGGGTGGAATATGCTCTCACCTTCATGGGCCAGAGCTATGACGGCATCATGGCAGTATTTTTTCCCTTTCCAGTTAGCAGCAATGATTTTGGTCGGGTTCTCATGTATGTGAACGACGACGAGAAGCGCGGTGTCATCCGCTTTGAATCCGATCTGCCGCGCGGCCAACGCCCGGCTTCTTTCCATGCGGCCTTCACGGGTGGCGGCCCGTTCACGCTCTGCCAGGGCAGCGCTCTTGCTGGCACGCCACTGCCGCCACGGCCTGAGCCGGCGGTGGCCGTGCAAGGCATTCCAGCGGAATGGACCAATCTCGCCAGCCTCGTCGGCAAATATCCGGGAAGCTACGCCAAGGACAATATCGACCTGTTCGATAAGGGTACCTTGGCTGCGGCATTGAAGGCCCGGATGGGGCCGAAGATGGCTGCGCTGCGGACCAATCTCTCAGCCGTCTCGCCATTGCAGCGGGCTGGGAACTATTACTATCTTTCCGGCAATGCGCAGCATCAGGGCGGTGTGGAGCAGGCCTATATAATAATAGACCCGGCGCGCCGTGCGGTGCAGGTGGGCCTTTGGGAGCGCGGCAAGCTAACAGTTTATCCGTCTGCTTCGGGCGTTAGGCTGCCGATTGCGCCGGAAATCAAGACGCTGTTGGACAAAAGTCCGCCCGAAACGGCAGTGCCGCTTCCCGGTACACCCTGGGAAGTTGTACCGGTGCAAGGTCGCGCGCCCATGGCTTATGTGAGCGCCGCGGCATCGCCCAACATCGAAGCCCTCAGTCTCTATTGTGAAGGCGGAAAGCCCTACATGGCGATGCTGCTCAACAAGCCCTCCGCCGACAATGCGATGACGATGACGTGGAACTTCTCCGGTCGGCTCGTTAGCATATCCGTTCAGCGCGCCAATGCGAACGGCACTCAATGGATCGGCGGCGTGACGGGTACGCAACTTGTTCCCCTGCTCATGCAGCAAAGCGGGACGGTGATGCTACGTATCAACGGGCGGCTGGAAGGCGAAGCCTCGCTCAGCAATTCAATTGCAGTGCTGCGCGATACCCTGCGGGGATGCGTGCGGCTCTGACCTGTGAGAACGGCGCCGCCTCCATTTCAGGTGCTCTGCCACCTGAATTCTGGACCAGTTGCGGTTAGAGTTTTCCGCCGTAGATATCATTGGCTGGGCGAGGAGTTAGAGCGGGATGACATTTGGCTGATTCAAAGGGGATTCTTTTTTGGGCGGTTTTCTGATTCATATGTGGACGCCCCCTATGGCAAGGGCTTTGTGGTCGCGATGGCTTTGATCGGTTGCTTTCATATGTCCGGCCTGTTTGTGCGGCGTTTTGAGTGCCGCTGGCCTTGATGGAAATCCGCCGGTGAGGTCCCTAGGCCGCGTTGACAAAAGACTTCAGCCATAGCCGCGTGGCGGCGAGGTTTAGGAAGCTCTCGAACGAGAGAAGGGTTTTGTCATATCGAGTGGCGATGCGTCGTTGCTGTT
>NZ_SCMU01000027.1 GCF_005503695.1 Sphingopyxis sp. 2PD
CCTGAAGGGGAGGGGCTTAAGCGTCTCCGCCGCCGTCGACGCCCTCTCCGCCGCCCGCCGCCACCCGCGCCACCGCCCCCGCGATCCTCGCCTCGCTCCTCGACCGCCTCGACGCCGACGGCCGCTATGCCTTGCTCAAGCTCGCGCTCGGCGGGATGCGCGTCGGGGTGTCGGCGCGGCTCGCGAAACAGGCGTTTGCGCAGGCGTTCGACGTGGCGGTCGACGATGTCGAGGAGCTGTGGCACGCGATCCCGCCGCCCTATGCCCCGCTTTTTGCCTGGGGTGAGGGCAGGGCGGAGCGCCCCGACCTTGCCGACGTGGCCTTCTTCCGCCCGTTCATGCTCGCGCATCCGCTCGAGGACGGAACGGTCGATCTCGCCGTTTATGCCGCCGAGTGGAAATGGGACGGCATCCGCGTCCAAATCGTGCGCGGCGGTGCCGAAACGCGCATCTACAGCCGCGGCGGCGAGGAGATCAGCGCCGCCTTTCCCGAACTGGTCGCGGCCTTCGATCAGGATGCGGTGATCGACGGCGAACTGCTGGTGCGCGGCGAGGTGCAGGGCGGCGAAGCGGCAAGCTTCAACGCGCTGCAACAAAGGCTCGGGCGCAAGACGGTGTCCAAGAAGATGCTCGCCGACTATCCGGCGTTTGTCCGCGTCTATGACCTGCTCGCCGTGGACGGGAACGATCTGCGCCCGCTGCCGTGGACCGAGCGGCGTCGGCAATTGGAGGGCTTCGTACCGCGCCTCGCCGCCAGCCATTTCGACCTGTCGCAGGTGATCGAGGCGACCGACTTCGACGATCTCGCCGCGCGCCGCGCGGGCGCGCGCGACGCCGCGATCGAGGGGGTGATGCTCAAGCGCCGCGATGCGCCCTATGTCGCGGGCCGCCGCGCCGGGCTCTGGTATAAATGGAAACGCGATCCGCTCACTGCCGATTGCGTGATGATGTATGCGCAGCGCGGCAACGGGCGGCGTGCAAGCTTCTATTCGGACTATACTTTCGGCTGCTGGAGCGACGATGGCGAGCTGCTCCCGGTCGGCAAGGCCTATTCGGGCTTCACCGACGAGGAGCTGAAATGGCTCGACAAATTCGTGCGCGACAACACGCTGAACCGCTTCGGCCCGGTGCGCGAGGTCGAAAAGTCGCTGGTGCTCGAGGTCGCCTTCGATTCGATCCACGCGTCGAAGCGCCACAAGTCGGGGCTCGCGATGCGCTTCCCGCGCATCTCGCGCATCAGGCGGGACAAGCCCGCGGAGGAGGCGGATCGGATCGCGACGTTGCTGGCAATGGTGACGTGATGTCTCCCCTCCCTGCAAGGGAGGGGCTGGCGGTGGGTAGGCGGCAAAGCAAGAACGCCTGCGGCCACCCACCCCTAACCCCTCCCTTCCAGGGAGGGGGATTCATGCGAAAATTTCCCCACGCAAACCTTGCAACCCGCCGCCCCGATACCGAGTTTAAGCCATCATCCCCTCTGATAAACATAATGGAGACTGCCATGACGATCGCCCATCCGCCCCTGCCTTACGCTCAGGATGCGCTGGAGCCGCATATCTCGGCCGACACGCTGGCGACGCACCATGGCAAGCATCACAAGGCCTATGTCGACAAGACGAACGCCGCGATCGAGGGCACCGAACTTGCCGACAAGAGCCTTGAGGAAATCATCCACCACGCCGAAGGGTCGGGCAACAAGGGGCTGTTCAACAACAGCGCGCAGTCGTGGAACCACGCCTTTTACTGGGAAAGCCTGAGCCCGGCCAAGACCGAACCCAAGGGCGACCTCGCCGCCGCGATCGACCGCGATTTCGGTTCGCTCGACGAACTCAAAAAGAAGCTGAAGGACACCGCGGTCAACCATTTCGCGTCGGGCTGGGCATGGCTGGTGTCGCGCGACGGCACGCTGTCAGTGACCGACACGCATGACGCGGGAACCGAGCTGACCGCGGGCATCAAGCCTTTGCTCGTGATCGACGTGTGGGAACATGCCTATTACATCGACCGCAAGAATCTGCGCCCGGCCTATGTCGATGCGGTGGTCGACGAACTGCTCAACTGGGATTTCGCGGCGGAGAATTTCGCGCGCGACACGACCTGGACCTATCCGGCCTGACCCGAAAATCCTCCCTGCGGCGAAGCCGTGGGGAGGGGGACCGTCGCCGCAGGCGATGGTGGAGGGGCAGAGACGGTAGCGTCATCGCCCCTCCGTCAGCGCTTCGCGCTGCCACCTCCCCATCGCTTCGCGACAGGGAGGATTTGCCCGAAGCCGTAACGAAATTTGAACTGGTATCTATCGTGATGACGGTGCCGCCTCTATAGGCGCCGTCATGACGATCAGCCTGTTCGAACTCTTCAAAATCGGTGTCGGTCCTTCCAGCTCGCACACGGTTGGGCCGATGGTTGCGGCGCGGCGTTTCACCGTGTGGCTCGACGAGTCCGAACTGCTCACGAAGACGGCGCATGTCGAGGCCGACCTCTACGGCTCGCTCGCGCTGACCGGCAAGGGGCACGCCGCCGACACCGCGGTGGTGGCGGGGCTCGCGGGCGAAATTCCCGCCTCGACCAGCCTTGCCGCGATCACCGCGCATTGGGATCGCGCGACGAACGAAGGCTTTCTCTACCTGCTCGGCCGCCAGCGGGTGCGCTTCCAGCCGGCGCGCGACCTGCATTTCCAGATGCGCCAGCGCCAGCCGTTCCACAGCAACGCCTTGAGCTTCACCGCGCGCGACAGCGACGGCGAGATTTTGGCGAAACGCATGTATTTCTCGATCGGCGGCGGCTTCGTCGTCGACGAGGACGAGGCGGGGCGCAACAGCCGCGGCGCCGAGGACGAGGTCGAACTGCCGTTCGCCTTCACCTCGGGCGCCGACCTGCTCGCCATGGGCGCGGCGGCGGGCAAGAGCTTTGCCGAAATGATGCTCGAAAACGAGCTTGTCCACCGCAGCCTCGACGAAGTGAACGCCGGACTCGATGCCATCGCCGCGGCGATGGACGCCTCGATCGACGCCGGTTGCTGCAGCACCGGAATCTTGCCCGGCGGGCTGAAGGTCAAGCGCCGCGCGCCGCAGATCGCCGCCGATATCCGCGAGCGGCATGAGGCGAACCTGTCGGACCCGATGGCGATGATGGACTGGATCAACCTGTGGGCGATGGCGGTGAACGAGGAAAATGCCGCGGGCGGCAAGGTCGTCACCGCACCGACCAACGGCGCCGCGGGGATCATCCCGGCGGTGATCCGCTATTACAAGCGCAGCTATCGCGGCGACGCGGCGGGGGTGCGCACCTTCCTGCTCGCCGCGGGCGCGGTCGGCGCGCTCTACAAGCGCAACGCCAGCATCTCGGGCGCCGAGGTCGGCTGCCAGGGCGAGGTCGGCGTCGCCTGTTCGATGGCGGCGGCGGGGCTGACCGCGGCATTGGGCGGCACCAACGCGCAGGTCGAAAATGCCGCCGAGATCGGCATGGAGCACAACCTCGGCCTCACCTGCGATCCCATCGGCGGGCTCGTCCAGATCCCGTGCATCGAGCGCAACGCGATGGGCGCGATCAAGGCGATCGACGCGAGCCGCATCGCGATGATCGGCGACGGCACCCATGTCGTCAGCCTCGACACGGTGATCGCGACGATGCTGCAGACGGGCCGCGATATGCGGGATAAGTATAAGGAAACGTCGAAGGGCGGGCTGGCGGTTAGTGTGGTGGAGTGTTGAGGGGTAGCCAAATGGGGAAGCCGTGCCGTTGTTTCGCCTGCTGATCCTTTTGGTCGCGACCTTTCTGGGCTTCGCAAATGCGACAGCTTGCGAGGTGGCCGACGTGCAGAAGACCCCGAAAGAAATCGATCGGAACGCGCGGCAGCAGTTTGAGAATGCTGATGGCGTGTATGAGGGGGTCATCCTCGCCAGTCCGGATGACCGTGATGGCGGGAAGTTCTTGGTAGTCAAAACTCACAAAGGGCAGGGCAGGAGCTTTCAGTTCCTTCAATTGCCCATTGCGGGCGGCTGTATCGGCGCGCTCGGACCAAGTGGGTTGGCCGATGCTGGTTTCCTAGCGGTTTCAGCGGAATCCAGCGCTCATTTTGACGGATTGATCATGCCCCAAACAGCCGAAAGTTGGGAGCGCCAAGGGCTCGTTGATCGAGGCAGAGTCACGACCGCCAAAGTCGCAGCAGCTTTTGGTGGCTTGTTCCTTATTCTCCTTATGGGTGCGATGTGGCGCCTCAAGCGGCGAGGGCGGAAATAGTCTTTTGAGCAGAGCGCGTGTGCAAGATTACGCAACCTCGCTCCGCCGCAATGCCCCCGGCAATTCCTCGCGCAATTTGTCGATCAGCAGTCGCACCTTCGGCAGCAAATGCCGCCGCTTCGGATAGAACGCCCAGATCGGTTCTTCCTGCGGCCGCAGCGGGTCGACGAGCGAGAGCGCGCGCCGCTTTGCAGACGCGGCATCACATGGAAATCGGGAGGCTGGCAGGCGCCAGCGTTTCACCACCTTCGTCACCCTGAACTCGTTTCAGGGTCCATTGCCTGCCATTTCCCTCGGCGCCGCGTTTTTGTTTCGCACAAAGACACAAAGCCACGAAGAGGTCGCGCCGACCGCGAAGCGGCTTGCCCCTGCAACGGTGCGCCAGTCGCGCCGTTGATGGAGGAATGGGCCTGTCGGCCCAAGCCCACGTCTTCGTGGCTTCGTGCCTTTGTGTGAAAAATATCTGGCGCCGCCCAAAGCGGTTGGCGCCGGGCCATGGATGCTGAAACGCGTTCAGCATGACGAAAATGATGGGCTGGCGCTCAACTCCGACGAACGGACGCATGCCGAAAAATAGCGCTTTCCTACATTATTTCGCTGTGTCAGCCTGCAATTTCGGCACATTGACCGCCGATATTCGCGCTAGCGCTTAAAGCCACAAAGGACACAATATTGACGCGCGCATGCGGGGCTTTTGTGGCTTTAGGGGCGAAGCAGCGCCGTCAATCCTCCCTGTCGCGCAGCGATGGGGAGGTGGCAGCGCGAAGCGCTGACGGAGGGACGATGACGCGACGTCGCGCCCCTCCACCATTCGCTTCGCGAATGGTCCCCCTCCCCATGGCCTTTGGCCACAAGGAGGATCATCCGTATCTTGCATTGCCGCCGCATTTGCCTGATTGGGACGCCCGAGAAGGAGACCCGCCATGAAGACCCGCGCCGCCGTTGCGTTCGAAGCGAAGAAGCCGCTCGAAATCGTCGAACTCGACCTCGAAGGCCCGAAGGCGGGCGAAGTGCTGGTCGAGATCATGGCGACGGGCATCTGTCACACCGACGCTTACACGCTCGACGGTTTCGACAGCGAGGGCATCTTCCCGAGCGTGCTGGGGCATGAGGGCGCGGGCGTGGTGCGCGAGGTCGGCGTGGGCGTCACCAGCGTGAAGCCTGGCGACCATGTGATCCCGCTCTACACGCCGGAATGCCGCCAGTGCAAAAGCTGCCTTTCGGGCAAGACCAACCTCTGCACCGCGATCCGCGCGACGCAGGGCAAGGGGCTGATGCCCGACGGCACGACGCGCTTTTCGTACAAGGGCCAGCCGATCTTCCATTATATGGGCTGCTCGACCTTCTCGAACTTCACCGTGCTGCCCGAGATTGCGGTCGCGAAGATCCGCGAGGACGCGCCCTTCCAGAGCGCGTGCTATATCGGCTGCGGGGTGACCACCGGCGTCGGCGCTGTGACCAACACGGCCAAGGTCCAAGTCGGCGACAATGTGGTGGTGTTCGGGCTCGGCGGGATCGGGCTCAACGTGCTCCAAGGCGCGCGGCTCGCGGGCGCCAACAAGATCATCGGCGTCGACATCAACCCCGATCGCGAGGAGTGGGGCCGCAAGTTCGGGATGACAGACTTCCTCAACACCAAAGGCATGAGCCGCGAAGACACGGTTGCCGCGATCGTCCAGATGACCGACGGCGGCGCCGACTACACCTTCGACGCGACGGGCAATACCGAAGTGATGCGCACCGCATTGGAAGCGTGCCATCGCGGCTGGGGCACCTCGATCATCATCGGCGTTGCCGAGGCGGGCAAGGAGATCGCGACGCGGCCGTTCCAGCTGGTCACCGGCCGCAACTGGCGCGGCACCGCCTTCGGCGGCGCCAAGGGCCGCACCGACGTGCCGAAGATCGTCGACATGTATATGACCGGCAAGATCGAGATCGACCCGATGATCACCCACGTCATGGGGCTGGAAGAGATCAACAAGGGCTTCGACCTGATGCATGCGGGTGAGAGCATCCGTTCGGTGGTAGTCTTCTAACCCTTATTTTCCGTTCGCCCCGAGCTTGTCGAAGGGCCGCTCTTGCTTCATGCGGCGGCCAAGGAAAGAACGGTGCTTCGACAGGCTCAGCACGAGCGGTTGTGGGGGTGCGCCGAGGGAGGAAGAAATTGACCGGACCCTATGTCCTGACCTTCAGCTGCGTCGACGCGGTGGGGATCGTGGCCGCAGTCACCGGGCTGCTGGCGGAGCGCGACGGCTTCATCCTCGACAGCCAGCAATATGCCGACCTCGATTCGGGGCGCTTTTTCATGCGCGTCGAATTTCGCGGCGCGGGGCCGCGCTTTCCCGAGGGGTTGGCGGGGGTGCAGGCAGCCTTCGCCCCGATCGTCGAGCGTTTTCAGATGGACGCGCGGATCAGCGACAGCGCCGCAAAACCGCGCTTCGTGATCGCGGTGTCGCAGGGCAGCCATTGCCTCAACGACCTGCTCCACCGCTGGTCGACCGGCAATCTCGCGATTGACATCGTCGCGGTGGTGTCGAACCACGAACATCAGCGGCGGCTGAGCGAATGGCACGGCGTACCGTTCCACCATTTCCCGGTCAGCGACGCCAATCGCGCCGACCAGGAAGCGCGCATCCTGGATTTGATGGCGCGCAGCGACGCCGAATATCTGGTGCTGGCGCGCTATATGCAGGTGTTGTCGCAGGACTTGTCGGCGAAGCTGGCCGGGCGCTGCATCAACATCCACCACAGCTTCCTCCCCGGTTTCAAGGGCGCCAAGCCCTATCACCGGGCGCAGGAACGCGGGGTCAAGCTGATCGGTGCGACCGCGCATTTCGTCACCAGCGACCTCGACGAAGGGCCGATCATCGAACAGGCGGTCGAGCGTGTCGATCACCGCGACAGCGTCGAGGATCTCATCCGCATCGGCCGCGATGTCGAGGCGCAGGTGCTGGCCAAGGCGGTACGCTGGGTCGCCGAACAGCGGGTGCTGATCGACGGGCGCAAGACCGTGGTGTTTCGCTGACAAGGCTGGCACAAGATCGGTATCGATTCGCAACGAAAAGGGAGAGAGCGGTGTATAGTCACAATATGGTCGGCACGAACGACGTCGCGAAAGCGAAAGCCTTTTATGACGCGACCTTCCAGGCGATCGGCGGCAAGCCGGGGATCGAGGACGACAAGGGCCGCTTGATCTATATGCACAATGGCGGATTGTTCCTCGTCACCCCGCCGATCAACGGCGAGCCCGCAACGGCTGGCAACGGCTGCACCATCGGTTTCGCGATGGAGGACGAGGCGCAGGCGAAGGCATGGCACGACGCCGGCGTCGCGGCGGGCGGCACCAGCATCGAAGACCCGCCGGGTGTGCGCGAGGGCGGTTTCGGCAAGCTGTACCTCGCCTATCTGCGCGATCCCGACGGCAACAAGCTGTGCGCGCTGAAGCGTCTGTAAGCCGCAGCTGAAAGATTGACGATGCGCGGCGAAGCGGGATTGCTGGCGGACCTCGGCACGCTCGCCATCCCCTTCGCCGCGCACGAACATGATGCGGTGTTCACGGTTGCGGAGAGCGATGCGGTGAACGCCGATATTCCCGGCGCGCATACGAAAAACCTGTTCCTGAAAGATAATGGCGGCGCCTTCTGGCTCGTCACCGTGCCGTCGGAGGCGCGCGTCGACCTGAAGGCACTGCCCGCGGCGATCGGCAGCAAGCGGGTGAGCTTCGGCAAGGCCGACGACATGGACCGGCTGCTCGGCATCGCCCCGGGATCGGTCACCCCACTCGCCGCGATCAATGCGGTACCGGGCAGCATCACCGTCGTGCTCGACCAGGGGTTGGCGGCGGCCGACCGGGTGAATGTCCATCCACTGCGCAATACCGCGACGCTGGGGCTGTCGGGCGGATCGATCCTCGACCTCTTGCGTCATTGGGGGCATGATCCGGTGATTGTCCCCATTCCCGTTCAGGAAATCGCATGACCCTCGAAACCGTCTCCACCGTCCGCAGTCATGGCGGCACACAGGGCGTGTACAAGCACGCGAGTACGACCACTGGCACCGATATGACCTTTGCCGTGTTTGTCCCCGACCATGAAGAAGGCGCGTGCCTTCCGGTGCTCTGGTATCTGTCGGGGCTGACCTGCACCCACGCCAATGTGATGGAAAAGGGCGAATATCGCGCCGCCTGCGCCGAGCATGGGGTGATCTTTATCGCGCCCGATACGTCGCCGCGCGGCGAGGGTGTTCCTGACGATCCCGACGGGGCGTGGGATTTCGGGCTGGGCGCTGGGTTCTACGTCGATGCGACCGAGGAACCATGGGCGAAACATTACCGGATGCGCTCCTATGTCGAGGACGAGCTGCCCTCACTGATCCTGCGCAATTTCCCGAGCGCCGACCTGACGCGGCAGGGCATTACCGGCCATTCGATGGGCGGGCATGGGGCTCTGACCATCGGGCTGCGCAATCAGGATCGTTTCCGCTCGGTGTCGGCCTTTTCGCCGATCGTCGCGCCGTCGCAATGTCCGTGGGGCGAAAAGGCGTTTGGCAACTATCTCGGCGCCGACCGTGAGGAATGGCAGGCCTATGATGCGTGCGCGCTACTCGACCAAGGGCTGCGCGTGCCCGACCTGCTCGTCGATCAGGGCGACGCCGATAATTTCCTGACCGAACAGCTGAAGACCGAACTGCTGATCGCGGCGTGCGAACGCGCGGGGCAAAAGGCCGAGATCCGGATGCAGCCGGGATATGACCACAGCTATTATTTCATCTCGACCTTCATGGCCGAGCATGTCGCGTGGCATGCGGAGCGGTTGCAGGCTTAGGCGTCGCCCCCGCGAAGGCGGGGGCCGCTGTCGGCCTTGATCTTCCTCGCTGCATAAACCTCCGGCGGCCCCCGCCTTCGCGGGGGCGACGGTTGGTCACGGAATCAGCAGGCTGGATCCAGTCGTCCTACCCGCTTCCAGATCGGCATGCGCCCTCGCCGCATCCTGCAATGAATAGCGCTGCCCCACCGTAATCTGCACCGCGCCGCTTTCGATCATCTCGAACACGCGGGCCGCGCCCGCTGCGCGCTCGCCGGGGAGGTGGTAATAATCGAACAAAGTCGGACGGGTGACGAACTGCGATCCGTGCTGCGCGAGTATGCCAAGGTTGACGCCGGTCACCGGCCCGCCGGCATTACCATAGCTGACGATCAGTCCGCGCCGCGCGGTGGCCTTCAGCGATACGTCCCATGTCGCCATGCCGATGCCGTCGAAGGTGACGGGAACGCCTTGCCCGTCGGTGATTTCGCGGACGTGCGCGGCAACATCGTCGTTTTTGTAGCGGATGACATGATCGGCGCCCGCCGCGTGGGCGGCATGTTCCTTCGCTTCGGTGCTGACCGTCCCGATCACCGTGGCACCGATCGCCTTCAGCCACTGGACGAGGATCAGCCCGACCCCGCCCGCGGCGGCGTGGACCAGCACGGGCCACCCGGCCTCCACCTTGGCGCAGCGTTCGACGAGCATTTCGACCGTGCACGCCTTCAGCAGTGCGGCAGCGGCGGTTTCGTCGTCGATGGTGGGGGGGAGCTTGAACAATGATGCCGCGCTGACCAACCTTGCGCTGGCATAAGCGGTGCGTTCAGGGCCAAAAGTCGCGACGCGGTCGCCGGGCTGGAAGCCGTGGACGCCTTCGCCGACGGCGATCACTTCACCCGCGGATTCAAGGCCAAGTCCACCGGGCAGCTGCACAGGATAAGTGCCGTCGCGGTGGTAGATATCGATGTAGTTGAGGCCGATCGCTGTGTGACGGAGCAGCACCTGGCCGGGGCCGGGCTTGTCCAGCGTCACCTCGCGCCAGTCGATGACCTCGGGGCCGCCCTGGCGTTCGATAAAGGCTTGGATTGCTTGCATCGGCTTGCTCCTGCTGTCCGACCCATCTGGTGGGCCGGGCAGGGGAGCGCAAGGGAAAGTCCGTCCATCAACATCGTCATTGCTAGGAGCCCCGGACTTGATCCGGGGCGACGCGGCAATCTGGAGCGGTGCAGGGCCGCGCCGGATTGCTTCCCCCGGCTTTCGCCGGGGTCGCAATGACGGCTATTTCGACGGACGGCGCGGGCTGCGCTGGCCGAAGGGCTTGGGCTTATAGCGTTCGTTGCCGCCCGGGCCGCCGGGACCACGCGGGCCGCGCGGGCCGGCGCGGTCGCCGAAGCTGCGGTCGCCGCCAGGCGCGCGGCCCAAGGTGGCGCGCGGCGCGCGGTCGCCCGAATGGCCGCCCCCATGTCCGCCTTTATCGCGGCGCGGCGGATAGGTCGGGCCGTCGGGCGCCGGGGTGATCGACACGCCGCTGTCGTCTTCGCCATCCTGATTCGCTGTCCGCACCACCGCCTCGGCAAAGCGGTCCGCGATCGCGCGCGGGATGTTGAACATCGTTTCCTTCGGGCCGATGCGGATCGCGCCGATTTCGTTCTTGCTCACATGCCCGCGGCGGCAGAGCAAAGGCAGGATCCAGCGCGGGTCGGCGTTTTGATGGCGCCCGATGTTGAGGCGGAACCAAACGGCGTCCTCGAACCCCTCGCGACGATCTCCGCCGCGGTCGGGACGTTCGAAACGCTCGCCGCGCTCGGGGCGGCCAGCGGTATCGCGGCCGCGCGGGCCGTTGTCGATCAGGTCCTCGGGCGGCGGCATCAGTGCGCGGTGCGAGCGGACCAGCGATGCGGCGATGTCTTCGGGACTGCGCTCGGCCATCAACCGCTGCGCGAGTTCCAGATCCTCGGGCTCATGCTCCTGCGGCGTGAGCAGCTTTTCCATCAGCCGTTCCTGGTCGCGCGCGCGCACATCGGCGGCGGTCGGCGCGTCCATCCATTCGGCCTCGATCCGCGCGCCGCGCAGCATGCCGTCGACGCGGCGGCGGCGGGGATAAGGGACGATGATCACCGCCGTCCCCTTCTTGCCCGCCCGGCCGGTGCGGCCCGAACGGTGCTGAAGTGCTTCGGCATCGCGGGGGATTTCGACGTGGATGACAAGGCTGAGGGTCGGCAGATCGATGCCGCGCGCCGCCACGTCGGTGGCGACGCACACTCTTGCCCTGCGGTCGCGCAGCGCCTGCAACGCGTGGTTGCGCTCGTTCTGGCTATGCTCGCCCGACAGCGCGACGGCGGCGAAACCGCGTTCGACCAGGCTGGCGTGGAGGCGGCGGACATTGTCGCGCGTCGCGCAGAACAGCATCGCGGTTTCGGCCTCGTGGAGTCGCAGAAGGTTGATCACCGCGCCCTCGATGTCGGCGGGGGCGACGGTCACCGCCTGATAGGCGATGTCGCCATGGCCGCGATCTTCGCCGACGGTCGAGATGCGCAGCGCGTCGCGCTGATAGCGCTTGGCGAGCTGCACGATCGGTTTGGGCAGCGTCGCAGAAAACAGCAGCGTGCGGCGCGTTTCGGGGGTGCCGTCGAGGATTTCCTCGAGGTCGTCGCGAAAGCCCATGTCAAGCATCTCGTCGGCTTCGTCGAGCACCGCAACGCGCAATGCGCTCAAGTCGAGCGCGCCGCGTTCGAGATGGTCGCGCAGGCGTCCGGGGGTGCCGACGACGATCTGGACGCCCTGGCCGAGTGCGCGGCGTTCCTTGCTGGCGTCCATGCCGCCGACGCAGGTTGCGATGCGCACCCCGGCCTTGCCATAGAGCCAGGCGAGTTCGCGGCTGACCTGCAGCGCGAGTTCGCGCGTCGGGGCGATGATCAGCGCCAGCGGCGAGGTTGCGAAGGGCAGGCGTCCGTCCTCGAGCAACTCGTCGGCCATCGCGAGACCGAAAGCGACGGTCTTACCCGATCCGGTCTGCGCCGAAACGAGCAGGTCGCGGCCCTTCGCTTCGGATTCGGTGACATGGGTCTGGACGGGGGTCAGCGCTTCATAGCCGCGCGCGACGAGAGCGTCCGAAAGGACGGGCGAAAGATTTTCGAAAGTCATTGTTATCTCAATAGCATAGGCGGCCACCGGTGCGGTGACGAGCCGATAGAAAGGGGCTCAATGGGCTTAAATCACCTGTCCGGCAGCGTGTCCGCTTGCCCAGGCCCATTGAAAATTATAGCCGCCTAACCACCCTGTGACATCTACGGCCTCGCCGACCGCATAGAGGTTTGGAACGGTTTTGGCCACCATTGTTTGCGACGACAGGCTGGCGGTCGAAATTCCGCCCACGGTGACCTCGGCTTTGGCAAAGCCTTCGGTGCCATTCGGACGGAAAGTCCAGCGGGCGAGACGCGACTCGGCGTCGGCGAGTTTGCGGTCGGTTTGCGCCGCAAGTTCGCCGGGGAGCGCAAGGCGTTCGGCAAGCGTTTCGGCGAGGCGGTCGGGGAGCATCGCGGCCAGCGCCGCGCGCACCGTGGCGCGCGGGCGGGCGCGTTTGGCGCCGAGCAGCCAGTCTTTCGGTGCGTCGGGCAAGAAGTCGATCGTTACCGGCTCGCCATGGCGCCAATAGCTGCTGACTTGCAGGATCGCCGGACCGGAGAGCCCTTTGTGCGTGAAGAGGGCCGCTTCGCGAAAGGCTGCTTTGCCCGCGCGCGCCTCGACCGGCGCGGCGATTCCCGACAGTTCGCGGAACAGCACATCGTCACCGCCGAGCGTCAGCGGGACTAGCGCGGGGCGCGGTTCGACGACCTTGAGCACGAACTGGCGGGCGAGGTCGTAGGCGAAGCCGGTGGCACCCATTTGCGGGATCGACGGACCGCCCGTCGCAATCACCAGTGCGGGGGCGGTGAAACAGGCGTCGCCGAACTGAACGGCGAATTTCGCGTCGGCGTGGGTGACGTCGCGGATCGGCTGGCCGGTGCGTACATCGACTCCGCCCTTCGCGCATTCGTCCAGCAGCATCGCGACGATCTGTTTCGCCGAACCGTCGCAGAACAGCTGGCCCAGCGTCTTTTCATGATAGGCGATGCCGTGGCGCTCGACGATCGCGATGAAGTCTGCAGGGGTGTAGCGTGCGAGCGCCGATTTGGCGAAATGCGGGTTCGCCGACAGGAAGCGGTCCGGCGCGGTGTTCACATTGGTAAAATTGCAGCGCCCGCCGCCCGAGATCAGGATCTTTTTGCCCACCTGATCGGCATGATCGAGCAGCAACACACGCCGCCCGCGCTGCCCCGCGACCGCGGCGCACATCAGCCCGGCCGCGCCGGCACCCAGCACGATGGCGTCGTAATGGGTGACGGTCACCGCCACCTTCCCCCTTGATGGGGGAAGGATACGCAGCCTTGCCGCGCAGCGGCTAGGCGGAGTTGGATGGGGGTGACGGTGCGTCCTTCAACCGCCATCTCAGGCCGAGAGCGCACCCCCACCGCTGCGACTAAGTCAGCAAGCTGGCAAGTCTCGCGGCCTCCCCCATCGAGGGGGAGGGAGGGGCCGTGCGTTTGATCCATGACAATATCAGTGCAGCTTGGCGATCGACAGGCCGTCGGCCTTCGCGCGGGTCTTCACCGATTCTTCGCTGCGAGTAAGCGCCTTGGCGATCGCTTTCAGCGCCATGCCCTTTTTCGCCAGCGTGTGCAGCTTGTCGATTTCGGCCGCGGTCCACGGCTGTTTGTGGCGTTCGAACTTGTCCTTCATGCCTGCGTCTCCGGATCGGCTTCGACGACGAGGATCTTGATGGCATCCTCGCGATCCTGAAATTCGACGCTATCACCCGCCTCAGCGCCCATCAGCGCGCGTGCGAGCGGGGCCGAAAAGGCAACGCACCCCAGCGCCGGGTCGGCTTCGTCGCCGCCGACGATAGTGACCGTCTTTTCGGCCTTGTTGAGGCGATAGGTGACGCGGCTGCCGATGCCAACGCTGCCGTCCTCGGGCAGTGCCTGCACCTCGGCGGTCGACTGACGCGTGTGAAAATAACGCAGGCGCCGCTGCAATTTCTTGCGCGCCTCTTCATCCGCAGTCTTCGCAATCTCGGTTTCAAGCCGCGCCACCTCTTCGCCGAGCAACCGAAGCCCGCGTGGGGTCACCAGATTCGGGCCGACTGCGATGGGCAGCTCGAATTCGGGTTCCTTATGATCGTCGTCGCTTTCGCGGCGAAACGCTACGCTCATGGTCAGGCTTTCGGTTTCAGGGAGAAGTTGTCCTCTGGACGCCGAAGGTGGCGACAAAATGGCGCAGCCCACCGCGTCGGGCGTAACCTTCGGCGGGCGCCGCGCGAAACTCCTGTCGATGCCATCCCCCGCATCGCCCATTTCCCAAGGGAGTATCCATGATGTCGAATAGTCTGAAACTGTCGCTCGCCGCCTCGGCCGTCCTTGCCATGGCGGCTGGCACGCTCGCCACCCCCGCCGCCGCCGCCGATGGCGCCAAGGAAAAATGCTACGGCGTGGCATTGAAGGGCAAGAATGACTGCGCCGCCGGTCCGGGCACCAGCTGTGCGGGCACCTCGACGGTCGATTATCAGGGCAATGCCTGGAAATATGTCGCCAAGGGCAGCTGCGAAAAGATGGGCGGCACGCTGGCGGCGCACAAGGGCAACGCCAAGCCGGTCGCCAAGAAGAGCTGAGGCAAGTGCCCCCCCGCCCGCTCCGCGACTTGCCGCAGCGCGCCGGTTTCGGGCTGAAGCCCGAACATTATGCCGACGTGCTGGCGGCGGCGGAGCGGGGTCCCCTGCCCGCCTGGGTCGAAGTCCACCCCCAAAATTACTTCGGCGCAGGCGGGCCTCCGCATCGTTGGCTGACCGCGATCGCGGACCATGTTCCGCTCAGCTTTCATTCGGTCGGGCTCTCGCTGGGGTCGGCGGCGGGAGTCGATCGCGATGAGCTCGCCTCGCTCGCCGCGCTGTGCGAGCGATACGAACCGGCGATCGTTTCGGACCATTTGAGTTGGAGCAATGGGCCGGACGACAAATTCCCCGATCTGCTGCCCATCCCCTACAGCCACGCGGCGCTCGCCCATTTCGTCGGCGAGGTCGGACGGGTACAGGACCGCTTGCGGCGGCCGATGTTGATCGAAAATCCATCGCGCTACCTTGCCTATGCCGCCGACGATTGGGGCGAGGTCGATTTCCTTCACGAACTGTGCCGCCGCAGCGGTTGCGGGCTGCTGCTCGACGTCAACAATGTCGAAGTGTCGGCGTTCAACCTGGGCTGCGATCCGGCGCCGTGGCTCGATGCTTTTGATCCGGCGCTGGTCGGCGAAGTGCATGTCGCGGGGCACAGCCGCAAGGACGATGGCGTCGGCGGGACGATCGCGATCGACGATCATGGATCGGCGGTCCGGCAAAGCTGCTGGGATTTGCTCAGCGCCTTCCTGCGCCGCGCGGGCCCAAGACCGGTGTTGGTCGAATGGGACAGCGATGTTCCCGGTTATGCGACGCTGATCGCCGAAGTGGCCAGGGCCGATGCGCTGCTCGCGTCGGAGCCGGTCGATGCGTGACGCGCAGGCGGCGATCGCCGCGACGTTGCTCGGCGGACCCGATCATCTGCCGCACGGACTGTTCGCGGGCGATCGCGGCGCGGTGCTGCGCGGGCTCTGCGTCCATGCCAACACCATATCGCATGCGCGGCTGGTGGCGCTGGAGGACAGTTTTCCGCGCACCCGCGACCATCTGGGCGCCGCCGAGTTCAACCGGGTGTCGCGCGCCTTTATCGACGGTGGCGGCGCGCAGGGTCGCACGCTCGCGTATATTGGTACGGCGTTTCCGGGCTGGCTTGCCGATCCGGTCGCCGCCGATCTGGCGCGCGTCGAATGGGCATGGCTCGAAAGCTATCATGCGGCCGACGCACCGGCGCTCACGCTCGCCGACCTCGCCGGGCTGGACGAAGCGGCGCTGCTGGGCCTTGCCGTGCGGCGTCACCCGGCGGTGCGTGTCGTCGCGCTGTCGCGCCCGTCAGCCCCGCTGCTCGATCCCGGCCTGACGCGCGATGTCCGCATGCTGTTGATCGCGCGGCCTGACGCCGCGGTGCGGCTCTTTGCGATCGACGCTGCCGATGCTGCGGCGCTCGATCTGGCGCACGAAATTACGCCGCTCGGTAACCTCATCGCGCATCTTGCCGAAACCCATCCCGATGGCGGCGCTGCCGTCGCGGCGCTGATCGGCGCTGGTGCTTTCGAAAGGCTTGCGGAATGAACCGGGTGGTTGGACTTTACGATCGCAGTGTTGCGCTGATCGCGGGGCGGGTGCCCGAAGCGTTCGCATTGCTGTTGCTGCGGATCGCACTCGCTGGGGTGTTCTGGCGATCGGGGCACACCAAGACGGTCGAGGGCGCGTTTCTGACGATCGATCCGGTGCAATATGACCTGTTCGCGTCGGAATTTTCGGGCCTGCCGCTCGATCCCGTTATCGCGGTCCCCCTGACCACCTATGCCGAGCATATTTTCCCGGCGCTGTTGCTGCTGGGGTTGGCGACGCGATTTTCGGCGGGCGCGCTGCTGGTGATGACGCTGGTGATCCAGACCTTTATTTTTCCCGACGCCTGGTGGCCCGTCCATTCGCTGTGGGCCGCGATGGCGGCGATCCTGATCGTGCGCGGCGGCGGGCTGTTTTCGCTCGATGCGGTCATTGCTAGACTGCGGGGCAGATGAGCATCGACGAACCCTCGCTGGCGCGCCTGATGACGGCATCGCAGCGCGGCGACCGCGCCGCCTACCGCGCGCTGCTGGGCGATTCGGGCAAATGGCTGGCGCGCTATTTCGCGCGGCGGATCGCGCCGCACCAGGTCGACGATCTGGTGCAGGAGACGTTGGTATCGATGCATCGCAAGCTTGCGACCTGGGACAACAGCCGGCCGTTCCTGCCCTGGCTCGCGGCGATCGCGCGCTATCGCTGGATCGACCTTTTGCGCCGTCAGCGCGACGAGGTCGAGCTGGGCGAGGGCGACGCGGCGGTCGGGGCCGAGGACGAGGTCGTCCACGCGCGCCTCAGCCTCGACCGCATGCTCACGCTGCTGCCCCCGGGGCAGGCACAGGCGATCACGCTGGTCAAGATCGAGGGTGCCTCGATCGCCGAAGCGTCGCAGATTTGCGGGCAGAGCGAGGCGCTGGTGAAGGTGAATATTCATCGCGGGCTGAAGAAGCTCGCGCAATTGATTGAAAGCGAATGAGATGAGCGACGCCGCGATCGACGACCTGATCGACAATCTTGCCGACGAGCTGGAGCCGGTGCGCCCGCGCCGGGTCGCGCGCGGATCGCTGTGGGTTGCCGCGGGCTGGGCTGCGGGCGCCGCAATCTTGTTCGGGCTGGGCGGGATGCGGCACGATCTGGCCGAAGGCGTCATGATGCCCCCGCTGCCGCTGCTCGCCTTCTGGTTGATCGTGGCGTTGGGTTTCGCCGCGGCGTGGAGCGCGCTGCGGATGGGATTGCCGGGGGTCGGGCGCGATTACAGCGGATGGCGCTGGGCCGGGCTGGCGGCGCTCGCTTTGCCTTTGTCGGCGCTGGTGATGGCGATGGACGATGGCCATGCGGCGCTGGAAGCGGCGCATCCTGAAAATGGCCTGCATTGCCTGATGCAGGGGGTGCTCGCGGGGCTTGGCGTCGGCGCGGCGCTGTTTGGCTGGCTGAAGCACGGCGCGCCGACGTCGCCGGAGCGCGCCGGCTGGGTGGTCGGTATCGCGGCGGGCGCGGCGGGGGCGACGATCGTCGCGCTGCATTGCGCATCGAACGACATGATTCATATCGCGCTGTGGCACGGGCTCGCGGTGCTGTTGTCGGGCATTGCGGGCCGCATATTGCTGGCGCCGCTGCTGCGCTGGTAGGATCGCTGGACAGCATATCTTCTGTGTGTTATACGTGTAATACACAAAGGAGATTTGCGATGCGTAACTGGACGATGGCGGCGCTGCCGCTGGCCTTGGCGATGACCGTCACCGCGTGCAGCGGCGCCGACCGCAAGGACGGCGCTTCGGCAGGCAAGGGCGACGCGGCGCAGCCCGCCGATGCAGGCCCGACCACCACCCAAACCTATGCGCTGTCCGGATTTACCGAGGTCAAGGTCGCCGGTCCCGACGACGTGACCATTCGCCGCGGCGATGCCTTTTCGATCAGCGCCAAGGGGCCGCAGGCGGTGCTCGACCGGCTCGAGATCGAGGTCGACGGCCCGACGCTTTTGATCGGACGCAAGCGCGAAGGCTTCAGCTTTTCGAGCCGCGAGGACAATGACGTCGAAATCACGATCACCATGCCGCGTCTGACCGGCGCGCGGCTGACCGGGTCGGGGTCGATCGATGCCGACAGCATGGACGGCGATGCGGTCGAGGCGGTGGTCACCGGTTCGGGCGACCTCAAGGTCGCGAAGCTGACCGCCAAGCGTGTCGACATCAGCGTATCGGGATCGGGCGACATCGAAATCGGCGGCGGCACCGTTGATGCCGGCGAATATGGTATCACCGGATCGGGTGACATCGACGCTGACGGCCTTGTCGCGCGGACGCTGGAGGTGTCGGTTACCGGATCGGGTAATGTCGAGGCGCAGGCGTCGGGCACGGCCGATGTCAGCATCCTGGGATCGGGCGACGTGACGCTGGGCGGTGGCGCAAAATGTTCGTCGCGCGAAGTCGGATCGGGGACCGTGACCTGCAAATGATGCGGTGCTGGCACCGTCTGCCCGGACGGGGTAAGGCGGTGCCATGACCCTTGCGCTTCGAAACGCCGCACTGGCGGCCGCCGTCCTTTTGGCCACCGCCCCCGCTGCGGCAGCCGAAAAACGCTTTGGCCTCACCAGCTTCGAAGCGATCGAAGTCAACGCCGATTATGTGATCGAGGTGACGACGCGCGCTCCCGTCGGTGCGGTCGCGTCCGGGCCGCAGGATGCGCTCGACCGGCTGAGCCTCGAGGCGCGCGACGGACGGCTGGTGATCGGGACACGCCAGTTCGCGGGCGACGAAAAACGCCGCGCGCCGCGCGGTGCAGTGACGATCCGGATCAATGTTGCGGGTCTGCGGACGGCGACGATGGGCGGCGCGGGATCGCTCAGCATCGACCGGATGAAGGGCAATCGCGTGTCGATCGCGCTGCGCGGGCCCGGGACGGTTTCGGTCGGCGCGATCGCCACCGACCGGCTTTCGGTCGCGATGATCGGCAACGGCACGATGACGCTGGGCGGAACGGCAAAACAGGCGCAAATGACCGTGTCGGGCGCGGGGCTGTTCGACGCGGGCGCACTGGCAGTCGACATGCTGACCTTCGACGGCGAAGGCGCGGGCGAGAACCGGCTGCTTGCAGTAAAGACCGCGGGAGTGACGGCGCGGGGGGTCGGCAAGACGGTGGTGCTGGGCAAGCCCGTGTGCACGGTGCGCAATGTCGGCGCCGGGTCGGTGCAGTGCGGGGCGGCGAAGTAATAGTATAGCGTGTAAAGCGGGAATGTCGGGTATCGACCGAAAGTGGACGTCAGGCGTCGCTCAACCACTCAAGATGAAGGCCAGCACCATCAGCGAAATTGGCTGAACGAAGCCGATCCACCGTCTCAATCATCACTTTTGAAAGTTGCTGATTGGAAAGTGTCGCTGCAACCTCATTCTCGACGCCGAGAATAGCGATCTTTGTGCCGATCAGCAGCACATAACGTTCGCTCTCCCCGCCGAAATTGCCCCAATAGCTGCTGAGACCGACGCCTTTTGCTGCGATTTGACGAGCGTCCCGTCGCTGCTCCAAGCTATCGATCTCTTCTACAGAGACGTCGAAACGCAAGCCAAAATACGCAACACACGCACTGGAACTCATATCTTCGCCTCCCCTCCATCGGCGTAAAATGGTGAACGTCTGCAATCCACCCCAAAGCTGACCTCCGGCGGCAGGCCGCTTACTGCCCGGCTGTCCCCAACCCATCGATCTTCTTCGACTGGCGGATGATCAGTCCGGGGAACCAGCGCGCGAGGCGCGCCAGCCGCCTGGCCATCTTGCCGACGGTTACATGGACCTTGTCGCCGTGGACCGCCGCCCACGCCGCCTCGGCGACACGTTCGACCGGGACGATCTCGAATCCGCTCTGCGACAGGCGGTCGCGCGCGGGTTCGTTGCTGTCGGCGCTGACCTGGTCGAGCAGGGGGGTGTCGATGAAGCCTGGCATCAGTGAGCGGACCTTGATGCCATATTTCGCAAATTCGATTTCCAGCGCCTCGGTCAGCCCGCGCACCGCGAATTTGGTCGCCGAATAGACGGCCAGCCCGGCGACCCCGTAGAATCCCGATGCCGACCCGGTGTTGAGGATCGCCGATCCCGGTGTGGCGCGCAGTTGCGGGAGCGCCATATAGATGCCGTTGACGACGCCGCCGAAATTGATCGCGATCAGCCGATCGTCCTCCTCGGGCGGCATGTCGGCAAACTGGCCGCCGGTACCGATCCCGGCATTGTTGAACAGGACGTCGAGCCGGCCGCCGCTGGCGGCGGCAAATTCATCCAGCGCCGCCTTCCACTGATCACGGTCGCGCACGTCCATGACGTGGCGCGACGATGCGCCGTCGGGGAGGAGCGCGGCGGTTTCGTCGATCCCGGCGCGGTTGACGTCGGCGATGCCGACGAACCAGCCCTGCGCCGCGAAATGGCGCGCGACCGCGCGCCCGATGCCCGAACCGCCACCGGTAATGAAAATCGCCTTTCGAGCCATCCCGCCCCTCCTTACATTCTTGTCAGTCCGACAAGATGCCAAGTTGACGTGCCGGTCAAGCGACAATGACGGCTTGGCAAGCGGGCGGGCGGCTGGCTAAGAGGGCGGCGATGACCCGCGGCCTCCGCCTGATCCTCCTGTTCCTGTTGCTGTTTTGCGCCGGACTGACCGCTCCGGCGCGTGCCGAGGTGGTCGTGAGCTTTTACAGCCATGATTTCGGCGACCGCTTTCCGCACGCCTTCATCGTCATGAAGGGCAAATTGGATGCGACGGGCGAGGTGATCGACGCCAATTACGGCTTTACCGCGACAACCGTCAGTCCGGCGATCCTGTTCGGGTCGGTCAAGGGCAAGGTGGAATCGTCGGAGCCCGACTATATCGCCAAGAGCGATCGCCAGTTCGATGTCGTCGTCGACGATGCAACCTATGCGCGACTGATCGCCAAAGTCGCCGAATGGCGCGACCGTGAACAGCCGAGTTATAGCCTGAACAAGCGCAACTGCGTGCATTTCGTCATGGAACTGGCCGAGGCGGTCGGGCTCAAGGTCAATCGCAACAGCAAGCTGTTCAAGAAACCGAAGAGTTTTCTGATCGAGGTGAAGGGGCTTAACCCAGAGTTGGGATAGGGGGAATTCATGTTGCCATTGTTATTGCTCCTCGCCACGGCGGCTGACCCCGTGACGCCAACTGACGTGGCGAGGGCTGGCGAGCCGATGACACCGGCGGGGAACCCGGGAACCTGGGCTACCAACGCCGATTATCCAGCGACGGCGATGCGCGACGAACGCGAGGGAACGACGGGCTTTCGCTTGACGATCGGGCCGGACGGACTGCCGCAGCGGTGCGACGTCACATCGTCGAGCGGACATACCGATCTTGATACCACGACCTGCCGACTGGTGATGGAGCGCGCGCGCTTTCGGCCGGGCCGCGACGAAAATAACCAGCCCGTCGGCGGTACCTATTCCAACCGCATTCGCTGGACGATCCCGGACAATTACATCGACAAACTGGCAAATGCGGGATTTAGCGTCGACCAGACACGCGAGAGCTGGCCGCGCGGTCCGTCGCCCCTTCCCGCCATGCTGCTGATCGACACGACAGCCCATTATCCCGCCGCAGCCCTTGCCGCCCGCCACGAGGGCGATGTCCATATGGCTGTAAGCGTCGATGCGCTGGGCAAGGTGAGCGGATGCAGTGTCATTAACAGCAGCCTGTCGGCCGATCTCGACAAGGCGGCCTGTGCCTTGATGTTGAGCCAGGGTGCCTTCACGCCGGCGCTCGACGGCAATGGAAAGCCGACCAAGGGGGTCGTGCCCGCGATGTTCCGCTGGTTCCTGCCGCGGCCGGAGGCACCCGTCGCCAACGCCGAGCGGTCGCTCGCGCTGCGGAAATTTCCGATGAGCGAACCGGGGGAATCCTCGCTGTCGGTACTGTTGGACGCCGAAGGCAAGGCGAGCAATTGTACTTATTCAAGAATCGGCGAAACATGGCTTGTGGCCCCCGGCATCAACCCGTGCGACACGATCGGTGGGGCGCAGCACTATATTCCCTTCACGGATGCCAAGGGCCAGCCGGTCGCGCGGCGCATAACGCTCCGCATCGAAGCGAAGATCGAGGCGCCCGACGTCGCAAAGCCGTCCACGGTGCCATAATCCGCCCACTAAGGTTCTGCCCCTAGACGCCGCGCAGCTTTCACCCTATGTTCAGGGAACGGGGCGCAATATGTTACGCTCCGATGCGTAACAGGGGCGATTCTTGCGGTTATTGCTGACCCTTTTGGCATTGCTGACCGGTCTGGCGACTGCCGACCGGGCGGTTGCCGCGCCTGCCGTTCCGGCGGCGATGGGGGCGCTGGTCCTGCTCGCCGAAACCGCGGGCCAGGCCGAGGTCAGCGATAGCGAACGTCGTCCGTCCGCGACAACGCCGACCCGGCGGTCGAGCGGCGGCGGTACGGGCCGCAAGCCGCGCAAGGCGCCGCCTCCGCATCTTCCCGGCCTCCTCACCGGCAGCGACCGCGCGCTCGAATAGAGTGCCGGTTTAGCGTCCTGTTCGTGCAGGCGCCGCCCCGCGATGGGGCTTTGCATATTCTTGCGGCCTCTGGGCCGCCCTTTCATTCATATTCCAAGGAATCCTAGATGTTTTCTGGCCTCGCCAAGAGCCTGTTCGGCTCGTCCAACGACCGTTATGTGAGCTCGATCCGCAAGATCGTCGACAAGATCAACGCATTCGAACCCGCGATGCGGGCGCTCGACGACGCGGGATTGCAGGCGCAGACGCAGAAGTTCCGCGACCGGCTCGCGGCGGGCGAGACGCTCGACGATATCCTGCCCGAAGCCTTTGCGACGGTGCGTGAGGCAGCGGTGCGCACTTTGGGAATGCGCCATTTCGACGTCCAGATGATCGGCGGCGTCGTCCTCCACCGCGGTGAAATCGCCGAAATGGCCACCGGCGAGGGCAAGACGCTGATGGCGACGCTGCCCTGTTACCTCAACGCCTTGGAAGGCAAGGGCGTCCACGTCGTGACCGTCAACGACTATCTCGCCCGGCGCGACGCCGAATGGATGGGGACCGTTTATGGTTTCCTGGGCCTGACGACTGGGATCATTGTCCCCAACCTCAACGAAATGCAGCGCCGCGACGCCTATAACAGCGACATCACCTATGCGACGAACAACGAGCTGGGGTTCGATTACCTGCGCGACAATATGAAGTTCGACCGCCAGCAGATGGTCCACCGACCGTTCAATTTCGGCATCGTCGACGAGGTCGATTCGATCCTGATCGACGAAGCGCGGACACCGCTGATCATCTCCGGCCCGACCGACGACAAGTCAGAGCTGTATGTCCGGGTCAACGAGATCGTCCTGCAGCTGACCGACAAGGATTATGAGAAGGACGAAAAGTCCAAATCGATCAGCCTGACCGAAGACGGCACCGAACATGTCGAGCGGCTGCTCGAAGCCGCGGGCCTGCTCCAGGGCAGCAACCTTTATGACATCGAGAACACCCAGGTCGTCCACCACGTCAATCAGGCGCTGAAGGCGATTCAGATGTTCCGCATCGACACCGACTATATCGTCAAGGACGGCAAGGTCGTCATCATCGACGAGTTTACCGGGCGCATGATGGACGGCCGCCGCTGGTCCGACGGCCTGCACCAGGCGGTCGAGGCCAAGGAAGGCGTACAGATCGAGCCGGAGAACCAGACCCTCGCGTCGATCACCTTCCAGAATTATTTCCGCATGTATCCCAAGCTTTCGGGCATGACCGGGACGGCCGCGACCGAGGCACCCGAATTTTTCGACATCTACAAGATGAATGTCGTCACCATCCCGACCAACCGCCCGATCGCGCGGATCGACGACGAGGATGAGTTTTACAAGAATATCACCGACAAGTTCGGCGCGATCGCCAAGACGATCCGCGAGGCGCAGGAGCGCGGCCAGCCGGTGCTGGTCGGCACCGTGTCGATCGAAAAGTCCGAACTGCTGTCGTCCTTCCTCGAAAAAGAGAATGTCGCGCACAGCGTCCTCAACGCGCGTTTCCATGAAAGCGAGGCGCATATCGTTGCGCAGGCGGGCCGCACCGGTGCGGTGACCATCGCCACCAACATGGCAGGCCGCGGCACCGACATCAAACTCGGCGGCAACGAGGAATTCCGCATCGAGGACGAGCTCAAGGACATGCCCGCCGGTCCCGAGCGCGACGCCGCAGTCGAGCGGATCAAGGCCGAGGTCGCCGCCGAGCGCGAAGCGGTGAAGGCGGCGGGCGGGCTGTTCGTCCTTGCCACCGAACGCCACGAGAGCCGCCGCATCGACAACCAGCTGCGCGGTCGTTCGGGGCGTCAGGGCGATCCCGGCCTGTCGAAATTCTATCTTTGCCTCGACGACGATCTGCTGCGCATTTTTGGTCCCGACACGCTGTTTTCGAAGATGATGAACAAGAATTTGGAGGATGGCGAGGCGATCGGGTCTAAATGGCTGTCGAAAGCGATCGAGACCGCGCAGAAAAAGGTCGAGGCGCGCAACTACGACATCCGCAAGCAGGTCGTCGAATATGACAACGTCATGAACGACCAGCGCAAGGTGATTTATGAACAGCGCGGCGACATCATCGACAGCGAAACCGTCGATGATGTGATGGCGGCGATGCGCGCCGAAACGGTGAACGCGATCGTCGCCGACGCCTGCCCGCCGGGCAGTTATCCCGAGCAATGGGACATCGAGACGATGAAGGAGCGCGTCGCCAATATTCTCGATCTCCACCCGCCGATCGACGAGTGGATGCAGGAAGACGCCGTCGATCCCGAGATTTTCGAACAGCGCATCCAGGCGATGGCCGACGCGGTCGCGGCGGAAAAGGCCGCGCAGGTCGATCCGGACACCTGGAACGGGATCGAGAAATCGGTGCTGCTCCAGACGCTCGACCATCAGTGGAAAGACCATCTGGCGACGCTCGACGCGCTGCGTCAGGCGATTTTCCTGCGCGCCTATGCCCAGAAACAGCCGATCAACGAATATAAGCAGGAGGCGTTCGCACTGTTCGAGCGGATGCTGTCGAACATCCGCGAGGATGTGACGCGCACCGTGGCGCGCATCGATCTGCGTTTCGAAGAACCCGAGCCGATGGCGCTTCCCGATCTGCCCGATTTCCTGACGACGCATATCGATCCGTTCACGGGAGAGGACAATAGCGCGGACATCGATAGCGGCGGGCTGGGCGTGATCGCCAACACGCTGCCCCCGATGCAGATTCCGCGGCCCGACATGCCGGAGGGCGAAAATCCCTATGCAGCGCTGGAGATCAGCCGCAACGCGCCATGTCCGTGCGGTTCGGGGCGCAAATACAAGCATTGCCACGGCGCGATCTGATGGCGGACGTCGGGCGGACCGAGCTGCGGCTGCGGATCCGGCTCGGCGATGCCATTGCGATGGGGCCTGGCAAGGCCGACTTGCTCGACGCGATCGACGCGACCGGTTCGATCTCGGCAGCGGCGCGCCAACTGGGCATGAGCTATCGCCGTGCGTGGCTGCTCGTCGAGGAGATGAACAGCTGTTTTGCCGCCCCGCTGGTCGAGGCCAGGCCGGGGGCCGGTGCGCAGCTGAGCGATTCAGCCCACGCGATGCTTGCTGCCTACCGGGCCAGCGACGCTGCGGCGCAGGCGGCGGCGACCCGGGCCGCTGGACCGATCATTGCTGCCCTGCGATCAGGGAGCTCGGACGATCAATAGCCGGACGCGCGCGACCTCGGCTTTGGACAACGCCAGTTCGTAAGTCCCGACCGGCAGATTGAACCAGACGATCTTGCGAATGCCCGAACAGGCGGGGCCATGGCCGTGCCCGATCGATGACACGGGTGCGGCGTTCGTAATGACATCGATCCAGACTTTTTCATCGGCGGCGATCCCATAGCGACCCGCCTCCGTAATTGCGATCTGCCGCGATGTGCCGCCATTTTCGAGCGCTAGCACCGTCGGGCGGCCGACTTCGGGGATCACCGCGTGGTTCCCGTCGGGCAAGGACCATGCCGCGAACGGTGTAGCGCGCAGGTCCGCCGGGGCGGTGCAAGCCGCAGTGACGGGTTCGGGCGCGGGGGGTTTCGCGGCGACGATTTGCAGCGCCAGCAAAGCGGTTTGCAAAGACATCGTGATCATTCCGTCCCTCTGGTCAATCTATATCCTGCTGTATATGGCTTGGCGCATCAGGCAAGGGGTTTTCATGGGCGGACTGGCAATAGCTTTCGGTTTCACGGCGCTGCTCTACGCCGCGGTCGGGTTCGGTGGCGGGTCGACCTATACCGCGCTGCTGATCCTTGGAGGCGTGGCGGTGGGGCTGGTTCCGGCAATCAGTCTCGCGTGCAACGTCATCGTCGTCAGCGGCGGGACGATCCGGTTCGCGCGCGCCGGGGTGATGCCGTGGGCGAAGGCGCTGCCGCTGATCGCGGTCGCGGCGCCGCTTGCGTTCCTTGGCGGACTGACCCCGGTGAAACAGGGCGTGCTCGTCATGCTGCTAGGATTGTCGCTGCTCGCCTCGGCGATCGCGCTGCTGTTCCAGCCGCGGACGGCCCAGCCCGTCAAACTGTCGCCCAAGCTGTTGCTGCCGATCGCGGCGGCGCTGGGCTATCTTGCGGGCGTGGTCGGCATTGGCGGGGGGATATTCCTCGCGCCGATCCTGCACCTCATCCGCTGGGCCGAGGAACGGTCCGTCGCTGCGACCGCGAGCCTGTTCATCCTCGTCAACAGCCTGTTCGGGTTGACCGGCCAGCTGATCAAGGGCCAGGGCGGTGCGATGGTCGGCGCGGTTGCCAGCCATTGGCCGCTGCTGGTCGCGGTGCTGATCGGCGGCGCGATCGGGACGCAGCTTGCCGTCAAGAGTGGGCCCGCGGCGCTGATCCGGCGGCTCACCGCCGTGCTTGTCGGCTTTGTCGCCATCCGCCTGTTATTTGGTTTCTAACGCTTTTTTGTGCGCTTGCCTTCGCGCGTAGCGGTGCTAGCATCGTTGCCATAAGCTTGGTGGCCACGTAGCCGGCAAGCAGCGCAGCAGCTGGAACAGGATGCGCCGTGCAAGCCCAGGACATTGGGCGCGCGGCATGGGTTGGCACGTTGCGTGGAAAGGGCAGGCGCATTTCCTTTTTTGACGAAATGAACAGCCATGGCGGCGAGACCCGGTCGCCCTATCGCGAATATTGCGACTGGTTCGAAGCCGAGGATGTGGCGCGCATCCAGCACAAGGCGGTGCAGGCCGAGGCGCTTTTCCGTACCACCGGCATCACTTTCAACGTCTATGGCGCCGTCGACGGCGACGAGCGCCTGATCCCCTTTGACGTCGTGCCACGGATCATCTCGGCCAGCGAATGGCGCCGCCTGTCGCGCGGCATCGAACAGCGCGTGCGCGCGCTCAACGCATTCCTCTACGACATCTATCACCGGCAGGAGATTTTGCGCGCCGGCCGGGTGCCGACCAAGCTGATCGCCGACAACGACGCCTTTCTGCCGATGATGATGGGGCTCGACCCGCCGGGCGGCATCTATACGCATATCAGCGGCACCGACATCGTCCGCACCGGCGCCAACGAGTTTTACGTGCTGGAGGACAATGCGCGCACCCCGTCGGGGGTGTCGTACATGCTCGAAAACCGCGAAACGATGCTCCAGATGTTTCCCGAGCTGTTCGCGAAAGTGCCGGTGCGCGAGGTCAGCGATTATCCGATCAACCTCTTGAAATCACTTGCCGCTTGTGCGCCGCCGGCATGCGGCGGGACGCCGACGGTCGCGGTGCTGACCCCGGGTATCCACAACAGCGCCTATTATGAACATAGTTTCCTGGCCGATCATATGGGCGCCGAACTGGTCGAGGGGCATGATCTGCGGGTGGTCGACGGCCGTGTCGCGATGCGCACTACGCAGGGGTATAAGGCGATCGACGTGCTCTATCGGCGCGTCGATGACGACTTCCTCGACCCGCTGAATTTCCGCCCCGACTCGATGCTGGGGGTGCCGGGGATCTGGGACGTGTATCGCGCCGGGGGCATTACCATCGCCAACGCGCCGGGAACGGGCATCGCCGACGACAAGGCGCTGTACAGCTATATGCCCGACATCATCGAATTTTATACCGGCGAAAAGGCGCTGCTCCCCAATGTGCCGACCTGGCGCTGCTCGGAGCCCGAGCATCTGCGCGAAGTGCTCGATCGCCTGCCCGAACTGGTGGTCAAGGAAGTCCATGGATCGGGCGGTTACGGGATGCTCGTCGGTCCGGCGGCGAGCAAGAAGGAACTGGCGGCGTTCCGCGCCAAGCTGGAGGCGAACCCGGGCAATTATATCGCGCAGCCGACGCTGTCGCTGTCGACGGTGCCGATCTTTACCAAGAAAGGGCTGGCGCCGCGCCATGTCGATCTGCGTCCGTTCGTGCTGATGTCACCGCAGGGGATCACGATTACGCCGGGCGGGCTGACGCGGGTCGCGATGACCCGGGGATCGCTGGTGGTGAATTCGAGCCAGGGCGGTGGGACCAAGGATACGTGGGTGTTGGAGGATTGATGGTGAGCGTGTCGTCATCCCCCAATCATCCCCTCCCGCAAGCGGGAGGGGCAGCGAGGCTTGGCAGCTTGCTGCCTAGCCGCAGCGGGGTGGGCCGACCCCGCCGCGCGAATGCACACCCCGTTGCGACTAGCGAACAGGTTCGCAAGTCTCACTGCCCCTCCCGCGTGCGGGAGGGAATGGGGATGCGCCCATGCTAGGCAAGACCGCAGGCAGCCTCTTCTGGATGGCACGCTACCTCGAGCGCAGCGAGAATAACGCGCGCCTGATCGACGCGGGGTTTCGCATTGCGCTCACTCGGTCGCAAACCGCGGCCGCCGAGTGGAAGTCGGTGCTGGTGACCGCCGGGGTCAATCAGGCGTTTCAGGCGGCGCACGGCGATTACAGCTCGGCGCGGGTGATCGATTTCCTGCTGCGCGACCCGGCCAACCCCTCGAGCATATTGTCGGTGATCCGTCAGGCGCGCGACAATGCGCGCACCGCGCGCACCGCGCTGACCCGCGAAACCTGGGAGGCGGTCAACACCAGCTGGATGACCCTCGTCGCGCTGCTCAAGCGGCAGGTGCGCGAGGACGACCTGCCCGATGTGCTGACGACGATCCGCCAGCAAAGCGCGCAGGTGCGCGGCGCCCTGAATGGCACAATGCTGCGCAACGACGGCTATCATTTCGCGCAGCTCGGCACCTTTCTGGAGCGCGCCGACAACACCGCCCGCATCCTCGACGTCAAATATTATCTGCTGCTGCCGTCGGTCGCGCACATCGGTACGTCGATCGACAATGTGCAGTGGGAGACGATCCTGCGGTCGGTGTCGGCGCACCGCGCCTATCGCTGGCTGTACGGGGCGGAGATCAGCGCGCTGAAGATTGCGGAATTCCTGATCCTCTATCGCCAGATGCCGCGCAGCCTGACCTTTTGCAGTGAGCGCATGGAAAATCATCTGAACGAATTGCAACGCCACTATGGCGACGAAACGGAGGCGTGGCGGATGGCGCATGCGCTGGTTCACGACAAGCTGAACGCCCCGATCCAGTCGATCTTTGACGGCGGCCTGCACCAATATGTCACCGGCTTTCTGCGCGACACCGCGGCGCTCGCGCGGCAGGTCGAGCGCGACTATCGGTTTGTGGAATAGGGCGGCCGGTCATGCGTTTGTTCGTCGAACATATCACCCGCTATCATTATGACGCCCCGGTGCGTTACGCGCTGCAGCAGCTGAAACTGACGCCCAAGGATCGCCCGGGGCAGCAGCATGTCGTCAATTGGGCGATCGATATCGACGGCGGTACGCAGCAGCTTCATTACACCGACCATCACGGCAATGGTGTCGACCTGATCGCGGTCGAGGGCGGCGCCAGCGAGCTGATGATCCGCTGTCATGGCGAGGTCGAACTGCAAAGCTGGGACGGGGTGATTGGCCCGCACCGCGGCGCCATGCCCTTATGGACCTTTCTGCGCCCGACGCCGCTGACCCGCGCCGGGCGGGGAGTGCGCGGGCTGGTCGCGCAGCTTGGCCGCGACCATGCCAGCGACATCGAACGCGCGCACGCGCTGTCGGCGCTGATCATCGACCGGCTAGCGTACCGGATCGGGATCACCAATGCCGAAACGACCGCCGAACAGGCACTCGCCGGAGAAAGCGGGGTGTGTCAGGACCATGCCCATATCTTCATCGCCGCGATGCGCCATCTCGGCCACCCGGCGCGCTATGTGTCGGGCTATCTGATGATGAACGACCGGACACAGCAGGACGCAACGCACGCGTGGGCAGAGGCGCATTTCGACCACATCGGGTGGATCGGATTCGACGTCAGCAACGGCCATTCGCCCGACCAGCGTTATATCCGCGTCGCAACGGGGCTCGATTACCGCGATGCGGCCCCGGTTCGCGGCATTCGTTATGGTGCGGCGCAGGAAAATCTGGTTGTTCAATTGCAGGTCCAGCAATAAGCGGACTGCGGGGACACAGGACGATCCGGGGCGGGGATACGGGATTCGATGACTTATTGCGTTGGAATGCGGCTCAACAAGGGGCTGGTGTTCATGTCGGACACCCGCACCAATGCGGGCGTCGACGATATTGCGCAGGTGCGCAAGATGCGCAGCTGGCACGTCCCCGGCGAGCGCGTCATCACGTTGATGTCGGCGGGCAACCTCGCCACGACGCAGGCGGTGGTCAGCCTGCTCGACGAACGCACCAAGGCGCCCGAAGACCGCCACCCGTCGATTCTGGCGGCGCCGTCGATGTTCCAGATCGCGACGATCATCGGCGAAACGCTGCGCCAGATCGTGATGCGCTACAACAGCGAGGGGCCGGCCGCGGCGGCCGCCTTTCGCGCCTCGCTGATCGTCGGCGGGCAGATCAAGGGCGCCGAACCACGCCTGTTCCTGATCTATCCCGAGGGAAATTTTATCGAGGCGGGCGAGGATAATCCCTTCTTCCAGATCGGTGAAACCAAATATGGCCGCCCGATCATCGTGCGATCTTATGACCCCGCAATGTCCTTCGAGGATGCGGTGAAACTGCTCTGCGTGTCGTTCGATTCGACGATCCGCGCCAATGCCGGGGTCGACCTGCCGATCGACCTCAAGATTCACGAGCGCGATGACTATACGACCGTGCGCGAGCGGCGGTTCGAGCGCGGCGATCCCTATTTTGATAGCGTCGCCAACGGCTGGGCCGAAGCGCTGGGCATCGCGCTGGCGGAATTGCCGGACTTTCATTTCTGACCGGCTTCGGCCACCGTCCGCCAGCACCGGATCGGGAGAGATTGCCGTGATGCGCTGGATCGCCGCTGCGCTTGTTCTGACAGCCACGCCCGCCGCCGCCAACGAGGCGCGTTTCGCCAAGGCGCTCAGCGAATTTCGCGAACTGCATCGCGCCGAAACACGCAAATCGAACATCGCGGGCAGCAGCTTTTATGTTGTGCGGGGCGGGCAGACCGTCGCCGCCGACCATCTGGGCGAGCAGGATGCCGATGCGAAGGTTCCGGTCAATGCGCGAACCATCTATCATTGGGCGTCGGTGACCAAGACGATGACCGGCATCGCGATCATGCAGCTACGCGATCGCGGGCTGCTGTCGCTCGACGACCCGATCGTCAAATATGTTCCCGAGCTGGCGGCGGTGCATAATCCCTTTGGCGACACCGGCGCGATCACGCTGCGCCAGTTGATGAGCCACAGTGCGGGGTTTCGCAGCGGCACCTGGCCCTGGCGCGACCATGACTGGCAGCCGTTCGAGCCACAGGGGTGGGACCAGCTGGTCGCGATGCTGCCCTACACGCGGGTCGAGTTCAAACCGGGCAGCCGCTTCGGCTATTCGAACCCCGGCATCGTCTATCTGGGACAGGTGATCGAGCGCCTGTCGGGCGAGGATTATGAGGTCTATATCGATAAGAATATCCTGAAGCCGCTGGGCATGCACGCCAGCACTTTCGATCGCACCCCGCCGCACCTGCTGCCGCATCGGTCGCACAGCTATTATATCCGGAGCGGCAAGCGCGTCGCCGCACCGTTCGACGTTGACACTGGCGTCACCGTGTCGAACGGCGGGCTCAACGCGCCGATGCCTGACATGGCCAAATATGCGGCATTCCTGCTCGGCGATCCGGCGCGGCAATCCGACTATGATCTGGTGCTGAAACGGTCATCGCTGGAAGAAATGTGGGTGCCGCAGATTTCGGCGGGCGAGGATTTCACCCAAGGCCGCATGGCAACGACGACGCAGGCTGGCTTGTCATTTTTCATCGACCGCAGCGCGACGGTCCGTTTTATCCGCCACAATGGCGACCAGAACGGCTTTCGCGCTTACCTCAGCCTCTGCCCCGACCAGCGCGTCGGCAGCCTGCTCGCGTTCAACACCGAAACGCAGGGCGTGCAGAATAGCGCGGCCAATCGCAACACCGCGGAATCGCGCATCGCGCTGGCGACCGACCGGCTGTGCGAGGCGCTGTCGGAATAGCGACCATCACCGTAGCCCTGAGCCTGTCGAAGGGCGCTTCTCGGTGAGGCGCCCTTCGACAGGCTCAGGGCTGCGGTTCCATTTTTCCAAGGCCGGTTCTACCGGTTCTTCCGCCCCTCGATCAGCCCGTCGACCAAGCTCGGGTCGGCGAGCGTCGACGTGTCGCCCAGCGATCCGAAGTCATTCTCGGCGATCTTGCGCAATATCCGCCGCATGATCTTGCCCGAGCGCGTCTTGGGCAGCCCGGGGGTCAGGTGGATATGGTCGGGGGTCGCGATCGGGCCGATTTCCTTGCGGACCTGCTGCTTCAGCGCCGCTGCGACTTCTTCAGTCGGCTCGACCCCTGCGTTCAGCGTGACGTAGGCATAGATGCCCTGGCCCTTGATGTCGTGCGGGAAGCCGACGACGGCGGCCTCGGCGACATCCTCATGCAGCACGAGCGCGCTTTCGACCTCGGCGGTGCCCATGCGGTGGCCCGAGACGTTGATGACGTCGTCGACGCGCCCGGTGATGCGCCAATAGCCGTCGGCGTCGCGGCGGCAGCCGTCGCCGGTGAAATATTTGCCCTTGTAGGTCGAGAAATAGGTTTCGGCGAAGCGGTTATGGTCGCCGTATATCGTCCGTGCCTGCCCCGGCCAGCTGTGCGTGATGCAGAGGTTGCCCTCGGCCGCGCCGCCGGTTTCCTCGCAGACGAGCTTGTTGCCCTCGGCATCGACGAGTTCGGGGCGGATGCCGAAGAACGGCTTGCCCGCGCTGCCCGGTTGCATGGCATGCGCGCCGGGCAGGGTGGTGATCATGATGCCGCCGGTTTCGGTCTGCCACCAGGTGTCGATCACCGGGATGCGGCCCTTGCCGACGGTCTCGTGATACCAGCGCCACGCCTCGGGGTTGATCGGCTCGCCGACGCTGCCGAGCAGGCGGATCGACGACAGGTCGTGACGCGTCACATACTCGTCACCCTCGCGCATGAGCGCGCGGATCGCGGTCGGGGCGGTGTAGAGGATGTTGACCCGATGCTTGTCCACCACCTGCCAGAAGCGGTCGTGGTCGGGGTAATTGGGCACCCCCTCGAACATCAAAGTCGTCGCGCCATTCTGGAGCGGGCCATAGACGACATAGGAGTGTCCGGTGACCCAGCCGATGTCGGCGGTGCACCAGAAGATTTCGCCGGGACGATAATCGAAGCCGTAATGAAAGGTCGTCGCGGTCCACACGCTGTAGCCACCGACGGTATGGAGCACGCCCTTGGGCTTGCCGGTCGATCCCGAGGTGTAGAGGATGAACAGCGGATCCTCGGCGTTCATCGGTTCGCAGGGGCATTCGGCACCGACGTCAGCCGACAGCGCGTCATACCAGTGGTCGCGCCCTTCCGTCATGCTGACATCGCCGCCGGTGTGCGCGATGACGAGCACCGCCTTCACGTCGACGCGCTCGAGCGCCTTGTCGACATTGGCCTTCAGCGGCACCACCTTGCCGCCGCGCAGTCCCTCGTCGGCGCAGATCACCCAGTCGCTCGCGCAATCCTCGATCCGTCCGTGGATCGCCTCGGGCGAGAAGCCGCCGAAGACGACGCTGTGCACCGCGCCGATGCGCGCGCAGGCGAGCATCGCCACCGCGCCCTCGGGAATCATCGGCATATAGATGGTGACGCGGTCGCCCTTTTGGACGCCGAGTTTCTTCAGGGTGTTCGCCATGCGGATGATGTCGGCGAGCAGCGCGGCGTAGCTGATCGTCCGCGTCTCGCCGTCGGGCGCGTCGGGCTCGAAGATGATCGCAGGGCGGTCGCCTTGCCCTGCCGCGACATGGCGATCGACGGCGTTGTGGCAGAGGTTCAGGACGCCGTCCTCGAACCATTTAATTTCGACGGGATCATAGGACCAGTTCGCGATCTTCGTCGGCGCCTTGATCCAGTCGATCCGCTTCGCCTGTTCGGCCCAAAAGGCGTCTGGGTCGTCGATGCTCTGCCGGTAGAGCCGGTCATAATCGGCGGCGGTGCAATGCGTGTTCGCGGCGGCGTCGGCGGGGACCGGGACCAGCGGTTCGGAGGGGGGTAGGTCGGACACGTCTGCTTCTCCCGCTTTCGATTTGACTCGCTTGCTGGCTGCGATAACCCGCGAGACATAAACTGCAAGGGCGCGCGCATGCAGGGGAGGGACATAGGATGACGCAATTGGGCCATGATGTCGCGCGGCTGCTCGACGGACTCGGCGTCGATCGTGACGCATGGACCGGCGGGTCGATGGCATCGGTAACGCCGCTGACGGGCGAGCGGATCGGCATGGTGCAGGTCGCCGACGCGGCGCACACCGCGGCCGTGCTCGACACCGCCACCGCCGCCTTTCGTGCCTGGCGCCGTGTTCCCGCGCCGCGCCGCGGCGAACTGGTCCGGTTGCTCGGCGACGAGCTGCGCGCGGCGAAGGACGATCTCGCGCGGCTGGTGACGATCGAGGCGGGGAAGATCCCGTCCGAGAGCGCGGGTGAGGTGCAGGAGATGATCGACATCTGCGACTTTGCAGTCGGGCTGTCGCGTCAGCTTTATGGCCTGACGATCGCAACCGAGCGGCCGGGGCACCGGATGATGGAGGTCTGGCATCCGCTGGGTGTCGTCGGGGTGATTTCGGCGTTCAATTTCCCGGTCGCGGTGTGGGCGTGGAATGCGGCCCTCGCTTTGGTGTGCGGCAACAGCGTGGTGTGGAAGCCGTCGGAAAAGACGCCGCTGACCGCGCTGGCGGTGCAGGCGATCTTTGACCGCGCGGCGGCGCGCTTCGGCGATGCGCCGCACGGTCTGGCGCAACTGCTGATCGGCGGGCCCGAAGCGGGGGAGGCGCTGGTCGACGACCGGCGCGTCGCGCTCGTCTCCGCGACCGGGTCGACGCGGATGGGGCGCAGCGTGGCGCCGCGGCTCGCGGCGCGTTTCGCGCGTGCGATCCTCGAGCTCGGCGGCAATAATGGCGCGATCGTTGCGCCGTCGGCCGACCTCGACCTCGCGCTGCGCGGCGTGGCGTTTGGTGCGATGGGGACCGCGGGGCAGCGCTGTACGACAACGCGGCGCTTGTTCGTCCATGACAGCATTTACGACGATTTCGTGGCCCGGTTGAAGGCGGCCTATGCCAGCGTCGCGGTCGGCAATCCGCTGGAAAGCGCGGTGCTCGTCGGGCCACTCATCGACCGCGCGGCCTATGACTCGATGCAAAGCGCGCTCGACGCGGCGCGCGCCGCGGGCGGGGTGGTTTTCGGTGGCGACCGCGTGGGCGACGGCGACAGCTATTATGTGAAGCCGGCGCTCGTCGAAATGCCGGGGCAGATCGGACCGGTGCGCGACGAGACCTTTGCGCCGATCCTGTATGTCATGCGCTACTACAATCTCGACGCGGTGATCGAAGTGCACAATGATGTGGCGGCGGGGCTGTCGTCGGCGATCTTCACCACCGACGTGCGCGAAGCCGAGCGGTTTTTGGCGGCGAGCGACTGCGGCATCGCCAACGTCAACCTCGGGACCAGCGGCGCCGAGATCGGCGGCGCGTTTGGCGGCGAGAAGGAAACCGGCGGCGGGCGCGAGAGCGGATCGGATTCGTGGCGCCAATATATGCGGCGGGCAACGAATACGATCAATTATTCGGACGCGTTGCCGTTGGCGCAGGGGGTTTCGTTCGAGATTTAGTCCCCTTCCCGCTTGCGGGAGGAGCAGCGAGAGTTGCGAACTTGTTCGCTACTCGCAGCGGGGTGGGTGAACGCAACGTCGCTGCCCACTCCCGCCCCCTCCCGCAAGCGAGAGGGGAGAGGCCTACGCCCGCCAGCCGAAGCCATCATCGAGCGCCACGACCTGCCCCACAGTCCCCACCGGTTCCTGCTTCCCATCGGTCAGAAACGCCAGCATCGCCGCATCGCTCACATCGACATGCGCCAGCGTGCGCTGCCCCTCGGGTGTCCGCGCCACCACCACGCCCGCCTTTGGCGCCCCGTCGCGGCCGTAGAAAACGGTATAGCTCTCGATTGTCGCTGGTCCGGCATAATCCTCCACCAGCTCAGGCACCGGGCCGCGCTTGGCTTCCGCCTCGGCCTGATAGTCGAAATCCTGCGGGAAGCTGGCGGCAGCAATCGGCTGCTTGCCCAGCACGACGCAATGATTGTCGGTCGCAAAGCCGCCGTTGGCGAACAGGAAGCCATAGCGGCCCTCGGCGCGTAGGCGGTCGACCATCGAGACAATCGCATGGCTCATATAATTGGCAATCGGGCCGCCGCCGAAGGTCAGCCCGCCGAAGACGGTGGCGGGGCGATCGACCGGCCAGCCGAGGATCCGCCGCGCCATCTTGGGCACGCAGGGAAAGCAGCTGTAAAGCTCGACGAAATCGAAATCCGCCGCAGTCATGCCGTTCAACGCGAGCGTGCGGGTGATCGAGGTTTCCATGCTGACGCTGCCGTCGTGCCGGTCGCGGTGGAGGATGCTCGCGGGTTCCTTCGCGGCGGCGCCCATGCCGACGTAGATCAGCCGGTCCTCGGCGAAGCCGCGGCGGCGCGCTTCGGCCAGGCTGGCGACGATGAAGCCGGCGCCCTGATTGACCGACGAATTGGCGACCATCAGCTTCGAATAGGGAAAGGCGATTGGGCGGTTGCGCTCGTCGACGCGCAGGATGTCCTCGGGCGAGGCGGGTTTGCGGATCCACGCCCCTTCGTTCGCCGCCGCGACCTCGGAGAAGCGCGACCAGATTTCGGCGCTTTCGAACTGCGCCTTCGCCAGACTTTCGCCCCACGCGGCGCGCGTAGCATTTTCGTACAACGGATAGACATCGACCGGCGCGGCGAGCCCGTGCTTCTGCGCATAGTTCGGCTCGCGGCGCGTCGCGACCTTGCGGATTGCGTTATAGCTTTTGTCTTCGCCGCTCGCGGCCTTGGCGGCGCGCCCCGCGGCAGTGCGCAGCGCCTCGCCGCCGACGATGGCGGCGAGTTTGACCTCGCCTGCGCCAATTCGGTTCGCGGCCTCGTTGAGCAGGCGGACGGGGGTGTCGCCGTGCGGCGCGGAGGATTGATAGTTGATCGCGGGCGTGGCGCCGATCGCGGCGGCGAGCGGTTCGCATAGCTTGCCGAGGTGGTGGAAGCTGATCTGATCGACGATCGCGAGACTGTCGATGTCGGCGAGTGCGACGCCAGCATCCTTTGCCGCGAGTTCCAGCGCGGCGACCATCAGCCCGAGCGAATCGAGCCCCTCATCGGGATCGTCGGGCCGGTCGTTGACCTGTCCGACGCCGATGATGACGGGAATGCGCTCGGGATCAGTCATCCAAATTCTCCATTCGTGTCGAGCGAAGTCGAGACACCATGAGGGCAAGCGCCAAGCCGACGGGCATCTCGACTTCGCTCGATGCGAACGGAAACGGGGGGAGCGTCGACGGTCATCATGTCAGCGCGCCCTCCATTCGGGTTTGCGCTTCTGGGCAAAGGCGAGTGGGCCTTCGCGCGCGTCCTCGCTGCGCATCAACGCGCTGCGTTCGATGGTGTTGTGCTCCCAATAGGGTGCGTCCGCCGCGATCCGCCCATCCTGGATGCCGAGCGCGACGCGCTTCGATGCCTGCACCGAGAGGGGGGCGTTGGCGGCAATCTTTTCGGCGAGCGCGAGCGCGGTGGGCATCAGCTCGGCGAGCGGTACGACATGGTTGACGAGCCCGAACTCGGCGGCGCGCGCAGCGGGGATCGGGTCGCCGGTCAGCATATATTCCATTGCGAGCTTGCTCGGCAGCTGCTGCGCAAGCCGGAACGCGCCGCCCGCCGCAGCGAACAGCCCGACCTTGACCTCGGGCAGCCCGAATTGCGCATGGTCGGCGGCGATGATGATGTCGCTCATCAGCGCGATCTCGCAGCCGCCGCCGAACGCGAAGCCGTTGACCGCGGCGATGATCGGTTTCGAGATCGGGTGCGACACCATGCCGGCAAAACCCCACGCCTGCTGCGCCGGGTCGTCGGGATAGAGGCTTTCGCCGCGCGACAGCGCGACAAGATCAGCGCCCGCGCAGAAGCTCTTGTCGCCCGCGCCGGTAATGACGACGACGCGGATTTCGGGGTCGCTCTCCGCGGTTTCGAGCGCGGTGCCGATGCCGACATGGACCGCGGCGTTGACCGCGTTGCGCGCCTCGGGCCGGTTGATCGTGACGATCAATATGTGGCCGTGTCGTTCGGTAAGGATAGTGGTGTCGGTCATCGCGAATCTCTCCCTTTCGGGCGAGTATCGCGGTTGGTTGACGTTTACGTCAACTGGAAAGGGCTATCGATCCTCCCTGTCGCGAAGCGATGGGGAGGGGGACCGCCGCCGTAGGCGGTGGTGGAGGGGCGGCGACGCCAACGCCAAAGCCCCTCCGTCGGCGGCTACGGCCGCTGCCACCTCCCCATGCCTGCGGCACAGGGAGGATCGTCATTTCAGATCGACTGCCCGGTCTTCGCCCAGTCGGCGAGGAAGCCCTCGATGCCCTTTTCGGTCAGGATATGCTTGAACAGCCCCTTGATCACCGACGGCGGCGCGGTCATCACGTCGGCGCCGATCTTGGCGGCTTCGAGCACATGGATACCGTGGCGGACGCTCGCGACGAGGATTTCGGTTTCATAACCATAATTGTCGTAGATCAGCCGGATGTCGGAAATCAGCTGCATGCCGTCGAAGCCATTGTCGTCGTGGCGGCCGACGAAGGGCGAGACGAACGTGGCGCCCGCCTTGGCGGCGAGCAGCGCCTGTGCCGCCGAGAAGCAGAGCGTGACGTTGACCATCGTGCCCTCGCTGGTCAGCGCCTTGCAGGTCTTGAGGCCGTCGATCGTCAGCGGCACCTTGATGCAGACATTGGGCGCGATCTTGCGGAGGATTTCCGCCTCTTTCATCATCGTGTCATGATCGAGCGCGACGACTTCGGCCGACACGGGGCCGGTGGTCAGCGCGCAAATCTCGCGGGTCACTTCCTTGAAATCGCGCCCCGACTTGGCGATCAGCGACGGGTTGGTGGTCACCCCGTCGAGCAGGCCGGTCGCGGCGAGTTCCTGAATGTCGGCGATTTCGGCGGTGTCGGCGAAGAATTTCATGGCGCGGGCTTTCTTGCGGGCAGGTGATTCGGTGTTGCTGCTCCCCTAAAGCAACGCTTCCGAAATATGAACCGTCCGCACGCCCCTTTCGTCATGCCGGACTTGATCCGGCATCCATTTCCACTGGCGCCGCATGGACCACGGATCAAGTCCGGGGTGACGAATTAGGAAAGGGCTGGCGTTCCATATTTGTTCCCGCTATCGAAACCCGCATGGCCAAAGCAAAACGCCAATATGTCTGCCAGAATTGCGGCTCTGCTACCTATCGCTGGCAGGGGCAATGCGCCGATTGCGGCGAATGGAACACCTTGGTCGAGGAGGCGGGCGAGACCGTCTTTTCCGCCAAGCACGACCTGAGCAAAGGCGGGCGGACGCTGGCGCTCGAAACACTCGATGCGGTCAGCAAGATGCCCGAGCGGATGCTGTGCGGGATCGCCGAATTCGACCGCGCGCTGGGCGGTGGCTTTGTCGCGGGATCGGCGACGTTGATCGGCGGCGATCCGGGGATCGGCAAATCGACCTTGCTGCTGCAGGCGGCAGGGCAGCTCGCGAAGGCCGGGAAGTCGGTCGTCTATATCAGCGGCGAGGAGGCCGCGGCGCAGGTGCGGCTGCGCGCGCAGCGGCTGGGGCTGGGCGATGCGCCGGTCGCGCTGGCGAGCGCGACGTCGGTGCGCGACATTCTCGCGACGCTTGATCGGCAGACCGCGGATTTTGTCGTCATCGATTCGATCCAGACGATGCACAGCGACCTGATCGATAGCGCCCCGGGCACGGTGAGCCAGGTACGCGCGAGTGCGCAGGAGCTGATCCGTTATGCCAAGGACAGCGATGCGGCGATCGTGCTCGTCGGGCATGTGACCAAGGACGGGACGATCGCGGGGCCGCGCGTGCTCGAACATATGGTCGACACGGTGCTGGCGTTCGAGGGCGAGCGCAGCCACCAATATCGCATCCTGCGCGCGGTGAAGAACCGCTTTGGCGGCACCGACGAGATCGGCGTGTTCGCGATGGGGGAG
>NZ_SCMU01000028.1 GCF_005503695.1 Sphingopyxis sp. 2PD
GGTTAGGGGTGGGCCAGCGGCGGTGCGGTGAGGCCCACCCCGCTGCGACGAGAGTCTGTCCTGTTCAAACTGAGCCGTAGCCCTGAGCCTGTCGAAGCCTGTCCTGAGCGCCTGCAAGGCAGTCGAAGGGGGCGCTTCTCGCCGATAAGCGCCCTTCGACAGGCTCAGGGCTACGGTAATATGGTCCAGCCCGAGCAGGACAGGCTCTAGCGAACAAGTTCGCAAGTCTCGCTGCCCCTCCCGCGTGCGGGAGGGGGTAGGAAAAGCGCCAGCGTCGCTTGTGCAGCGGCGCGGACTTCGGGGTGGGGGTCATGCGCCGCCATGCGGGTGAGCGGGGCGCGAGCGGCGGCGGGGCTTAGCGCGATCAGTTCGCGCATGGCGTGCCAGCGCGCGGCGAAATCGGCGCTGTGGGTTTCGGCGTCGAACAGCGGCGCGGCGTCGGCGCGGCCAAGGTGGCGGAGCAGGGTCAGCGCCATGGCGCGAAAGCTGCTGTCGCGGCGGGACGCGCTGACGTGGAGGAGGCGGCCGGTGGCGGGGTCGTAGCTGCGGATCGGCAGGCGCGACGGCGGCTGGACGGCGAGTTCGAGGAGGAGCGTGTCGCGACAGCCGGGGATGAGCGCGAAGCTTTGCCGCGCGGTGTCGAGGTGGAGCGTCTCGCCGCGGTGCAGCGGGCGCGGCGCGGTGGTGTGGCAGGGCGCGGCGGCGCGCGCGGTGAAGGCGCCGGCTTCCTCGGCGGGGGTGACCGCGACTCGATGCTCGCAGAGCTGCGCACCGCCGCTGACGAGGATGTGAAGCGCGGCGCGGCCGGGGACGAAGATCGCGGGCGCGGCGGGCGCCGCCGGGCGCGCCGCGGCGGGCCACAGGCGGAGGGTCAGGCGGATGCCGCCGCGATCGGCGAGCACGAGGCCGCCGGGCGCATCGCCTGCCCCGCCGCCCTCGCCGCCCCCGAAGGCGCGGAGCGGCGGACGCGCGAAGGGGTCAGCGCGGAGCAGCGCGAGCGCGCTGGCGACGCGGGCGGCGAGCCAGCCTGGGTCGGTGAGCCACGGGAGCAATGCGTCGATCGCGGCGTCGGCGGGGGCGTCCGCCTGCGCATCGATCGCGCTGAGCAGGCCGTCGGGGGCGGTGTCGGCGGCGGTCCATGCGGCGGCGAGTTCGCTCACCGCGTGGCGGATCGCCGTGCGGCGCGCGCGGTCGGCGCGGGGGAAATGATCGTGGCGCGAGGCGCGGGCGGGCATCTTGGCAGGAGCGAAAGGGCGATGCGCGGGAAAGGACGGGCGGCGCCCCGCTGCCCCTTCCCGCCGCTTCGTCAGTCGTGGTTGATCAGCGCGATGGTGACCGCGATCTCGAACACCGAAGGCCCCGACGAGGCGCTTTCGCTGACGAGCGAGCCGAACAGCCCGACCGCGGTGTCGAGCAAGGGCAGCGCGTCGATGTCGATGGCTGGCAGACCCATATGTTTCTCCTGTGGTGACCGGCGGCGCGACCTGCCGCCTTGGTGCAGGGTTAGGAAGCGGCGTCCCGTGCGCCAGTTAACTTGTCGTAATGTCGCTGGTCGAAGGCGGCTTGCCCGCGCGAGACGGCGGCATAGGATGGCGGAAACGAACCGGGAGATTTGCCATGCGCCGCACGATTGCCACCGCCCTTGCCGCCCTGCTGCTGGCGGGGCCCGTCGCCGCCGAAACCTTGCTGATCGGCAACAAGGGCGAAGATAGTCTGAGCCTGGTGGCGCTGGCGTCGGGCGCGGAGCTGGCGCGGCTGCCGACGGGCAAGATGCCGCACGAGATCGCGGTGTCGCCCGACGGCAGCCAAGCGGCGGTGGTCGCCTATGGCGGGACGACGATCGACGTGTTCGATGTTGCGGCGCGGACGAAGGTGAAGACGATCGACCTCAGCCCCAACCAGCGGCCGCACGGGCTGCTCTGGCTGGCCGACGGGCGGCTGGTGGCGACGGCGGAGGGCAGCGAGTCGGTCGCGGTGGTGGCGCCCGACGGGACGGTGACCTCGATTTCGACGGGGCAGAAGGGGACGCACATGGTCGTCGTCGCGCCCGACAATCGCACCGCCTATACCGCCAATATCGGGTCGGGGACGGTGAGCGTGCTTGACCTGAATGCGGGGACCAAGCTGCGCGACCTGGTGATCGGCGGCAAGCCCGAGGGGCTGGCGCTGGCGAAGGGCGGGCGCGAGCTGTGGGTCGGCGATCTCGATGCGCCGCGGGTGACGGTGTGGGACACCGCGCGCGGTGAGAAGCTGGCCGAGCTGCCGGTCGATCCGGTCGCGATCCGGGTGCTGGCGAGCCCCGACGGCAGGCTGATCGCGACGAGCAATATCGGTAAGGGGACGATCAGCCTGTTCGACGCCGAAACGCGCGCGCCCGTGCGGACGATCCAGGTGTCGGCGGGCGACGCGGCGCGGCAGGTGACCTTGCTGTTCAGCGCCGATTCGAAGCGGCTCTATGCCGCCGAGACGGGGGTCGACAAGGTCGCCGAGATCGATGTGGCGAGCGGCAAGGTGCTGCGCCGGATCGCGGCGGGGAAGCAGGGCGACGGGCTGGCGATCGCGCCCTGAGGGCAGGTTTGACTAACGTCTGCTTTGGGGTGGGAAGCGGACGTTCCAATAAACCGTCGCCCCCGCGCAGGCGGGGGCCGCTAGCCGCCTATTCCTGCGCGGCTGTATAAACCGACAGCGGCCCCCGCCTGCGCGGGGGCGACGTCCTACTTCGGTCGTCAGCTGCCATTCGAAATCACCGGCATTTCCACCCACAGCGAGAGCCCCGCGGGCGGGTCGGCGGGCGGCGCATCTGCCGCATGTCGCACTGCGTCGGCGCGGGCGCGGGTGAGGATCGCGGGGGGGACCGTCGCGGGGTGGAAGATATGGTCGGCCTCGCCGAGCAGGCGCGCGGCGCGGAGGGTGAGGTCGTCGGGGTCGGGGCTGGTCAGGTGGATCGTTTCGAGGCGCGACGGCTGCGGCGCGGCGTCGCTCGCCAGCCAGGCCGCAACCTTGTCCGCCGCTCGGTCATCGAGCGGGTCGAGCGCGCCGCCGCTGGCAAGTGCGGCGTCGATGGCGCGGCGGCGGTCGGCGGCGGCGGGCCAGCGCGCCTTCATCGCGTCGCGCGCGGCGTACAGCGCGGTCGCGAGGGCGCCGACACGCACGGGGAGCAGGGATTCGATGCGTTGGCGGACGGCTTTCGCAAGCCCCGCCGAGGCGCCGCCGGTGCCGATCGCGATGGTGACCGGCGCGCGGTCGACGATCGCGGGGGTGGTGAAATCGCAGAGGTCCGGGCGGTCGACGACGTTGACGAGCAGGCTGTGGGCGCGGAGCTCGTCGGCGGCGGCGCGGGCGGCCGTTTCATCGTCCAGCGCGACGAAGGCAATGGTGGCGCCCTGCTGCCACGCGGGGACGACGCGCCCCCCGGCGCGTTCGATCAGGCGGGCCTTGGCGGCGGCGGCCTCCCCCTCGCCCACCAGCACGACGGTGCGGCCGGTGAGGTTCAGGAAGATCGGGAGCTGGTGCATGAATTTGCCCTTTTTCTCGTCATGCCGGATTTGATCCGGCATCCGTGACCTGTGTCGCGCCGTTGGGCCATGGACCCCGGATCAAGTCCGGGGTGACGAGAAAAAGATAGCGTCGCTGCGTATTCACGCAACCGGGCTGTATCAGTCAATCCAGTCCGGCACGCGCTCGGCGGCCATAATCGTGCTGGCGGCGATGCGGTCGGCGACGACGACGTAGCGGTCGCCGTCGACGAGGACCTCGGGAACCAGACTGCGGCTGTTGTAGGTCGACGCCATCGTCGCGCCATAGGCGCCCGCAGTCCGGAACACCGCGAGGTCGCCGGGTTCGACCGCGTCGGTCACGCGGTCGCGCGCGAAGGTGTCGCCGGTTTCGCACACGGGGCCGACGATCGATGCGGTCATCTTTTCGCCGGTCGGCTTCACCGCAACGAAGTCGTGATAGGCATCATAGAGCGCCGGGCGCGCGAGGTCGTTCATCGCGGCGTCGACGATGACGAAGGGGTTGGTCGCGCCGGGCTTGACCCAGAGAACCTCGGTCAGCAGCACCCCGGTGTTGCCCGCGATGACGCGGCCGGGTTCGAACATCAAGGTGACGTCCCAATCCTTCGTTACTCGCGCGACCATCGCGCCATAATCGGCCATGCTGGGCGGATTATCCTCGGGCTTGTACGACACGCCGAGCCCGCCGCCGAGATCGACATGGGTGATGCTGTGTCCCGCGGCGCGCAGGTCGGCGACGAGGCGGCCCACCCGTTCGAACGCGGCTTCGAGCGGGGCGAGGCTGGTCAGCTGGCTGCCGATATGGACCGCGATGCCGCGCATCTGGAGCCCGGGCAGCGCCGCAAGGCGGTCGAACATGGCAGGCGCGACGTCGATGCCGACGCCGAACTTGTTGTCGGCCTTGCCGGTCGAAATCTTGGCGTGGGTGCCCGCATCGACGTCGGGATTGACGCGGAGCACGGCGCGCGCGGTCATTTCCTTCGCCAGCGCGATTTCGGCGAGCGCGACGCCTTCGGCCTCATGTTCGATATTGAACTGGCCGATGCCGCGATCGAGGCCCAACGCGAGCTCGGCGCGCGTCTTGCCCACGCCTGAAAAGACGATGTCGTCGGGTGCCATGCCCGCGGCAATCGCGCGTTCGAGTTCGCCGCCCGACACGACGTCGGCGCCGTAGCCTTGCCGCGCCAGCACGCGCAGTACGCCAAGGTTGGGGTTGCTCTTGATCGCAAAGGCGAGGTGCTTCTTTGGCACGGCCTTCAGCGCAGCGCGAAATTCCTGCGCATGGGCTTCGAGCATCGCGCGCGAATAGACATAGACGGGGGTGCCGATTTCTTCGGCAAGGCGCGGCAGCGGAATGTCTTCGGCGTGGAGGACGCCGTCACGAAGGGCAAATTGATCCATCATTTTTATCCTGGTCATCATTTCCCGTTCGCCCTGAGCTTGTCGAAGGGCCGTTCTTTCTTTCCACGTTGCAGGAAGAAGGACGGTGCTTCGACAAGCTCAGCACGAACGGGATCAGAGGCAAATTCTAAAGCTCGACCGCCGCCGCCATTCAGCCCGGAGGCGGCAAGTCGAAATCGTCGGGTTCGCGTTGTTCGGACCGTTTGAGAAGTTCGTCGCTGCGCGCGGGGCGGGCCTGCGCGTCAGGCGTCGTGAGCTCCTCCGTGGTCGGGGCGCGCGTGGCGCCGACGGGGACGACCGGGGCGGGTTGGCCCGCGACCGGCTTCAAATCTTCCTTGCTGCCGCAGGCGCCGAGCAGCGCCGATGCAGCCAATGCCATGATGATGAGGCGCTTCGTCGCCATCAATTTTTTCCTTCCAGCGCGGCGCGCGCCGCCGCGATCGCCTGCCTTACCCGTTCGGGGGCTGTCCCGCCATAGCTGGTGCGGCTGGCGACCGACGCCTCGACGGTCAATGCCGCGAGCACGTCGGACGTGACCGCGGCGTGGATCGCGGCGGCATCGGCGGCGGGGAGTGCCGACAGCTCGACGCCCAGTTCCTCGGCGCGCTTGACGCAGGCGCCGACGACATGATGCGCCTCGCGAAACGGCAGTCCATTCTCGCGCACCAGCCAGTCGGCGAGATCGGTCGCGGTCGAATAGCCCGAGGCGGCGAGCGCGCGCATGCGGTCGGTGCGGAAGGTCAGGGTTTCGACCATGCCGGTCATCGCGGCGAGCGACAGCGCAAGCGCGTCGAAGGCGCCGAAGACGGTTTCCTTGTCGTCCTGCAGATCCTTCGAATAGGTGAGCGGCAGGCCTTTGACGATCACCGCGAGCCGCTGGAAGGCGCCGAGCAGCAGCCCCGCGCGCCCGCGCACCAGTTCGGCGGCGTCGGGATTGCGCTTTTGCGGCATGATCGAGCTGCCGGTCGACCAGGCGTCGGGCAGGCTGATGAAACCGAACGGCTGGCTGGCCCAGATGACGATTTCTTCGGCGAGGCGCGACAGGTGGATCGCGGCGATCGACGCGGCGGCACAAAATTCGAGCGCGAAGTCGCGATCGGACACCGCGTCGATGCTGTTCGCCATCGGGCGGTCGAAATCGAGCGTGGCGGCGGTGGCATCGCGATCGACCGGGAAGCCGGTGCCCGCGAGCGCCGCGGCGCCGAGCGGCGATTCGTTGAGGCGGCGGCGCGCATCGGCAAAGCGGCTGCGGTCGCGGCCGAGCATCTCGACATAGGCGAGCAGATGGTGGCCGAGCGTCACCGGCTGAGCGACTTGCAGATGCGTGAAGCCGGGCATGATGCTGTCGGCATGTTCGTCGGCGCGCGCGAGCAGCGCCGCCTGCATCGCGGCGAGCCCCGCGTCGATGCGCTCGCACGCGGTGCGCGTCCACAGACGGAAGTCGGTCGCGACCTGGTCGTTGCGCGAGCGCGCGGTGTGGAGGCGCCCGGCGGCGTCGCCGACCAACTCCTTCAGCCGCGATTCGACGGTCATGTGAATGTCTTCGAGCGCGAGGTCGACGGGGACCCCGTTCGCGGCAAATTCACCGGCGATCTGCGCGAGGCCGCGATCGATCTGGACCGCATCGTCGGCGCCGATGATCCCGGCGGCGCCAAGCATCGCGGCGTGGGCACGGCTGGCGGCGATATCCTCTTCCCACAGGCGCTTGTCGATCGGGATCGAGGCATTAATTTCTTGCATGATCGCGGCGGGACCGCCACCGAAGCGGCCACCCCACATGCTGCTCTTGTCCGGAGTATCCGTCATTCGCCGCGTCCCAAACCCATATCTAGCGATCCTTGGCCTGCTGCTGGCCGGATCAATCGCGGGCTGCGATAGGGAAAAGGCGGGCGGCGGGCAACCCGCAGACGGCCAAGCAAATATTTCGGCGGGCCAAGCGAAGGGCGTCGGCCAGTTCGAATATATGATCGACCGCAGCCACAAGGGCGAAGCGGCGCCGACGGTGGCGTTTACCGGTCCCGACGATGCGGCGGTGACGCTGGCGGCGTTCAAGGGCAAGCCGCTGCTGGTCAATTTGTGGGCGACCTGGTGCGCGCCGTGCGTCGCGGAAATGCCGACGCTCGATGCGCTGGCGGCAGAGAGCGGCGAGGCGATGGCGGTGATCGCGGTGGCGCAGGATCTGCAAGGCGCCGAGGTCGTCGATCCGTGGTTCCAGAAGGCGGGGCTGAAGGCATTGCAGCCGTATCTCGATCCCGAGAACGGGTTGCTCGATGCCGCCAACAGTGCATTGCCGACGAGCATATTTTACGATGCCGAGGGGCGGGAGTTGTGGCGCGTGGTCGGGGCGATCGATTGGCAGGGGGATGAGGCGAAGGCGTTGCTGGCGGAAGCGACTTAGTCCTCCCTGTCGCGAAGCGATGGGGAGGGGGACCGTCGCCGTAGGCGATGGTGGAGGGGCAGCACCGGCAGCGCCATGGCCCCTCCGTCAGCGCTTCGCGCTGCCACCTCCCCATGGCTTCGCCACAGGGAGGATTTGCGAGAGGAAAAGGGCGGACGCCCCATGACGCCCGCCCTTCCCTTGCGACCCGGAAGCTGCTCCGGGGAAACTTAACCGCCGACGGTCACGCGGCCGACGCGATAACCTTTCTTGCGCATTTCCTTCACATAATCCTTGTCGGCGTCGATCACCTCGGTTTCCCATTCGTCCCACGCGTCCCAGCGATCCTCGCGATCGGTGGCGCGGCGAAGGTCGCTGGTCAGCTCCTTCTCGGCCTCGAGAATGTCGGATTTGTAATTATACCATTGCTGGTTGACGACGCCCGCGATCGGTCGCTCGCGGATCGGCGGCGGTTCGAAGCCGGGCGGCATCGAATGATAGGGTACGGCCGCGATGGCGGCGGTGGCGGGAAGCGCCAGAATGACTGCAAGGGTGGTCCATTTTTTCATCGTCCATCTCCTGATTGTCCGTCCGTTGCCGGGCGGTCAGGGGAGTCAACGAAGCCGGCGGCGAATTTCTTCCCGGCTCGGCGGGGATAAAGCACGGCTGGCGGTGGAATATCGTCGGCCCGCCCAAAAACCGTAGCCCTGAGCCTGTCGAAGGGCGCTTATCCGAGAAGCGCCCTTCGACAGGCTCAGGGCTACGGTTTCATTCAGCCCGGATGCGCTTCGTCGCCGACCGCCGAGCGGAGCAGGCCGCGAAACACGTCCTGCGCACTGCGTTTGCCCTGCGTCACGTCATAGACGTCGCGCGCGATCGGCATGGCGAGATTGTAGCGTTCGGCGAGCGCGATGACGGTCGGGGCGCTCTTCACCCCCTCGGCGACCATGTTCATCCCGGCGATGATCTCGTCGATCGGGCGGCCCTTGCCGAGTTCGACCCCGACATGGCGGTTGCGGCTCAAGGGGCTGGTGCAGGTGGCGATCAGGTCGCCCATTCCGGTCAGCCCGGCAAAGGTTTCGGGGCGCCCGCCCATCGCGACGCCGAGCCGGGTAATCTCGGCCAGCCCGCGCGTCATCAGCGCCGAGCGGGTGTTGTCGCCCGCCCCCAGCCCGTCGCCCATGCCGACCGCGATCGCGATGATATTCTTGAGCACCCCCCCGAGTTCGCAGCCGAGCAGGTCGGTGTTGGTATAGACGCGGAACAGCCCCGAATGAAACACCGGCTGGAGCGCGCGGACGACGATCTCGTCCTCCATCGACAACACGCTCGCCGCTGCCTGCCCGGTCATGATCTCGCGCGCGAGGTTCGGGCCGGTCAGCACGCCGACGGGATGGCCGGGGAGGACTTCCTCGATCAGCTGGGTCATGCGGAGGCCTGAGGAGAGTTCGAGACCTTTGGTCAGGCTGATCACCGGCACCCATGGGCGGAGGTGCTGGCGTGCCTCTTCGAGCACGGCGCGGAAGCTGTGCGAGGGGACGCCCATGATAAGGACATCGGCGCCCGCGACGACCTCGGCCATGTCCTGCGTTGCGCCGAGCGCCGACGGCAGCTTGATGCCGGGGAGGTATTTGCGATTCTCATGGTCGCGGTTGATGCCCTCGACCGTTTCGGCATCGCGCGCCCACAGGCTGATCGGCGCGTTGCGCGACACCACCGCCGCGACCGTCGTCCCCCAGCTGCCCCCACCGAGCAGGCCGACCTTCAGGCGCATATGTCTCTCCCCTGTTTTTGGGGGAGAGTGGCGGCAGTTTCAGTGCTTGGCAAGGAAGCCCTTCATCACCGCCGCCGTCGCCTTGGGATCCTCGATCATCGGGACGTGGCCGACATGTTCGAAGATATGGCTCTGGCTGCCCGCGATCCCCGCTTCAAGCACGGCGACGCAGCTGACGTCGAGCAGGCGGTCGTGGCGGCCCCAGATGATCAGCGTTGGCACCTTGACCTCGCCCAGCCGGTCGTTGAGCGGCTGGTCGCGGCCCTCGGTGGCGATGACCCAAAAGATGGTGTCGAGCTGGTCGCGATATTTGAGCGCGTCGGCGTAGAGCACCGGTTTGAGCCGCGCGGGGATATAAGGCGGTTTGTGCACGACCATGCTTACCAGCCGATCGGCATCCTCGAGCCCCGCAAGGACGAGCGGATTATAGGTTTCGTCGGCCGCCTGTTTCTGGAGGTCGCTTTCGTTGGCGCCGTTGACCCCGGCGTTGTTGAGCAGGATCAGGCTGGCGAGCGCGTCTGGATAGTCGATCGCATAGCGCAGCGCGATCCAGCCGCCCATGCTGTTGCCCCCGATATGCGGGCGGTTAAGGCCGAGTGTGTCGGCGAATTGCTTGAGCCGCGCGGTTTGCGCGCCGAGGTCATAGGCGAGATCGGGATTGCGCTCATTCTCGCCGAAGCCGGGCAGGTCGGGGGCGATGACATGATAGTCGCGCGTCAGATACGGCGCGATCATCGACCAGTTATCCTTGTCGCCGGCAAAGCCGTGGACGAGGAGGAGCAAGGGTTTCGCGGGGTCGCCGCCCTCCAGATAGGGCCAGTTGCGCCCGTCGACGATGACACTTTTCTGCACCATCCGCCCGCGCTGACGCAGCAGCGCGCGCCCGAGCGCGACGAGGCGGCCGGGGAAGACGAAATACATCAGCGTCAGCGCGATGATGGGCGCGAAGAGGAGGATGAGGAGGGTTTTCATCGGTTTCTAACTCAGTCCTAAAGCCGTTTTCGCGCCACCTGCGCGTCGAACCAGGCGATCAAATCGTTCAGCACCGTATCTTGTTCCGGCTCGTTGTAAATTTCGTGGAACAGGCCGGGGTAGATTTTCAGCGCCTTGTCCGCTGAGGCGACATGATCAAACAGATATTGCGACCCCGCGGGCGACGCGAGGCTGTCGGCGCTGCCGTGCTGGAGCAGGATCGGCAGCGCGATTTTGGGGGCGCCCGCCTGCGCCGCGGCCATCGCGTCCATGAACTCGCGCCCGAGCCGCGCGCCGATCTTGCCGGTGTAAACGAGCGGGTCGGCGAGGTAGGCGGCGACGACCGCGGGATCGCGGCTCACCCCGTTGGCGTCGAGCGACAGCACGCCGAGGCGCGGGAGGAAGCGCGACAGGAAGCGACTGATCCAGACGGTGAAGCGCGAGGGCGGCGCGGCGGGGACGATCGCGGGGCCGGAGAGCGCGGCGGCGGCGAACGCCTGTTGCCGTTCGATCAGGAACAGGGTCGAAATCAGCCCGCCCATGCTGTGGCCGAGGAGCAGGCGCGGGGTGTCGCCATGATTGACCTCGACCAGGGTCAGCAGCTCCGCCATGCCGTCGGTGAAGGCCGAGAAGCGCGGGACAAAACCACCCTCCCCGTCCGATTGGCCGTGGCCCCAATGGTCGATCGCATAGACGGCATAGCCCGCGTCGGTCAGCCGCTTCGCGACATGCGCGTAGCGCCCGGCATGTTCGGCATAGCCGTGCGCTAGCAGCACAACGGCCTTGGGCCGGGCTGCGGGCAGCCAATGGGTGACATGGAGCCGGGCGCCTGCACCGGCGGATTCGGCGGGTAAAATGACCGCACCCGCCGTCATGGTCAGCGCACCGCTTTCTTCAGCGCGGCGGTGCTGCGGTGGCCGGGGCCATCGTCGCCGGCCTTGTCGATCCGCGCCAAAATGCCTTCGAGCGCGCGGCTGATCGCGGTCTGGGTGCGCACCATCTCGACCTTGGGCCAGGCGGTGCGTTCGCCGGTGTCGATCAGTTCGTCGATGTCGTCCTGCGCAAGATCGCTCAATATCTTGGTCGGCGACCAGAATTTGGGCGGGCGGATGATGTTGATGTCGCCGGTATATTCCTGATTGATCACCGAACGCGCCATATTGGCGATGCTGTTGAGCGGCGGCACCCATTCGAGCGGTTTCTGGAAGATGATCATATTGGCGTTGAGCCACGCCTTGAAGGTCGCCATCGACGCATGCTGGATCGCCTCGATCGGCGCCATCTGCTTGCGCGTGTCGGTGGCGAAGGGCAACGCGATCGGGTTCGCCTGGCTGACGATATGATGGTTCACGCCATAGAGGCGTTCGAGCCGCTTGGTCGGGATATCGTGGGTCACCGATCCATCAACCCAGCGCCGGTCGGGCTGATAGGGAACGCGCGCGCCGCTGTCGTCCCGCGCCATCAGCATGACCGGCGGAAAGACGCCGGGGACCGCGCAGGATGCCAGCACCGCTTCGCGGATCAGCACATTGGGGGCGGTGATCGCATTGAGCAGGCGGCCATTCTGATGCTTTTCGGCGGGCGCGACCGAGACGTTGAGGTGGCGGCCGCTGATCTCAAACGCTTCCTGAAAGGTCAGGTCGGGGATCAGGTCGGCGAGCCGGTCGCGCACCTCGTCGGAGGCGAGGCGACGCCCGTCGCTGTCGCGATCGGGGTTGGCGAGGCGATCGCTTTCGAGGAAGGCGCCGATGTCGGCATCCTTGCGGGTGCAGACGACCGCGGCGACGATCGACCCGCCGCTGGCGCCCGACATGATCGCGGGCAAGACGCCTTCGGACCAGAGCGCCTTCACGACCCCGATGTGAAAGAAGAGGAAGCTGCCCGAACCCGAGAGCAATAGCGCCGAGCGACCGTAGCAATGCTGGGCGCGGCGGAAGAAATCGCGCTTTTCCTCTTTGCCGATGCTGCGCGCGGCGGCGATCTTGTCGAGCGAGGCGACAACCTCGGCGACATAATCCTCGATCAGCTTCTTGGTGCCGAACCGCGCCTTTTGATAAAGGCGTTCGTGGCCCATGCCGTCGATATTGCCGTGGATGCCCTCGTTAAGGACAAACAGCAGCCCTTTGACGTCGCCCGCCGCCGACAGCTTGCGCAATTTTTCGAGCCGGGCGCGGATCGCCTTATAGTCGAAATGCTTGCTTTCGTCGGCGTCGCGCCACGCCTGCATTCCCGATTTCTTGTCATGCTCGCGCGCGGCCTTGGCCCAGGCGGTGTAATCGGACGCGGTCACGAGATCGCGGTCGGCGCTGAGCGTCGGGGTGAAAAGCATCTAGTCGTCCTGCAGAACATGGTTATTTTTTGCGAGTCTTGCCGGTTGCGTTGCCTTTGGCAACCGGTTTCGCCCGAGGTTTGGCGGCAGGTTTCGGGACGGCCTTCGGCTTTGCCTTGGGTTTTGGTGTCGCCTTGGCCGCCGGTTTCGGCGTTGCCGTAGCGGCTTTCGGCTTTTCGGGCTTGGGCACCGCCGCCATCAATTCGGCGAAACTTTCGTCGATACAGGTGCGGAAAAAAGCGATGTCGGGCATGATCGCGCGTTCGCAGATAATCGAAAAGGCGATGCGACCGTTATAGCTGGGGGTCGCGACGAACAGCCCCATATTGTTCGCGAGCGGCGCCATGCCGTGCTGCATCACCAGCTGCGCGCCCGCCAGATAGAGCGGCACCTGCGCGCCGGGGACGTTCGAGATGAAGAGGTTGGTACCGCGCACCGCAAAGCGCTCGCTGGTGACGAGCCGCGCCACCGCGGCCATCGTCGCGCCCGGAATATGTTGCGACAGGTCGGTCATGATCCGCGCGCTGACTCCCGCCTTCGCCTCCTTCGCTTCGACCGTATAGTCGCGGATCGCCGCAAGCCGCGCGAGCGGGTCGGCGATGTCGGTGCGGACCGGAACGCTCATCGCCGACACCTGATTGCCGGGGGTCGAGGCCTTTCCGGCGCCCTTGTCCTTGCCGCGCAGGTTGATCGGGGCGACCGCGACCAGGCTTTCCTTGGGCAATTCCTTGTGCTTCGCCAGATATTTGCGCAGCGCGCCGCCCACCGTGGTCAGCACCACATCGTTGACCGTCGCGCCCGGCACCTTCTGGCGCACCAGCGCGACCTCGGACAGCGCGACCGAGGTGCCGTCGAACATCTTGTGCGGGCCGACCGCAGTGTTGAAGCGCGTTTCGGGAACCCCCGCGGTCATCCCGCCCTCGATCGCCTTGCGCGCCGACGAGATGATCGCGGGCGACATCTTCATCAACGCATTCATGAACTTGACCGGCGATTGCAGCGACGCCGACCAGGCGCGCGACAGCGCCTCGGCGCTCGACGGCGGATCACCGAGATCCTCGACCGGGGGCGGTTCGGGAATCGCGGGCGTGCCCTTGGCATCGATGTCGCTCATCGCAATGAACGCGTGCGCGCCCGACGCGCCATCGACCGCGGCGTGGTGGACGCGGTGGAGCATGGCGAAGCTGCCCTTCGGGATACCGGGGATGCGGTCGAGCCCCTCAATGATATAAATGTCCCACAGCGGGCGGTTCATATCCATCGGTTTGGAAAAATAGCGCGCGGTGGCGATGCAGAATTGCCGCCAGTCGCCGGGTTCGGGCAGTCGCGCGTGGCTCATATGCGCCTCGATATCGAAATGCTCGTCCTCGACCCAATAGGGATGGTCCATATCGAACGGCAGGCGGTGCAGGCGGCGCTTGAACACGGGCGAGGTATTCACGCGGCTTTCGACGTGGCGGATGATGTCCTTGAAGCGCACGAAGCCGCCCGGCGCGGTCGACGGGTCGTAGATATAGACGCCCATGATGTGGGTGAGGTTGTTCGCGGTCTGGGTGTAGAGGAACTGGGCGTCCTGCGCGCTGAGCTGTTTGAGCATGTTATCCTCCTGAACCGGGAAGTCGATCGGCGAGAGCCACCGTCGACAGTCGCATCGCTTCCATCACGTTCGCCAGCCCGCGCAGTTCCGCGAGCAGCGCGCGGCGCTGTGCAAGAATTTCAGGCGTCGCTTCCTCGGCCAGCCCCATATGGCGCATCAGCGACAGGCCGTTGGCGAAGAGCAATTTGCCGATCGCCGCCTCGCTGCTGATCCGGCGGAGCAGATAAGCCTGTTTGCCCTCGGTCAGCGCGGCGTCGAGCAAGGCCTTTTCGTCGACCGCCTCGCCCGGTTTCGCGCGCGCGAGCAGGTCGGCGACGACCGAATAAGCCTCGGCAAAGGGCAATAGGATCGCGTGGCCAACGACCGGCTGGCAGCGGCGCAGCAGTTGCGCGATGCCGCGGTCGCCGCTGGCGAGGCGGCGGTCCCAGACCGGGTCGATGCGGTCGAGTTCGGCGCGCAGCGCGGCCATATGCTCGTCGCGCGGAGGATAGAAAAATTCGAATTTGAACAGGTCGCGGAGGCGATCGATCTTGTCCCAAAAGGCCGCCGTCGCATCGCCGCTGTCGGCATCGCGCAGCTCGAACAGCGCGAGTTCGATCATCGCGCGGTCGAGGAAATGATGCGCGATGATGTTGCGGTAATAGCTCGCCATCGGATGTTTGGCGGGGTCGATCGAATAGATGTTTTCGCTGCCCGCCTCGTACCGCGTCAGCAGCCCGCTGGTGACGAGCGTGTCGACGGTGGCCGAGAGCGCGGCGTCGTCGCCGCTGCCGAGTTCGCTGCTGATCCGGATGCCGCGGGCGCGCGCCCAGTCCTTGAGCGCGGCGATCGCGCCGAGCAGTTCGGCGGCGGTCGCCCCGCGCGGCGCCATGCCGAGCAGGATCAGGCACATCACCGAGGTGACGGTGAGCGGGGTGACGCGGTTCGCTTCGACCGCGACGGCAAAGGCGATCCTCTCCAGCGCGCGCTTGTCATCGGGACCGGGGGCGGTATCGATCACCACCGGGTTGCCGATGTCGAGCCGGATGCGGCCCGAGGGCTCCTTCAGGCTTTTCATATAGCCGATGAACCACGACAGGCTTTCGGGCTTCTTGTTACGGCCGGTCTGTTCCGCCGCATATTCCTCGACATCGCGAATGAGGTCGAAGCTGGTGACGAAGGGGACAAAATGCACCCCGCGCGTGCCGGTCGCATGCGCCGCGTCGAGGACATATTTCATCAGGCCGTACTTTGGCGGCATCAGCTTGCCGAGGCGCGAGCGGGTACCCTCGAACGCCCAGCTCAAAGGGAAGCGCTTGGCGAGCAGCCAGGCGATATAGTGGCGCAGGACGAGTTTATAGACCGGCTGGTCTTGAAAGCTGCGGCGGATGAAGATCATCCCCGAGCGGCGGAAAAATTCGCCCATCACCGCAAAATCGAGATTGGCGCCGCCAAAGCTGTGCAGCATCGGCATGTCGTTTTCATAGGTCAGGCGGCTGGGGGTCGCGCCGTCAATATAGGTCTTGTGGGTGAACAGGATCGCGGTCGGATGTTCGCGCAGGATCGCGCGCAGCCGCGCCAGTTCCGCGGCGTCGACCTCCATCTCGGGCGCGTAGCCGCCGAACATCATCCGGTCGAGCCGCGCGCGCAGGTCGAGGAACAGCGCGCTGGGCCGCGCGATGACCTCTTTCATCAACGGGCGCGCTTCACGGAACAAATCGGCGACCGGGCGCCCCGTCGCTTCGGCGAGTTCGGCAAGCGCGGCGCGGAATTTCGGGCTGGTGCGCAGCCCGTCGGCGACGAAGCGAGGCACCTTGTACCTTGTTCCCCGAATGCCGCGTTCGGCCACGTCAAGCGCGAGCGACGCCTGCCGCGCGACGAAGGCGGCAAATTCGGCGCTGTCGCAGCCGGCGCCGTCGCCGCCGCCGGTCTGCGCCGTGAAGCGGTCGCGCAGCGCATCGAGCGTCGCCGCCTCGCCAACCAATATCTGCGCGCGGCGACGGTCGCGGAGCAGGATCAGCCGCGCGCGGAGCGATCCGGGGTGACGCGGGTCGCCGAAAAAGATGTGGCGGAATTTGAGCGCGCGGTCCTTGTCAAAGCCGGGGATGCGCCATGCGACGCGCAGCGGCACGACCTGCCGCGACGGCAGCCCGCCGAGCCGCGCGCGCAGCGTTTCGAGCGGCAGCGCATGATCGTCATCCTCGATCGCGAGGCTGGCCCATTGGGGGTCATTGTCGGCCGCAGTGGAATGGATCCAGTCGAGCAATAATTGCCGCTCGACCCCGTGGCGCGCGTCAATGATGTAGAGCCGGTCGGCCGCGTCCTCCGTAATCATCGGGGTGCGGGCGGTTCCGTCGGCCATGCGTTAGGCTGCCCTTCCCTTTCGCGGGGAGGTTTTCTTGGCCGTCGCCTTTGCCGGCGCTGCCTTTTTCTTGGCGGCGGGTTTTTTCGCCGCCGCCTTCTTGGGTTTCGGCTTTGCCGGCTTGTCCTCGGGCGCCGCCGCTTCGGGCGCCGGTTCCTTCGCCACCGATTCCGCCACGCTTTCCTCGGGCTGGCCGAGCGTGCGCAGGAACATGTTGCGCACGTCGCGGACATGGTTGTTGATCGTCCGAGGGCTCCACCCCGATGTGTCGACCGGCGGCAACACCGTGACGCGCACCGTCGCGGGGCGCATCACAAACTCGTTCTTGGGCGCGACGTCGGTCGCGTTATGGATCACGATCGGGACGATGGGGACGCCCGCCTGCATCGCGAGGTGGAAGGCGCCCTTCTTGAACGGCTCGAGCTTCGGCGTCAGGCTGCGCGTGCCTTCGGGCGAGATGCAGATCGACTTGCCCTCGACGCGGATCGCGTCGACGAGCGGCTCCATCGCCTTGATCGCGCTCTTGCCGTCGGCGCGGTCGACGAAGACGGTGCCGCCCCATTCCATCAGCTTGCCGAGGATGGGGATGTCCTTGATCTCTTTCTTGCCCACCCCGCCCATGTCGCGGCGGATGAGCTTGGCAAGGATCATCACATCGGCTTTGCTCTGGTGGTTGAAGATGAAGACGCAGGGGCGCGACGACCAGAGATGTTTCTCGTCCTCGACCTCCAGCTCGACCCCGGTGATCGCGGTCGCGAAATCGCCGAACAGCCCGATCGAGAAATTCGCCGCCTCGCGCTGCGAACGGGTGAGCGCCCAGATCGGGAGGCCCGCGGCAAAGGCGCCGACGAGCGAGCCGGTGGCGTAGATGGTGCGCGTATAGTCGACCCACGACGGCGTGCCGCGGCTGGCGAAACGCTGCACCGGCCAGCCATTTTCCTCGGCGATCGCCATGAGTTTGAGGTTCGGGTTAAGCGGGCGCGGCTTGCCGACGCGTTCGAGCAATTCGATATCGTCGTCGCTGTCCGAATAGAAAAAGCTCTGGTCGAGATCGAGGCCATATTCGGCGGCGAGTTCCTCGGCGGCAAGCACCTTGCCCTCGCCGAAGCACAAGGGGCGGATGATGTCGCCGGTGAACACCCCATCCTCGATTTCATAGGCCGAGCATTTGATGTCGGTGATACCAAGGTCGCGCGCGGTCGGCTCGATCTGGTAGATCGTCGCCGACGAGATGATCGCGACGCGGTGGCCCTTCGCCTGATGCGCTTCGATGATCGCGCGGGTTTCGGGATAGATTTTGCGGGCGATGTGCTTTTTATAGAGTTCTTCGCCGAACTCGATGAAGCTTTCCTCGTCGACGCCCTTCATGAATTTGGCGGCGCCCGACATCAGGCCGGAAAAGCCGATCGTGCCAAGGCTGTGCTGCGCGATGATCTGCGCGGTCTCGGCGATTTCCTCGACCGACATTTCGCGGCGCTGGAATTTTTCGCGCAGCATCGCGGTGGCGGAGTAGCCCGAGATGATGGTGCCGTCGAAATCGAACAATGCGGCGATATGCGATCCGGGTTCGGACGCGAGCACTTCTTCCAAATGCGGCTGCGGTCTTGGCACGCGCATCTCCCCACGGGCGGCTATATTGCCGCCTTTCCCTGCACGATGGCAGTAAAGATGGCGTTTATCAATGGCGCCCAATTCGTCGCCCCCGCGCAGGCGGGGGCCGTTATCGGCCTTATGCTGCGTAGTTGAATAAACCGCCAGTGGCCTCCGCCTGCGCGGGGGCGACGGCTAGCGAGCGAGCGCCGCCGCTTCGCGCGCCAGCGCCTCGACCCGCGCCGGGTCGAGCGGGCCCGACGGGACGACCCAGCTGCCGCCGACGCAGCGCACCGCATCGAGCGCGAGCCAGTCGGGCGCGGTCGCCAGTGTGATGCCGCCGGTCGGGCAGAAACGCGCTTGGCCGAAGGGACCGGCGAGCGCCTTCAGCGCCGGGATGCCGCCGCTGGTTGCCGCGGGGAAGAATTTGAAGCGGTCGAGGCCCATATCCATGCCGCGCATGATGTCGCCCGCATTGGCGGCGCCGGGCAGGAAGGGGATCCCGCTCGCGACCGCCGCCTTGCCGAGATTGTCGGTGAGCCCGGGCGAGACGATGAATTCGGCGCCCGCGTGGATGGCGGCGGTGAGCATCGCGGGGTTGAGCACGGTGCCTGCGCCGACCACTGCGCCTTTGACGGCTTTCATCGCGGTCAGCGCGTCGAGCGCGGCGGGGGTGCGCAGCGTGACTTCGAGCACGGGCAGGCCGCCCGCAACGAGCGCCTCGGCCATCGGCACCGCATCCTCGGCCCGGTCGATGACGATCACCGGGATGACGGGGGCGAGCGCCATGATCTGGTCGATGGATTGGTCGGTCATGTCTTTTCCTTCGTCGCCCCCGCGAAGGCGGGGGCCGTTGTCGATGTTGCGCAAGGTTGCCAGCTGCCCCCGCCTTCGCGGGGGCGACGGGCTATATAACTTGCTCCATTGCCGCCAGCACCGCCGAGCCGCCCTTTTCGGCTTCGTCGGCGTGGTGGCGGAACAGCGCAAACAGCTCGCGCCCGACGCCGAGCGCGGGCGGCGGGGCGACGGCGGGCGAGCGCGCCGCCCAGATGGCGGGATCGACCAGCGCGAGCACCTCGCCCTGGCGCGCGCAGACGCGGACGATGTCGCCGTCGGTAAGGAAGGCGAGCGGACCGCTGACCCCGTCGGCGCCTGGCAAGGCTTCGGGCGAGAGGTGAATGACGGCAGGCACCTTGCCGCTGGCGCCCGACATGCGGCCGTCGGTGAGCAGCGCGACGCGGAAGCCGCGGTCCTGGAGTACGCCGAGCGCCGGGGTCAGCTTGTGCAATTCGGGCATCCCGTTCGCACGCGGCCCCTGAAAGCGCACGACGACAACAACGTCGCGTTCGAGTTCGCCTGCCTTGAAGGCGGTCAGCACGGCGTCCTGATCGTCAAAGATCCGGCACGGCGCCTCGATCGTCCAGCGATCCTCGGCGACCGCGCTCGTCTTGATGATCGCGCGGCCGAGATTGCCCGCAAGCAGGCGCATCCCGCCGTCGGGCGAGAATGGCGTGGCGACGGGGCGCAGCATCGTGTCGTCGCGGCTCTCGGCGGGTGCGGCCTGCCATCGGAGTTCGTCGTCCACCAGCACGGGCTCGGCGGCATAGTCGGCCATCGTGCCGCCGACGGTCAGCACATCGCCGTGCAGCAACCCGGCACCCAGCAACTCGCGCACGACATAGCCGATCCCGCCCGCGGCGTGGAAATTGTTCACGTCGCCCGCGCCGTTCGGATAGACGCGCGCGAGCAGCGGTACCGCATGGCTGAGTTCGTCGAAATCCTGCCAGTCGATGATGATCCCCGCCGCGCGCGCGATCGCGGGCAGGTGGATCGCATGATTTGTCGAGCCGCCCGTCGCGAGCAGGCCGATCGCGGCGTTGACGATCGCCTTTTCGTCGATGCAGCGCGCGAGCGGACGGTAATCGTCGCCGTCCCAGCCGATTTCGGCGATCCGATGCGTCGCGGCGCGGGTCAACTCCTGGCGCAATTTTGTCCCAGGGTTGGTGAAGGCGCTGCCGGGGATGTGCAGCCCCATCAGTTCCATCATCATCTGGTTGCTGTTCGCGGTGCCGTAGAAGGTGCAAGTGCCCGCGCCATGATAGGACGCCGCCTCGGCTTCGAGCAGCTCGTCGCGGGTCGCCTTGCCCTCGGCATAAAGCTGACGGATCCGCTGTTTTTCCTTGTTCGCGAGGCCCGAGGGCATCGGTCCGGCGGGGATCAATATCTGCGGAAGGTGGCCGAAACGCAGCGCGCCGATCAAGAGGCCGGGGACGATCTTGTCGCAAATGCCGAGCAGCAAGGCGCTCTCGAACATCGCATGGCTGAGCGCGATCACCGTCCCCTGCGCGATATTGTCGCGGCTGAACAGCGACAGGTCCATGCCCGCCTGCCCCTGCGTCACCCCGTCGCACATCGCGGGAACCCCGCCCGCGACCTGCGCGGTGGCGCCGACTTCGCGCGCGAACAGCTTGATCTGCTCGGGGTAGCGGCCATAGGGCTGATGCGCCGAGAGCATGTCGTTGTAGCTGGTGACGATGCCGATGTTCATCGCGGCGCCGGTGCGGATGACCGGCTTGTCGTCGCCCGCCGCGGCGAAACCGTGGGCGAGATTGCCGCAGGAGAGGTTACCGCGGTTGGTACCGGCCTCGCGCTGGCGCTCCATCAGGTCGAGGTAAGCGGCGCGGCGCGGGGCGCTGCGCGCGATGATGCGGTCTGTGACGGCGGCGATGGTGGGGTGGAGGGTGGTCATATTGTGATACCCGATCCCTTCTCCCCTTGTGGGAGAAGGATACGAAGCCTTGGCGCGAAGCGCCTAGGCGTAGTTGGATGAGGGGTTGCGAGCCAGAGGCTCGCGCGCTCGCCATGCGAGCGCATACCCCTCACCCAGCTTCGACTAGCCAGCAAGCTGGCAAGTCTGCGCAACCCTCTCCCACAAGGGGAGAGGGGATTTATGCCCTCAATCATGCCAGCTCGCCCCGTCGCGTTCGATCAACGCGATCGCGCTCGACGGCCCCCAGCTGCCCGCGGTGTAGCTTTGCGGCGCCATATCGACCGCCGCCCACGCGTCGCGGATCGAATCGATCCATTGCCACTGTGCCTCCACCTCGTCGCGGCGTACGAAAAGCGTCTGGTCGCCCTCGATGAAGTCGAGCAACAGCCGTTCGTACGCAATCCGCCGCCGCTCGCCGGCAAAGCTGTGTGAGAGCGAGACGTCCATCGTCACCTCTTTCAGCTTGACCCCGTCGCGGTCGAGCCCCGGCTGTTTCGCCATCACCTTGACCCGGATATTTTCCTCGGGCTGGAGATTGATGATCATGCTGTTCGCGTCGAGCTTGCCCGCGCCGACGCGCGCGAAGATATTATGCGGGACGGGCTTGAACTGGATCAGCACTTCCGACTTGCGTTCGGGCATGCGCTTGCCCGTACGCAGGTAGAAGGGCACGCCCTTCCAGCGCCAATTGTCGATGAAGGCCTTGATCGCGACGAAGGTTTCGGTGTTCGACGGCTGGCCGAGCTCGTCGGCATAGCCGGTCACCGCGCCGCCATTGACCGCGCCGCTGCTGTACTGGCCCTTGACGCTGTGCGCCTTCACATCCTCGGCGGTCAGTTTGCGCAGGCTCCGCAGCAGCTTGACCTTTTCGTCGCGCACCGCCGTCGCGCTGACGCTGGCGGGCGGCTCCATCGCGATGATCGCGAGCAATTGCAGCATATGGTTCTGGACCATGTCCTTCAATGCGCCGACGCCGTCATAATAGGATACGCGGCCCTCCAGCCCCACGGTTTCGGCGACGGTGATCTGGACATGGTCGATCGCCTGCGCGTTCCACAAAGGCTCGAACAACATATTGGCAAAGCGCAGCGCGAGCAGGTTCTGCACCGTTTCCTTGCCAAGATAATGGTCGATGCGGAACACCCGGTCCTCGGCAAAGGCGTCGCCGACCTGTTCGTTGACTTCGAGCGACGAGGCCAGGTCGTGGCCGATCGGCTTTTCCATCGCGATGCGGCATTCGGCGCAGGCGATCCCTGCGCTTTTCAACCCCTGCGCGATTGGGCCGAACATCGACGGCGGGGTCGAAAGATAGGCGCCGATCGGACGCCCGATCCGGTCGCCGAGCAGAGCGGCGAGATCATCGTAACCGGCGCCCGCGCCCGCATCGACCGGGCAATAATCGATCCGATCGAGAAAACCGCTGATCTGTGCGTCATCGAGGCGATCGTCGGCGAGATGGTCGGTCAGCGCCTTGCGCACCATCGCGTGGCACGCCGCGCGGTCCATCTGCGACCGCCCCGACGCAACGATCGTCAGCGCGTCGGCAAGCAGGCTATCGACGTGGAGATTGTAAAGCGAAGGGAACAGCATGCGCTGCGCCAAATCGCCCGTCGCGCCGAACAATATCAATGTTTCGACTTTCACGCTCACGCCAATCCCCTTGGATATCCATCACGGGAAATGGCGGAGCCGCGTCATGATTGCAACGCGCATACGTAGGCTGCATAGCTTTGCCGATTGAAGGTCGCACGGGTCACCGGTCCGAAAAATCATCCTCCATGATTGCGCGAATGTTGAGGATCCCTTCGGCGAGGAACGCCGGATCGACATTTTCGTTTTCGCCATGCTGGTTGTTGTCGGCGTTGACGACCGGGATCGTCACCATCGGCGCGCCGAGCTCGTGCGCGAACAGCGACAGCGGCAGGCTGCCGCCGGTCGACGGCACCACAACCAGCCGGTCGGGCGACGCGCGTTCGAGCAGCTGCTTGACCCGCGTCACCATCGGTTCGTCGAGCGAGGTGCGCTGCGCTTCATAACCAAAGCCCGAGGTGATTTTGGCGATCAGCGGATGCGCCAGCCGCTCCTCTGCGGTCGGGGTGCGATCGAGGACCAGATAGCCCTGCGCTTCGACAAAGCGCACCAGCCGCGCGAGCTGGCGGTCGATGCGGTCGCCCTTGACCAGCCGCATGTCGAGCCGCGCCTCGGCCTCGGTCGGGATGACGTTGGCGGCGCGCGCGTCGGTGGCGCCTGCGCGCAGCGCGGTGATCTCGATCCCGGGCAGCAGCACCAGCTCGCCGTGCAGCTTGCCGCCGCCCTGCGTCCGCGCAATTCCCAGGCTCTGCCGCGTCGCGTCCATCGACGGCGCCTTGGCGATTTCGGCGCGTTCGGCGGCGGTCGCGGGGACCGCGTCGTCGTAGAAGCCGGGGATCAGGATGCGCCCGTCGGCATCCTTCAGGCTGCCCAGCAACGCCGACAGGCGCAGCGCCGGGTTCGGCGCCCAATTGCCATAATTGCCCGCGTGCAGCGGCCGATTGGCGCCGTACACGGTGATGCCGACATCGACCACGCCGCGCACCCCCAGCACCATCGCGCGGTAACCCGCGGTATGCCGCGGGCCGTCAACCATGACCCAGAGGTCGCTTTCCAGCTTTTCGCTATGCGCGTGCAGGATTGCGCGGAGGTTGGGCGAGCCCTTTTCCTCTTCGCCCTCGAAAAAGAATTTCACATTGACGCCCAGCCGCGCGGCGGTGCCGGTCGCGTCCCGAAAGGCGTTGAGCGCGACCATCACCCCCGCCTTGTCGTCGGCGGCGCTGCGCGCCGCGAGCCGCCAGCCGGTCGGAAAGTTCGCACCGGGCGACCATGGACCCAGCACCGCGCCGCCCTGTTCGATCGGGCGCGAGATCGCGGTCGGGCGAAAGGGCGACAGCCCCGGCGCCCAGCGTTCGGGTACCACCGGCTGGCCGTCATAATGGGCGTAAAAGACGATCGTGCGGGTCGCGCCCGGGGTTTTGATCTCGCCGAACACCGCAGGCGGCGCCTTGCGGTCGGGGTCGTAGAGCAGTTCGGACGCGATCCCGCGCCGCTGCATCATCGCCTGAACGAAGCGCGCGTTGGCGAGCGCGTCGGCGGGGTTCGCGGCGTCGTTGGGCAGCGACAGGAAGGCGATATATTCCTCCAGCACCGCCGGATCGAGCATCGCTTGCCGCGCCGCCGTCGGGGTGCTTGCGACCACGGCGAACAGCCCTGCCATGGCCATGGCGCACCCGCTCCACCGTTTCGATAAACGCTGCATGATCCCCTCCTCCTGCCCTCATCCACGGCGACCTTTGCCCCGGAGCGCGCTGCTGTCCAGCTTGGTCGATGACCCCCTGCATCTACCACGCCGCTTGGCAAGACCAGCCCGTCTGTCTTAGGAAGATCGCTATGCCCGACAGCGCCCAGCCCTATGACGTCATCATCATCGGCGGCGGTGTCAACGGCGCCGGGGTCGCGCGCGATGCCGCGGGGCGCGGGGCGCGGGTATTGCTGCTCGAGGCGGGCGATCTGGCGCAAGGCACCTCGTCGGCATCGACCAAGCTGATCCACGGCGGGCTGCGGTACCTGGAGCATTATGAGTTCGGCCTGGTGCGCGAGGCATTGAAAGAGCGCGAAACCTTGTGGGGCATCGCGCCACACATCATCTGGCCACTGCGCTTTGTGTTGCCGCACCGGCCGGGGCTGCGCCCGCGCTGGCTGTTGCGGCTCGGGCTGTTCCTCTATGACCATATCGGCGGGCGCAAGAAATTGCCCGCGACGCGCTCGATCAACCTCCGCCGCCATGCCGCGGGCGAAGCGTTGCAGCCGCAATATGAACGCGGCTTCGAATATTCGGACGGGTGGGTCGACGATGCACGGCTGGTGGTGCTCAACGCGCGCGACGCCGCCGCGCGCGGCGCGCGGGTCCGCACCCGCACCCGCGCCGACATGCTGCGCTGCGAGGATGGGCTGTGGGTGGTCGAGGCGAGCTGCGCCAATGGGCATCAATATCGCTTCAGCGGGCGCGCGATCGTCAACGCCGCGGGGCCGGCGGTGCTCGATCTGCTGAAGCGCGCCGATGCCGAGCCCGATCATGCGATGCGGCTGGTGCGCGGGTCGCACATCGTCGTGCGGCGATTGTTCCGGCACGAATATGCCTATTTCTTCCAGCTCCCCGATGGCCGCATCTTTTTCGCCATTCCCTATGAGCGCGACTTCACCCTGATCGGCACGACCGACGTCGATCATGATGGACCGGCGAGCGAGGCGCGCGCGAGCGACGAGGAAATCGCCTATCTGTGCGAAGGGGCGAGCCTCTATTTCCGCGAAGCCATCACCCCCGCCGACGTTGTGTGGACCTATTCGGGGGTGCGGCCGCTGATCGAGGACGGGTCGGGGCGACCCGAGGCAGCAACGCGCGGTTACCGCATCGACCTCGACCTCGCCGAAGGCGCGCCGCTGCTCACCATCTACGGCGGCAAGATCACCAGCTATCGCCATGTTGCCGAAGCCGCCGTCGATGAACTGACGGGCCATGTCGCGGCGCTGACCGGAAAGCGCTGGACCGCGAAGGCACCGCTGCCGGGCGGCGATTTCCCGGTCACCGGCGCCGCGGCGCTCAAGGCGGAGATCAAGCTCGCCCATCCCTTCCTCAGCGCCGACACCGTCGACCGCATCGTCAAGGCCTATGGCACCGACGCGCGCCGCTGGCTGGGCGACGCCGACAGCTGGGACGCGCTCGGCGGCGAAATCGCCCACGGGCTGAGCGTCGCCGAGGCCACGTGGTTGGTCGATCAGGAATGGGCGCAGACGGCGGGCGACATCTTGTGGCGGCGCAGCAAGCTGGGACTGCATTTCGGTCCTGCAGACGTCGAACGCCTGGCTGACTGGCTTGCGGCCCGACGCCCTGCCGGTCAGCCAGCCCAAGGCTGACCGCGTGACGCTTAACTTGCAGCCAGCGCCACCGCGTCGGCGCCCGCCGGAAAATGCGCCTGCCCCGACTGGTCGTGAACCGCCCGCCAGACCGCCTCGGCGACATCGGCCTCGGTCGTGATCAACGCCGGGTTCGCCATGGCGGCAAGGATCGGCGCGGCATAGCTGCCATATGGTTCGGGCAGCACATCGGCGAGACGGATGTCGGTGTTCTGCGCAAAGGCGGTCGTCGGGCCATAGCCGGGCTCGACCAGCTTTACCGCGATCCCCAGCGGCGCCAGTTCGTGCGCGAGCGAGCCCGTGAAACCCTGGATGGCGGTCTTGCTGCCCGTATAGGCGGCGGCGAGCGGGAACGGCGCGAGCGTCGCGGACGACGTCACATTGACGATGACGCCCGACCCGCGGGCGCGAAATTGCGGAATCACCGCCTGCGTCATCGCGATGGTGCCCAGCGTGTTGGTGGCATAGACATTGTGGATCTTCGCCATCGGCGAATGTTCGAGCGCGCCGAACAGGCCGATCCCGGCGTTGTTGACGAGGACGTCGATCGGGCCCGCCAGTTCGAGCGCGAGCGCGATGCTGTCGGGGTCGGTGACGTCGAGGGCAAGGATGCGCAGGCGCTCGGACGGTGTCAAAGGTGCCGCGGAGGGGTTGCGCATCGTCGCGACCACATTCCAGCCGAGTGCGTGGAAGTGACGCGCGGTTTCGAGGCCATAGCCCGACGAGCAGCCGGTGATGAGGATGGTTTTCATATATGTTCCTTTCGTGGCGTGATGAAGGGAAGCTAGACGGCGCACGTCGGACTATCTATAATCTGCGATCCATTTTTTATTCGAGATAGTCCATATGGCCGATCCTTTGTCCGACCTGATCGCGCTGCTGCGCCCGCGCGCGGTGTTTGCGAAAGCGATCAGCGGCGCCGGTCGCTGGGCGGTGCGCTATGGCGATTTCGGGCATCCGGGGTTCTGCACGGTGATCGAGGGCGCCTGCCGCCTGTCGGTCGATGGGGCCGATCCGGTGATCATCGAGGCCGGCGATTTTGTGTTCCTGCCCGCGACGCCGGGCTTCACGATGGGAGGATTCGAGTCCGCCGAGCCGATCGAGATCGATCCGCACGCGGCGGCGGACCTGACCGCCGAGGCACGCCACGGTCAGCAGGAGGGCGCGCCCGATGTGAAGATGATCGGCGGATATTTCATGTTCGAATCGCCCGATGCCGCATTGCTCTTGTCGCAGCTTCCCGCGCTCATCCACCTCCGCGGCGCCGACCGGCTGGCGACACTGGTACGGCTGGTGCGGGAGGAGGCGGGCGAAGAACGTCCCGGATGCGACCTGATCCTGTCGCGGCTGGTCGAGGTGCTGATCGTCGAGGCGCTGCGATCGGTCGAGGGCGACGATGCGCCGCCGGGGTTGCTGCGCGGTCTCGCCGATCCGCGGCTGGCGGTCGCGATCCGGCAGATTCACGGCGCGCCCGCGCGATCCTGGACGGTCGCGGCGCTCGCGAAGGAAGCCGCGCTGTCACGCTCGGCCTTTTTCGAGCGTTTCTCGCGCACTGTCGGCGTACCGCCGATGGAGTATCTGCAGGGCTGGCGGATGAACCTCGCCAAGGATTTGCTGCGTCGCCGCGTCGGCAAGCTCGACGAGATCGCCGAACGGGTGGGCTATGGGTCGGCAAGCGCATTCAGCACGGCCTTTACCCGCCATGTCGGATTGCCGCCCAAGCGCTTTGCAATGACCGCCCCGATGCCCTGAACTAGTCGGCGCCGAACTGTGCAGCGAGCTTGGCGCGGCGGACTTTCCATGTTTCGGCGAGGACCGGCACGTCGCGGAGCGCGCGGAGGTCGGCCGGGCGGTCCTTCGCCTCGCCGCCGATCAGCAGGCCGAACAGCGATGCGAGCGGCCAGTCGGGCCAGGAGCGCTCGACAAGTTCCAGATCATCACCCGCGCGCACCATTCCGGGTTCGAGCACGCGATAATACCAGCCTGAGCGCCGCGTCTGGACCACCGCCGCCATAACGCCCTTCGCGCCGAAGCGATGGTCGAGTTTCCAGCATGGCTGGCGCGCCTGCGTTACCTCGACGAGCGCACTGCCGAGGCGGAAGCGGTCGCCCAGGAAGACGCTGTTTTCGTCGAGCCCGGTGGTCGAGATATTCTCGCCGAACGCGCCGGGCGCGTCGAGCAAGGGGGCATCGCCCAGATGGCCGCGCCACCAGTCATAATGGTCGGCGGGATAATGGTGGATCGCCTTGTCGATGCCGCCGTGGACGCTGCGATCGGCCTGCTCGTCGCCTGCCAGCCCCAGCGGCCCGACCGCGACTGCGTCGGCTACCGGCAGCTTGGCAATCGCGCTCGGTTCGTCGCCGCGAAAGGGGATCGCCTTGCCTGTGAGTACCGCGAGGATTTCGGTCTTCATGCAGCCTCCTGTTCGATACAGACGAGGGCGCTGTCGGCCTCGCTCAGCGCGACGTCGAGCAAGCGGCAGCGGTGCAGTCCCTGCCCGCACGCGTCCCGCTCGAAATGACGGCAATCGCGGCAGAGGCCGAATGGGCGCCCGCCCGACCGCGCGAGTTCAGCACGCAGCATCTGTTCGACGAGCCCCGAAAAGCTGTCGCGCTGCGCCGCGGTCAGATGGCCAAGCATCTGTTCTGCAAACGCAGGCGGCGGCCCCGCGACGACACGAGTACCCGCTTCGGTCAGGTCGAGCCGGACCACGCGCTGGTCGCCGGTATCGGCGCGACGCGCGACGAGCCCCTTTTTCTCGAGCGCCGCGAGCGTCTGCGACACGCTGCCCTTCGTCTGGCCGAGCCACGCCGTGAGCGCCTTCGGCGTCCGCGAGAAGCGGTTGGCCGATCGCAGGAACAAGAGCGCCTGCCACTGCACGGGCTGTAACCCGCGGTCATAACCGTCCGCGGCGACGATGCGGCTGAAACGCGTCAGAAGATCGGCGGCCCGGTCCATGGAAATTTGGTATCGACTAAATACCATCTTGGCAAGCCGCGGCGATGGCGTCATTCATATTGTATCGAGTCGATACCGATTCGAAGCAAGGAGAATGACCGTGTTGTCCAAAGCCATTTTCTATCACGCCGGGTGCCCGGTCTGCGTCGATGCCGAGCAGGGTCTGGCCCACGCGCTCGATCCCGCGCGCTTCAACGCGGAGATCGTCAATTTCGCCGACGCGCCGGGCCGGATCGGCGAGGCCGAAGCGGCGGGGGTCGTGTCGGTGCCCGCGCTGGTCGTCGACGGGCAGGTCTATCACATCAATTTCGGCGCCTCGCTGGACGATGTGAAGCGGGGCTGATCCGCCGCCAGCGACGTCGCCATATCGGCAAGGTTCCCCCTCCCCCTTGTCGATCTCAGCCTGTCCCGTCCGAACGGGTCGCCCGGACCGGGACAGGCTGAACCCGATCGGCTATCATGGCATGATGAGTCACGATGATCGCGCCGCCAACCCGCACCATATGATCGACATGCCGGTCCGCAAGCTGGGGCTGGCCGAGCCGGGCGACGCGGCGCTTGTCCGCAACATCGCGGTCGAGGCGCCGGTGTCGATCGAGGTTGGCGGCATCGGTTATGCGGTGATGATGGCGACCCCCGGCGACCTGGAGGATTATGCGATCGGCTTTGCGCTGAGCGAAGGCCTGGTCGCGGCGCCCGAACAGGTCGAGCGCATCGACGTCCATCCGGTCGAGGGCGGCTGGGCGCTGCGCCTCTGGGTGCCGCCCGAGCGCAGGGCGATTGCGATCGAGCGCGCGCGCCAGCGGGTGAGCGAGAGCAGCTGTGGGCTATGCGGGATCGAGAATATCGCGGAAGTGCTGCGCCCGCTGCCCCTCGTCACCGCGCGGATCGCCACTGACCGTAGCGCGATCGCAGCCGCGTTGGCAGCGCTCGGCGAGCATCAGCCGCTCGCGCGCGCAACGGGCGCGGTCCATGCCGCCGCCTTCTGCTCGCCGACCGGCGAGATCCGGTTGGTGCGCGAAGACGTCGGACGGCACAACGCGCTCGACAAGCTGATCGGAGCGCTGGCGCGCGCGGAGATCGACCCGGCGGCGGGCTTCTTCCTGTTGTCGGCGCGGTGCAGTTACGAGCTCGTCGAAAAGACGGTGCGCGCGGGCTGTCCGATGCTGGTCACCATCTCGGCGCCGACGAGCCTGGCGGCACAGCGCGCCGCGCAGGCGGGGCTGACGCTGGTCGCGCTGGCGCGCCCCGATGCAGCGCTGGTGGTCAGCGATGCGCGCGGGATGATCGCGTGAGGACGCTGGGCGCGGTGCTGGCGGGCGGGCGGTCGCGCCGCTTCGGGTCGGACAAGGCGCTCGCGATGCTGGGCGGACGGACCCTGCTCGACCATGCGACGGCGGCGCTCGGCCGGCATTGCGATGCGGTGGTCGTTGTCGGGCGTGGCGAGATCGCCGATTGGCCGCGCGCCGACATGGGGCCACTCGGCGGGATTGCGGGGGCGCTGATCCATGCAGCGGAGCGGGGGTTCGACCAGTTGCTAACCGTCCCGGTCGATTGCGTGCGCCTGCCGCCCGACCTCCGCGCGCGGCTCAAACCCGCTCCGGCGTTTCTCGACAGACAGCCGGTGATCGGGCTGTGGCCGGTCGCGTCGCTGGCCCCGCTACAGGCGATGCTCGAGGACGAAAGCGACCTTGCGGTGCGCGCCTTTGCCCGGCGCATCGGCGCGCGCGCGGTCGCGATCGATTTGGCGCCGCCCAACATCAACAGCACCGACGATCTGGCGCGGCTCGCGGGCGAAGCGGGCTGGAGTACGCGGGAGCATCCATTACCGTAGCCCTGAGCCTGTCGAATGGCGCTTCACCGATAAGCACCCTTCGACAGGCTCAGGGCTACGGTTCAACATCGCATATCCGTATCCCGATGTGCCCCGAAAAGCACCGGCGCTAAACCACCGTCGCCATCGCCACAACGCGCACCGGGATCGCCTTGGCCGCCGGGCAACCGCTCGTCTTGTCATAAAAGCCGAGCGGGAGCAGCGGGTTGAGCTCGGGGTAATAGCCCGCGACCGACCCCCGCGACATCGGATAGTCGATGATCGTCAGCCCCTCGACCCGGCGTCGGGCGCCGTCGTCGCTGAAGGTTTCGAGCGCGACCTTCGCGCCCGCCTCCAGCCCGCGATCGGCGATGTCGTCGGCGTTCATGAACAGCACCATCCGGTCGTTATAAACTCCGCGATAGCGGTCGTTGTAGCTATAGATCGTCGTGTTGAACTGATCGTGCGAGCGCACGGTGGCGAGCCGCAGCATCGCCGGATCATCCACCGGCGCGTTGACCGCCAGCCCGGGCAGGATGAGGAAATTCGCCTTGCCGTTGGGGGTCGCCCACGCGCGGCGGCGCGGCGGGATATCGAGGTGGAAGCCTTGCGGCGCCTCGATGCGCTCGGCAAAGCCTTCGTAAAGCGCGGGATAGACCGCCGCGATCTTGTCGCGGATCAAACCGTAATCGTCGATATAGGCCGCCCAATCGACCTTGCTGTCAGGCAAGGTCGCCATCGCCATGCGGCAGACGATCTCGGTTTCGGGCAGCAGATGCTCGCTCGCCGGGTCGAGGACGCCGCGCGAGGCGGTGACGTTCGACATCGAATCCTCGATAGTGACAAACTGTTCGCCCGCCGCGGTCTCGATCCGTTCGGAGCGCGCGATGACGGGCAGGATCAGCGCGTCCTTGCCATGCACCAGATGACCGCGGTTGAGCTTGGTCGCGATCCCGACGGTCAGGTCGAGCTGGCGCATCGCATCATAGGCGCGGTCGGTGTCGGGGACCGCGCGCACGAAATTGCCGCCGAGGCCGATGAACACCCTGGCGCTGCCGTCGAGCATCGCTTCGATCGATTCGACGCTGTGATGGCCATGCGCGCGCGGCGGTTCGAACCCGAACACCTCGCGCACCTTGTCGAGATAGGCAGCGCCCGGTTTCTCATCGATGCCGACGGTGCGGTCGCCCTGCACATTGGAATGGCCGCGGATCGGCGAAATCCCGGCGCCGGGCTTGCCGAAATTGCCCTTGAGCAACAGCAGATTGGCGATCTGCTGGACCAGCTGCGATCCCTGTTGATGCTGGGTCACCCCCATGCCGTAACAGATGATCGTCGCGTTCGAGCGCATGTAGATTTCGGCGCAGCGGCGAATCTGCGCCGCGTCCAGCCCCGATGCGGCAGTGATTTCGTCCCAGTCCTGCGCTGCGACGTCGGCCTGAAGCGCCGCAAAACCGTCGGTGTGTCCGGCGATGAAGTCGTGATCGAAAACGGCCTCGCCCGCCGCCTCGCGCTCGAACATCACCTTCATCATGCCCTTGAGCAGCGCGAGGTCGCCGCCGATCCGGATATGAACGAACTCGCTGGTGACCGCGGTCGACCCCAGCGTCGCCATCTGGACGATGTCCTGCGGTTCGGTGAATTGGATCAGCGCGCGTTCGGGCATCGGGTTGACCGCGACGATCGGCACCCCGCGTTTGCGCGCCTCGACGAGCGGGGTCATCATCCGCGGCGCGTTGGTCCCGGCGTTGTGGCCGATCAGGAAAATCGCTTGCGCATGTTCGAAATCGTCGAGGACCACCGTGCCCTTGCCGATGCCGATCGCGGGCGGCAGGCCGCGGCTGGTCGGTTCGTGGCACATGTTCGAACAATCGGGAAAATTGTTCGTCCCAAATTCGCGCACAAAGATCGAATAGAGGAACGCCGTCTCGTTCGCGGTGCGGCCCGAGGTGTAGAATTCGGCCTGATGCGGGCTGTCGAGGGCGCGCAGATGGCGACCGATGAGCGCAAAGGCATCGTCCCAGCCGACCGGCACATAATGATCGGTCGCCGCATCATAACGCATCGGTTCGGTCAGCCGCCCCTGCATCTCCAGCCAATAGTCCGATTGCTGCATCAGATCGGATACGCTGTGCTGGGCAAAAAAGTCGCGCGTCACGCGAAACTTGGTCGCTTCATGCGCGAGCGCCTTGGCGCCATTTTCGCAGAATTCCAGCTTCTTGGTGCAGGTCGCATCGGGAAAGGCGCAGCTGGGGCATTTGAACCCGCCGGGCTGGTTCATCGCCAGCAGCGCGCGCGATCCCTTGCCGACAACGCTCTGCTCCATCAGCACTTTCGCCGTCGCAGCGGCGGCGCCCCAACCGCCTGCGGGGCTGGTATAGGTGCGGTAACGGGGTTTCCGGTCGGTCATGTCGCGCAGATTAGCGCAGTGCCGCCCGCTTTCCTATCGCTCGCCGACATTCAGCGTAAAACAGGCGCCGCGTCCGTCCCGACCCGCACCGCTGCACAGGCCGATGGCCGCAGCCGCGATCGCCGAGGCGCGGACGAAGCTCGCGACCGCAAGCTGACCGGCGCAACATTGGGGGGCCGTGGTGCGTTGGTGGACCATCAACACCCCAAAAGGAGCCCCCCAATGAGCGACGATATCAAGCAGCAGTTCTGGAAGGCGCTGGCCGCAAGCCCCTATGTGATGGTCGGCCGGGCCGGCGAGCGGGCGCATCATATTCCGATGAATGCGCAGCTCGACAAGGACGCCGACAGCGCCTTCTGGTTCTTTACCTCGACCGACAACCGGCTGGCCGGCGGCGGCCCCGCGATGGCGCAGTTCGCATCGAAGGGGCATGACCTGTTCGCCTGCATTTCGGGCACGCTGGTCCGCGAAAACGACCGCGCGGTGCTCGACAAGCTGTGGAGCAACGGCGTCGCCGCCTGGTACGAGGGCGGCAAGGACGATCCGAAGCTGCTCCTGCTCCGCTTTGACTTGGGCGATGCCGAAATCTGGACCGCCGATCCCGGAATCAAGGGCATCTTCAAGCTGATGACCGGCATGACGATGAAAGAAGGCGAGCTCGGCCAGCACGCCGAGGTGGCGCTGTAACCTTCCACGCCCCCGCGAAGGCGGGGGCGGCGCCTGCCGCTAGGCGATGTTTGTCAGGCGCGAACACCAAAGCGTAGCCCTGAGCCTGTCGAAGGGCGCTTCGCCGTGAGGCGCCCTTCGACAGGCTCAGGGCTACGGTTCAATAATATGGCACCATGCTTTATCTCACCGGCGGCCCGATCCGTCCGCCGCGATACTCAAACCCGCCATCGCGGTCTTCGGCGAGACGCGCCGGACCGCCAAGGTCGACCCATTTTGCGCGCTGCGCGAGGACGAAGGCGGGCAGGATCGCGAGGCTGGTCGACACCGCGCCGCTGACCATGATCGCCAGCCCCGCCGCATCGGCGGCGTCGGCAATGCGCAGCGCCTCGGTCAGCCCGCCCGCGTGGTCGAGCCGGATATTGACCCCATCGTAAAAGGCGCCGATCCGCGCCACATCGGCGGCGGTCTGACAGCTGTCACCTGCAACGAACGGCACCGGCGCATAGACGGGGTCGAGCAGCGCATCGGCGCCGACCGGCACTGGCTGGACGATCATTTCGGCGCCCAGATCCGCCAGCGCTTCGGCCTCGCTCAATATGTCCGCTTCGCCCCAGCGCGCGGCGGCATCGACGATCAGCCGGGCATTGGGTGCGCCCTTGCGCGCCCCCGTGACGCAGAGCCGGTCGTTGCCGCCGGTCAGCTCGATCCGCAGCAAACTATAGCCGTCGGCTTCCGCCGTCGCCGCCTGTTCGGCCATCGCGCCGGGGCTGCCCGGCAACAGCGTGAACGCCGTCACCCGCGCGGTCGGCGCTGCGTCGCACCCGGCGAGCTGCCATAGCCGCAGCCCGTTTTCCTTGGCCTCGAGCTCCCACAGTGCACAGTCGAGCGCGTTGCGCGCCGCGCCCGGCGGCAACAGCTCCTGCACCGCCGCGCGCGCGGCAGCGGTGCCCAGACCGCCGATGTGCGCCGCGGCGCGCAGGATCTGGTCACGGCACGTCGCGGCATCCTCGCCCAGCGCCGCGACGGGCGTCCCCTCGCCGCGCCCGATCGCGCCTTCGCCCGCCACCTCGGCCACAATGACATCGACATGGGCGCCATGCGCCACCGCAAAATCCGCCGCGACCGGCCAGCGTTCGACGCGCGCGCTTTTCAGTTGGATCGCCATCGCGCGATCATAGGCGAAGACTGCCGTCCCACAACATCGTCATTGCGAGCGAAGCGACGCAATCCAGAGCGGTGCCAGGCCGCCGTGGATTGCTTCGCTTCGCTCGCAATGACCAACAAAATGTCTATGGAGTAAAGGATGACCGGCAAATCCCTTTCCGAACGCATCGGCGACCTCGGCCACCGCCTTGCGGTCGAGGCACACGCCGCCTGGCTGGCCGCGCGCGACCCGCGCGTGCCGAAGCTCGCGCGGCTGCTCGCGGTGGCGGTCGCGGCCTATGCGCTGTCACCGATCGACCTGATCCCCGATTTCATTCCGGTGCTCGGCTGGCTCGACGACCTGCTCATCGTCCCGTTGGGATTGTGGGCGGTACGCCGCCTGATCCCCGAGTCGCTCTGGGCCGAACTGCACGCTGCCGCCGAGGCGGCCAGCGCCCGCCCGTCGAGCCGCGCGGGCATGGCGTTCATCCTGCTGGCGTGGGCGGGGCTGCTCTATCTGGTCTATTGGGCGGTGCGTACCTCGCCGATGCATTGAGCGGGCAGGCGGGCTGTCAGAAGGGTTGATTGGAGTGGGGGCAATCGTCGCCCCCGCGCAGGCGGGGGCCGCTAGCCGCCTATTCCTGCGCCGCTGCGTAAACCGACAGCGGCCCCCGCCTTCGCGGGGGCGACGGCTTGTTTCGGTCGCGTCCAGCCGCCTCACTACCCGTTGCTGCGGATCCACCCCTCAACCACCGGCGCGATATCCTCGCGCCATTTGCGGCCGTTGAAGATGCCGTAATGGCCGACGGCCTTGGCCATCAGATATTTCTTCTTCTCCGCGGGCAGCGACTTGGTCAGCGTCAGCGCCGCCTTGGTTTGCCCGATCCCCGAAATATCGTCGCGCTCGCCCTCGATCGCCAGCAGCGCGATATCCTCGATCGCATTGAGGTCGACCGGCTTGCCACGATGCAGCATCTCGCCCTTGGGCAGCGCGTGGCGTTGGAACACGACGTCGACCGTCTGCAGATAGAATTCGGCGGTCATGTCGCAGACCGAACGATATTCGTCGTAAAATTCCTTGGTCTTGTCGGCTTCCTCGCCGTCGCCGTCGACCAGATGTTTGAACATCGCCCAATGGCTCATCATGTGATTGCCGAGGTTCATCGACATGAAGCCTGCCAATTGCAAAAAGCCCGGATAAACGCGGCGCCCGGCGCCCGGATAATAGGCCGGCACCGTCGCGATCACATTTTCCTGGAACCAGGCGTGCGGGCGCGTCATTGCATGCTGGTTGACCGCCGTCGGTGCCTTGCGCGTATCGATCGGCCCGCCCATCATCGTCAGCGTTTTCGGACGGCATTTATGCTTGTCGGCAGCCATGATCGCCGCCGCGGCAAGCGCCGGGACCGACGGCTGGCACACCGCGAGCACATGCGCGCCGGGGCCGATATGCTCCAGCCAGCCGATCAGATAGTCGATATAATCGTCGAGGTCGAACTTGCCCGCCTCCAATGGCACGTTGCGCGCGTCGCGCCAGTCGGTGATCCACACGTCATGGCCGGGCAGCATCCGCTCGACCGTGCCGCGCAGCAGCGTCGCATAATGGCCCGACATCGGCGCGACGATCAGCAGCTTGGGGGCGTCCTTCGCACCTTTATGTTTGAAATGCTTGAGCTGGCCAAAGGGTTTGCGCGCTTCGATCGCTTCGGTCACGCGCACCGTTTCGCCATCGACGATCGTCTCGTACAGCTCGAAACCCGGCTTGCCGCGCGGCGCCGCGGCGTGGGCGAACACCTCCAGCGCCGACGCAAACATCGGGCTGCCGCCGAAATAGCCGAGCGGATTCGCGGGATGCTGCATCACCTGCGCGCCTGCGGTCGCCAGCGCGCTCGCGCCCGCCAGCCAACTCTTTTGCATTTCAAAGGCATGATACAGCATGTTCGATACGTTCCTTGGCAAGCCCCGACGCTCTTTGGGCGTCTGTCGTTGGCACCAGTCTAGGGCATCCGATCCATTGTGCAATGCATCATAAACGCCATTGCGAGCAATCCTTGTCCGGAATCGCATCGTCGGCTTTGCAGCTCCGCTTCATAATCCATGAAGCGCGGCACCATTTTGCGTCGTTGAGCGGGGGCGTCGCCGCTGCTAGGGCCGCTGCAATGGCACGCGCTTCCGACCCCTCCGCCGCGAAAACCCCCGCCGAACCGCGCCGCAAGCTCGGCAGCCTGCGGATGATCTGGCATTACGCCAGCGCCTACCCTCTGCAACTGGTGATCGCGGCGGTCGCGCTGGGCGTCGCCGCGCTCGCCACGCTAGCGATCCCCTGGCAGTTCAAGGAAATGATCGACAGCGGCTTTGTCGCTGGCGGCGGCGACGTCGCGCCGCATTTCCGCCTGTTCTACGCAATCGTGCTGACCCTCGCCTTCGCCACCGCGCTGCGTTTCTATTTCGTCAGCTGGCTGGGCGAGCGCACCGTCGCCGACATCCGTCAGGCGGTCCAGCGCAACCTGCTGCGTCTTGCCCCCGGTTTTTTCGAGGAAAATCGCCCGTCCGAAATCGCCTCGCGGATGACGTCGGACACCACGATCATCGAACAGGTCGTCGGCACGACGGTGTCGGTGGCGCTGCGCAACCTGGTGATGGGGATCGGCGGCATCGCCTATCTGTTCACCCTGTCGCCGAAACTGACCGGCGGCATCCTGCTCGGTATTCCGGTGATCATCATGCCGATCGTGCTGCTGGGGCGCCGCCTGCAGAAGGTCGCGCGGTCGAGCCAGGATCGCGTCGCCGACATCGGCGCCACCACCTCCGAACAATTGGGCGCGATGAAGATCGTCCAGGCCTTCGGGCAGGAAGACCGCGAAGCGGCGCGGTTTGAAAGCGCCGTCGAAGCGACCTTCGCCACCGCCAAGCGCCGCATTCGCCTCCGCGCGATCATGACCGCGATCGTCATCGGCCTGTTGTTCGGCGCGATCACCACCCTGCTGTGGTACGGCGCCGAAGGCGTCGCGGCGGGGACGATCACCGGCGGCACGATCGCCGCTTTTGTCCTCACGGGCGGGCTAGTCGCGGGCGCGTTCGGCGCGCTCACCGAAGTCTATGGCGACCTGCTGCGCGCCGCGGGCGCCGCCGAGCGCCTTTCCGAACTGCTCAATGCCGAAGCGAGCATCGCGCCGCCCGCGCAGCCGCGCGCCTTCCCCGAACCTCCGCGCGGCACGCTCGAATTCGCGCATGTCGAATTTCACTACCCGACGCGTCCCGACGCCCCCGCGCTGCACGATTTCAGCCTCGCGATCCAGCCGCGCGAAACCGTCGCCATCGTCGGCCCGTCGGGCGCCGGCAAATCGACCTTGTTCCAGCTTGCCGAGCGTTTCTACGATCCGCAGGCGGGACAGGTCCTGCTCGACGGCGTCGCGCTCACCGACGCCGATCCCGCTGACATCCGCGCCCGCATCGCGATGGTGCCGCAGGAAACGGTGATCTTCGCCGCCTCGGCACGCGACAATCTGCGTTACGGCAATTGGGACGCGACCGACGACGAGCTTTGGGACGCCGCGCGCGCCGCCAATGCCGAGGAGTTTCTGCGCAAACTGCCCGACGGTCTCGATACCTTCATGGGCGAAGGCGGCGCGCGCCTTTCGGGCGGCCAGCGCCAGCGCGTCGCGATCGCCCGCGCGCTACTCCGCCGCGCGCCTTTGCTGCTGCTTGACGAGGCGACGTCGGCGCTTGACGCCGAATCCGAAAAGCTGGTGCAGGACGCGCTCGAAACCTTGATGCATGACCGTACGACGGTCGTCATCGCGCACCGGCTCGCCACGGTCCGCGCCGCCGACCGGATCATCGTCATGGACGATGGCCGCATCGTCGAGGAAGGCAAGCATGACGCGCTCGTCGCCGCCGATGGCCTCTACGCCCGCCTCGCCCGCCTGCAATTCCAGGACAATCTCGCGACCGCCTGACCACCCCCTACGCTTCCAAGGATGTGACGATGCTCTACGATATGACCGTTCCCGCCTATCAGAACGGCCTGCGCGCGCTATCGGCGCAGCTGGACAAGGCGCTGGCCTGGGGTGCCGAAAACGACGTCGGCGAATTGCAACTCATCGTCGCGCGCCTCGCCCCCGACATGTTCCCGCTCGCATCGCAAATCCGCTTCAGCTGCCTGCAAGCGATTCAGCCGCCGACGCGCCTCGGCGTCACCGGCGCGCCGGCGCTCACCGACGACGCAGCTGATTTTGCTGGTCTTCAGGCGCAGATCGCGGCGACGCTTGTGTGGCTCGATACCGTCGATGCGGCGACGTTCGACGCCGACCCAGACCGGCCCGTCAGCTTCGACCTGCCGAACGGCATGGCGTTCGACATGACCGCGCTCACCTACGTCCGCGACTGGGCGCAGCCGCAGTTTTATTTTCACCTCGTCGCCGCCTATTCGATCCTCCGCCACATGGGCATCCCGCTCGGCAAGGCCGACTATGTGGGCTATATGATGGCCTATCTCCGCCCCGGCACCGCGCCCGCCGCCTGACAGAGCAGGAAGCCGATCGACGCACAGCGCGTCGCTCAGGCCAGGCAGGTCTGGAGTTTTTCACACAAAGACACGAAAATGGCGGTTTACGGCCGCTAGGCCACCCTCCTGTCAGCCGCTTTGGTCCGGCGCGGCGGCTGAAAAAAGAGGCCGCTTTGCGGCTAGCACGACATCTTCGTGTCTTTGTGTCTTTGTGCGAAACAAATTTGATCGACCTCGCAGCAGCCAGCCAGTTTCGCGCTTGTGCAGTCCCGTGTCGCCTGCTCGGCAGGCTCGGGACAATCCCTCGCCATGCCAGCACAGGGCTTCAAGCCGCCCCAGCCACGTCCGCGCGCCGTTCAGATCAACTCGCGATATCGGTGGATACCCGGAAAGGCGATTTTTGACCCGCCGTTGCGCCGGATCGCACCGATGGCCTCATCGACGCGCAGATAGCGCGCCCGCGCTTCGGGCTCGAACATCAGCGTCGCCACTTGGGGACGGTCCGACGCCATTTTGACCAACTGGCCGAGCTCGGCCAGATCGACCGGCTCGCCATTCCAGCGGATGATGTCGCTCGTGTCGATGGTAATGCGGTTTTCATCCCGCACTTCGGCGGGGCCGGGGTCCACCCCTGGCAAGGTAACGTCGACGCTATGCGTCGGCGGCGGGATCGTGATGATGAACATCACCAGCATGACCAGCATCACGTCGATCAAGGGCGTGGTGTTGATATCGGGATCGCCGTTCGGATCGGCGCGAAAAATACTGCGATGAAACATGCTGCGGCGTCGGCGCATCGTCTCTCTCCCGGTTTGGGGCCGGTCGCACCGCGATGACGGGCGTCCGCCCCTTTTGGCAAGGGAGCACGAACAATCCGGCACCCTTGACGTGACGGTATATCATAAATTTATGAGAGCAAGCGAAATCCGATCACGATCTCCGACCGCTCGCCAAGCATCACAAGGCCAAGGAAACGGCTGCGCGCTTCGCACAAAAAAGAAAGGGCGGCACCTTGCGGTACCGCCCTCGCTTGTTTCTTCCAGTCCCGGTCGGGAATGGAAACCGGTCTTACATGCCCGAGTTCGGACCGTAAGTGATTTCCACGCGACGGTTCTGGTCGTTGCGCACGCCGTCGGCGGTAGCAACGGCCGGGCGGCTTTCGCCGAAGCCCTGCGCGCTGATCGAGCCATCCGAAATACCGCGAGCGGTCAGATAGCTGCGAACCGCAGCGTTGCGGCGTTCCGACAGGCCGACGTTGTACGTGGCCGAACCCGAACGGTCGGCGTGACCGGCGAGCATGACCTGCGTACCCGTGCAACCACGGTTGTAGGCGCTGATCGCGTTGTCGAGCGTCGAAGCCGCTTCCGGCGTGATGTTCGACTGATCCCAGTCGAAGTACACGATGTACGGCCCAGGCTCACAC
>NZ_SCMU01000029.1 GCF_005503695.1 Sphingopyxis sp. 2PD
TCCTTCAATATCGCGATGATCTGCTCTTCGCTGAACCTGCTTCGCTTCATTCTGTCCGACTCCTTCGTGTCGGACTCTACTCAAAATCGGTCACATTTCAGGGGAGCACGTCAATCGTGATGAGTCAGCGAATATGGAACGCGACATCCAGCGGCTGGGATAGTGGTGCCCGGGGACGGGATCGAACCGCCGACACTGCGATTTTCAATCGCATGCTCTACCAACTGAGCTACCCGGGCAGGGCCGCTGCGACCCGTTGGTCGCGCTGGCGAGCGGCGGCTATAGGCAGGGCTTGTAGTCCTGTCCAGTGGCTTTGTGATGTCCGATTTTCCGCGTCAACTTTCGTCGAAACGATCGCTGTCGGCGGTCCCGTCGGGCGCCTGCGTCGCGGCGACGCGATAGTCTTCGCCGAACCAGTTCAAGAGGTCGCGGTCGCGGCAGCCGCGACTGCAAAAGGGTTTGAACTCCGGCTCGCGCGGCTTGCCGCAGAGCGGACAGCGCGGCGGTTTATTGGGCATGTCCGGTTCCTTTGCTCGCGGCGTCGGCGGTCAGTTGGACCGGACGTCCGGTCCGTCTTTGCAACAGCGCGGTCCACGCCGGATGCGCCGCGATATGGTCGATCACCGCGGGCCGCGCGGTCAGCGTCAACACCCCCGCCCCCACCGCACGCTCAGCCTGCCGCAGCAACAGCGCCGCATCGGTGGCGACCGGATCGAGCACGACCTGTTCGATCAGCGACGGACGATCGCGGCGGCGTATGATCTGCATCAACCCAAAGCCGTTTACCGCGGTGCGCTCATAAGGCTGCGGCAGTGCCGCATCGACTGCGGCGTCGATCATGTGGCGCCCCTTGCGATCGGAGAGCGAGGGGAAATCGATGCCGATCGAACCGCCGATGTTGCAGCAGCGGATCACTGCAGCCGCGGCCTTTGCACCGACCTGGGCCAGCGTCAGCGCATCACCGCCGCCATCAATGTCGATCAGCACCATCGCCGGGGTCGCATCGACCCACAGCGCGCCGCCGTCGAAGGGCCAGTGACCGGTGCGGACATGATCGATCAATTCGGACCAGCCCGCCTGTTCCAGCCGATCGGGATCGGTCGGGCGCAGCTCGGTTACCGGCAGGCCGCTGGCTGCGATCCGCGCGCGCAGGTCGGGACCGTCGCCGGGCGCCGCGCCTGCGTCGGCCAACCGCGCTCGCGCCGGCTTGTCGCGCCCGCGTTCGCGCAGCGCCATACGGGTGATCTCGACGGTCAGCGCGGCGCCGATCGATGCCGCTGGCGGCAATCCGGTCAGGGTCGCGGTGGGCGCACCGGGCCAGTCGAGCGTCACCAGTGGCGATTTCCCGGCTTCGACCAGCCGCGCCGCGACCACCGCGCCGACGCGCGGCCCGGCGCCTTCGCGCTCGATCCGTGCCTCCAGAATGTCGTCGCCATCGACCAGCGCCGCGCGCGCTTCGCCGATCCCGGCTTCGTACAGCCATTCAGCCAAGGGGGATGCCCGCGCTGGTCAGCAGGGTGCGCGTTTCGAACAGCGGCAGCCCGACGACATTCGAATGGCTGCCCGACAGGAAACGGACAAAGGCCTCGGCGCGACCCTGGATCGCGTAGCCGCCAGCCTTGCCCATGCCCTCGCCGCTTTCGACATACCAGTCGATCTCGGCGGCGCTCAGCACCTTGAACGCGACGATGGTGTCGGCAACGCGCACCCGCGCCTTGCCGTCGGTCCCGACGACGCACAGCCCCGAATAGACATGGTGCCGCCGCCCCGACAGCAGGCCGAGCATGCGGCGCAGATCCGCCTCGTCGGCGGGTTTTTCCAAGATGCGACGCCCGACCGCGACGGTCGTGTCACCCGCCAGCACCACCTCGTCCGCCGTACGCGCGACCGCCAGCGCCTTGCCCTTGGCCAGCCGCGCGACATAATCACGCGGCAGTTCGCCCTTCAGCGGCGTTTCGTCGATGTCGGGGGACGCGATCCGCGCCGGGATCACGCCGATGCGCGCCAGCAGCTCACGCCGCCGGGGCGAAGTCGAAGCGAGAACCAGTACCGGCATGGGCGCAGGAGTTTTCGCCGCGCCGCTCACTTGAAGCGATAGGTGATCCGACCCTTGGTCAGGTCATAGGGGGTGAGTTCGACGAGCACTTCGTCGCCAACCAGGACACGGATGCGGTTCTTGCGCATCTTTCCGGCCGTGTGGCCCAGAATCTCGTGGTTGTTTTCCAGTTTGACGCGAAACATCGCGTTGGGCAGCAGTTCGACCACTTGGCCGCGCATCTCCAGAAGTTCTTCTTTCGCCATCAGTCCTCTAGGATCTCACAAAATAAGGATGCGCGCCCATAGCCGCAAAATGCCGCGATGGAAAGCAGTCTGTCACGCAACGAGCCGCAGCTTTCGCGCGATCCGCCAGCCCACCGACCGCGCCCAGGCATAGCTTGGCCAGCGCGGCGGCATCGCCGGGTCCAGCCCCATGCGGCGCAGCGCGGCGTTGGCGGCGTGCGCTTCGGATTCGCGATAGCTCCATTCGCTGCGCCAGGTGATCGACAGCGAGATCGACGGCGCATCGCCATTGGCGACAAAGTGCGGCGCCATGACCGGCATCAGCACGGCGTCGCCGGGCGCGAGCGGTACCTGCTGCGCATCGGCATGGAAATCGTCCTGCCACGGCAGGTTACGGTGGCCGCCGCCATGATAGCGTTCATGCTCGCGGCGATCGGCAAAACGCTCGTCCCCCGCGGGCCAGACGTTCATGACCTTGGTCCCGCGCAGTTGCAGCAAAATATTATGCTCGGGGTCGAAGTGATAGGGCGTGATCGACCCCGGCGACGAAATGAAGATGAACCCCTGCGGCGTCAGCATCGCGCCCGTCCGCGGTTCGACCACCGATTTGAGTTCGCCGAGCAGGTCCATCAGCAGCGTGCGATAAGCCGGAACATTTTCGATATTCTTGAGCACCGCCCAGCTGCCATTGGTGTCGATGGTGCGGATCGTCTCGCCGATCGACAAGCCATTCGACGGGACATCCTCGGGACGGATCCCGATCGGGACATTGCCCGGATTATATTCGACCGCGCTCGCCGGCATGCTTTCGGCAAGCTCTGCCAGCGCCTCGATCGACAGCAAGGGATGGTCGGGCAGATGATGGCGCAGCAGTCCCGCCTTCAAAGGATATAGCGCCGCCATCGCCGCCAGCGTGTCGGCGGGGAAAACGGGAGCAGAGATCGGCTGATGCGCAGTCATGTCGGGCTTTCTACTTCATTTTCGACGGCGGTGGGAGCTTTCCAGCGTCGCCAGAGCCGCTCGATCCTGGCGAGCATCGCAAAGCGCAGCCGGTCGGCGGGCGACGACAGCGCGGCGTTGACCCACACCAGCGCGCGGCGCTCGCGCCAGACGCTGTCGATCATCGGATGTCCGGGCGCAGCGCAGCTGTCGACCCACGCGATCGCGGGGTCGTCCAGCAGGTCGAGATTTTCCTGTTGCAGCAACACCCCGGGCGAAAAGCGGGCATATTCCTCGTCGAACGCGGTCTTGAACGAAAAGCCCCCGGGCGGTGCCCGAAAATTGATCAGCATCGCCAGCGGTCGCTCGTCGAGGTCCAGCGCACGCATGTCGAGCCGCCCCACCTCTGCGGCACCGGCGATGATGGCGCGGAACCAAGCCTCGGTATCGCCATGGCTGGCGAGCGCCGATCCGGCGCGGCCTTTCCAGCCGCGCGCCTCCAGGTCGAGAAAGCTGTCGATCCACGGTTCGATCGCCTCTCCCGCCTGCCAGCGTCGAAAACGCACGCTCCCCTGCTCGGCGAGCCGATTGGCCTGGCGCCGATGCTCCTTGCGCTTCTTGGCGCGCACCGCGGTGTCCCAATATTCGGCGGGCGACAGGTCGCTGGCGAGCAGCGCGCGCTCTTCGCGATGGACGATCTCGGCTTCGCCGCCGCGCACCCGCGCGACATCGACCAGCGCGCGGTGCAGTGGTCCATCCTCAGTCAATCGCGGCACATGCAACAAGGTCCGCGCCCACGGCGCCGCATCGCACCAGCCGAGCAGGATCGACCAGAACAGGCGTTCGAACCCCGCGCGGACCAGCGGCAATCCCAGAAAATGATTGGGGTGCGCCCAGCCGGTCACATGGCGCAGCGGCAGGCGGCCATATTGCGGCGCAGCGGCGATCGGCATGATGCCGATCACCGGCCCGTCGCTGCCGTCGCGCACCATGACCAGCCGCGCGGTGCGATCGGGGTCGAGCAGGTGCAACGCCGATTGCAGGCACCAGCGTTCGGCAAAGGGATTGGGTTCGCTGGCCTCCGCCGCCAGCCGGTCCCACGCCGCCGCTAGCTCGGGTGAAAGCGCCAGCGGGTCGACGATACGCACCGTCAGCGGATCGGCGGGGGTGGCGTCGGCGGGAAAGGCGGGGTGCACCGTCATCGGGTGGAGGTTAGCAGGGAAGCGTTAAAATGGGGTGGCGATTCGATGCTCCCCTTCCCCCTTAATGGGGGAAGGATACGCAGCCTTATCGCGAAGCGATTAGGCGAAGTTGGATGAGGGTGATGGCGCGTCCTTGCTCCGCCATCTCAGGCCGAGAGCGCCCCCACCGCTGCGATTAAGCCAGCAAGCTGGCAAGTCACGCAGCCTCCCCCATCAAGAAAGGAACATATTCCTCAAATCCCGAACAATTTCGCCAGCGACTTTTCCAGCATGAAAAACTGCCAGATCAACCGCCCATGGTCGCGCCGCCCAGACTGGTGCGCCGCGACGATACGCTCGATCTCGGCCATGTCGAACCAGCCCGACCGCGCCAGAGTCGACGACGTCGCCAGCCCCCTCGCCTGCTCGACCAAAGCGCCGCGGAACCATTGCGACACCGGCGTCACAAACCCCATCTTGGGCCGATACAGGATGTCGTGCGGCAGATAGCGTTCCATTGCCTGCTTCATGATCGCCTTGCCGGTCGATCCCTTGACGCGCATCGACGCGGGCAGGCTCGCGGCGAATTCGATCAGCCGATAATCGAGCAGCGGCTCGCGCGCCTCGAGGCTCACCGCCATGCTCATCCGGTCGGTCTTGGTCAGGATGTCGCCGGGCAGCCAGATCATCAGGTCGGCATATTGCGCGCGGTCGAGCGGCTCGCGCGCCGGGGCTTCGGCCATCGCCTTCCAATAGCGCGCCTCTGCGACATGATCGCCCAGCGCATGATGCGCGGCGTCGTTGAACAGGAGCGACCGCTGCGCCTGCCCCGTCACCCCGACCGCTTCGGCATAGCCTTCGGCACCGCTTTTGGACAGGCTGGCGAGCGTTGCGCGCGCGCGCAGCGGGCGCGGTGCCCAGTCCATCTGCGGCCAGATCTTCGCCAGTGGCCCCAGCACCCCGCGGCGCATGAAGCCCGGGATCAACCCGCGCAGCCGCTCCTCCTGATGCTGGAACACCAGCCGCCGATAGCCGGCAAACGCCTCGTCGGCGCCGTCGCCCGACAGCGCGACAGTCACGCTTTCGCGCGCGAGCTCGCACACGCGGTAGGTCGGCAGCGCGCTGGCGTCGGCAAATGGCTCGTCGAAATGATCGGCGATCGTATCGACCAGCCCGAAATCGCCCGACGACACAGTGCGCGTGCGATGATCGGTCGCGAAGCGTTCGGCGATTTGCTGGGCATAGGCGGTTTCGTCGAGCGCCGCCTGATCGAAGCCGATCGTGCAGGTCTTGACCGCCTTCGCGCTCGCTTCCGCCATCAATGCGACGACCGCGCTGCTGTCGACGCCGCCCGACAGAAAGGCGCCGAGCGGAACATCGGCGACCATGCGGTCGGTTACTGCGGCGCGCATCAGATGGACAAGATGCTCGGCGACCTCGCCTTCACTGGCCTTGATACGCCGCGAAAAATCGGGCGCCCACCAGCGCGTCGGTGCGGGGACGGGCTTGCCGCGTTCGAGCAGCAGAAAATGGCCTGCGGGCAGCTTCTCGACCCCCGCGACGATGCAATTGTCGTCGGGGACATAACCAAAGGCTAGGAAATCCTCGATCGCAGTCAGGTTGGCTTCCTGCCGCAGCAGCGGGTTGCGCAGCAGACCCTTCAGTTCGGACGCAAACGCCACCGACCCGTCCGACAGCCGCGCATAGTGCAGCGGCTTCACCCCCAAGCGGTCACGCGCCAGGAACAGGCAGCCGCGCGCATGATCGTGGATCGCAAAGGCAAACATGCCGTTCAGCCGCGACAGGCAATCGGGCCCCCATTGCCGCCACGCCGCGATGATGACCTCGGTATCGCCGCTGGTGCGGAACCGGTGGCCGCGATCCTCCAGTTCGGAGCGCAGCTCGCGGAAATTATAGATTTCGCCGTTGTAGGTGAGCGTCACAGCTTCGTCATCGCTCGCCATCGGCTGCGGACTGCCGTCGATGTCGATGATCGACAGGCGCAAATGACCGAGCCCGACGCCGGGAGCGGTCCAGACGCCCGACCCGTCCGGGCCGCGATGCGCCATCGGATGCAGCATTGCGCGGAGGCGCGCCGGGTCGACGGGCTTCGCCGTTTCCAGATGATAGATGCCCGCGATCCCACACATGGCGCGACCCCTAACGCAGTTTCAGCGCGCGGTCAGCCATCGCCTTGGCTCCGCCCGACGCGGAAACAAAATCCTCTATCGCATCGCGCCCGCCCTGCTCCGCCTCGCTCGACACGACCAGCGACAGCGCGCGCGGATCGCCGCCGAGCAGTCGCGCCTTCAGCCCCGCGAGTTTGGCGCCCCGCGGATCGCCCGTGATTGCCCCGTTCACAAGATACCAAGTCGCCGCATCGCGCAGCACCGGGCCGGGGTGGAGCAACCGTTCGGTCCGCGCGCCCTCGACCGCGGGCAAGGACGCGCTCCACGCCCATTTGCTGTCCGGATCGACCGCCCCCTGTCCGAAGGCAACCACCTCGCGGCCCTCGGCCTGGCGTTCATAGCCGCCGATCGCAACCGTCACCCGGCGTCCGTTCGTATCGACGAAATGCCGCAGCAACCACTGGTCGGCGCCGTCGAAGCGCGGTGCCCACGTCATGCTCTCGGCGCGCGTTTCGTTCCAGCCGCGCGGTGCCTCGACCGCCATCGTCGCGGGCAGCGGCGCGCTGCGTCCGCCCACAAGCCATGCCCAGCTGGCAAAGATCAGCGGGATCGCCAGCGCCGCGGACAACACTGCCTTCGCCGCGCCGGCAAAGCGCGGCGCGCCATCAAGCCCGGTGACGTCGACCGCCACATCGTTCGCGGGCCGGTCGAACCAGCGCCGTGCAACCAGCATCACGATCAGGATGACGAGCCCGAAAAAGATCCAGCCGTAGAAGATATGATCGATCCCGCCCGCCGCCTCGATCCCCCAGATTTCGGCGGCGACCATCGTGCCATAAGCGCGCAGCGCGTTGGCGAGTATCGTCGTCGCGAGCGCCGCAGCGACAAACACGATGCGCCGCGTCCAGCTTTTGAAACACAAATGCGCCGCGAACACCGCATAGGCGAGCATCGCGATCAGGAAATTGACCCCCGAACATTCCTCCGCAACCTCGAAGAAGCCGGCGGGCGTGGTGATGAACACCCCCTCCATCTCGGCGGCAATGCCCGACAGGTGGAGCAGGATAACGCTGATATGCGCGGTAAAGGTCTGGAGCAGCGGCACCAGTTCCTCGCCGAACGGCACCAGGAGAAGCGCATAGCAGAGCGGAAAGAGCAGCCCGCGCACCAGCTTTTCACCGAGTGTCGCGCCGACCGCGCCCTGCAGCATCAGGATCAACCCGAGCTGGCGAAACAGCCCAACCCCCGCCGCCTCGCCGACCAGCCACACCAGTCCCGCTCCCGCCATCCAGACGAGCGCGGGCCACCAGAAGGCGGGAGTCAGCGGGCGCAGCAGATCGATCCGCTGCGACACCAGCCAGCCGATCATCGGCACGATCAGCAGGCAGTGAGTGAAGGTCGAGCTGTTCCACCAGATGCCCGCCATATCGGCAGCATCGCGCCAGAAGAGCGCGAGAATTATCGCCGACAGCAGCGCAAGCGCGGCGAGATGGCGCTGCCACAGCGTCATGCGGAAAGTCCCAGCAGCGCGCCCAGCGGCGCCAGCCGCGCGTCCCAGCCGTAGCGCGCGATCATCTGCGCGCGTGCCGCATGTCCCATCCGGGTCGCTGCCTCGCGGTCGGCAAACAGCGAGCTCACCGCGGCGGCCATCCCCGCGCCGTCGTCGGCGACCAGCAGATGCTCGCCGGGGGTCGCGTCAATTCCCGTCGCCGCGGCGGCACTCGCCACCACCGGCCGCGCCATCGCCATCGCCTCGAGCAATTTATTCTGCACCCCGCGCGCCAGCAGCAGCGGCGCGACCACCACAGCGGCGGCGGCAAGCCACGGCCGCACGTCGGGCACTTCGCCAGTCACCAGCACCCCGTGCAGCTTGGCCAGCGCGCGCACCTCGTCGGTCGGCGCGCGCCCGACGATCGCGAACTGCACCGTCGGATGCTGCTGACGGATCAGCGGCAGGATGTCGGCAGCGAACCAGCGCACCGCGTCGACATTGGGGCGATAGTCCATCTGCCCGGTGAACACCGCCAGCGGCCCTTCGTCGCCAGCGACCGCGTCGAATGTCAGCGCGGGGTCGAACCGGTCGGTGTCGATGCCATTCTCGACGGCATGCACCGTGTCGCCACCCAGGCCACTGCGCGTGCGAAACAACGCCGCCTCGGCCTCGCTGACGAACAGGCTCGCGTCGACGCGCCGCGCCACCGTAGCTTCATAGGCGCCGAGCACGCGTGCCTCGCGGCGGTGGACCCAGTTCATCGGCTGGCGCTTGTCCTGTTCGGCGTAGGTCGCGAACTTGGCCGAATCAACGTCGACGAAATCCATCAAAACCGGCCCGTCAAAACCTGCGGGCAGATATTGCGCCATCTGGCCGGAGAAGCCGACGATATGGGTGATGCTGCCTTGGTGGACGAGCGCATCGACATGGCGCGCGAGCGACGCATTACGGAACAGCCGGTTCGACACCGGCTCGCCGCGCAGCACCGCCGATGCCAGCGCGAACGGGCGCGAGATCTTACGCACTTCGATCGCCAGGCTCTTGCAAAGCGGCGTCATTTTTTCGCGTGCCTGCGCAGCGTCGGATTCATTGTCGGCGAGCGCCGCAACATGCACCGGCGCCAGCTTCGCCAGCGCTTCGAACATATGCCAGCTGCGAATGCGGTCGCCGCGGTCGGGCGGCCAAGGCGCGCGGTGCACAAGAAACAGGATTTCGGGCATTACCCCAATCCGCGCGCGATCAGCGGCCCGATCCGGTTCGCCGCCCACAACGGCAATTTCTTCCACAGATCGACCTGCAGCCGGTATTTGGCGCTGTTCGGGTTGGTATCGCGCGGCGCCTCACCCGGCGCCAGCCAGCGCGCATAGACGAGCGGCTGCGGCTCGAAGCCCCAGTTCTTCTTGTAACTATAGGGTCCGGTGCCGACCTTCGACCGGCCAAAGTCGAAGCGCGTACAGCCCTTCTCGCGCGCATGGCGCATCAGCGCGAAATACATCAGTTCATTGGCGCGCAACCGCCGTGCGTCGGCGATCCCGCCGCCCCAATAGGGCATCACGGTGCCGCGCCAATACAGGCTGAGCACGCTTGCGACCGGACTCCCGTCCTGCCGCACGGTCAATATGTCGGCATCGTCGCCGAACGCATCGAGCACCGCATCGAACAGCCCCTTGGGGAATACCGGCGTGCCGAGGTTGCGGACGCTGGTCGCATAGATGCGATAATGGTCGCGCCGCTCGCCTGCATCGCGCCCGGTCGTGACGGTCAAGCTGCTCTCTAGAACCTTGCGCACTTCGGCGCGCTGCTTGCGCGGGATCGCGAGCAATTCGGCATCGTCGTCGCTGGCGAGGTCGCGTGCAAAACCGGCATAGACGCCTTCTTCGCGCCGCCAGCCTTCGCCATCCGGCTGCGAACCGCCGCGCAGTTCGACCGACGGGACGCCGAGCGATTTTGCCATCGCCGCCGCACCCTCGGCCAGTGTCGCCGCGACCGCCCGATCATCGGCCAAAATGCCGCCATCGACCGCAAACCCGCTGCCGACCAGCGCCTGCCCGAACAGCGGCGAGCGGACATGGTGCAGCGGCAACAGGCCGGTCAGCCCCCCCTCGGCATCGCGCGCAGTGACCAGATGGCATGGATGCCCCGTCGCCCGCGTAACCGCATCGCACCAGGCGCGGCTGTGAAAGGGGGTCGCTTGCGGGTGCGCGGCGACATAGGCATCCCACGCCGCCGCGTCCGACAGCGGCGCGCCGGAAAAGTCCTGCTTCACCGGAAAGCTCGGCGCATTCACGCCGCCGCGCGCCACGGCGCGGCGCGCTGCTGCTGGGCCGGGAGCAAGGCATCGGCGCGCGTCCATTCGAAATCGGCGAGCAGCTTCTTCAGCTTGCCAGCCATGGCCGACAAGCCGCTGTAATGCCGGATTTTCGATTTGATCGGCGCATCGGCAACCCGCGGCTGGCCGGGGTCGATTTCCCACGGATGGAAATAGAGGATCGCCGGATGCCCCTCTTCATTCATCCGCGCGATCGCCCAGCGGGTGAAGCCGTAGGGCAGCAGCCGCATGAAACCCCCGCCGCCCGCCGCGAGCGTCCGCCCGGCGAAGCGCGCGGTCGTCACCGGCCATTCAACGAGGTCGCTATCAGGCAGCGGCCGCCACGCATGGCGCGGGCTTTGCGGCCAGCCATAATGGTCATGAACGACCGGCGCGACGCTCGACGAATAGGCATAGCCCTGCTCGGCGAGCACCAAATGCGCCCAGGGTGTGCGCGTATCGACCGAGAAGCTCGGCGCGCGATAGCCGCGCACCGCGACGCCGCCGAGATCCTCAAGGATCGCCTGCGTTTTCTTCAGATCCGCTGCAAATTCGTCCGCGGTCATGTTGAACACGCGCTTGTGATCATAGCCATGGCTCGCGAGCTCATGCCCCGCGCCAACAATCCGCTTGATCAGCGTGGGATAACGTTCGGCGACCCAGCCCAGCGTGAAGAACGTCCCCTTGGCCCCCGCATCGGCGAAAATCTGCAAGACCGCATCGCAATTCGCCTCGACCCGGCACTCGAGCGTCGGCCAGTCGGCGCGGTCGATCGTGCGCTCAAAGGCGCCGACCTGGAACCAGTCCTCGACATCGACCGACAGGCCGTTCTGCATCTTCTCTCACCTTCGTCGACCGGATAGCCGATTTCGCGGCCGCTGTCAGGCCGCCCAGGTCCGCGACGTCGCCGGGTTGGGCGCGTTCTCGGGATCGCGCTCGACCCATTCGATCAGCAGGTCGAGCACGCGGCGCAGCGCGGCGTCCTGTTCGACCAGCCGCGTCTCCAGCGAGGCGATCTGCGCTTCGAGCGCCGCCAGCTGTTCGGGGTCGATCGCGGGTGCCGCCGGGGTATCGCCATCCGCCGCGGCCATCCGCGCCAGAACCTCGTCGGCGCTGGGATCGGGCGGGGTCAGGATGACCGTCTCGGCAGGCTGGGCGAAGGGCGGGCGCCCGTCGGCAGCACGCTGCGGCCATTCGAGCGTCGTTTCATTGGCGGGGGTCGGGGCCGCAAAGGGCGCCGGGGTCGGCGCGACCGCAGCGGCGGCGGCCGCTACGACCTCTTCGACCGGCAGCGGCGCCAGCGTCGATGCGTCAATGCCGCGATCGGCCTCGATCTCGGCGACGACCGACCGCACATTCTGCGCGGTGATCCGCGTCATCTGTTCGACCGCGCCATACAGCAGCAAGCGGCTCACCAGCACGTTCAATTTTCGCGGCACGCCCTCGCTATAGTCGAAGATTTCCTCGAACGCGTCGGGGCTGAAGCTGGGATTGCCCGTCCAGCCAACTTTGCCGAGCCGGTGCAGAATATAGGGTTCGACCTCCTCGGGCTCCATCGGATCGAGGTGATGCGTCGCGATCACGCGCTGGCGCAATTGCTCCAGCGTCGGCGAATGGAACAGCGTCTGACGAAATTCGGGCTGGCCGAGCAGGAAAATCTGCAGCAGCGAATGGCCACCGAGCACAAAATTCGACAGCATCCGCAATTCTTCGAGCGCCGAGATCGCGAGGTTCTGCCCCTCGTCGACGATCAGCAAGGTGCGCTTGCCGGCGCGCGCCTGTTCGCGCAGATATTGCTCCATCGACCGCAGCAGTTCGGCCTTGCTCTCGCCTTCCCATTCGATCCCGAACTGTTCGGCGACCAGGCGGAGCAGGTCGTCACCTTCGACCTGCGTCGACACCAGCTTGACGGCGGTCAGCCGGTTCGGATCGATCGTGTTCATCAGATGGCCGACCAAGGTCGTCTTGCCCGCGCCGACATCGCCGGTGATGACGATAAAGCCCTCACCCTGCGCGAGGCCGTAGCCGAGGTAGGACATCGCCTTGCGGTGGGTGCCGCTTTCGAAATAGAAATGCGGGTCTGGCGTCAGCTGGAACGGACGGCCGGTGAAACCATAGAATTGATCGTACATCGCGAATTCCCGTTGCCCAATGGGTCCAGCCCATCAAAAGTTGTAACGCAGTCCCACCAAAGCTGAACCAATAAGCTGGCTGTTGAAGCCGTCCTGATCGAAGGCGTTCAGGCTCGCCGCCGCGGTGCCGGTCAGGCTGCGCCAGAACCGCCGCGAATAGGCTGCCGACAGCCCCGCCGACTGGACATCGCTGACCCCCGGCGCGCCATTGTCGAAATAATTGAGGTAGCCCGACAGGCTGATGTCCGAATCGGCATCGATCCGGCGCCCTGCCGACAGGAACAGATAATAATTCTCGTCCTTAATCCCGTTCAGGCTGGCGATCGGCGACAGCAAGGGGGCAAGCAGCTTGCGCTGGTCATAGCCGACGCCGACGCCGTAATTCCACCCGCCAAAGCGCGAGCCGATCGTCGCCTGCACCCCGCGGCTGCGATATTGCGCCGCCGTTGCGTTGCCGAGCTGGTTGCTGAGGCATCCGCCGCCCGCCTGTCCGAACACGCACGGGTTGATATTGCCGCCGATCGGGTTGCGCGTTGGATCGAACTGCGTCGGCAGAGCGGCCAGCCCGCCCGACAAGCCGCGGCCCAGGCTCGACAGCCCGTCATAGACACCGACCTGCAGCGTCGTCGCATGGTCGGCGCGATAGGAAAAGCTGCCGGTATAGATGGTATCGCCGTAACGGCGCCCGACGCGCGCAGTCGCCGACGTGCGGCGGCTCGGTTGCCACATCACCCCGGCGTCCCAGATCAGCCCGTCGGTATCGAACGACAGCTGGCGCGGGGTCGATTTGTCGGTCACGAAACGTCCGTTGGCGTCGCGCACCGGCACGCCGCCCGCATCGACCACCGGATTGCGCTGGCCGATTTCGATATCCTCGTAACCGACACCGCCGAGCAGCGCGACGGTCGGCCCGATCGGCACGGTCACGTCGGCGCGGGCATATTTGCCCTCGAAACGCTGGTCGAGCTGGCTGGCATCCTCGCGTTCATAACCGCCCGAAACCTGCCAGCCGAACGGCAGATCGCCGGGGCGCGCGCCGACGCTGGCCCAGGCGACATGGTTGGTCGAGCTGTCGAAAATATCCTGCGGCTGCGACCCCGGCGCCAGGATCGGGGGCGTATCGACATCGACCTTGGTATAGCCAAAGCGATAACCGGCACCGACATCGAGCCCGCCGATCCGGCGCGCAAAGGTCGGCCCCGCATACACCGAATAGAGATCCGCGACATTGCTGGCGTCGCCGATAAACAAGCCGCTGTCAGCGCCCGCGCCGTCGGCGCGGGTGCGGGTCGCGAGCGCGCCGCCCTCCAGGTTCAGCCCGCGCGCCACTTCGATCCGGCCGCGCGCCAGCCCGCTGATCGTATTGGAATCGTCCAGCCCGCCATTCCACCCGAAACGATGTTCGTACCGCACCGTCGCCGCCAGTTCGGCGCGCGTCGTTACGATCGCGGCGTCCACGCCCGCTGCCACCGTGGTATAGGTCAGGACGTCGCCGCCGTTTTTCAGGTCGGCGGTCAGCACCTGGCCAACCTCCAGATAGGGGCTGACATCGACCTGCCGCTGGCTGCGACGCGCTTCGGCGCGCTTGGCCGATCGGCCCGGCTCTGCCGACGGCGCGCTCGTCGGCGCGTCGCTGGCGCCAGAAGCGGGATCGCCTGAAAATTGCGCGTGCGCGCCGGTCGCGGTTCCCGCCAGCAGCAGCGCCGCCAGCGCGCCCGTGCGGCGCAATGTGGTGGTGGTGCGCATCACGCGCCTCCTTGTCCGTAATAGGTGCCGAAGCGGCGGCCACCCGGCGAAAATTTCACGCCGTTGAGGAGCAGCTGGATATGCGGACACGCGCCCATCAGGCCGATCGCGTCCCGCAGGGCGGATTCCAATGTTTCGTCGGCGCGCACGACCATGATCGTCTGTCCGACATGCCCGGCGAGCACTGCGGCGGGCGACGCCGCCAGCACCGGCGGCGAATCGATGATCAGGATGCGGCCGGGAGCGCCCTGTTCGAGCTGCGCCAGCAACGCATCGGTGCGCGCCGAAGCAAGCAGTTCGGTGTCGTGCATATGCCCGGTGCCCGCGGGCATGACCTTCAATCCCGGAATATCGGTCTGGATCAGGCAATCACCAAGCGGCAGATGCGCATCGGCCAGCGCGTCCATCAACCCCGGACCATCCTCCAGCCCCAGCGCTTCGAGCACGCTCGGCTTGGCAATGTCGGCGTCGATCAGCAGCACGTCATGGTCGGCCTCGACCGCCAGACTCAGCGCCAGATTGACCGCGGAAAAGGTCTTGCCCTCGCCCGGATTCGCCGACGCGATCAATACGCGGTGGCCGCGCGGCAGGATCGGGCGATTGCCGACGCCGCCGAAATTGCGGATCAGCTCGCGCTTCACGATGCGATATTCTTCGGAAATGCCAGTGACTGGGGTGCCGGGTACGATCATGCCGCGCGACGCCAGCCGTTCGCGGTCGATCGTCCCCTGCCGCGACGGCACGATCGCGGGTGCCGCCTTGGCGATCTCTTTACGCGACGAAGGCTGCGGCGTCGGTGCGGTTTCGACCGTCGGTGCAGCCGGAGTCACCGGGATGATCGTCTCCGGCGGCAAGACTTCGGCGACGGGTTCCGCCTTGACTTTCCGCGCCTTTTTGGGCGCTTCGGGCGGCAGGTTCGACACGTCGATCGTCGGCGCATTGGCCGCGGGATCGAGGCCGAACATGTCGGCCGCGCGTTCGAGGAGCGAGGGCGGGCGCTTGACTTTGCGTTGGTCGTTCATGTCATCGTCCCCCGTCACGCAACCATGCCGCGCTGGATGAATTCGGCGACCAGCAACAGCGCGTAGAGCCCGACCAACGCCCCCCCGCCGCTCGCCAGCCACACCAGTTTCTTGCGCCGTTCGACATGGCGTTCGGGGGTCACCACTTCGGTGATCGAACCAATGACGGGCAATCCGCTCGCGCGCTCCAGCTTCGCCGCAGTGGCATAGCTGGCGCGCACCTGGCCGAGGCCAAAGGCAGCGCCGATCCCGCCGCCGATCCCGGCGAGCAGGACGAGGGTCAGGAACAAGGGCCGATTGGGCGCCGCGGGGCTGGTCGGCTTCGTCGGCGGGTCGAGCAGCTCGATCTTGATCGCGTCGGTTTCGGTCTGCACATCGCCGCGCAGCCGCACCTGTTCGCGCTGCGCCAGCAGCTTGTCATATTGCGCCTTGAACGCGGTATATTCGCCGTTGATCCGGTCATATTCGGCGGCAATGCCGGGGTTCTGGATCTGCTGACTGGTGATCCGCGCGATGTCGCCGCTCAGCTGCGCCTTGCGGGCGTTGAGAGCGCTGACCGTCGCCTGCCGCTCGGCGCGCATAGCGGCGAGTGAGGCATAGGCCGGATTCTGCGAATTGCCGCCGCCACCGCCGCCCGCGCCTTCGCGGTCGGCCATGGCTTTGAGCGAGGCGATCTGGCTTTTTAACGCAATGACGTCGGGGTGCGCATCGGTCAGCCCGCGCGCGCGCATCGACGACAGTTCGTTCTGCGCGCCTGCCAGCTGCTGCCGCGCAACCCCGCCGCCGACGCCGCCCATGCCGGGGACGTTGATCGTCGCGGGGGTCGAGGCCAGCTGGCCGTTGGCCGCTGCCAATTGGGCCTGCGCCGCCACCAGCTGCGAATCGATCTGGCCCAGTTCGGCGCGCGCCGCTTCGACGCGCTGCGCCGGCGATCCGGCCCCGCCGGGGATCAGCCCGATATTCTGCGCCTCGAACGCCGCGCGCCGCGCCTCGACTTCGCGCAGCGCCTTTTCGCGGTCGGCGATTTGCGCATCGAGGAATTTCAGCCCTTCGCGCGCGTTCATCCGCCCGCCGCGAAGCTGGTCATCACGAAACACGGTAATCAGGCTGTCGAGCACGCCCGAAGCCAGCTTGGCATTGTCGGCATCGGACAGGCTGCCGACCCCTACGCTCGATGTGATCTCAAAGATATTATCCTGTTGCGGGACCACCTTGATGTTTTTCTGCAGCATCGCGACCGCGCTCGCCTTTTCACGCTCGCCCGCGCCGGCGGGCAGCAGGCCGGTCGTTGCCGCGACCTTTTCCAGGTTGCGGGCGCTGGTCAGCGTCTCGCGGATCTGGTCGATGCGCTGGCGCCCACCATAGGCACCGCCCTGCGGATCGTCGGGCAGGATTTCGTTGACGTCGACGAGCAGCCGGGCGCGCGAATCATAGCGGTTGGGGATCGACGCGATCGCCAGCCAGCCGAGGATGCAGATGCCCCATGCCACCGCCAGCACGAGCCACCGGCGCGTCCAGACGCTATGCAGCGCCACCCGGAATTCGTCGTAAAGGCTCGTCATCGGTTGCGGTCAATCCTTGGATATGGGTCGGTCGGCGGTCGGTCTGGGTCAGAACATGCTTTCGGGGATGATGATGACATCGCCGGGCTGCAACCGCACATTGGCCTTGATGTCGCCGCGCTTGATCAGGTCGTTCAGCCGCAGGCCAAATTCCTGCTGCTTGCCGCTGCCCTTGTCGAAACGGACGAGTCGTGCCTTGTTTCCAGCCGCATATTCGCCGAGGCCGCCGACTGCAATCATTGCGTCGAGCACGGTCATGTTGGCGCGGAACGGGATCGAGGCCGGTTTCTCGGTCGCGCCGACGACACGCACCTGCTGCGAAAAGGTGCTGTTGAACGTCGTGACGATCACGCTGACGATCGGGTCGGTGATATATTGGCTGAGCTGCAGCTTGATGTCTTGCTGCAACATCGTCGGTGTCTTGCCGACCGCGGGCATGTCGGTGATCAGCGGCGTCGTGATCCGCCCGTCGGGGCGGACCTGCACCTTGCCGCCGAGTTCGGGGTTGCGCCACACGAAGATCTGCAGCTCGTCGAGCGGGCCGATGATATATTCCTCGCCCGGACCCTCCTGATTCTGCACGAAATTCGCGCTGGGCAACTGCGGCGCGCTGCTGCCGCCGCTGGCGCAACCGGCGAGCGCGGTCGCCGCGATGCCGGAGACGAGCGCGGCGCGGGCGACGCGAAGCGAGGAGAACGAAGCCATAATCAATCAACCTTTCGTGGCGCGGGCCGCCACCACGGCGCAAATCCCCGCGGCAACCGTCATTGCGTCAGCGTCCACCCTTGCGCGAAAAGGGTGAACATAGAGTTAGTATTGAGATAGGTTTGACTAGCACATCGGCAAAACTGTCCCGTTAAGGAACAGGTTTTGACGGGTCAGACGAGCATTTCGCGCGCTGGCCCTTGCCCCAGAAAGGTTGCGGGACTGGCGCTGGCTCCATAGGCGCCCGCCTGAAAGATCGCGATCAGGTCGCCGACTTCGGCGCGCGGCAACGCGACCTGGTCGCCCAGCCGATCGAGCGGGGTGCAGAGACAGCCCACCACCGACACCGTTTCGGTCGGCGCGTCGCCGAACCGCCCGGCGACCGCGATCGGATAATTGCGTCGGATCACCGTCCCGAAATTGCCGCTCGCCGCCAGCTGGTGGTGGAGCCCGCCGTCGGTGACCAGGAACGTCTCGCCATGGCTGGTCTTGCGGTCGACGACGCGGGTCAGATAGACGCCCGCCTCGGCGACCAGCCAGCGCCCAAGTTCCATTGCAAAGCGGCTTTTCGCGAGCACATCGGCGCGCGCGGCAAGCGTGTCGCCCAGCGCCGCGCCGACTGCCGCGGCATCGACCGCGCTGTCGCCGGGGAAATAGGGCACCCCCATGCCGCCGCCCAGATTGACGAGCGGCGGCGGCGCGCCAGCCTCGTCCGCCAGTCTGGCGGCCAGCGCAATCGTCTGCGCCTGCGTGTCGGCGATGGCCTCGGCATCAAGTGCCTGCGATCCCGCGAAAATGTGGAAGCCCTGCCAGTCGGCGCCCGCCGCGATCAGACGTCGAACCAGCGCCGGAACCTCGGCGGCATCGACCCCGAACGGCTTGGCGCCGCCACCCATCTTCATCCCCGATCCTTTGAGGTCAAAGTCGGGATTGACCCGCACCGCAAGGCTCGGCGTCAGGCCAAGGCGGCTGGCGAGCGACAGCGCGCGATCCGCCTCGCCCGCCGATTCCAGGTTGAGCGTCGCCCCCGCGACGATCGCCGCCTCCAGCTCGTGGTCGCGCTTGCCGGGACCGGCAAAGCTGATGTCGCCCGCCGGCATGCCGCTCGCGATCGCGGCCTTCAGTTCGCCGCCCGACGCAACATCGAACCCGTCGACCAGCCGCGCCATGAAGGCGAGCAGCGGCGCATAGGGGTTCGCCTTCATCGCAAAATGGAGCTGCACTTCGGCCGGCATCGCGGCGCGCCATGCAGCGACCCGTGCGGTCAGCATCGCGCTGTCATAGACGAACAGCGGCGTATCGCCTGCCATGTCGGCGAGCGTATCGGCGCGGTCGCCGCCGATCAGCAGCATCCCGTCGTCATCGGCGGCATAACCCGGCGGAATCGGTCCGTGCGGCTTCATGCCGCCACCTTCTGCGCCCAATCGGCGGCGATCGTCACGCGGTCGAGCTTGCCATTCGGGTTACGCGGCAGCGCATCGCGCCATTCGATTGCCTGCGGCTGCATGAAATTGGGCAGGTTCTGGCGCAAATAGGCGGCCAGCCCCGCGTCGTCGGCGACCCCGCCCTTGCCGCGCACGATCAGGATGATCGCCGCCCCCAGCCGCGGATCGGGCACCCCGAAAGCCACCGCCTCGTAAATCAGACCCGAAGCCACCGCGACATCCTCGACCTCGGTCGGGCTGACGCGGTTGCCCGCGGTCTTGATCATCGCATCGTCGCGGCCGACAAAATAGAGAAGGCCGTTGGCGTCGCGGCGCACCGTGTCGCCCGACCACACCGCCGTTCCGCCATATTCGGACGCGCGCGGCGCCGCTTTGAAGCGCTCGGCGGTCCGTTCCGCATCGCGCCAATAACCCTTTGCGACCAGCGGCCCGCAATGCACCAGCTCGCCCGGTTCCTCGTCGGCAGTGATCGTCCCGTCGGGGCGGCACACCAGAATCTCCGCGTGCGGAATCGCGCGGCCCATCGAGGTCGGATGGTCGGCGACGAGCTTAGGTTCGAGATAGGTCGAGCGAAACGCCTCGGTCAGCCCGTACATCGGGTAGATGTCGGCATTGGGAAAGGTCGCCCGCATCGCGTCGATCAGCGAGGGTGTGAGCGCACCGCCGCTGTTGGTCAGCCGTTTGAGGCACGCTGCCGCCTCGCCGGGCCAGTCGCTCTCGACCAGCTGCACCCAGAGCGGCGGCACCCCCGCCAGCGTCGTCGCGCGGTGCCGCGCCACCGCTTTCACGACGTCGCGCGGGGTGAGATAATCGAGCGGCGCCACCGCGGCGCCGGCATACCAGCTCGAAAGCAACTGGTTCTGCCCATAATCGAAGCTGAGCGGCAGCACCGCGAGCACGCGGTCTTCGGGCGCGAGTTCAAGATAGGAGGCGACGCTTTCGGCGCCGAGCCACAGATTGGCATGGCTCAGCATCACGCCCTTGGGCCGCCCGGTCGATCCGCTGGTATAGAGGATCGCCGCCAGATCGTCGGGATCAGCTAACGACGGCACCAGCCCGTCCCCGCTCGAATCGATTACTTCCTCAGCGACCTTCAGATCCTGCACCATGCAGCCCGCGGGCAAACCGTCGCCGAGCATCTCTGCCCGCGCGCTGTTCGTGAGGAGCAGCCTGGCTCCGCTATCGGACAGGATATGCGCGACCTGCGGCCCTTTCAGCAGCGGGTTCACCGGCACATGGATCAGCCCCGCGCGCGCCGCCGCCAGCGGCATCAGGCAAGCGAGACGCGTCTTCGCGCTCCAGCTCGCCACCCGCTCACCCGGCCCGCCCGCCTGCTCGCGCAGCCACGCCGCCAGTCTCCCTACGCCCTCGTCAAGTTCAGCAAAAGTCAGCCCGGTATCACCGATCAGCAATGCAGCCGCCTCCGGCGCGCCGCGCAGGGCGAGATGGTCGATCGGTTGCGAAGTTGGCTTTTCGGCTTTGGTCATCGGCTGTTAGGAGTGCAGTGATAGAGGGCGACACCATGCAAGGGAACGGTGAACATCACGCTAATGATGAACGGCTGCCCGCGACGGCGCGCGCGGAAGGCTTTGCCTCGCCCTTCGACCGTGCGGCGTGGTTCGACCTGCTCGAAGCTTATGGCTTTGCCGGCCAGGGCCGGATCGACGCGCATGGCGGCGCGGGCGGCGTCACCGCATGGCTACCGCTGCGCGTCGAAAAGCCTGGCGACGTCGCGGGCCTCACCAACTGGTACAGCTTCACAATCCGCCCGCTCTACACCGGTGACGGCGACCGCGGCGCCGCGCTGCGCGCGCTGTTCCAAAATCTCGGCCGCACCGCCGCGCAGCTGACGCTTTACCCCGTGGCTGCCCCCGACGAGATCACCGCCGCGCTGCGCGCCGCAGGCTGGCGGGTCAAAGCGACGCCCGCCGGCGACCGCCACTGGCTCGACCTTGGCGACATGGACCATGACGCCTGGTGGGCCGACCGCCCCGGCGCGCTGCGCAATACGGTTCAGCGCAAGGCGAAAAAGGGCATCGTCGACATCCAGCTGCTCACCGAATTCGATGACGGCAGCTGGGCGGCCTATGAACAAATATACGCCGCGAGCTGGAAACCCGACGAAGGCCACCCCGCGCTGCTCCGCGCCTTTGCCGAGGCCGAGGGCGCGCGCGGCCACCTGCGGATGGGCATCGCCCGCATCGACGGCATCCCCGTCGCGGCGCAATATTGGACCGTCGAGGACGGCACCGCCTTCATCCACAAGCTGGCGCATGTCGAGGATAGTCTGAAAGCCTCGCCCGGGACGCTGTTGTCGGCGGCGCTGTTCCGTCACGTCATCACGATAGACGGCGTCAAACGCGTCGATTTTGGGACCGGCAACGACGGCTACAAGCGCGACTGGATGAACCGCCACGACCCGTTGTGGCGGATCGAGGCTTTCAATCCGTCGCGCGTCGCGGCATGGGGTCCGGCATTGAAGGCCTTCGGCCGCGCACTACTGAGGAAAGACAAGTGACCGCACCCGATACCGTCGACGCCACCCTCCGCGCCCTGCTCGCCGACGTCCTCGGTTTGGGCGAAGCGCGCGCGGCGGCGCTGACCGACGACAGCGGCCTGTTCGGCGCGCTGCCCGAGTTCGATTCGATGGCGGTGGCGACGGTGCTGACCGAGATGGAAGACCGGCTCGGCATTATCATCGACGATGATGAAATCGACGGCGAGATCTTTGAAACCTATGGCAATTTACTGGCGTTCTCGTTGCGCAAGGTGACCGATTGAAGGTCGCGCCGTCCTCCCTATATCGTCATCCCGGCGAAGGCCGGGATCTCGCCATGGCGTTTTCCGCGACGGTGAGATCCCGGCCTTCGCCGGGATGACGACAGGGAGCATGCGAATGCCTCTCCCCACTCCCGAACATATCCTCCGCATCGCTCCCACCGGCACCCAGCGCGCCACCCTGTTGTTCGTCCCGCCTTTGTTCGAGGAAGCGAACCGCACCCGGCGCACACTGGTACTGGCGATGCGCGCGCTGGCGCGCCATGGGCTCGCCGCCGTTCTCCCCGACCTGCCCGGCCAGAATGAAAGCCTTGTGCCGCTGGCCCAGACCGATCTTCATCGCTGGCAGGAAGCGCTGGCCGAGGTTTCCGCGACGCTTGATGGCCCGGTGATCATCGCGTCGCTGCGCGGCGGCGCGCTGATCGATCATCGCGCGAGCGCCGCCGCGTGGTGGCGGCTTGCCCCGATCGGCGGCGCGTCGCTGCTCCGCACGTTGATGCGCGCGCGCGTCGCTGCCGACCGCGAGGCCGGGGTAACCTCGTCGCTCGACAGCCTGCAAGCCGAAGCCGCCACCGCGCCGTTGCTTCTCGCTGGCAACTTGCTGTCGCCCGCCATGATGGGACAGCTTGGCAGCGCCGCAGTCGAGCCCGTGGCGCCGCTGCGCACCGTCACCCTCGGCAGCGGCGCCGACGCGATCGCCGGAACCCCGCTTTGGCTGCGCGCCGAACCCGGAGAGGATGGCGCGATGGCCGAGGCGATCGCCGCCGACATCGCCGCTTGGAGCCAGACATGCGGCATCAGCTGAATTTCGCCTGCGAAGGCGCCACGCTCGCCGCGACGCTCGACGACGCGCCCAGCACCACCGGGCTGCTCATCGTCTCGGGCGGCAACGAAATCCGCAGCGGCGCGCATCGTGGCATGGCGATGCTGGCACAGCGCATCGCCGACGCCGGTCACCCCGTCTTCCGCTTCGACCGGCGCGGGATCGGCGACAGCGACGGCGCGAACGGCGGCTTTGAAAGCAGCGCCCCCGACATCGCCGCCGCAATCGCCGCCTTTCGCGCGGCCGCGCCGCATGTGACGCGCATCGTCGCCTTCGGCAATTGTGACGCCGCCAGCGCGCTGCTGCTCCACCAGCCGCTTGCCTTGGACGAACTGATCCTCGCCAATCCGTGGACCTATGAAGGCGGCGCCGACGATGAGGCCGACGAACCCGCGCTGCCCCCCGCATCGGCGATCCGCGCGCGTTACCTTGCGCGGCTGACCGATCCCAAAAGCCTGCTGCGGCTGCTGAAGGGCGACGTCGACCTTAAAAAGCTGGCACGCGGCCTGTTGGCGCTCGGCCGCCGCGCCGCGCCCGCCGCGCCGGACAGCCTGCCCGCGCGCCTCGACGCCGCGCTCGCCAATCTCGCCTGCCCGGCCACGATTTTGCTCGCCACCGGCGACAGGACAGCGCAGGCATTTGTGGAGAAATGCCAGCCGGGCGCGGTGCCGGTCGAACGATTGGACAGCGCGTCGCACAGCTTTGCGGGGGATGATGCGGAGTGGTTGGCGGGGCGCGTTCTGGGATTGCTTACGCGGCCACTGTAATATGACGCAGGCCAGCGTCTGCTTTGGGGTGGTGAGCGGGCAGCTCATTCCGCCGTCGCCCCCGCCCATCGCTGCCGAATACTTACGCCTCGACCAACGCCTTATATTCCGCCTCGGCCAGAAACCGCTCAGCATCCAGCGCTGCCATGCAGCCCATGCCCGCCGCGGTTACTGCCTGACGATAGACCTTGTCGGTCACGTCACCCGCGGCAAAAACCCCCGGTATCGACGTCAGCGACGTTCCCGGCGTGACTTCCAGATAGCCATCGGCATCCAGCGGCAGCTTGCCCTTGAACAATTCGGTCGACGGGCTGTGGCCGATCGCGACGAAGCCGCCGTCGGTCGGCTCGTGGCTTGCTTCGCCCGTCACCGTGTCGATCAGGTCGACGCCGACGAGCCCCGAAACGCCTTCGCCCGCGACAAAGCGATCCACGCGCTTGTTCCAGAGCACCTTGATCTTGGGATTGGCGTGCAGCCGGTCCTGCAGGATCTTTTCGGCGCGGAGGTGATCGCGGCGATGGATCAGCGTCACATCGTCGCTATGGTTCGTCAGGTACAGCGCTTCCTCGACCGCGGTGTTGCCGCCGCCGATCACCACGACCTTTTTGCCGCGATAGAAAAATCCGTCGCAGGTCGCGCAGGCCGAAACGCCCTTGCCGCCCAGTTCCTGCTCGCCCGGCACGCCCAGCCATTTCGCCTGCGCCCCGGTCGCGATCACCAGCGTTTCGGCCATATAGACATCGCCGCCGTCGCCGGTCAGCTTGAACGGGCGCTGCGACAAATCGACATCGACGATCGTGTCCCAGATCATGCTGGTGCCGACATGCGTCGCCTGCGCGGTCATCTGCTCCATCAGCCACGGCCCCTGCACCACCTCGGCAAAACCCGGGTAGTTTTCGACGTCGGTGGTGATCGTCAGCTGGCCGCCGGGTTGCAGCCCCTGCACCACGATTGGCATCATCCCGGCGCGCGCGGCATAGATGGCGGCGGACAGGCCCGCGGGGCCGGAACCGAGGATGAGCATCTTGGTGTGATGGGTGGTGGGCATGACGATCTTTCTCTGGCTGTGCGGGCAGGCACAGATGGGTGTTGCCAACCGCGCTAGCAAGGGTCACCTTCCGCGCCAAGGGGAGTCCGTTAAATGGCAAGCTGGTGGGAACGTCATGGGGTGCCGCGGCTGATTAAATGCGCCTGTTCGCAGGGGCAGATCATGAAGGTCAGGAGCAAGGTTGTGCCGAACGCCAGCGGCGATGTGCTCGAGCTGGGCTGCGGCGGCGGGATCAACATGGAATTTTACGATCCTGCCCGCATCACCAGCTTTACCGGCCTCGATCCCTCGCCCGAATTGCTGGCGATGAGCCGCGCTGCGGCGCAGGCGCGCGGAATGGCGGCGGACATCCAGGGCGGGGTTGGCGAAGCGATGCCGTTCGAGAGTGGTCGCTTCGACACCGTCGTCACCACCTTCACCCTTTGCTCGGTCGCCGATCAGGCCGCGGTGCTTGCGGAAATCCGCCGCGTGCTGAAGTCCGGAGGCACCGCGCTGTTCCTCGAACATGGCGCCGCGCCCGACGCCGGGGTCGCGAAATGGCAGCGGCGGATCGAGCCGATCTGGAAGCGGATCGGCGGCAATTGCCACCTGACCCGGCCGATTTCGGATGCTTATGAAGCCGCGGGCTTTGCCGTCGACCGGCAGGCCGCCGCCTATATCCCCAAAACCCCGCGCCCGTTCGGCTGGTACGAATATGGGGCGGCGCGCGCCGCCTGACACTCAGAGAGGTTTGCGAGATGATGCGATTCTGGCTGATCACCCTCACTGCGCTGGCCCTGTTCGCGCCGACCGCGGCGGAAGCGCGCAAGGTCGCGTTGGTCATCGGCAACAGCGACTATGCCAACACCAGCCGCCTCGCCAACCCGGTCAACGACATCCGGATCATCGCCGCCTCGGCGCGGCAGGCCGGGTTTGACGATGTCACTGTCGCCGCCGACCTGGCGGTCAATGATTTCCAGAAAGCGATGCGCGATTTTCGCGCCAAGGCCGACGGCGCCGAGGTCGCGATGGTCTATTTCGCGGGACACGGGATCGAGGCGCAGGGCAAGAACTGGCTGATCCCGACGGATGCGCAGCTGAAATCGGACCTCGACCTGCCCTATGAGGCGATCAATCTCGACCGGCTGATGGAATCGGTGTCGGGCGCGCAGATCCGCATGGTAGTGCTCGACTCGTGCCGCAACAATCCGTTCGGGCGTTCGTGGCGTTCGGGCACACGCGCAGTGGTCAGCGGGCTGGCGGGGGTCGAGGCCGACGATGTGCTCGTCATCTTTGCCGCCGCGCCAGGGCAGACCGCCGCCGACGGCACTGCGGGAAATTCGCCCTTCGCAACCTCGCTGGCCAAACGCCTGCCGCAACCCGACGTGCCGGTGCAGCTGCTCGGCGGGCTGATCCGCGACGATGTGCTCGCAGCGACCGGCGGCAGCCAGCGACCGTTCGTCAGCGCCAGCATCACCGGCACCCCGGTCTATCTCGTCCCTCGCGCGTCCGGCGCATCGGGTGAACGCCGCGGGCTGGAGGAATTGCTGTGGAAAGGCGCGATGGCCGAAAATAGTGTCGAGGCATTCAAGGCATATCTCGCGGAATTTCCATCGGGAAAATATGCGGGGCAAGCGAACGAGAATATCAATCGTCTGCCGAAAACGCCCGATGCGATTGCCGCACCGGTAACGATGGTCGCGATGAAGCAGCCCGCGGGAACGGCGCGCCCGGCGACGCGCAAGTTCACGCTGACCAACATCCGCGTCGAATGCATCAAGCTGACCGGGCGATTGGGGCTTGGCCTGCCCGATCAGCTGTTCCTGCGCTTCAACACCGGCCAGCGTTTTCCCGAAGGCAAGGGCGACATTTATTCGATCAAGAAGGGCGAAAGCTGGGTCGTCGACCAGATTTTCGAATTCGACCAGCCGGTGAGTTTCCAGCTGCGCGAATTCGACGACATCGGCGGCAGCGACAATATCGGGACGATCGACCTGGGCGATACGCCGGGGACGTTTACCCGGACGCTCGACGGCGATGCGAGCGATTATCGGGTGACTTATACGTTGATGGTGGGCTGACGAGCGGCAAAGCGCGCTCTCTTTCATCGTCACCCCGGACTTGATCCGGGGTCGATGACTTGGGCGCCGCAGTGGATCCCGGATCAAGTCCGGGATGACGAGATTGGAATGTTGGTGGGTGCGTTTTACGCCACGGCGATCGGCTGCCTATTCCTTCTCGCCCACCTCGACCAGCCCATGCCCGACGCTCACCCGCTCGTCGAAGACGAAGCAGCTGCCGTGCCAGCGGCTTTCTTCCGCCGGAACCTGTTCCAGATAGGCGAGGATGCCGCCCTTCAGATGCACGACCTCCTCAACGCCCTCGCTGCGCAGGAAGGCGGTCGATTTTTCGCAGCGAATGCCGCCGGTGCAGAACATCGCGACGCGCTTGCCGGCAAATTTGTCGGCGTTGGCGCGCCACCAGTCGGGGAATTCGCCGAAGCTTTTGGTCGCGGGATCGACGGCGCCTTCGAAACTGCCATAGCCGACCTCGAACCCGTTGCGCGTATCGATCAGCACCGTATCGGGATCGTCGACCAGCGCGTTCCAGTCGACGGGATCGACATAAGGTGCGGCATCGCGCGCGGGGTCGAGGCCCGATACCTTCAGCGTCACGATTTCCTTCTTGATCCGTACCTTCATCCGCTGGAACGGCATGGCGGCGGCGGTTGAATATTTGACATTGAGCTCGGCGCAACCGGGCAGCGCGCGGATGTGGTCGATCACCGCGGCGATGCTCTCGGCGCTGCCCGCGATCGTGCCGTTAATCCCTTCGCGCGCCAGCAGCAACGTGCCCCTCACCCCCTGCGCGGTGCACAGGTCGAGCAAAGGCTGGCGCAGCGCGGCGGGATCGTCGAACGACGCAAAGCGGTAGAGGGCGGCAACGGTGAAGGTCATGATCAACGCCCCTTAGCCGTTCGTGTCGAGCGAAGTCGAGACACGCCAAGCCAGCGTTGACGTGTCTCGACTTCGCTCGACACGAACGGGAACGAGCGGATTAGCCCCTTCTAACCAAACGGATCCCCTCGCCCCGTTGCATAATGCGCCATTGCCATCGTGGTCCATTGCGCATTCACCCGGATGCAGCTCGGAAACACGCTGGCGTCGGTGACGAGCACGTTGGTCGTCCCGTGCACCCGGCAGTCGAGGTCGACGATCCCGTGCGCGGGGTCTTCGTTGATCGCATTGCCGCCATGCGGGTGGCTGCTCGACAGTGTGACGTCGTCCTGTTCGCGGATCGCATCGGCGAAAAAGGCATCAACGTCCATGTCGGGGGTCACCTTTTGCCCCCGCGCGAGCGCCGGATAGCATTCGATCGCCCCGGCGGCGAAATGCACCTTGGTCAGCGTCGCCATCGCATCGCGCAGCACCGGCAGGTCGTCGATAGGATCGAGGCTGAACTGCAATTTGTCGCCCGTCACCCGCCCGCGCCGGTCGGCGGGGAACAGGATGCCCGCCGAATGGACGCGCCCGAAACTCTTCATCCGGCTGGCATGATCGGCGAACCAGCCGGGCATCAGCGACGCCATCGACATCGGCGGCTGGAAATGGCTTTCGAGCAGATAGGCGCCGACATCGACATAGCTCGACATCTGGTCTTCGTCCCACGCATTGCCGCCGACCCCTTCGGGCATCAGTGCGACCACGGGCGAGGCGACGTTCAATGACACCTGATAGCCGGTACCGTCGATGTCGCTGCGGTCGAGCAGTTTCGACGAGGCGATCGTCCCGCCCGCGACCACCACCCCGACGCGAGCGCGCACCATTTTCCGCACATCGCCGGGCAGGATCAGTACCACCGCCTCGGCCTCGCGCCGCCCGTCATAGGCGGTCTGCCAGACGATGCGTTCGGCCTTGGTATCGGGCAGGATGCGCGCCCCAAAATCGCGGCACGCTGCGGGTAGATAGGTCTGCGCCACGCCCATCCGCCGCCCATAGGGACAGCCTGAATTGCAATAGCCGCAATAAGCACAGGCATTGGGCGTGTTCGGCGGCCCGAAATTCTTGGTGAACCAGTCGGTCACGGCGCGCGCGTCGCGCGGATTGCCCGACTGCGCGGCATAGGCCTTCCACCCCTCGATCAGATGGGGGCCGTTGTGGCGCCCGCTGCGCGGTTCGATGCGCGCGATGCCCAGCTTTGCCTGCACCGCGTCGTAACTTGCGTGGAACGCTGCCGCGTCGATCGGGGCGCCGATGCTCGCCCATTTCGCCAGCACGTCCAACGCGTCGGGGTGCGTCCGCCCCGCTTCGTTGACGCGCAGGCAGATGCCGTTGTTGATCGTCGACGACCCGCCGACGCAGCGCCCCTGGAACACGACAAAATCGCGGTTGGTCGACGTCTGGAGCGCGCCATGCTTGTAGAGGCTCGCGATCATGTCGAGTTCGTGGTGGTTGATCTTGGGCGACGGGAAGAACGGCCCTGCCTCGACGATCAGCACCTTATAGCCCTGCGCCGCGATATTATGCGCCGCCACCGCCCCGCCCGCGCCCGAACCGATCACCACGACATCATATTCGTTGCCGAGAGTCGCCGTGTTCAGGATATGAGCATCGTCGATCTCGCGGCCCACGACGGGCTTGATCGGTACTTCATAATCGCCGCGATCGCGGTGCTTGGGCAGCTTGAACCCGATCTGGCGGTGCACCGGATTGGCGACGTTGGCATCCTGATCGCCGGGCTCCAGCCCCGGCTGCCAATGGCCGTAATAGCAGGCATAAATGATGCCGCGCAGCCGCGCCATGTCCTGGAATAGGTCGATCTGGCTATTCTGAAGCCGGTTCTTCAGCTTGGCGGCGCGCCCCGCGACATCATCCTCGGTAAAGAACGGCCCGCCCAGCACCAGCTCGGTCGCGGTCAGCGACAGGCTGATCTCGTCGAGCTTGGTCCCGCCAACCTTGGCGAACAGGTCGCAGATATTGGCGACCACCTGATCGGCGGTAATCGCCATCTCCGCGCCATGAAATAGCGCCTCGGTCAGCGCCTTCAGAAATTTGAGCTGCCCGAAATTAAACGGTGCCGTCATCGCCTGCCCCCACATTGCCCTGCGCCCCAAGATGGCGCGTTATAGCGAGTGAGGGCAAGGCGTATTGTACGGAAACGGCGGGGATGGGCACGTTCCCCTCCCTTTCAGGGAGGGGTTAGGGGTGGGTGCGCGAGCGATAGCGACCAAAGCGAAGAACGCCGCCTTTGGCGGCTACCCACCCCCGACCCCTCCCTGAAAGGGAGGGGAGAAAGATGCCCGCTCAACGGCGCGCCAACCATGCCAGCCAGAAAAAGCCCAGATCGGTGTAACGCCCACCCGCCGGATCACCCGCCGCCACCCGAAACGCCGCCTCCGCCTCGCTGCGCTGTCCGGCGTTCAGCCGCGCCACGCCCAGCCGAACCTGCATCCCCGCCGCGCTCGGCTGCTCGGCCCGCGCCACTCCGGGCCGCACCCGCGCAATCGCCCGCTCGACCTCGGCGATGATTTCGCGCGTCGGCGACGTGGCGGCGTCGAGCAGCCCGCGCTGCGTCCCTTCCGCCAGCACCGACTTTGCCTCGCGCGGCTCGCCCGCTTCCTTGAGCAGCTGTGCCATCCTTTGATATTCCGCCGCCTGCGTCAGCACACCCACCTCGCGGGTCAGACGGAACAGGTCGATCTCCAGCGCCCCCTCTGCGGCGACCAGTTGCCGATACACCACCAGCGCGATGCGCCAGTTTTCGCGGGTCGGATAGGCGCCGACCAACGCGCGCGCGGCATCGACGCCGGGCGCAACCAGCTGCCCCTGCTGCGCAATGCTCAGCCGTTGCCGATACCAGCCCTCCGCCACCGGCTGTCCCAGCGCTGTCCGCGCCGCGATCGCGCGCGTGAGCAGGTCCATCGCGCCCGGCGCATCCTTTTGCGCCAGCCGAACCTGCGCCAGATTGGCCAGCGCGTCGGGATCGGCGGGGGTCAATTCGGCCAGCCGCCCCCACAAAGCGCCCGCAGTATCGAAATCGCCGGCGCGATAGGCAATCTGCCCTCGCGCCGCCAAATGGCCGACCAGCCGGTCGGGCCGCGTCAAAGGGCTGTCGATCAGCACGTCGAGCGCCGCGGCGCGCATGGCATCGTCGGCGCGCCGATTGCCAATCTCCAGCTCATACAGGGCCAGTGCGAAGCGTGCGTCGCGGCTGTTCGCCACCCGCCGGGCATCAGCCAGCGCGCGATCCTGCCGCGCCGACTGTGTCCCGCGCGCCAGATTGCCCAGCGCCGAAAGCGCGCGCATCTCCTGCGGTGAGACGGCGAGCTTGCTGCCGCCGATTTCCATGACGGTGCTGACTTTATCTTGCGCGTGGGCGGCGGGCGATGCGGCGAAACTGGCGCTGACGAACAGCGCGATCGCGGCGGCGAGGCGAGCGCGCGAACGTAACCGCATTTGCAGACTGTCCGCGTTCGACTGAAGGTCGCGAAAGGCTCGGTTCGCCACGATTGCTGCTCACCCAAAGGATCGAAATGACCTTGAAGGACTACGCTCGTCTCGCAATGCTTACAATGGCTTGTCCGCTTTGGGGTGGGGAGTGGACGCACCTACACCGTCGCCCCCGCGCAGGCCGGGATCTCACCGGTACGGTAAACGGATAGGGTGAGATCCCGGCCTTCGCCGGGATGACGATGCTATATATCCTCCCTGTGGCGAAGCCATGGGGAGGGGAACCGTCCCCGCGAAAGCGGGGATGGTGGAGGGGCCGCAACGGTAGTGTCAAAGCCCCTCCGTCAGCGCTTCGCGCTGCCACCTCCCCATCGCTGCGCGACAGGGAGGATCGACGGCAGCAACCGATCGCTGCCCGCCGTGCCCCTCACCCCGCCTTCTTCGCCAGCCGATATTTGTGCAGCAACGGCTCGGTATAGCCCGACGGCTGCGCCACGCCCTCAAAGATCAGCGCGCGCGCCGCCTGATAGGCGACCCCCTCGGGCGTCAGCTTTTCGTAGAGCGGATCGCCCGCATTCTGTGCGTCGACCTTCGCCGCCATGCGCGCGAGCGCGGCGTCGACCTGATCCGCCGAACACACGCCGTGGAGCAGCCAATTGGCCAGCGCCTGGCTGCTGATGCGCAACGTCGCGCGGTCTTCCATCAGGCCGACGTCGTCGATGTCGGGAACCTTCGAACAGCCGACGCCCTGATCGATCCAGCGCACGACATAGCCCAAAATGCCCTGACAATTATTGTCGAGCTCGCGGGTGATTTCGGCTTCGCTCCAGTTGCGTCCGTTGGCCACGGGGATGTTGAGCAGGCGGTCCAGCGACGGCACCGCCTCGCCGGCAATCTCGCGCTGACGCGCGAACACGTCGACCTGGTGATAGTGCAGCGCGTGCAGCGTCGCGGCGGTCGGCGATGGCACCCACGCGGTGTTCGCGCCCGATTTCGGGTGCGCGATCTTGGCGTCGAGCATGCCGCGCATCAGGTCGGGCATCGCCCACATGCCCTTGCCGATCTGCGCCTTGCCGCTGAGCCCGCAGGCGAGGCCAATGCGGACGTTGCGGTCCTCGTAGGACGCGATCCAGTCGCTCGCCTTCATCTCGCCCTTGGGGATCATCGGCCCAGCGCGCATGCTGGTGTGGATCTCGTCGCCGGTGCGGTCGAGGAAGCCGGTGTTGATGAAGACGATACGGTCCTTCACCGCGTGGATGCAGGCGGCGAGATTGGCGCTGGTGCGGCGCTCCTCGTCCATCACGCCGACCTTGATCGTGTGGCGCGGCAGGCCCAGCATATCCTCGACCGCGTCGAACAGCCGGTTGGTGAAGCCGCACTCTTCCGGTCCATGCTGCTTGGGCTTGACGATATAAATGCTGCCCGCGCGGCTGTTGGTCAGCGTTCCAAGGCCTTTGAGGTCGTGGAGCGCGCATAGCGCGGTGATGACGGCATCGCACAACCCCTCGGGCGCTTCGCTGCCATCGGGTAGCCGGATCATCGGCGTCGTCATCAGATGGCCGACGTTGCGGACGAACATCACGCTGCGGCCGTGCAGCACGAACGGCTCGCCCGCCGGCGAGGTCCATTCGCGGTCGGCCTCCATCGCGCGCGTCACCGCCCGCCCGCCCTTGGCAAAGCTTTCGGTCAGATCGCCGCGCATCAGGCCGAGCCAGTTGGTGTAGCCCAGCGTCTTGTCCTCGCCATCAACCGCGGCGACGCTGTCCTCCAGGTCGATGATCGTGGTGAGCGCGGATTCGAGCACGACGTCGGCGATGCCCGCCGGATCGGTCTTGCCGATCGCGCTCGCCGAATCGATGACCAGTTCGATGTGCAGGCCATTGTGACGCAGCAAGATGCCGCCCGGCTTGCTGCCGACCCATTGCGCCGGATCGGCGAGGGTCAGCTGTCCGCCCTGCCAATCGGCCCAGCTTCCCGACGCCAGCGGCACCGCTTCGTCCAGAAACGCCTTGGCGCGCGCGATCACCGCGGCGCCGCGATCCGGGTCATAGCCGCCGGGCTTTGCGGGCGGTGCGTCGAGCGCGTCGGTGCCGTAGAGCGCATCATAGAGGCTGCCCCAGCGCGCGTTGGCCGCATTGAGCGCAAAGCGCGCGTTGAGCGCCGGGACGACCAGCTGCGGCCCGGCCATCGTCGCGATTTCGGGGTCGACATTCTGCGTGCCGATTTTGAACGGCGCGGGTTCGGGGACCAGATAGCCGATCTCGCGCAGGAACGCCTGATAGGCTTGCGGATCGTGCGCCTGCCCCGCCCGCGCTTCGTGCCAGGCATCGATCTGCGCCTGCAAATCCTCGCGCTTGGCGAGCAAGGCCGCATTCTCGGGCGCGAATCTGCCCAGCAAGGCGGCAAAGTCGGCCCAGAATTTGGTGGCATCGATCCCGGTACCGGGCAGTGCGCGCGCCTCGATAAATTCCGCCAGTCGCGAATCGACGGACAGCCCGGCACGGTCGAGAAATTCGGTCATTTATGCACCCTCTGGTCGGCGCGGCTGCGCCAGTGGACCCGGGGAGGAAAGGGCCAGCGCCCTATGCCGCGATTGGCCCGTCATGGCAATGGCGACGATATCGCGCGCAGGATTTCAGGGAATAAGTTGCGTTTCGACACTTGCCGGGGGCGTCGCCATGTGCATTATGCTGCAACGCACAACAAAACTCTCCTCCCTTCTCCAAGGCTAGATCATGAGCGAAACCCGGCTCACCCTGATGGAAGCGATCGCGCGCAAGCGCGTCGTGACCGCACAATATAACGGCCAGCAAATGAAGCTGGCGCCGCACCAGATGTTCGAACGCCGCGGCGACCTGTTCGTCAGCGCGCTCAACCTCGACAAGAATTGGCGGTCCGACGACGAACGGCGGCTCGGCCATTTCAAACTCGACGGACTGGTTGCCCCGGCGATCATCGACGCCGAATTCGACCCCCTCCCCTCGTTCGAAGCCGCCGCGCCGCAAAGCGACGACACGTTGCTCCTCGCGATCTGAGCGCGGGGCCCACGCCAAATTGGCGTGGATTGCCGATTGAGCACACCGTGGCTATGGGGTCGCCGAACGCCAGCCATCGGATGAACGATCATGAAGAACATTTGTCCCCGCACTGTTTTTGCATGGATTCTTGTTTCGCTCGCGATCGCATTTCCATCGCTCACTGGGGCGCAGGAAGCCAAGAGCAGGCTCGTGATTCTGGGCGTCGACCATGCCGCCCAACTCGTTGCCGAGCGGGACCAGCCCGGCATTTACCCCGCCTATTTCGATCTTCTCAAGCCTGCGGCGATTTGCATCGAAAGACCGCCGGAGCAGGCGTCTCGTCAGGATTTTTATGAATTCACCTATGAGGTTCAGGGGATCATCCTGCCCTATGCGACCGACCGGGGCATCGAATTATGTCCGATCGACTGGATGCCCCCAATCGACGACCAGCTATTGGGCTTTGGCATCGATCTCGACACCCCGCTTGAAATACGGCGCCCGCAAGGATTTCAGGGTTTCCTGACGTTTCCCGATGCCAAAATGTTGGATTGGGACTTTTTCGCCGCCGAAAAGCCCGAAACCTTGGCTCCCGCGAAAAAATGGGCGGCGGAGCCCGCGCCGCGCGCCGATCGCGACCTGCCACGCCGCCTCTATCTTTATCGCACTTACATGCAGGCGCAGCGGATTCGCGCCATTGCGCACAAGAGGCGCGGCCAAACCGTTCTTGTCGTTGTCGGCCATTTCCACAAACCCGATATCGAAGCGATCCTGCAGCATGATCCCGCGATCGAACTGGTACCCGCCACCAGCGTTGGTCGGCCGACCGACGCAGCGGTGCGCGCTGCAACCACCGCGGAACATCGCGGCGCGATCCTCGCGTTCAACCTGCTCGGAATGCAGGCGGCGACGGGCAACGTGAACTGGGGTTGGATCGAGCGCGTACTCACCGATTTTGCCGGAGCAACAACTTCACCCGAAGCGAAGCTGTTCCAGACGCGGTACGCAGTGCTGACAGGAAAACTGTCGCTTGCCGATGCCGTGCGGCGTTACGAGTTGATCGCCAACGACGCTGCGGCAGCGGTGCCTTTTACCTGGAATGGCGTCAAGGATCGGTCGCGGATCGATTCGTTCTTCGACCCCTTTGGCAATCTCGATGTGCGGCAACGCGCCCGCGTCGAATTGGCGCGGACGCTGTTTGCGCAGGGTCAGGCACGCCGGGCAGAGCAGGCACTCGCGCCCCTCACCACCGATCTGTCACCGCGAAAGGCGCTACAGCTTCACGGCTATGCTCGGCTGCTGCAGCCGTCGCCGAAGTCCGAAAAGGCTCCCTGACGCGCATTGCGTCACGCAATCTCGGGGGTCGCCAAACGACTCCACTCGCGGCTATAGCCGCAGCATGACTTCCATCTCGGCCACCGAAACCGCGACGATCGAGCGCGCCGCCGATGCGCCGATGCTGGCGCAGGTCGAACGCTGGGCCGCCATCAACAGCGGGACCGGCAACCTTGTGGGCCTGAAAAGTGTCGCGGGCCAGCTCGCCGACGCCTTTGCATCGCTGCCCGGCGACATCCGCCTGATCACCCCCGACCCGATCGAAAGCGTCGACGCCGCGGGGCAGATCAGGACGACGCAGCGCGGCGACCATCTGCACCTGCGCGTGCGGCCCGAAGCGCCGGTCCAGCTCCTCTTCACCGGCCATATGGACACGGTGTTCGCAGTCGATCACCCCTTCCAGTCGCTGCAATGGCGCGAGCCCGGTGTCCTCAACGGCCCCGGCACCGCCGACATGAAGGCGGGGATTTCGGTGATCCTGGCCGCACTCACCGCGCTCCAAGCCTCGCCGCTCGCGAACCGCGTCGGCTATGACGTGATGATCAACAGCGACGAGGAAACCGGCAGCCACGCGTCCGCGGCGCTGATCGCCGAACTGGCGAAGGGCAAGACCGCGGCATTGACCTATGAACCCGCGCTGCCCGACGGCACGCTCGCGGGCGCGCGGCCGGGCAGCGGCAATTTCTCGGTCATCGTCCACGGCCTGTCGGCGCATGCGGGGCGCAATCCCGACGACGGTCGCAACGCGCTGCTCGCCGCTGCCGACCTCGCGCTGCGGCTCTCGGCGCTGAAATCGCCCGATCTCAAGGTCAATCCCGCAAAGATCGACGGCGGCGGCCCGAACAATGTCGTCCCCGATCAGGCGATCCTGCGCGTCAACCTGAGGCCTTCGACGCCGGAGGTGATGATCGAGGCCGAAGCCGCGCTGCGCGCTGCCGTCGCCGCGGTGTCGCGCGAGCATGACGTCCATTGCCACATCCACGGCAATTTCAACCGTCCACCCAAGCCGCTCGACGCCGCGGCGACGCGATTGTTCGAACTGGTCCGCGATTGCGGCACGGCGCTTGGCTTGCCACCGATCCGCTGGAACGCGACGGGCGGCGTGTGCGACGGCAATAATATCGCGGCGTGCGGCATTCCCGTGGTCGATACCATGGGGCCGCGCGGCGGCGCGATCCATTCATCCGATGAGTTTCTGATCGTCGACAGCCTTGCCGAACGCGCGCAGCTGTCGGCGCTCGCCATAACCAGAATAGCGGAACGGGGGACTGTGTGAATTATGTGATCCGGGCGGCCAAACCGGGCGACCTGCAAAGCATTTACGAGATGGCGAAGCTGACCGGCGGCGGTTTCACCAATCTGCCCCCCGACAAAAAGGCGCTGCGCGCCAAGCTCGAGCGCGCCGAGGCCAGTTTCGCGTCCGAAAAGGAATATCCCGCCGACGAGCTTTACCTGATGATGCTCGAGGATCTAGACAGCGGCGAGGTGCGCGGTACCTGCCAGATTTTCGGTCAGGTCGGCCAGCGCTGGCCCTTTTACTCGTACCGTATCGGCACCGACAGCAAGCATAGCGAACAATTGGGACGCACCTTTCACGCGCAGGTGCTGATGCTCAGCAACGATCTCAATGGCGCATCCGAGGTGGGCGGGCTGTTCCTGCACCCCGCCGCGCGCGCGGGCGGGCTCGGGCTGCTCCTCGCACGCTCGCGCTATCTGTTCATCGCGCGTCACCGCGCGCGTTTTGGCGACCGTATCCTCGCCGAGCTGCGCGGGGTGATCGACGAAGCCGGCGGATCGCCCTTCTGGGACGGCGTTGCGGGCAAGTTCTTCGGGATGAATTTCCAGGAAGCCGACCAGTTCAACGCCGTCCATGGCAACCAGTTCATCGCCGACCTGATGCCCAAGCATCCGGTCTATATCGCGATGCTCGGCGAACATGCGCGGAGCGTGATCGGCGTCCCCCACCCCACCGGCCGCGCCGCGATGCGGATGCTGGAAAATGAAGGCTTTGCGTTCGAAAATTATGTCGACATCTTTGACGGCGGCCCGACGATGACCGCGCGCACCGACCAGGTGGCGAGCATCCGCGACGCGAAGCATGTCGAGGTCACCGGCATTGGCGAGGGCGGCGAGGACGCGCTGATTGCGACCGGTCGTCTCGCCGATTTTCGTTGCTGTTTCGGCAAGGTGGGTACGGACGGGTCGATCGACGCGGGCGCGGCGCGCATCCTGCGCGTCGGCAAGGGCGATCAGATCAGCTGGATCGGACGCTGACCGATGCTGACCGAAATCAATTTCGACGGGATCATCGGCCCCAGCCACAATTATGCGGGGCTCAGCCGCGGCAACATCGCTTCGGCGTCGAACGCGGGTGACGTGTCGCAGCCGCGCGCAGCGGCGTTGCAGGGCATCGACAAGATGCGCCACAATCTGGCGCTCGGCCTGCCGCAGGGCTTTTTCATGCCGCTCGATCGCCCCGACACACGCTGGCTGGAAACGCTAGGCACGACCGAAGAAGGCGCCGAGGCCCACCTTCGCGCGCAGGCCTGGTCGGCGTCGTCGATGTGGGCGGCGAATGCCGCGACCGTCTCGCCCGCCCCCGACAGCGCCGACGGCAAATGCCATCTGACCGTCGCCAACCTCGTCACCATGCCGCACCGCAGCCACGAATGGCCGGGGACGCTGGCGCAGCTGCGGCTGGCCTTCGCGAACCCGGCCTTTGCGGTCCACGCGCCGATCCCTGCGCCCTTTGGCGACGAGGGCGCGGCAAACCATATGCGGCTGTGCAGCGGGCACGACGCCGCGGGCGTCGAAATCTTCGTCTATGGGTTGAGCGGCGGCCGCTTTCCCGCGCGCCAGCATCTCGACGCATCGAAAGCGATCGCGCGTCACCATCGGCTCGATCCCGCGCGCACGCTGTTCATTCGCCAGTCGGACACCGCGATCCAGGGCGGCGCCTTTCACAACGACGTTGTCGCGGTGGCGAACGAGCATGTGCTGTTCACCCACGAAACCGCGTTCGAGGATCGCGAGGCCGCGCACGCCGAAATTCGCGCCGCCTTTCCCGCCGTCGAGATCGTCGAAGTGCCGACCAGCGCGGTGACGCTGCCCGACGCGATCAAATCCTATCTGTTCAACGCCCAGCTCGTCAGCCTGCCCGAAGGCGGCATGGGGCTGGTGCTGCCGACCGAGGCGCAGGATACACCCGCGGTGTGGACGTGGCTGGAGGCGCATGTCGCGGGGAATGGCCCGATCCGCAAACTGCTGCCGGTCAACGTCCGCCAGTCGATGGCGAACGGCGGCGGCCCCGCTTGCCTGCGGCTGCGCATCGTCGCCGACCCTGCGACGGTCGATCCGCGCTTTATCGCCGACGCGGCGAAGCTCGACCGGATCGCCGCGGTGGTCGCGAAGCATTGGCCCGAAGCGATCGCGCCGGGCGACCTGGCGTCCGCAACGCTGGCGGGCGAGGTTCGCAAGGCGCGCGCCGCGCTGCTCGAAGCGCTCGACCTCAGCATATTGGCCTGACCTGTGAAAATGCGCGAACTGATCGGCACGGCGCTGGTCCCGGGCGGCGACGAACTGCGGCTGTTTCGGCGCGGCGATGATTTCATCATCGCGGTCGAGGGCAATGAGCTCATGAGCAGCCGGATGAGCGGTTCGGAAGAAGCGCTGGCGACGATGACCTGCGACCGGCTACGCAGCACCGATGGCGCACACCTGCTCATCGGCGGCTATGGCATGGGCTTTACGCTGCGCGCCGCGCTGGCGACGCTGGGGCCGGACGCAAGGATCACCGTCGCCGAACTGGTTCCCGGAATCATCGATTGGGCGCGCGGACCGATGGCCGACCTTGCCGCCGGCTGCCTCGACGATCCGCGGGTCGAGCTTGTCCTGCATGACGTCGCGACCGTGATCGGGTCGGCGACGCGCCGTTACGATGCGATCCTGCTCGACGTTGACAATGGCCCCGACGCCCTGACGCGGGCCGCCAACGACCAGATCTACTCGTCGACCGGGTTGGCGATGGCCAGAGCGGCGCTGCGCCCCGGGGGCATATTGGCGATATGGTCAGCGGCGCCCGATCCGCGCTTTACGCGCCGTTTGAGCGCCGCGGGCTTTGCGGTCGAAGAGGTCGGTGTGCGCGCGCGCAGCAACGGCAAGGGTCCGCGCCATATGATCTGGTTTGCACGGGCGGGTTAGGTGTTTGCGACGCGGTGGGTGGCGAACGACTGAAGACGGACCTTGCCGATCCTCCCCCACCGGGGGAGGGGGACCACCCGAAGGGTGGTGGAGGGGTACCGGCGGTTTACGCAGCGCTGGGCTGGAAGCGCCAAACTTTCGTGGACCATAGCAGTGGAGCACCGGTTCGGCGGCAAAGTAGACCGACGGTGCCCCTCCACCAGCTTCGCTGGTCCCCCTCCCCGTTCCGGGGA
>NZ_SCMU01000002.1 GCF_005503695.1 Sphingopyxis sp. 2PD
TTCCCGCCCTCCCCGAGATCGCCGGGGTCACCCGCCGCGTCGCGCGCGCGCAGTATAAAAATTGGGATCGCTGCGACCTCACCTATGTCGAGCTCGCGCCCAGCACCACGGTCGCGGGCGTCTTTACACGCAATGTCTGCTGCTCGTCCGAAGTCGAGCTCGGCCGCGAGCAGGTGAAGGGCGGCAAGGGCCGCGCGCTCATCGTCAACGCCGGCAACAGCAACGCCTTCACCGGCTATCGCGGGCGCGAGGCGGTCGAGGCGATCATGGAACAGGTGGCCGCGCATCTCGGCTGCGACGCGAAGGAAGTGTTCGTCAGCTCGACCGGCGTGATCGGCGTACCGCTGCCCAAGGACAAGGCCCGCGCCGGGGTCGCGGCCGCGCTCACCGCCGAGCCCTGCTCATGGGAAGCCGCCGCCGAGACGATCGGGACCACCGACACCTTCGCCAAGGGCTCCGCCGCCAGCGCGATCGTCGATGGCCGGACCGTCCACGTCGCGGGAATCGTCAAGGGATCGGGAATGATCGCCCCTGACATGGCGACGATGCTCGGCTATATCTTCACCGACGCCGCGGTCGCGCCCGCGCTGTTGCAGGACATGCTGCGCGAAGCCACCGGCGGCAGCTTCAACGCGATCACCGTCGACAGCGACACCTCGACCAGCGACACGGTGCTGCTCTTCGCAACCGGACAGGCGGGGGGAGCCACGCTCACCACACGCGACGATCCGGGCGCCGATGCGCTTTATGCCGCGATCCGCGCGGTCGCGCTCGACCTCGCGCATCAGGTCGTCCGCGACGGCGAAGGCGCTTCAAAGTTCATCGAGATCGAGGTCAGCGGCGCGACCAGCGACGACAGCGCGAGGCGGGTCGCGCTGGCGATCGCCAATTCGCCGCTCGTCAAGACCGCGATCGCGGGCGAGGACGCCAATTGGGGCCGCGTCGTCATGGCGGTGGGCAAGGCCGGCGAACCCGCCGACCGCGACCGGCTCGCGATCCGTTTCGGCGATCATTGGGTGGCGAAAGACGGGCTGCCCGTCGACGGTTATGACGAGGCGCCCGTCGCCGCGCACCTCAAGGGGCAGGACATCCGCATCGGCGCCGACCTCGGCCTTGGCGATGGGCGCGCGACCGTATGGACGTGCGATCTGACGCACGGCTATATCAGCATCAACGCCGATTATCGCAGCTGACGCCTGACGCGGCGACATTGCCCGGACTGGTGGCGGGCGTGGCGCCCCCGGATGTCAATTCCAGGGCGGAGCGTTCAGTCCTTTGGGGCTGGCGGTGAAAATCTCGCAGCCCGTTTCGGTGATGCCGATACTATGTTCGAACTGTGCCGAAAGGCTGCGGTCGCGGGTCACCGCGGTCCAGCCGTCGGCGAGCATCTTCACCGCATATTTGCCGGTGTTGATCATCGGCTCGATCGTGAAGAACATGCCCGGACGCAGCTCGGGGCCCGTCCCGGGGCGGCCCGCATGGACGACCTCGGGCGCGTCGTGGAACATCTGGCCCAGTCCATGGCCGCAAAAATCGCGCACGACCGAATAACGGTGGCGTTCGGCGTGGGTCTGGATCGCGTGCGCGACGTCGCCCATCCGATTGCCGGGCTTCGCCTGCTCGATGCCCAGCATCAGGCATTCGTAAGTGACTTCGACGAGGCGCTTCGCCTTGATCGGCACGTCGCCGACCAGATACATGCGGCTCGTGTCGCCATGCCAGCCGTCGACGATGGAGGTCACGTCGATATTGACGATGTCGCCCTCGCGCACCGGCTTGTCATCCGGAATGCCGTGGCAGACGACATGGTTGATGCTGGTGCAGCAGCTGTGCGTGAAGCCGCGATAGCCGAGCGTCGCGGGGATGCCGCCGCCGTCCAGCATCATCTGGCGCACAAGGTCGTCGATCGCCGCGGTGGTCACTCCCGGCTGGACGAAGGGGACCAGCGCGTCGAGGATTTCGGCCGACAACCGCCCCGCCTTGCGCATGCCCGCAAAGCCCGCTTCGTCGTGCAGCTTGATCGTGCCGTCGCGCACCGGCGTGGGGGCGCCAGCGTCGGCGGTGGTTACGGAGACATAGTCGTACATCAGACCCATATAGTCGCTGAGTGCTGAAAAAGCGAGAGACGACCCTTGGCCGGACCCGTTACCCGATTTCCGTTCGTGTCGAGCGAAGTCGAGACACCCCGGAAGGTCAGGGCCACCCCGATGGGTGTCTCGACTTCGCTCGACACGAACACGGGGACGGGAAAGAGGCATCTCACCGCGCGCTTCCCCATCCCGCAGGCGGGAGAGGAGCGGGCGTTACTCCGCCGCCTTCTTTGCCTTGTCGGCCTTTGGCGTTTTGGCCTTGCCCTTGCCCGCTTTTGGCGGGGCCGAGACGATTTCGAACGCCAGCGGGTTGCCGACATGGGCGTCCTCGCCGGTCTTCATCTTCACCTTGACCTCGCCGCCATGGACCAGCTTGCCGAAGAGCAGTTCCTCGGCGAGCGGCTGCTTGATCTTTTCCTGAATCAGGCGTCCCATCGGGCGCGCACCGTACAGCTTGTCATAGCCCTTGCCGGTCAGCCATTCGCGCGCCGCATCGTCGAGCTGGATGTGGACGTTGCGGTCGGCGAGCTGCAGTTCGAGTTCGAGGATGAACTTGTCGACGACGCGCGCGACGACCTCGGGCGGCAGATAACCGAAGGGGACGATCGCATCGAGGCGGTTGCGGAATTCGGGGGTGAACATGCGCTTCACCGCCTCTTCCTGCACATCCTCGCGCGTCGACTGGCCGAAGCCGATCGACTCGCGCGCCATGTCGCTCGCGCCCGCATTGGTCGTCATGATCAGGATGACGTTGCGGAAGTCGACCGTCTTGCCGTGGTGGTCGGTCAGGCGGCCGTTGTCCATCACCTGAAGCAGGATGTTGAACAGGTCGGGGTGCGCCTTTTCGATCTCGTCGAGCAGCAGCACGCAATGCGGGTTCTGGTCGATCGCATCGGTGAGGAGCCCGCCCTGATCGTAGCCGACATAGCCCGGGGGCGCCCCGATCAGCCGGCTGACCGAATGGCGCTCCATATATTCGGACATGTCGAAACGCTGGAGCGGGATGCCCATGATCGACGCGAGCTGCTTGGCGACCTCGGTCTTGCCGACGCCGGTCGGGCCGCTGAACAGATAATTGCCGATCGGCTTTTCGGGATCGCGGAGGCCCGCGCGGCTCAGCTTGATCGCCGACGACAGCACCTCGATCGCGGTGTTCTGGCCGAAGACGACGCGCTTCAAATCGGTTTCGAGGCTCGCGAGCGTCGCCTTGTCGTCGGTCGACACCGACTTGGGCGGGATGCGTGCCATCGTCGCGATGACGGCCTCGATCTCCTTCGCGGTGATCGTCTTCTTGCGCTTCGACGGGGCGACGAGCATCTGCATCGCGCCGACCTCGTCGATCACGTCGATCGCCTTGTCGGGCAATTTGCGATCGTTGATGTAGCGCGCCGACAGGTCGACCGCGGCATTGATCGCATCCTGCGTGTAACGCACCTGGTGATGCGCCTCGAACGCGCTGCGCAAGCCCGCGAGGATCTTCTTCGTATCCTCGAGCGTCGGCTCGACCACGTCGATCTTCTGAAACCGGCGCAGCAGCGCGCGGTCCTTCTCGAAGTGGTTGCGGAACTCCTTGTACGTCGTCGAGCCGATGCAGCGGATCACGCCGCCCGACAGCGCGGGTTTCAGCAGGTTCGACGCGTCCATCGCGCCGCCGCTGGTCGCGCCGGCGCCGATGACGGTGTGGATTTCGTCGATGAACAGGATCGCGTGCGGCAGCCCTTCGAGTTCGGTGACGACCTGTTTCAGCCGCTCCTCGAAATCGCCGCGATAGCGGGTTCCGGCGAGCAGCGCGCCCATGTCGAGCGAATAGATGACCGCGGGCAGCAGCACTTCGGGCACGTCGCCCTCGATGATCTTGCGCGCGAGGCCTTCGGCGATCGCGGTCTTGCCGACGCCGGGATCGCCGACATAGAGCGGGTTGTTCTTGCTGCGGCGGCAAAGGATCTGGATCGTGCGGTCGACCTCGGCGCTGCGTCCGATCAGCGGGTCGACCTTGCCGCCCTTCGCTTTCTCGTTGAGGTTGACGGTGAACTGGTCGAGCGCGGTTTCCTTTTTCGACTTGCCGTCTGCCTTGTCCTTCGTTTCTTCCTTTTCCTCGGGCTCGGCGGTGGGCGAGGGCTTGCCCCCCTTGCCGACGCCGTGGCTCAAATAGGAGACCGCGTCGAGACGCGTCAGATCCTGCTGCTGGAGGAAATAGACGGCATAGCTTTCGCGTTCGGAGAAAAGCGCGACAAGGACGTTGGCGCCCGTCACTTCATCCTTGCCCGACGACTGGACGTGCAGGATCGCGCGCTGGACGACGCGCTGGAAACCCGACGTCGGCGACGGATCGCTGTGCCCCTCGACCTTCAGGCTGTCGAGTTCGGTGTCGAGATAGTGGACGACCGCCGATTGCAGGTCATCGAGCGCGACACCGCAGGCGCGCATCACTTCGGCGGCATGCTCGTCGTCGATCAGCGCATAGAGCAGATGCTCGAGCGTCGCATATTCATGGTGGCGCTCCGAAGCGGCCTTCAGCGCGTTATGGAGGGTCTTTTCGAGGCTTTCCGAAAAGGACGGCATGGGTCTCATCTCCTTGCGGGGACGACGCCGGGGAGATGGCGGCCCCCTTAGGAACGTAACGTGGCGATGCCGCCGCCCCACCGCAAGGGAAAAGCGGTCGGCTTTGTGAAATTACGATGACGGGGTTGTATTATGGTTAACGGGATGTTCGGATTGGGTCGAGGTTCTGCAATCCGCCTCGCGACAATCCGTTCAAGGGTAGAAAACGCGGCCCTGGGCTTTGGGCGCATGCGGTATTTGCGATCCGTCGGGCCTTAAAGTCACAAAGGCCCCGCATGGGCGCCTCGAAACTGTGTCCTTTGTGGCCTTAAGGCGACAAAGGGCGCGGATGTGCACGTCGAAAAATGTCTCCTGTGTCGCTTTGGGCGAGGGTTGCTGAAGCCGACCATTTCAAAGAGCGTGGCGGAGGCTGGCACGGCGGAATAAAGTAGGACAGCGATTTTTTTGTCGCTCGCCCAATCTCTGTTTTGGGGTGGGAAGCGGCCGTTGCCTTTACCCAGCCAAGAAGGCATTAAGCGTAGATGTCGGTCTACAAGAAGTCTTGGCTTTTTATGATGTGGACCTGGGCGGTCTTCTTCAGTTTCCCAATATGGTGGAGTGTTTTAACGCGCTACTTTGGTGAGGCGGGCGCAACAATCGGCGGTGCTTTTTGGCTCTGCCACGGCTTCATTATGCTCACTATCTTCCGTTGCCCCGCTTGCAGTCGCTCGCTGTTCATGCGTGGGATATGGTGCGTGCCTTGGCCCGCCAAGATTTGCAGCAAGTGTGGAATCGATTTGACAGTCGTCGAGCCTGTCTGAATGTCCGCAATCGGTCGTTACCTGCCGTCCTCCGCGCCCGTCCGATCCACCATATCCATGAAGTCGCGCGCCGTGTCGCGCTCGCTCTCATCCTTGAACGCGACGTCTAGGTCCGGGGCGACGCCGAGCATGTACATTAGCGCCCACAGCGCGAAGCGGCGGCCGGGGTTGGTTTCGAGGCCGAAGTCGACGCTCATGCGTTCGGTGCCCGCAGCGTGTGCTTCGGGGTGGATCGCCGCGAGGTCGGCGGTGCCGAAGTAGCGGCGGAGCTGGTCGTCGAAATCCATGTCGTCCTTTTGGACGCTTCACGCCGCTTGGCAAGTCGGGCCAGCGTCGGTTCCGTTTTTTTCCCTCCCCCTTGATGGGGGAGGTAGCGAGACTTGGCAGCTTGCTGCCTAATCGCAGCGGTGGGGGGTGATCTCTCGACCCGAAGCGGCGACGCAAGAACGCACCGTCACCCCCATCCAACTCCGCCTAGCCGCTCCGCGGCAAGGCTTCGTATCCTTCCCCCATCAAGGGGGAAGGTTGTTGATCCAGTTGTCTTTGCCCAAGGCGCCCGATAGGGCGGCCAGCGTGAAGACCAGCATCGACATCGGGACCGACAGCGCGGGGCAAAATGTGCGCGTCGACGTGCAGGAACTGCTCGCGACGCGTTTGCTCGTGCAGGGCAATTCGGGGTCGGGCAAGTCGCACCTTTTGCGCCGGATTCTCGAGGAAAGCGCCGCGCTGGTGCAGCAGATCGTCATCGATCCCGAGGGCGATTTCGTGACGCTGGCGGACGCGTACAGCCATGTTGTGATCAACGGCGGCGACTATAACGAGCGCGAGATTGCGGCGATGGGTGCGCGCATTCGCGAACATCGTGCATCGATCATCCTCAGCCTCGAATCGCTCGACATCGAAGCGCAGATGACGTGCGCCGCGGCGTTCCTGAATGCGCTGTTCGACGCGCCGCGCGAGCATTGGTTCCCCGCGCTGGTGGTGGTCGACGAGGCGCAGATGTTCGCGCCGAGCGTCGCGGGCGACGTCGCCGACACGGTCCGCCGCGCGAGCCTCGGTGCGATGACCAACCTGATGTGCCGCGGGCGCAAGCGCGGGCTGGCGGGGGCGATCGCGACGCAGCGGCTGGCGAAGCTTGCGAAAAATGTCGCCGCCGAGGCGAGCAATTTCCTGATGGGGCGCACCTTCCTCGACATCGACATGGCGCGCGCCGCCGACCTGCTCGGCATGGAACGGCGGCAGGCGGAGGCGATCCGCGATCTGGAGCGCGGGCATTTCCTGGGGCTGGGCCCCGCGATCTCGCGCCGCCCGATCGCGGTGCGCATCGGGTCGACGCAGACCTCGACGCGGCTGGGTACGCACGGGCTGATGCCGCTGCCGTCGGCGGGCGGCGACGATATGCGCTCGATGCTGTTCACCGAGATGGAGGCGCCGGTGGCGCCGCGCGTCTTTGCGCCCGAACCCGAGCCGGTCGCAGCAAGCGAGGTGCTGGAGCGCATCGCGGCGAGCGAAGGACTTCACGAAGATCGCGATGCGCCGCCGGTGCTCGACATCGTCGCCGCGGTCGAAGAGGCCGAACAGAGCGACGCGGTGGTGGTCGCGATGCTCGAGGACATGCTCGCCGACCCCGACAGCGCGTTTCAGCCCGAGGCCTTTCTGTATCAGGATTTTTCGGTGCGGTGCCGGATGGCGAAGCTGAAGAAAGTGCCGCTCGATCTCGCCGCGTTCCGGCGCCGCTTTGCGCTGGCCAAGGGCGGCGTGTTCGACCCGTCGGAGCCGCGCTGGGCGGAGGCCTTGCGCGTCGCCGAGCGGCTGCCCGACGATATGCTCGCACCCTTCCTGCAAATCGCCCGCGCCGCGCTCGACGGCGAACCCTGTCCCGACGACGAGGTGCTGGGCCGCGCCTATGGCAGCCATTCGCCGGGGCGCATCCGGCGGCTGGTCGAATATATGGAGAAGCAGGGCGCGATCGTTGTGCGTTCGGATTTCGGCGGACGGCGATCGATCGGCATTCCCGAACTGGGACTCAGCACCGAGGCGGAGTGAGGCGAACCGCTTGTTGACGCGGCTGTCGAAAAAGCCGTTTGTGCCGAGCTTGTCGAAGCACTGCCCTTCTTCCCAACGCAGAAAGAAAAGAACGGCCCTTCGACAAGCTCAGGGCGAACGGATGATGGGAGCGGCCGCCAAATGCGTCGCCCCTACCCCTTTTTGAACAGCGCGTCGGCGATCGCCTTGTGGCTGGTGGCGGCGGCGCGGTGCGCCTTGACGCGCGCGATTTCGGCCTCGAGCGTCGCGATACGGTCATCGAGTTCGCTCACCGACAGCGGGTCGAGCGGTTGCCGGGTCAGCGCCGCGAGCGCATCGTCGCGGCGGCGGGGAAGATCGTCATCGTCCATGGCGGTTCCTCCTGAAAAGCCTCGCGACTGTTGACCCGGTGCGCCGCGCTGTCAATAAGGTGGCCGTAAGGGCGAAGTGAAAAGTGGGGAAAATCAACGTGACCAGCCTGCCAGCGAGCATGACCGCGATCGCCATCAGCGCGCCCGGCGGACCCGAGGTTCTGGTCCCCGAGCAGCGTCCGGTGCCGCAGCCGGGGCCGGGCGAAGTGCTGATCCGCGTCGCCGCCGCGGGGGTCAACCGCCCCGACGTGCTGCAACGGATGGGATTTTACCCGCCGCCGCCGGGCGCATCGGACCTGCCCGGGCTGGAGATCGCGGGGACGATCGTGGCGGTCGGGCCGGGCGGCGATCCGGAATTGCTGGGACAGGCGATGTGCGCGCTGGTCGCGGGCGGCGGCTATGCCGAATATTGCCTCGCGCCGGTCGGCAGCTGCCTGCCGGTACCGCCGGGCTTTACGATGGCCGAGGCCGCGGCGCTGCCCGAAACCGTCTTCACCGTCTGGCACAATCTGTTCGAGCGCGCGTGGATCGCGGAGGGTGAAACGGTGCTGGTCCATGGCGGCACCAGCGGCATCGGCACGACCGCGATCGGCCTTTGCAAATTGTTCGATATCAAGGTCATCGTGACGTGCGGCAGCGCCGACAAATGCGCCGCGGCAATGGCGCTGGGCGCGACCCAAGCGATCGACTATTCGGCCGAGGATTATGTCGACGCGGTCAAGACGTTTACCGGCGGCAAGGGGGTCAACGCCGTGCTCGACATGGTCGGCGGCGATTATGTGCCGCGCAACCTGGCGTGCCTCGCCGAGGACGGGCGCCACGTCACCATCGCGTTTCAGCGCGGTGCAAAGGTCGAGATCGACATTTCAGATGTCATGCGCCGCCGCCTGACGCTGACCGGATCGACGCTCCGCGCGCGCAGCGCCGACTTCAAGGCCGCGCTGGCCGACGAGATTCACCGTACGCTGTGGCCGCGCCTTGCCGCGGGCGGGTGGAAGCCCGCGATGGATCGGATATTCCCGCTTGCAGAGGCCAGCGCCGCGCACGCGCGGATGCAGGCGGGCGAGCATGTCGGAAAGATTGTCCTGGCCGCGGCTTAGCCCGGACATAGTCCGCCGGGGCACCCCGGCTGCACGCGCGCGCGGTCCATGACTTCGCGGGTACCGTCCTGCGCATCGCGCGCCAGACGTTCGATGTCTTCGCGCGTCTGGCAGGTGCGAATCGCCTTGACCAGCGAGCCGGTGGTCCCTTCGCGCTTGCAGACGATATAATAGCGGTGATCCTTGGGCAGTTTCGCGTTGAACGCCCGGATTTCGGCCAGCGTCATTTTCGGCGCATCGGGGCGCTCGACGTCGGTGGCATCATTGGCCGAAACCGCACCGGCGCTGAGCATCAGCGCGATGCTGCTGATGATGGCAGCGCCCGACCTGATCGTCTTCATGAACTTCCGCTCCTGAAATATCTGTATTTGACGGATGATTGACATATATTGCGCTGAGGTCAACGCCCCAAGGCGTAACGCTTTGCAGATCGGGCGGCAACGTCAGCGCCGTACCGGTACGCTGGTCGCCGGTCGCGGCAATCGCCCGATATGGCTGGCCCCTTGCCCCTTTTGCCAATCCGGTTTACAGCCGCCGCCATTATTCGGCCGCTCCGCGAGGGGCGGCCCTTTTATTTCCGCTTGGAGAAATCGCCATGGCCACCGCCGACGCCACCCCGCTGATGCCGCATGCGACCGCCGCCTGGCTGGTCGACAACACCGGCCTGACCTTTGCCCAGATCGCCGAATATTGCGGCATCCATATCTTGGAAGTGCAGGCGATCGCCGACGAGACCGCCGCGACCAAATATACCGGCCGCGACCCGGTGCGCGCGCACGAGCTGTCGATGGAAGAAATCGAAAAGGGTCAGAACGACCCGAACTACAAGCTCAAGATGAGCAAGCAGGCGCAGGACACGATCCGCCGCACCCGCGGCCCGCGCTACACCCCGGTCAGCAAGCGCCAGGACAAGCCCGACGGCATCGCCTGGATCCTGAAGAATCACCCCGAGGTGTCGGACGGCGCGATCGGCAAGCTGATCGGCACCACCCGCAACACGATCGGCGCGATCCGCGACCGCAGCCATTGGAACAGCGCGAACATCGTCGCCAAGGATCCGGTGACGCTGGGCCTGTGCTCGCAGCGCGAACTCGATGCGCTGGTCGCCAAGGCGGCGAAAAAGGCCGGTATCGAAGCGCCGACCGACAACCGGCTGGAGGGTGATCGCGAAGCGCTGCTCGAAGAATTGCGCGCCGAACGCACCGCCGCCAACGAGGCGCGCGCCGCCGAGGAAACCGCCGAAACCGACGGCGAGGCATAGTCCATGCCGGGCAGCGATGACGACCAGATCCCGGCGGCCAGCGGCTCGCCGGACGCATCGCTGACCCAAGACGATAGCTTTACCGCGACCAGCCACGCCGGCCTGACCTATCCGTGGGGCGACGCGGCGCCGGGCGCCGGCGAGGTGATCCGTATCGCGCCGGGGATCAGCTGGGCGCGCATCCCGATGCCGGGGTCGCTCGGCCATATCAACAGCTGGCTGCTCGACGACGATGCCGATGGTGATGATGGCGTCGCGATCGTCGATACAGGCATCTGCCTGACCATGTGCTCGGACGCGTGGAAGGCGCTTTATGCGGGCGCCCTGAACGGCAAGCGGATCACGCGCGTCATCGGCACGCATCTGCACCCCGACCATATCGGCCTCGCGGGCTGGATCGCAAAGAAACAGGGCGTCAAGCTGTGGATGACGCGCGGCGAGATGCTTACCGCGCGCGCGATCGTCGCCGATTCGGCGGACACCGCGCCCGACGAGGTGCTGGCGCAATCGCGCGCCGCGGGCTGGAACGATACGGCGATCGAGGCGCAGCGGTCGCGCGGCTGGAACATGTTCCAGCGCATGATCTTTACCCTGCCGCGCAGCTATGTGCGGATGCGCGACGGCGAGCGGCTCGGCTTTAACGCGCACCAATGGCGCGTCGTGACGGGGTCGGGGCACAGCCCCGAACATGCGTGCCTGTGGAACGAGGAGGAAGGCGTGCTGGTGTCGGGCGACCAGGTTCTGCCGCGGATCAGTTCGAACGTATCGGTCAACATCACCGAACCCGACGCCGACCCGCTGGGCGAATGGCTGTCCTCGATCGACAAATTGCTGGCGACCATCCCCGCCGACGTCATCGTGTGTCCTGCACATGGCGAGCCGTTCAAGGGGCTGCACGTCCGGTTGATGGCGCTACGCGACGAGCATCGGATGCGACTGTATAATCTGGCCGAAGCCGCGGCCAAGGCGCCGATGCGTGCGATCGACAGCTTTCCGCTGCTCTTCAACCGCCCGATCGGCGAGCATAATCTGGGGCTGGCGACCGGCGAAGCGCTGGCGCACCTCAAGCGACTCGAAGTCGAAGGCCGCGTGAAACGCGAAGACCGCGACGGGGTGTGGTGGTATCACGGCGTCGCATAAGGGCGCGCAGGCAGAAAACTCCGCCCGGTCTCAATGACGAATAGCGCGGACGGCGCATAGCTATGCGCGGCTTGACGCTGCGCCTTCGCAGGTGCAGCAATCGCGCCATGGGGCCGCCGATCCAGATCTCGCAAAATCCCGACATCCGCTACCTGGGGCGGATCCTGGGTGATGTCATCCGCGCCTATGGCGGCGACAAGCTGTTTCGCCAGACCGAATATATCCGCTCGTCGAGCGTCGACCGCCACCGCGGCATAGCGGGGGCCGAGGCGATCGATCCGGGGCTCGATGCGCTGAGCCTCGACGACACGATCGCGTTCGTGCGCGGGTTCATGCTGTTTTCGATGCTCGCCAACCTGGCCGAGGACCGGCAGGGGGTCGCGGCGGAGCCCGAGGCCACCGTTGCCGCAGCGATCGAGAAACTGAAGGGCGACGGGATCGACAGCGACGCGATCGCTGCGCTGCTGAGCGCCTCGCTCGTCGCGCCGGTGCTGACCGCGCACCCGACCGAGGTGCGGCGCAAATCGGTGCTCGACCACAAGAACCGCATTGCCGAGTTGATGCTGCTGCGCGATGCCGGCGCCGACGAGACCCCCGAGGGCGATGTCGTCGAGGAGGCGATCCGGCGGCAGATCATCCTGCTGTGGCAGACGCGCCCGCTGCGCACCGAAAAATTGTTCGTTGCCGACGAGATCGACAATGCGCTGACCTATTTGCGCGATGTTTTCCTGCCCGTGGTACCCAAGCTGTACGCGCGCTGGGAAGCCGAGCTGGGACAGCGCCCCGCAAGTTTCCTGCGCGTCGGCAGCTGGATCGGCGGCGACCGCGACGGCAATCCGTTCGTCACCGCCGAGACGATGGTCATGGCGACGGGGCGCAACGCGGCGGCGGTGCTGGGCCATTATATCGACGCGGTGCATGGTCTGGGCGCCGAGCTGTCGGTGTCGGCCAGCCTTGCCGCGGTTCCCGAGGCGGTCGAGGCGCTGGCCGAGGCAAGCGGCGACAACGCGCCGAGCCGCCGCGACGAACCCTATCGCCGCGCGCTGTCGGGCATTTATGCGCGGCTTTGCGCGACCTATACGCAGATTGTTGGCAAGGCGCCGCCGCGACCATCGGCTCTGAAGGGGGAGGCTTACGCAACGCCCGCCGATTTTCGCCGCGACCTCGTGACCATCGCCAACGGGCTGTCGGCGAACAGCCAGGGCCAGTTCGGCGGTATCGGTGCGCTTGGGCGGCTGATCCGCGCGGTCGAGGTGTTCGGGTTCCACCTCGCGACGCTCGACATGCGGCAGAACAGCGCGGTGCACGAGCGGGTGCTGGCCGAGCTGCTGGCGATTTCGGGCGTATGCGCCGACTATCGCGCGCTCGACGAGGAAGCGCGCGTCGCACTGCTGACTGCCGAGCTCGCCAGCGACCGACCGCTCGCCGCGCCGTGGCACGAATGGAGCGACGAGACCGCGGGCGAACTGGCGATCGTCCATGCCGCCGCCGATGTGCGGGCGCGGTTGGGCAAGGACGCGATCTGCCAGTGGATCATCAGCATGGCGCAGACTTTGTCCGACCTGCTCGAAGTCCATGTCCTCGCCCGCGAAGCCGGATTATGGCGCAGCGGCGAAGCGGCGGGGCAGAGCAACCTGATGGTCGTCCCCTTGTTCGAGACGATCGCCGATCTCGACAAGGCGCCGGACATCATGGCGCGCTACTTCGCGATGCCCGAGATCGGCCCGCAGATCGGCCAGCGCGGGCATCAGGAAGTGATGATCGGCTATTCGGATTCGAACAAGGATGGCGGCTATCTCACCTCGACCTGGGGATTGCATCAGGCGTCGCAGGCGCTGACCCCGGTGTTCGATGAGGCCGATACCGCGATGCAATTGTTCCACGGCCGCGGCGGCGCGGTCGGGCGCGGCGGCGGCAGCGCCTTTGCCGCGATCCGCGCGCAGCCCGCGGGCACGGTGCAGGGGCGCATCCGCATCACCGAACAGGGCGAGGTGATCGCGGCGAAATATGGCACCGCGGCGAGCGCGGCGACCAATCTGGAAGCGATGGTGTCGGCGAGCCTGCTCGCGAGCCTCGAGCCCGAGGCGCTGAGCGACGCCGACGCGGCGCGCTTTACCGCCGCGATGGACGCGCTGTCGGGCAGCGCTTTCGCCGCCTATCGCGGGCTGGTGTACGATACACCGACGTTCAAGGATTTCTTCCGCGCGATGACCCCGATCGCCGAGATTGCGACGCTGAAGATCGGTTCGCGCCCGTCGAGCCGCACCAAATCGAGCGCGATCGAGGATCTGCGCGCGATCCCCTGGGTGTTCAGCTGGGCGCAGGCGCGCGCGATGCTGCCCGGCTGGTACGGGACGGGCGAAGGCTTTGCAGCGTTCGGCGACAAGGCGCTGCTCGCCGACATGGCGCAAAGCTGGCCGTTCTTCGCTGCGCTGCTCGGCAATATGGAGATGGTGCTCGCGAAATCCGATATAGGGATCGCGGCGCGCTATGCCGAACTGGCGAGCGGAGTCGAAGGCCATGCGGCAATCTTCAACCGCATCCGCGACGGCTGGAACCGCGCGCATGACGGGCTGCTCGCCATCACCGGCCAGACGCGGCTGCTTGAAAAGAACCCGGCGCTCGAGGCGTCGATCCGGTTGCGGCTGCCCTATATCGAGCCGCTCAACCTGCTCCAGATCGAGCTGATGAAGCGGCATCGTGCCGGGGAAACGGACCCCAGAATTGCCGAGGGCATCCAGCTGACGATCAACGCGATTGCGACGGCGCTCAGGAATAGCGGTTAATATCCGTAGCCCCCGCGAAGGCGGGGGCCACTGGCGGCTTTCGCGGCAGTGCTGGAAAGGCTTTCGAGCGGCCCCCGCCTTCGCGGGGGCGACGAATTATTTCGAAACGATCACCACCTCGCCCTTGGCATTGGCGCCATCGGGGGCAAAGCTGATCGTGAAATCGTCGCCATCCTTGTCGGTGCCGCGCAGCGTCGTACCGGCGCGTTCGACCTGGATGTTGCGCTTGGCAAATTCGGCGCCCATCCAGTCCGCGGCGACTTTGGGCGCGGCGGGCGAGCTGAAGCCAAATTTGACCGTCGCGGTGTCGGCGCCATTCTTGTCGCTGGCGTCGATGTCCATCTTGTCGATCTTGCTGCCGGGATAGAGTTTCACCCCGTCGATATCGAAATCGGTGTTGATGTCCATGTCGCCCAGATCGGGGATGTCGAGGTCGATATTGACCCCGTCGCCGCCGATCTTGATCTTGCCGCCATCCTTGCCCGAGGTGATCTGGACCTTGCCGCCATTATCGCCGTCGGCGTTGATCGAAATATCGGGGCTGTCTGCGGCCTTCTCGTCCTGCCCGCAGGCGGCGAGGAGCATCATCGGGGGGATCAGGAAAGCGAAACGCATGGGCTTTCTCCTTGGTGCATTAGTTCAATAATACACCCTCGAGTTTGCGGAGTCAACTTCGCAGCTTCGTCATCCCGGACTTGATCCGGCATCTCGCCATTCCGGCGTCGCCGAGCGAGACCCCGGATCAACTCCGCACCTAGTCTCTTGAAACCGAGCGAAGAGCTGTTCCCCGGCGAAAGCCGGGGTCCAGGGCGTGCCAAAACAGGCGTTGCTTTAGGGCGCCCTGGGCCCCGGCTTTCGCCGGGGAGCAGATACCGGGTCGACAAGTATCACCGCCGATCAAGTCCGGGGTGACGCGAAGATTGAGGACCGGCCTTACGCGTCGATGCTGGTCTTCAAATCGCCGTGGACCAGCCCGCCGTCGACGGTGATCGTGTCGCCGACGACATAATCGCCCGCCTTCGACGCGAGGAAGATCGCGGCCCCGGCCATGTCCTCGGGCACGCCGATGCGCTTCACGGGGATGCTTTTCGCGACCGTATCGCCATGGTCGCGCGCGGCCTTGTTCATATCCGACTGGAAGGCGCCCGGCGCGATGGCGGTGACAAGGATATGATCGGTAACGAGGCGCGCCGCGAGCCGCTTGGTGAGGTAGAGGATCGCCGCCTTCGACGCGTGGTAGCTATAGGTTTCCCACGGGTTGAGACGCTGGCCGTCGATCGAGCCGATGTTGATGACCTTGGCCGGGCGTTCATGCGAACCGCCCGCCTTGAGCAGCCCGTGCAGCGCCTGTGTCAGGAAGAAGGGCGATTTGACGTTGATGTCCATCACCTTGTCCCAGCCCGCTTCGGGGAAGCCCTCGAAGGGTTCGCCCCACGCGGCACCGGCGTTGTTGACGAGGATGTCGAGGCGTTCCTCGCGCGCTTCTAGCTCCTTCGCCAGTGCGCGGCACCCCTCGACGGTCGACAGGTCGACGGGCAGCCCGATGACCTTGCCGGGGTAGCGCGTTTCGAAATCGGCGATGGCTTCCTCGATCTGCGCGGTCTTGCGCGCAGAGATATACACGCGGGCGCAGCCTGCGGCGAGATAGCCCTCGACGATCATCTTGCCGATGCCGCGCGAGCCGCCGGTGACGAGCGCGATGCGGCCGTCGAGGCCGAACATGTCCTGGAGGTTCATGGCGTTATCCTTTCTAAGCCCCTCCCCTTCAGGGGAGGGTTGGGGGTGGGGGCTCGCGGCGTAGCGCAAGGCCTCTGGCCCCCACCCGCTGCGACTAGGCAGCAAGCTGCCAAGTCTCGCTGCCCTCCCCTGAAGGGGAGGGCGTGATCTGGATCAGTAGCCGTTCATCCGCGCGACCTGGTCGATGTGATAATGCACATCGCCCATAAATTCGGCGAGCGCGCGGTCGCGTTTCATGTAGAGGCCGATGTCATATTCGTCGGTCATGCCGATGCCGCCGTGCATCTGCACGCCCTCGCGGACGGCAAGATTGGCGGCGCGGCCGGCCTTGGCCTTGGCGACCGAGACCATCAGCTTTGCGCCTTCGCTGCCCTCGTCGAGCAGCTGCTGCGCCTTCATCACGGTCGCGCGCGCGACTTCCATTTCGCCATAGAGATGCGCGGCGCGGTGCTGGAGGCCCTGGAATTCGCCGATCAGCTTGCCGAACTGCTTGCGTTCCTTGAGGTAGGTGACGGTCATGTCCATCGCGCCCTGCCCGACACCGACCATTTCGGCGGCGGCACCGGTGCGCGTCGCAGCGAGCAGCGCGTCGAGGATCTCGCCGCCGGCATCGACCTCGCCGATCACCGCGTCGGCATCGACCTCGACGCCGTCGAGCGTGACATGGCTCGCGAGGCTGGAGTCGACGAGGCGGCGCGGGTCGGCGGTCAGGCCTTTCGCATCCTTCGGCACCGCAAACAAAGTGATCCCGCCGTCGGTCTTCGCCGCGACGATGCTCATGTCGGCGACATGGCCGTGAAGGACGAAGCTTTTCTTGCCGTCCAACCGAAACCCGTTGCCCGCGCGCGTTGCGGTGGTGGCGATACGATCGGGGCGGTGCTTGGCGCCCTCGTCGATCGCGAGCGCGACGATTGCCTCGCCGCTGGCAATGGCGGGGAGCCAGCGGCCCGCCTGCGTGCCGCCCGCTTTCGCCAGCGCGGCGACCGCGCCGACGCCGGTCGACAGGAAAGGCGACGGGGTCAGGTTGCGGCCGATTTCCTCGAGCACGATCCCCGTTTCCATATGCCCCATGCCGAGGCCGCCGTGGGCTTCGGGAACGAGCATGCCGGGCAGGCCCATTTCGGTGAACTGCGCCCACAGGTCGCGCGAGAAGCCGGTGGCGTCGGCGCTGTCGCGGAGTTTGCGCAGGTGCGACACCGGCGCCTGTTCGGCGACGAAGGGCGCGACGCTGTCCTTGAGCATCGCCTGATCGTCATTGTGGTACAAAGGCATGGGTCAGGCTCCGGGCAGGTCGAGAATACGCTTGGCGATGACGTTGAGCATCACTTCGCTCGTCCCGCCTTCAATCGAATTGGCCTTGGTGCGCAGCCAGCTGCGCGCACGCGCGCCGCCCTTGCTTTCTTCGCTGTCCCATTCGAGCGCTTCGCTGCCGCCGCCCGACATCACCAGCTCATGGCGCCGCTTGTTGAGTTCGGTGCCGACATATTTCATCATGTTCGAGCTGGCCGGATGCGCGCGGCCGGTCTTCCACATGTCCATGAAGCGCTCTCCCATCGCGCGATAGGCAAAGACGTCGGTGTCGAACGCCGCCATCTCGGCGCGCAGGATCGGGTCGTCGAGCTCGCCGGCGGCGTTCTTGCCGAACGCCTTGGCAAAGGCGCCGCCGATGCTGATCATGTCGCCGCCGGCGCCGCCGCCCGAGATCATCTCGCGTTCGTGGCCGAGCAGATATTTGGCGACGTCCCAGCCACGGTTGATCTCGCCGACGAACTGGTCCTTCGGCACCTTCACATCGTCGAAGAAGGTTTCGCAGAACGGGCTGTTGCCGCTGATGAGCAGGATCGGCTTGGTGGTGACGCCGGGGCTCTCCATGTCGAAGAGCATGAAGGTGATGCCCTGATATTTATTCGTCTTGTCGGTGCGGACGAGACAGAAGATCCAGTCGGCCTTGTCGGCGTAGCTCGTCCAGATCTTCGACCCGTTGACGACCCAATGGTCGCCCTTGTCTTCGCCGAAGGTCTGCAAGCTGACGAGGTCGCTGCCCGAACCGGGTTCCGAATAGCCCTGGCACCAGCGGATTTCGCCGCGCGCGATCGGGTTCAGATAATGGACCTTCTGCTCCTCGGTGCCGAATTGCAGGAGCGCGGGGCCGAGCATCCAGATGCCGAAGCTGTCGAGCGGCGAACGCGCCTTGATTCGCTTCATTTCCTGCTTGAGGATTTTCGTCTGTTCGGGGGTGAGCCCGGCGCCGCCATAGGCTTTGGGCCAGTCGGGAACGGTATAGCCCTTTTGGGCGCAGGCATCGAGCCACGCCTTCTGGGCATCGTTCTTGAACCTGAAGTTGCGCCCGCCCCAGCAGATGTCATCCTCGTCGCGGATCGGCTCGCGCATTTCGGCGGGACAATTGGCTTCCAGCCATTCGCGCACCTCGGTGCGGAAAGCGTCCAGTTCGCTCATCCTTTTGGCTCCTCTTCTGGCCGCAAACCTACGTCGGCTTCGCTACTTTACGCAAGCGTCAACTTGGGCGGGCCCACCTGCCGTTACGGCGCCGTAGCGTCCGACAGGCCGCCGTTGACGCGTCCCCTTTGGCGCCTAAGCTAAGTGGCAAAAGAAAACGGGAGCAGGATATGCGATTCGCAGGCAAGGTCGCCGTCGTCACCGGCGCGGCATCGGGTATCGGCAGGGCCACGGTCCTGAAACTGGCGGGCGAAGGCGCGCATGTGTTTGCCGCCGACATTGACGAAGCGGGCGGGCGCGCGCTCGCCGAAGCATCGAACGGCAAGATCGATTTCGTCCGCTGCGACGTGACGCGGCCGTCGGACATCGAGGCGCTGATGAAGGAAGCCGCGGCGAAGGCCGGCGGCATCGACATCGTCTTCAACAATGCCGCCGCGGGCGGCGACCGCGCGCCGATCGACGAGATCACCCCCGAAGGCTGGGACCGGACGATGGACCTGGTGCTGAAATCGGTCGCGATGGGCATCCGTTACGCCGCGCCGCACATGAAGGCGCGGAAGGGCGCGAGCATCGTCAACACCGCGAGCGTCGCGGCGCTGGGCGCGGGCTATTCGCCGATCGCCTATGCCGTCGCGAAGGCGGGGGTGCTGCACCTTAGCAAGGTCGCCGCCACTGATCTGGCGCAATATGGCATCCGCGTGAACGCGATCTGCCCCGGCTTCATCAACACCAATATCTTCACCGCGTCGCTCGACGTCCCCGGCGAGATGAAGGAACAGGCGAATGCGATCATCGCCGGGATGAGCGCGCAGGCGCAGCCGGTCGCGCGCGGCGGCCAGCCCGAGGATATCGCCAACGCGGTCGCTTACCTCGCGAGCGAGGAGTCGAGTTTCATGACCGGCACCCACCTGCTCGTCGATGGCGGACTGACGATCGGCCAGCGCCACGCGTGGGACAAGGAAACGCCGGGCATGTTCGACGCGCTGGTCCAGATGGAGGAGGCTGCGAAGGCCGGAGCGGCGGCGTGAACGCGTCAGCCGCGGCGGTGCCGAAAACCCGGCGCCTGCCCGTGTGGCTGAAAGCGACGCACGGGCTCGGCAGCATCGCCTATGGCGTCAAGGACAATGGTTTTTCGACCTTTCTGCTGCTGTTCTACAATCAGGTCGTCGGCCTCGACGCCGGGATCGTCGGCACCGCGATCATGGTCGCGCTGATCGCCGACGCCTTTGTTGATCCGGTGATCGGCGAGCTGACCGACCGCACGCGGAGCCGCTGGGGCCGCCGCCTGCCCTGGCTCTATATTGCGCCGGTGCCGCTCGCCATCGCGTGGATGCTGCTGTGGCACCCGCCCGCCATGTCCGATTCGATGACGGTGCTCTGGCTGATCGGCTTTGCGATTATCGTGCGGACTTTGGTGTCGTGCTGCGAGGTGCCGTCGGTGGCGATCGTCCCCGAACTGACCGCCGATTATGACGAGCGGACGATCGTCATGCGCTATCGCTTCCTGTTCGGCTGGGGCGGCGGGCTGCTGATCCTGCTGCTTGCCTATGGGGTGTTTTTCGGCGGGCCCAAGGGGCTGGTCGATCCCGACGGCTATGGTCCCTATGCACTCACCGGGGCGCTGATGATGCTGGGCGCGGTGGTGATTTCGGCGGCGGGGCAGCATCGGCGGATCGCGGTGTCGAACCTGGCCGACGTCAAACCCGTGATGACGCTGCGCCAGGTGCTCGGCGAAATGCGCGACACGCTGTCGAACCGCGCCTTTCTGTGGCTGGTGTTCGCCGCGCTGTTCGGCTTCGTGAACCAGGGCATCACCTTTTCGATGACCAATTATCTGCTCGGCTTTTTCTGGCAGCTGACGCAAGGCGAGCTGATCGCCTATGTCTTTCTGCTGTTCGGATCGATGATCGCCGCCTTTCTGTTCGTCGCGCCGCTGTCGGCGCGGCTCGGCAAGCGCGACGGCGCGATCGTCGCCGGGGCGATCGCGCTGCTCGTCAACAGCGGCATGTATTTGGCGTGGATCCAGGGGGTTTTTCCGGGCCTGCCCGGCAAGCCGAGCGCGGCGGTGATGTTCGCGCTGGTGTTCATTTCCAACAGCTTTTCGATCATGCTGATGATCCTGTCATCTTCGATGATGGCCGACGTGGTCGAGGCATCGCAAAGCGAGACCGGACGGCGGTCGGAAGGGCTGTTCTTTGCCGGTTATTTCTTCATGCAGAAATGCGCGACCGGCATCGGCATCTTCATCGCCGGGCTGATCCTGTCGTTCGCGGCGTTTCCGGCGTCGGCCAAGCCGGGCGAGATCGAGCGCGCGGTCCTCGGCGACCTTGCGCTCGGCTATGCGCTGGCGGTGCTGGTGATCGGGACGCTGGGGCTGATCGTGATGCGGCGCTTCCCGATTTCGCGCGCCGATCACGAGGCGCGGCTGGCGCTGCTCGACGATACGGCGCGCGCCGAACCCGACGGAAGTGGAGCGCATCCGTAACGGAAAATGTCAGCGCGCGACCAAATGAGGTAATAATCGGCCCGCAGGGGTTGGCAAAGCAGGACGAATCGGTCCAAAGGCTTACGCGAACGTAAACGGAAAGGATGCTCAGATGGATTTCGACCTTACCGACCGGCAGGTCTATTGGCGCGACCGGGTGCGCGATTTCATCGAGCGCAAGGTCCGTCCCGCCGTCCCCACCTATAACGAGCAGGACAAGGCGGGCGACCGCTGGAAAGTCATCCAGGTCGTCGAGGATCTGAAGGCCGAGGCGAAGGCCGCGGGCATCTGGAACCTGTTCATGCCGCCGCGCAGCAGCGCACACCACCATGTCGACGAGACCTTCGAGTTCGAAGGCCCAGGCCTCACCAACCTCGAATATGCGCTGTGCGCCGAGGAAATGGGGCGCATTGGCTTCGCCAGCGAGGTGTTCAACTGCTCGGCGCCCGACACGGGCAATATGGAGGTTTTCCACCGTTACGGGACGCGCGCGCAGAAAGAGAAATATCTCGGCCGGTTGATGAATGGCGAAATCCGTTCGGCGTTCCTGATGACCGAGCCCGCGGTCGCCTCGTCCGACGCGACGAACATCGAAACGCGAATCGAGCGCGACGGCGACGATTATGTCATCAACGGCACCAAATGGTGGTCGTCGGGCGCGGGCGATCCGCGCTGCGAGGTCGCGATCGTGATGGGCAAGACCGATTTTGCCGCCAAGCGCCATGCGCAGCAGTCGATGGTGCTGATGCCGCTCGATGCGCCGGGGGTGACGATCAAGCGCCACCTGCCGGTGTTCGGTTATGACGATGCGCCGCACGGCCATATGGAAATCGTGCTGAAGGACGTCCGCGTCAATGCCGAGGAAGCGATGCTGCTCGGCGAGGGTCGCGGCTTCGAGATCGCGCAGGGGCGGCTCGGCCCGGGCCGCATCCATCACTGCATGCGCACGATCGGCGTCGCCGAGGAAGCGATCGAGAAAATGGCGAAACGGCTCCAGTCGCGCGTCGCGTTCGGCCGCAAGGTCGCCGAATATAGCATCTGGGAACATCGTCTGGCGCGCGCGCGCATCGACATCGAAATGACCCGCCTGCTGTGTTTGAAGGCCGCCGACATGATGGACAAGGTCGGCAACAAGTCGGCCGCGGCCGAGATCGCGATGATCAAGGTGCAGGCGCCGAACATGGCGCTGAAGATCATCGACGACGCGATCCAGGCGCATGGCGCGGCGGGCGTGTCCGAGGACTTCGGGCTGGCAAAGGCCTATGCGCATCAACGGACTTTGCGTCTGGCCGACGGTCCGGACGAGGTGCATGAACGCGCGATCGCCCGCATCGAGTTCGCCAAATATAGCGACGCTGCCGATCCCGGCTTTTCGTCGGGCGACGTCGGGGTTTCGCGATAAATACAAATCCCCTCCCGCTTGCGGGAGGGGTTGGGGGAGGGCTTGTTCCTCTCCCGTTCGGAATTGACATGCCCTCCCCTAGCCCCTCCCGCAAGCGGGAGGGGGACTGAACGGAGATTTTGAATGACCAAAGCCGCGATCCTGATCGAACCCGGCCAGCCGCTGTCGATCGAAACCGTCCAGATCGCCGATTGCGGCCCGCACGAGGTGCGCATCCGCACCGCGGCGTGCGGCCTCTGCCATTCGGACCTGCATTTCATCGACGGCGCCTATCCGCATCCGCTGCCCGCGATCCCCGGCCATGAAGCCGCGGGCATCGTCGAGGCGGTCGGCAGCGAAGTGCGCACGGTGAAGGTCGGCGATGCGGTCGTCACCTGCCTCAGCGCCTTCTGCGGCCACTGCGAATTCTGTGTTTCGGGGCGCATGTCGCTTTGCATGGGCGGCGACACGCGGCGGCCCGCCGGATCGGCACCGCGCATCACCCGCCCCGACGGGTCGCCGGTCAACCAGATGCTCAACCTGTCGGCGTTCTCCGAAACGATGCTGGTCCACGAACATGCGTGCGTTGCGATCGACCCCGACATGCCACTCGACCGCGCCGCGGTGATCGGCTGCGCGGTGACGACCGGCGCAGGGACGATCTTTAACGCGTGCAAGGTCACCCCGGGCGAAACCGTCGTCGTCGTCGGTTGCGGTGGGGTCGGCCTCGCGACGATCAACGCCGCAAAAATCGCTGGTGCGGGGCGAATCATTGCGGCCGACCCGGTTCCCGAAAAGCGCGAGCTGGCGAAGAAGCTGGGCGCGACCGACGTCGTCGATGCGATGGACGGCGACGCGGCCAAGCAGATCCTCGAGATCAGCAAGGGCGGGGTCGATCACGCGATTGAAGCCGTCGGGCGTCCGGCCTCGGCGAGCCTCGCGGTCGCATCGCTGCGCCGCGGCGGCACCGCAACGATCCTGGGCATGATGCCGCTGACCGAGAAGGTCGGGCTGTCGGCGATGGACCTGCTGTCGGGCAAGAAACTGCAGGGCGCGATCATGGGGGGCAACCGCTTTCCGGTCGACATCCCGCGGCTTGTCGACTTCTACCTGCGCGGCCTGCTCGACCTCGACAGCATCGTCGCCGAGACGATCCCGCTGGAGCGGATCAATGAAGGGTTTGACAAGATGAAGAAAGGCGACGCCGCACGGTCGGTGATCGTTTTCGACCAGTGACGCTCGACGCCCAGAAAGCCTTCAGCGGTACCGTTGCGCCCGAAGGCGCCGACGTGCTCGACGAAGTGAAGCTCACCGCGTGGATGGAAGCGAATGTCGAGGGGTTCGAAGGCCCGCTGACCCAGAGCAAATTTGCGGGCGGCCAGTCGAACCCGACGTACAAGATTTCGGCACCGTCGGGAAATTATGTGCTCCGCCGCAAGCCCTATGGCCCGCTGCTCCCCTCCGCGCACGCGGTCGACCGCGAATATAAGGTGCAGGCGGGGCTGCACAAAATGGGCTTTCCCGTCGCGCGCCAATATGGCCTCTGCACCGACGACAGCATCGTCGGCAGCTGGTTTTATGTGATGGGCATGGTCGATGGGCAGACGATCTGGGACGGGTCGATGCCGGGATCGACGCCGGAGAACCGCCGCGCGACCTATGAGGCAATGATCGACACGCTCGCCGCGCTGCACAAGGTCGATGTCGAGGCGGCGGGGCTGTCCGATTTCGGCAAGCCCGGCAATTATTTCGGACGGCAGGTCGACCGCTGGACCAAGCAGTACAAGCTCGCCGAGACCGAGACGATGGACGAGATGGAGCGGCTGATCGCGTGGCTGCCCGCCACGCTCCCCGAACAGACGCGCACCAGCGTCGTCCATGGCGATTACCGCATCGACAATATGATCTATGCCAAGGATCGGCCCGAAGTGCTCGCGGTACTCGATTGGGAGCTGTCGACCTTGGGCGATCCGCTCGCCGATTTCACCTATGTCGCGATGGCGTGGGTGACCGAAAATGGCGGGCGTTCGGGAGTGATGGATCTCGATCGCGCCGCGCTCGGCATTCCCGAACTCGACGAAATGGTCGAACGCTATTGCGCCGCCACCGGGCGCGACGGCGTGCCCGACATGAACTGGTATTTCGCCTATAACTTCTTCCGCCTCGCCGGGATCATGCAGGGAATCAAGAAGCGCGTCATCGATGGCACCGCTTCGTCGGCCCATGCCAAGGCGATGTCAGAGCGCGTGCAGCCGCTCGCGGCGCGGGCGTGGGAATTTGCACGAAAGGCGGGCGCATGAGCCTGTTCGACATGACCGGCCAGGTCGCGCTGATCACCGGATCGTCGCGCGGCATCGGCAAGGCCACCGCCGAGGCGATGGCCGAACAGGGCGCGAAGGTCGTGATTTCGAGCCGCAAACAGGATGCGTGCGATCAGGCCGCCGCAGAGATCAACGCAAGGTTCGGCGACGGCACCGCAATTGCGGTCGCCGCCAACATCTCGTCGAAGGACGACCTCCAGAACCTCGTCAACGAGACGCGCGCCGCTTTCGGCAAGGTCACCGCGCTCGTCTGCAACGCGGCGTCGAACCCCTATTATGGCCCCGGCCTTGGCATCAGCGACGAGCAGTTCCGCAAGATCATGGACAATAATATCCTGTCCAACCACTGGTTGATCACGATGGTCGCGCCCGAAATGCTCGAACGCGGCGAAGGATCGATCACGATCATCAGCTCGATCGGCGGGCTGAAAGGATCGCCGATCATTGGTGCTTACGGGATTTCGAAAGCCGCCGACATGCAGGTCGCGCGCAATTTCTCGGTCGAATTCGGGCCCAAGGGCGTGCGCGTCAACTGCATCGCGCCGGGGCTGATCCGCACCGACATGGCGCGCGCCTTGTGGGAAAATCCCGAGAATCTCAAACGATCGACCGCCGCCTCGACGTTGAAGCGGATCGGCGAACCGCACGAGATTGCGGGTGCCGCGGTCTTCCTCGCCAGCAAGGCGGGGGCATTCACCACCGGCCAGACCATCGTGTGCGATGGCGGTGCCACGATTTCAGGAGGCGCATGATGGGCGCGTTGGACGGCAAGGTTGCGATCATCACGGGTGCCGGTTCGGGAATCGGCCGCGCGAGCGCGCTGCGCTTTGCTGCCGAGGGCGCGAAGCTGGTGCTCGGCGACAAGACGGCGGCGGTGCACGAAACCGCGCAGCTGGTGAAGGATGCGGGCGGCGATGCGGTCGCGCTGGAGATCGACGCCGGGGTCGAAGCCGACGTCGCATCGATGGTCGCGACCGCGAAGGACAGCTTTGGCGGCCTCGATATCGCCTTCGCTAACGCCGGGATCATCGGCGACATGGGCGGCATCTTCGATTTCGATCCCGCCGCCTGGGCCGAGACCTTGCGCGTCAACCTGATCGGTCCGGCGCTGATGGTGAAGCATGCCGGGAAAGCGATGGTCGATCAGGGGCGCGGCGGTGCAATCGTGCTGACCGCGAGCGTCGCGGGATTGAATTCGGGCGCGGGTCCGGGCGCCTATTCGGCATCGAAGGCGGGGGTCATCAACCTTGCCAAGACCGCGGCGCAGCAGCTGACCACCAGCGGCGTGCGCGTCAACGCGATCTGCCCCGGCCTCACCGAAACGGGGATGACCAAGCCGACGTTTGACTATGCGAAGGCGAAGGAGGTCACCCACAAGCTGGGCCAGCTCAACCCGCTGAAGCGCGCCGCGCAGCCCGAAGAGCTCGCCAATGTCGCGCTGTTCCTTGCGAGCGATCAGGCGAGCTATGTCAACGGGCAGGCGATCGCGGTTGACGGCGGGCTCACCAGTTCGCATCCGGTGACGCGCCAGCTGCTTGGCCAGACATCGCATTGACAGGATAGATATGGGTCACGGTTTCGATACGGCGCGGCTGGGCCGCATCCCCGCCTTTCTTGAGGCCAAATATGTCGGCCCCGGCCGCTTGCCGCACGCGGCGACCTTGGTGTCGCGGCGCGGTGAGATCGCGCATCGCTCGTGCATCGGCGAGGCGCGTCCGGGCGCGGCGCTGAAAGAGGATGCGATCTTCCGCATCGCCAGCATGACCAAGCCGATCACCAGCATCGCATTCATGATGTTGGTCGAGGAGGGCAAGGTCGCGCTGTCCGATCCGCTGGTCAAATTTTGCCCCGAGTTCAAGGACACCGGCGTCTTCGTCGCGGGCGGCGGCAATGTGCCGTTCCTGACCCGGCCGCCGACGCAGCCGATCCGCATGGTCGACCTGCTGCGCCACACCGCGGGACTCACCTATGGCTTTCAGGAGCGCACCCCGGTCGATGCCGCGTATCGCAAGGCCCGGATCGACGATTTCGACGCTGATTATACGATGGACAGCTTCATCGAAGGGCTGGCAAAAATACCGCTCCAGTTCGACCCCGGCGCGCGCTGGAATTATTCGATGGCGACCGACGTACTCGGCGCGGTGATCGAGCGGATCGAGGGCAAGCCGTTCGCACAAGTCTTGCAGGAGCGCATCTTTGGCCCGCTCGGCATGGTCGACACCGGGTTCAAGGTGCCCGCCGACCAGCAGCACCGGCTGACCGATTGCTACGCCTTCGATCCCGTGGCCAAGATGAAGCCCTTCGATAGCGGCGACAAGAGCCGCTGGGCGAAGGATCGCAGCTTTCATTCGGGCGGCGGCGGACTCGCCTCGACCCTGCACGACTATCACCGTTTCTGCCTGATGCTGCTCGGTGGCGGCAAGCTTGGCGATGTGCGGATCATCAGCCGCAAGACGCTGGACCTGATGACGTCGAACCACCTGGTCGGCGGCGGCGACCTCGTCCAGCACAGCGTCGGTATCTTTTCGGAGGCCGAAAATGCCGGGGTCGGCTTTGGCCTTGGCTTTGCGGTGAACGAAAGCCCGGCGCAGACGATGACCCCCGGGTCAGTCGGCGATTTTTACTGGGGCGGCATGTTCTCGACCGGCTTTTTCGTCGATCCGGTCGAGCAAATCTGCATGGTGTTCATGACGCAGCTGATGCCATCCTCCACCTATCCCGTGCGGCGCGAGGTCAAGACACTGGTCCACGCCGCGATTGACGACTGATTTGAGAACCCACCCCCGTTCGTGTCGAGCGAAGTCGAGACACGCGAAGCGCAGCGCTAGACGCTTCTCGACTTCGCTCGAAGCGAACGGCATCTTTTAAGGAGCCTGAAATGTCCGAAGATACCCCTGTTTCCGTCACGATGGAAAAGGATGGCGAGGTCGCCGTCATCATCGTCAACAATCCGCCGGTCAACGCGCTGAGCTGGCACGTCCGTCAGGGGCTGGAAGATAATTTCACCGCCGCGCTCGCCGACGATAGCGTCAAGGCGATCGTGCTGCGCTGCGCCGGCGCAACCTTTATCGCGGGCGCCGACATCAGCGAATTCGGCAAGCCGCCGCGCGGTCCCGATTTCAACGCGGTGCTCAACAGCATCGAAGCGGCGTCGAAGCCGGTCGTTGCTGCGATCCATGGCACGGCGCTCGGCGGCGGCCTGGAAACCGCGCTCGTCTGTCATTATCGTATCGCGGTGCCGTCGGCGAAGCTGGGCGTTCCCGAAGTGAAGCTCGGCCTGCTGCCCGGCGCGGGCGGCACCCAGCGGCTGCCGCGCGTCGTCGGCGTCGAAGCCGCGGCGACGATGACCTCGACCGGCGATCCGCTGCCCGCCGCGAAAGCGAAAGAACTCGGCCTCGTCGACGAACTGGCGGGCGAAGACAGCCTTGCCGCCGACGCCATCGCCTTTGCGCGCGCAAAGATCGCCGACGGCCCGCGCCCGACGCGCGAACGCCCGCTGTTCGGCGACGTTGCGGTGATCGAACAGCTGAAGACCGCCAATGCCAAGCGCTGGCGCGGCTTTGAAGCGCCTTACGCCAACCTCGCCTGCGTCGAAGCGGCGACGCGCTTGCCGTTCGAGGAAGGCCTCGCGTTCGAGCGCGAGCAATTCATGAAGCTGATGTTCGGCAGCCAGTCGGCGGCGCAGCGGCACATCTTCTTTGCCGAACGTCAAGCCGCGAAGATCGACGGCCTGCCCAAGGACACGCAGCTGCGCGACATCAAGAAGGTCGGCGTGATCGGCGCCGGCACGATGGGCGGCGGGATTTCGATGAACTTCCTGCAGAAGGGCATTCCGGTGACGATCGTCGAAATGGCGCAGGACGCGCTCGACCGCGGCGTCGGGGTGATCCGCAAGAATTACGACGCGTCAGCCGCCAAGGGGCGTTTCAAGCCCGAACAGGTCGACCAGATGATGGGCATCCTGACCCCCAGCCTCAGCCTCGACGATCTTGCCGACTGCGATCTGATCATCGAGGCGGTCTATGAGAATATGGACGTCAAGAAGGACATCTTCGGCAAGCTCGACAAGATCGCCAAGCCCGGCGCGATCCTGGCGTCGAACACCAGCTATCTCGACATCGACGAAATCGCCACCGCGACGAGCCGCCCCGGCGACGTGCTGGGCATGCATTTCTTCTCGCCCGCCAATGTCATGAAGCTGCTCGAAGTCGTGCGCGGTGAAAAGACCGCGCCCGACGCGCTCGCCACCGCGATGGCGATCGGCAAGAAGATCGGCAAGGTGGCGGTCGTTGCGGGCGTCTGCGACGGCTTCATCGGCAACCGCATGCTGAAGCCGCGCCAGCTGGAAGCGATGAAGCTGCTGATGGAAGGCGCGACACCGGCGCAGGTCGACAAGGTGCATGTCGAATTCGGGATGCCGATGGGGCCGTTCCAGATGAGCGACCTTGCCGGTGTCGACATCGGTTGGCACCGCGACCCCAATCGCATCGAAAGCATCCGCGATGCGCTGTGCGCCGAGGGCCGCTGGGGCCAGAAGAAGCAGGCGGGCTTTTACGATTATGACGAAAAGCGCCAGCCGTCGGAGAGCCCGCGCGTTGCCGAGCTGATCGAGGAGTTCCGCGGCAAGGCGGGGGTCGAGAAGCGCGAGATCACCGATCAGGAGATCATCGAACGCACGCTGTACCCGATGGTCAACGAAGGCGCGCTAATCCTCTCCGAAGGCAAGGCGCAGCGCGCCTCGGATATCGATGTCGTGTGGATTTATGGCTATGGCTGGCCAGTCTATCGCGGCGGCCCGATGTTCTGGGCGGGGCTGGAAGGCACCGACAAGATCGTCGCGGCGCTCGAGAAGCACGGGTTCGAGATCGCACCGCTGCTCAAGGAAAAGGCCGAGGCAAAGAGCGGCTTCTAAACCCGCTTTCGATTACGATCAGCAGGCCGTCTGTCCCGACCCGGGGCAGGCGGCCTTTGCTTTTGCCGAATGCCGCCGCGGGCGGACGCAAATAGTTGCGATTCAGGGTTAAAGCGCTGGCAACGCCTGCCGTTACGGCAGAGCATGATTGCCATGTCGTTTTTCGCCCTGCTGCTGCTCACGGGCAGCGTTCCGGTCGCCGCTCCGGTAGCCGCTCCGCCAGCAAGCGCGGTCGGAGTGGCGCGGGCGCGCGTCCTGGCGCCCGCCGAGGTGCGACGCGTCGATGGCCGGATCGAGGTGCGGACGGGCGACCGCCGCGCGCCGACGCAGGTGCATCGCGGCGAACGCAAGGACGGCGGCCAGACGGCGGATTTTTACTAGAGTCTGTCCTGTTCAAATTGATCCGTAGCCCTGAGCTTGTCGGAGGGCACTTCTCGCCGAGAAGCGCCCTTCGACAGGCTCAGGGCTACGATGGCTTGATTCAGCCTGAGCAGGGCCGACCCTAGAACCGACCCAAACTCCCGTTCGTGTCGAGCGAAGTCGAGACACGGCAGAACAGCGCCAGACGCATCTCGACTTCGCTCGATGCGAACGGAGTTGGGTGTAATGCGTCAGCCCTGCAACGTCTGGATGATCGCCGAAAAATCGCGGCCGTCCTTGTCGGCCTCGACGAACGCTTCGTACAGCGCACGCGCCTTCGATCCCATCGGAACATCGGCGTTAACGCTGGCCGCCGCTTCCATCGCCAGCCGCAAGTCCTTGAGCATCAGCGCCGCGGCGAACCCGCCCTTGTAGTCATTGTCGGCGGGGGTCGTCGGGCCGACACCGGGCAGCGGCGCATAGCTGGTCAGCGACCAGCACTGCCCCGACGACACGCTGGCGATGTCGAAGAATTTCTGCGGGTCGAGTCCGAGCTTCTGCGCGAGCGCAAGCGTCTCGCACGTCGCGACCATCGACGCGCCGAGCAGCATGTTGTTGCAGATCTTCGCGCCCTGCCCCGCCCCAGCATCGCCCGCATGGATCACCGCCTTGCCCATTTTGGCGAGGATCGGTTCCGCGCGTGCAAAGCCTTCATCGGTACCGCCGACCATGAAGGTGAGCGTCCCCGCATTGGCAGCGGCGATGCCGCCCGAAACCGGCGCATCGACCGCGACGAGGCCTTTGGCCGTCGCGGCTTCGATATTGGCGCGCGCGGTCGCGACGTCGATCGTCGAGCAATCGAGGAGCAGCGTGCCCGGCGCGGCGTTCGGAAAGACGTCGGCTTCATATACCGACGCGACATGCTTGCCCGCGGGCAGCATCGTGACGACCGCTTCGGCGCCGGTCACCGCGTCGGCGGCGGAGGCGGCGCGGGTGCAGCCCGCCTCGACGGCGCGTGCGAGAGCCTCTTCGCTGAGGTCGAAGGCGCGGACCTCATGGCCCGCCTTGGCGAGGTTCGCGGCCATCCCGCCGCCCATGTTGCCGAGTCCGATGAATGCGATTTTCATTTTGTCTCCCCTCCCGCTTGCGGGAGGGGCCGGGGGAGGCCCTGTCCCGAATATTGAACTGGTGGAGAGGAAACAGACCCTCCCCTAACCCCTCCCGCAAGCGGGAGGGGGACTGGGCTCACCGCCCCTTCCAAACGCCTTCGCGTTTCTCGATAAAGGCGGCCATGCCCTCGGCCTTGTCCTCGGTCGCGGCGAGGATCTGGAACAGGCGGCGTTCGTAGATCAGCCCTTGATCGAGCGTCGTTTCGAAGGCGGCGTTGACCATGTCCTTGTTCACCATCGCGGCCATCGGCGGCATCGACGCGATGATGGTCGCGGTCTTCACCGCTTCGTCTACCAGCGTGTCATGCGGAACGACGCGGGCGACGAGGCCCGAGCGTTCGGCTTCGGCAGCGTCCATCATCCGGCCGGTCAGGCACATTTCCATCGCCTTCGCCTTGCCGATCGCGCGCGTCAGCCGCTGCGATCCGCCCATGCCAGGCGCGACGCCGAGCTTGATTTCGGGCTGGCCGAATTTCGCCTTTTCGGACGCGATGATGAAGTCGGCCATCATCGCCAGTTCGCACCCGCCGCCCAGCGCGAAGCCGTTGACCGCGGCGATCCAGGGCTTGCGCACCTTCTTCACAAAATCGCTTGTCCATTTCGAGAAAAAGTCCTCGAGGTAGAAATCGGACGCGGGCTTGTCGGCCATTTCCTTGATGTCGGCGCCCGCGGCGAAGGCCTTGTCGCCCGATCCGGTGAGCACCGCACAGCGCTGGCTGTCGTCGGCCTCGAACGCCGCGAAGGCCGCGATCAGATCGTCGAGCACGCTGGAGTTGAGCGCATTCAGCGCCTGCGGGCGGTTGAGCGTCACCAGCGTGACGGCACCGCGCGTTTCGACGAGGAGGGTTTCGTAGGTCATTTTCAAATTCTCCGATCAATCGTCATGCCGGACTTGATCCGGCATCCATTCCAGCGAGGCCCGAATGGACCCCGGATCAAGTCCGGGGTGACGAGGCAGGGTAGCGGCAAAGGCTCAGGTAAGCGGCGTCCATTTCTCATTCTCGGGCAGCGGCGCGAAGATCGCGTCGATCCAGTCGTCGGTCACCGCTTCGGGCGTCGGCGGATCCCATTTCGGGCTGTTGTCCTTGTCGATGATCAGCGCGCGGACGCCTTCGATGAAATCGTGCATCGCGACGACGCGGCTGCCGATCGCATATTCCTGTGTCATCTGCGCGGCAAAGTCGTGCATCGCCCCGCCTTCCTTCAATTGGCGGAGCGCGACCTTGCAAGTCTGCGGCGATTTGCTGTGCAGCGCCGCAAGCTCCTTTTCCGCCCATTCTCCGCCATCGGCTTCGAGCGCGGCGAGAATGTCTTCATAGGTGTCGCTGGCGAACAGCCGGTTGATCTTGTCGATCTGGTGCGTGATCTCCGCGGGCGGCGCGGTGACCGACAGTTCGCCCAATATGCCGCCGATGCGATCGGGATGCACGGCGATCCGCTTTTTCGCTTCGGCCAGATGTTCGGACGGCAGATAATGCGTCGCGAGTCCGAGCGCGAGACATTCGGCGCCGTCGAGCCGCGCCCCGGTAAGCGCAAGGAACACCCCGACGCGGCCTTCGAGTCGTGGGAGGTACCAGCCGCCGCCGACGTCGGGGAACAGGCCGATCCCCGTCTCGGGCATCGCAAAGCGCGTATGCTCGGTCGCGATGCGATATTTCGCCGGCTGCGAAATGCCGACCCCGCCGCCCATCGTGATCCCGTCCATGAAAGCGACGACGGGCTTGGGGTAAGTGAACAGCAGATGGTTGAGACGATATTCGGTATGGAAGAAGGCGCGCGCTTCGACCCCGTCCTTCGCACCGCTCTCGGCGAGCATGCGGATGTCGCCCCCAGCGCAGAAGCCGCGCCCCTCGCTATGGTCGATGATCACCGCTTCGATCGCGTCGTCATCGCGCCATTTGATGAGCGCGTCGATCATCGCTTCGCACATCGCGAGGTTGAGCGCATGGATCGCCTTGGGGCGATTGAGCGACAGGCGGCCGATGCGACCGTCGGTGGAGATGAGAATGTCTTCGGTCATTGGCGCAGCAAATCCCTTCCGACGATCATCCGCATCACCTGGTTGGTGCCTTCGAGGATCGAGTGGACGCGGAGGTCACGCCAGAAACGCTCGATCGGATAATCACGCAAATAGCCGTAGCCGCCGAACAATTGCAGCGCGTCGTTGACGATCTTGCTGCCATTGTCGGTCGCGAGCCGCTTCGCCATCGCCGAGAAGCGCGACTTGTCGGGCGCATTCGCGGTGACCTTGGCCGCGGCGAGATAGAGCAAGGCGCGCGAGGCTTCGAGGTCGGTCGCCATGTCGGCGAGCATGAACTGGGTGTTCTGGAAATCGGCGACCGGCTGCCCGAATTGCTGGCGGTCCTTGGTATAGGCGATCGCCTCGTCGAGGCAGCGCTGCGCACCGCCCAAGGAACAGGCGCCGATGTTAAGGCGGCCGCCATCGAGCCCCGCCATCGCAAAGCGGAAGCCGTCGCCCTCGGCACCGACGAGATTTTCGATCGGTACACGACAATCCTCGAAGATCACCTGCGCGGTGGGCGAGGCATTCCAGCCGAGCTTCTTTTCGGGGGCGCCGAAGCTCAATCCCGGCGTGTCCTTTTCGATGACGAGGCAGGAAATACCCTTCGATTTTTCCTCGCCGGTGCGGACCATGCAGACATAGATGTCGTTGACCCCGGCGCCCGAAATGAACTGCTTCGTGCCGTTCAGCACATAATGGTCGCCGTCCCTTTTCGCGGTCGTCTTGAGTGCCGCGGCGTCGGACCCCGAGCCGGGTTCGGTGAGGCAATAGCTCGCGATCTTGTCCATGCTGACCAGGCTCGGCAGGTAGCGGTCCTTGATCGCCGCGCCGCCGAAACGGTCGATCATCCACGTCGCCATATTGTGGATCGACACATAAGCGCTGGTGGCGGGACAGCCATAGGCCATCGCCTCCATGATCAGCGCCGCCTCGAGCCGCCCCAGCCCGATGCCGCCCGATTCCTCAGCGACATAAATGGCGCCGAAGCCAAGCTCGCCCGCGGCCTTCCACACCTCGACCGGATAATGGCATTTCTCGTCCCATTCGGCGGCAAAGGGCGTGATGCGGTCGGCGGTGAACTTGCGCGCCATGTCCTGAATGGCGAGCTGGTCGTCGGTAAGCTGGAACTGGTCGGTCATGGTCATTCCCAAGAAAAAATTGTTCGCAAATCGCAGCCGTCTGGGTCTTCACCCTCGTTGAAGAGATCGACCCGGTCGATTGCGGTCAATTGCGCATCGGTCAGTGGCTTCGGCGATGAAAAATAAGCAGCCCCGTGCCTGCGGTTCCAGATGGCAACCCCGTATTCGCCTCCGCTTTTCCGCGAAGCGTAACGGACGTGGCCCTTTGCATTTCGCTTTAACGCGACAGCACCTTTAGGCTTACTCGCCCACCCGTTGCCATGAACGACAAGTGATCCGAAATCGCCGCTCCAACGGAAGGAGCCACCATGGATTCCTCCAGTGAGCGTTTCGACACGCTCTCCAGGCAGGAGATCGATGATAGGCGAATAACCGCAAAACCGGGCCGGACCGTCCAATTCGGCGGCTATAGCAGGAGCGTCGCACGAGATCGCAGCAGCGCATCCTATCAGGAAAAGGCGCCATATCATCCGTTGCCCCCAACGATGGCTTCGGCTTCGATTTCGACTTTCCACTCGGGGCGGATCAGCGCGGGGATGACGAGCATCGTCGAGGCGGGGCGGATGTCGCCGAACATCGCGCCATGCGCCCGCCCCACCAGATCCGCGTCCGCCGGATCGGTGATATACATGCGCGTGCGCACGACGTCGGCGGGCGAACCGCCAAGCGCTTCCAACGCCTCGCGAATGATCGTCAGGCAGCGCGCCGCCTGAACCCCCGCATCGCCGAGCGTCGAACTGCCATCGGCCTCGATCGGCGCGCAGCCCGCGACATCGATACGGTCCCCCACCCGAACCGCGCGGCTGTAGCCATAAACGGGTTCGAACGGGGAGGCCGAGCTATGATTGCGACGACCCGAATCAGCCACAGGTGACCTGCGTGATCTTGTAGGCGTCGTCGTACATGATGTTCACGCGGTCCTGGCGGTAGTCCATCGTCATCGCGCTGCGCGGCGGGCCCCAGCGCAAGGTGCGGGCGCCGGATTGTTTGAGGATCGCCGCGCCCATTTCCGCGCTCGCAACATGGCCGACATGGCTCTGCACCGCATCGGCCTTGCACGTCATTGCGGCTTCGGGTGCCGCCGGGGTCGACTCGACCGGGGCTTCGCTGCTCGCGCAGGCGGCGAGCGGCAGGGCGGCGGCAATTGCAATCCAGCGAATATCCATCGTGAGTCTCCCTTTCAAAACCGTCATCCGGCGCAGCGCGTATAGCGCATCGCGCCCGCCGCGGCACCCTCACCCATATCGCGGCGGACGAGCATTTTGCCGCCATCGGCAAGCGCGAGCTCGATCCGCCGATCCCATTCCTGCCCCTCGCCGCTGAACCGGTAATCGGCGACCAGCCGGTTCGCACCGCCTTCGCGGACGCGCGCGAGTTCGCCATGCGATTCGTAAAAGCGCAGGTTCGTCGCATCGATCGTCACCGCGGTCAGATCGGCGCCCTTTTTCGCGGTGCAATCGGCAGTGTTCAGCGCCCAGCGGCCACGGATCGCCGCCGGGATCGCCGCGCCAGCGCCCGCGACGGGATCGCTCGCGGGATTGGTCGACGCTTCCTCCTTTGCTGTCCGCAGGTCGGCATCGACTTCGGTATTCGGCACATCGGCGGGGGTCGCGGGCGCAGCCGCATCCTCCGCGTCAGATCGCTCGTCGCCACCGCCGCACGCCGCGAGCAGCAGCAGCGCGGGCATCGTCCAGATCTTCATCGTCCTTCTCCTTCGACAGGAGAAATGTCCGAGCCGGCTCACGGGTTGCCCCCGTCAACCCATCGTCGGAATCACGAACGCATTACCGCCGTCGGGCGACCCGTCGGGCCAGCGCGCGGTGATCGTCTTGACCTTGGTCCAGAATTTGACGCCTTCCATGCCGTGCTGGTTGGTGTCGCCGAACGCCGAACGCTTCCAGCCGCCGAACGTGTGATAGGCGACGGGCACCGGGATCGGCACGTTGATGCCGACCATGCCGACTTGCACGCGCGCCGCGAATTCGCGCGCGGCGTGGCCGTTGCGCGTGAAGATCGCGACGCCATTGCCATATTGGTGCTTGCTGGGCAGTTCGAGCGCGGTTTCGAAATCGGGGGCGCGGACGATCTGCAGCACCGGGCCGAAGATTTCTTCCTTGTAGCTTTCCATGTCGGTGGTGACATGGTCGAACAGCGTCGGGCCGACGAAGAAGCCCTTTTCATGCCCCTGCAAGGTGAAGCCGCGGCCGTCGACAACCAGTTCGGCGCCTTCCTCGGCACATTTGGCGATCCAGCCTTCGACCTTTTCCTTGTGCGCCTGCGTCACGACGGGGCCGTAATGCGCCTCGGCATCGGTCGACACGCCGACGCGCAGCGCTTCGATCGCGGGGATCAGCTTTTCGCGGAGCCGGTTCGCGGTGTCCTCGCCCACGGGGACGACGACGGGGAGCGCCATGCAGCGCTCACCCGCCGAGCCGAAGGCGGCGCCGGTCAAGTCATTGACGACCTGGTCGAGATCGGCGTCGGGCATGACGATGCCGTGGTTCTTCGCGCCGCCCATCGCCTGCACGCGCTTTCCGTTCGCGACGCCGCGATTATAGACATAATGCGCGATGTCCGACGAGCCGACGAAGCTGACCGCGCCGATGTCGGGATGGTCGAGGATCGCGTCGACCATCTCCTTGTCGCCATGGACGGTCTGGAAAATGCCCTCGGGCAACCCGGCTTCGAGGAACAGCTCCGACAGGCGGACGGGCACCGACGGGTCGCGCTCGCTGGGCTTGAGGATGAAGGCGTTGCCCGTCGCGGTCGCGACGCCGCCCATCCACAGCGGGATCATCGCGGGGAAGTTGAACGGGGTGATCCCCGCGCCGATGCCGACCGGCTGGCGCATCGAATAGACGTCGATGCCCGGCCCCGCGCCCTGCGTATATTCGCCCTTCAGCACATGCGGGATGCCGCAGCAGAATTCGATGACCTCGAGCCCGCGCTGGATATCGCCCTTCGAGTCCGCGATCACCTTGCCATGTTCGCTCGACAACATCTCCGCGAGCTGGTTCATATTGGCTTCGACGAGGCGCTTGAATTCGAACATCACGCGCGCGCGGCGCTGCGGGTTCGTTGCGGCCCAGGCGGGCTGCGCGGCTTTCGCCGCGGCGACGGCGCGGTCGAGGATAGCGCGGTCGCCCAATGCGACCTGCGCCTGCACGCCGCCATTATTGGGGTCGAGGACGTCGCCGAAGCGGCTGCTGCTGCCGGCGCCGCCGACGATATGATGGTCGATCTGTCGCATATCCGAGTCTCCCAAAAAATGTTGCCGCTGCAACAGCCGAGTTAGGGGGCGATTGCAAGGGATAGACTTGCAGCCTTATCCTGCATATTTGCAGGCATATGGACTGGGACAAGCTGCAATATTTCCTGTTTGTCGCGCGTCACGGCACGCTGGCGCGTGCCGCGGCGGCGCTGCACGTCGATGCGACGACGGTCAGCCGTCAGGTCAGCGCGCTCGAAGCCGCGCTCCAGCAGACCTTGTTCGAACGGGCGCCGACGGGTTTCGTTCTGACGGCGGCAGGTCGGGCGCTCGTTCCGCACGCCGAGGCGATGGCGGCGGCGGCGGCGCGCATCCACATGGCGCCCGACGGCGGATCGCCGCTGTCAGGGCAATTGCGCATCAGCGTGTCCGAAGGCTTCGGCAACAGCTTCATCGCCCCGCGGCTCGGCAAATTCGTCGATGCGCATCCCGAGCTCGAGATCGACCTTGTCGCCTCGTCGGGCTTTCTCAATCCGTCGCGGCGCGAGGCCGATATGGCGGTGCTGCTGGCGCGGCCACGCAAAGGCCCACTGATCACGCGCAAGCTGTCCGACTACAGCCTTGGCCTCTATGCGCCCGCGGACCGGAGCGACTGGCAGGCGGCTGTGACCGCAGCGCCGTTGTCGCGCGCGGGCATCCCGGTGATCGGCTATATGCCCGACATCCTCTACGCCCCCGAACTCGACTATCTGGGCGAAATCGAGCCGGGGCTACGCGCCAATGTCCGGTCTTCGTCGATCCTCGCGCAGCGGCGGATGATCGCGGGCGGCGCGGGGGTCGGCGTCCTCCCCTGCTTCCTCGCAGCGGGCGATCCCGCGCTGGTCCGCGTGCGTCCCGATCAGGCGATCGCGCGTGCCTTCTGGCTTGCGCTCCACCGCGACGTCGCGCCGCAACCGCGGATGCGGGCGTTCATCGACTGGCTGGATGCCGAGGTAAGGGAGAGTAAAGGGCTGCTGGTGCCGGTTTAGCGCCTACCTCAATCCGTTCGCCCTGAGCTTGTCGAAGGGCCGTTCTTTCTTGCGACGTCGGAAAAAAGAAGAACGGTGCTTAGACAAGCTCAGCACGAACGGATTTCATATGGGCTTATGGCCACCAATCCGAGGCGACCAGCCCGCCGTCGCCGAATATCCGTTCGATCGCATAGGGACCCGCCGCTGCGGCCCTCAGCCGATCGGCCAGCGGATCGTCGATCGGATGGTCGCTCCGAAGAAAAGCGATCCACGCGGCGATCGCCGCTTCGAGCGACGAGCAGCGCGCCCCGCGCGCCTGATGCCATGCCAGCGTTTCGAGCCAGCGCTGCGGAATCTTCTGGCTGCCGTCCATCGCGATCTGGATCAGCCGGTGGTGAAGCGCCGGATTGGCGAAGCGCTCGAGCAGCGCATCGGCATAGGCGGCGAGATCCTGCCCCGGGGCGGCGTCGATCGTCGGCGCGGCCTCATCGCGCATCAGCCGGTCGATGACGGGGCGGATCGCGGGATCGGCGATCGCCTGATGGACATAGTCATGCCCTGCCCCCAGCCCGATATAGGCGAGCGCCGAATGCGCGCCGTTGAGCATGCGCAGCTTTGCCGTCTCATAGGGGGCAACATCGGCGACGAGCTGCGCGCCGACCTGTTCCCAGCGCGGGCGCGGCCCCGCAAAATCATCCTCGATCACCCACTGGCTGAAGCCTTCGGTGACGACAGCGCCTTCGTCGCGGACGCCGAGTTCGGCCTCGATCGCCGCGCGGTCGGCGTCAGTGGTCGCGGGCACGATGCGGTCGATCATCGTCGCGGGACAGCGGCATTCGCGGTCGAACCAATCCACCAGAACGGGATATTCCACGGCAAGATACTGGCGCATCAGTGCCTTCAGCACCGCGCCATTGTTCGCCAGATTGTCGCAGCTGAGCAGGGTCAGGCCCGGCAAGCCCTTCGCCTTGCGTGCGGAAAGTCCGGCGCCGATAAAGCGGTAGAGGCTCGACGGTCCCTTGGCCGCATCGAGATCGAGCGTGCCGTCAGAGCGGCGCAGATAGCCCTTCTCGGTGACGGTGAAGCTGACGATGTGCGTCGGCGATGCGGCGATAGCGTCGATGACGGCCTGCGGCTCGTCGGCCGCGACAAGCACCTTCTGCACCGCCCCGATCAGGCGCAACCCGGTCCCCGCAGCGCTGCGCGTGCTGACCGTATAGAGCCCGTCCTGCGGATTTAGCTGCGCGGCAACACCGGGAGAACGAAGCGACAAGCCGACTATGCCCCAATCGCGCTCACCCGCCCCCATCGCATCGTCGGTATAGACGGCCTGATGCGCGCGGTGGAACGCGCCGATGCCGATATGGGCGATCCCCGCCGCCTGCGAGGCGCGGTCGTAACCCGGCGCCTGCACCGACGCCGGGAGCGGCGTTTCAGCCGACAGCCTCACAGCTTGTACGCAGCCTTGGCGAGATTGTAGCTGAGGTCGGCGGCGAGTTCGGCGGCCTCCCATTCCTCCATCCGGTGCTCGGCGACGAGCTGCGCGAGGAAACCGCAGTCGATGCGGCGTGCGACGTCGTGGCGCGCGGGGATCGACAGGAAGGCGCGCGTATCGTCGTTGAAACCGACTGTGTTGTAGAAGCCCGCGGTCTCGGTCGTCTGGCTGCGGAAGCGGCGCATCCCTTCGGGGCTGTCGTGAAACCACCAGGCGGGGCCAAGCTTCAGCGCCGGATAATGGCCCGCGAGCGGCGCCAGTTCGCGCGCGTAGCTCGTCTCGTCGAGCGTGAAGAGGATGATGGTCAGCCCCGCCTCATTGCCATAACGCCCAAGCAACGGGCGCAGCGCATGGACATAGTCGGTGGCCGTCGGGATATCGGCGCCCTTGTCGCGGCCATAATGGTCGAACAGCCAGGGATTGTGGTTGCGCAGGGCGCCGGGATGAATCTGCATCACCAGCCCGTCGTCGAGGCTCATCCCCGCCATCACGGTGAGCATGTGCGCGCGAAACAGCTCGGCGTCGGCTGCGCTGACGTCGGCGCCGGTCACACGCGCGAACAGCGCCTCGGCTTGTGCCTCCGATAGGTCGGCGGTCGCCGCGGTGGGGTGGCCGTGGTCGGTCGAGGTCGCACCCATCGCGGCGAAGAAGGCGCGGCGGTTTCGGTGCGCGGCGAGATAGCCGGCATAGGAGAAGGCATCTTCGCCCGAAAGGTCGGAGAAGCGTTGCAGATTGTCGCGAAAGCGTTCGAATTCGGGGTCGACGACCGGGTCGGGGCGGTAGGCGGTGACTACGCACCCGCCCCATTCGCCGCTGTCGTTCGCAGCGCGGATGGCAGCGTGATGCTCGAGCGTATCGATCGGGCTTTCGGTCGTCGCGATCACCTCGATCCCGAAGCGGTCGAACAGCGCGCGCGGACGGAAAGCGTCGGTCGTCAGCGCCTCGGTGATGCGATCGTAATAGAGGTCCGAGGTTTCGGCGGAAAATTGCACGTCGAAACCGAACGCCTCAGCGAACACCCAGTCCATCCACATGCGGCTCGGGGTGCCGCGGAAGAGATGGTAATTTTGCGCAAACAGCCGCCAGCTTTCGCGCGGGTCGGCGTCCGGATTGCGGATACCGAGCGCATCGAGCGAAACGCCCTGCGAATAGAGCATCCGGAACACATAATGGTCGGGATGGAGCAAGAGCTCCGCCGCATTGCCGAACGGCGCATTGCCCGCGAACCAGCTCGGGTCGGTGTGGCCGTGCGGGCTGATGATCGGCAGGTCCGCAACCTCCGCATAGAGCCGGCGCGCGATGTCGCGCTGCGCCGGGTCGGACGGAAAGAGACGGTCGGGAGACAGCAGCAACGGACGCGGCATCGACTTATTTCACCACGCCCACGGTGACCGGTGCAAGCCGCGGGCTCAGGCTATGGATCGCAGCCACAGCGAGGAAATAGACGACGGTACAGGCCGCAAAGATGATCGTGTAATTGCCCCCCGTCGCGTCGAGCACGAGCCCGGTCGACTTCGCCATGATCATCCCGCCGACGCCGCCCGCAAAGCCGCCAAGCCCGATCACCGACCCGACCGCGCGTTTCGGAAACATGTCGGGCGGGATCGACAGGATCGTCGACGAAAAGGCCTGATGCCCCGCGAGCGCGATGCCGATCAGCACCACCGCGAGCCACATATTGTCGAGCCCCGAAACGAACAGCAAAGGCAGCACACAGCAACCCGCGCCGAGCATCGTCGCCTTGCGCGCGAAATTGACGCTATGTCCGGTCTGGATCAGCTTCGACGATACCCAGCCGCCAAGGATGCTGCCGACGTCCGACAGCAGATACATGATGATCATCGGCAACAGCACGACTTTCAAATCGACATTGTAGGTGGTGCTGAAATATTTGGGCAGCCAGAAAAGCATCAGGAACCAGACCGGATCGGTCAGGAATTTGCCGATCGCATAGGCCCACGCCTCGCGCTTGGTGACGATCGCGCCCCAGCCGAGCCGCTCCATCTTTTCGGGCGGATCATGTTCGATCCACGCCAGCTCGGCTTCGCTCACTTTCCCGCTCTCGCGCGGGTTGCTGTAGAGCCAGAGCCAGAGCACAAGCAGGATGACGCCGAAGGCGCCGGTATACATGAAGGTTTCACGCCAGTCGAAACCCATCCACACCATGAACAATGCGATCGTCGGCGCGGTCAGGATGACGCCGATCGTCGTCGCGCTGTTCACCCAGCCGATCGCGTAGGAGCGTTCCTTTTGCGGGAACCATTCGCTCGACGCGCGCACGACCGACGGGAAATGCCCTGCCTCGCCGACGCCGAGAATCACGCGGGCCATCATGAAGGAGGCGACCGACGAGGCGAAGCCGTGCGCGACATGGCCGACGGTCCAGATGCTGATCGCGATCGCATAGCCGATTTTCGGTCCGAAACGGTCGATCAGCCAGCCCATGAGGAGGAAGCCAAGCGCATAGGCGGCCTGGAACGCGGTGACGATGTTGCCATAGTCATTCTCGCTCCACCCGAGCTCCTGCCCGAGCGTCGGCGCGAGCAGGCCGAGCATGGTGCGGTCGATATAATTGACCGTGGTCGCGGCGAACAGTAGCGCGACGATCAGCCAGCGATACCGCCCCGACCGCGGCACTGGCGCCGCCGTCCCTCCGTCCGCGAATGCCTGTGCCATAAACCTCTCCCGTTCTTGCTTTAATAGCTTGTAATCGAGCAACCGACGCGGATTTTTCCGTCGAACAGCGCTTCGGCACGTTGCCCGGGCCTGACTTCATGGATGCCGGTGATCGCGCCCGCCGACACCAGGGTACCGGGCGGAATCGCAATATCGCGCGCGCGCAGGATTTCGATCAGGAACAGCGCCGATCCGAACGGACCGTCGAGCATCGCCTCCATCGTCGCGGCACCGACCGTTTCACCGTCGATCGCCATTTCGACCGGCATGCGAATAAGGTCGGCGTCCTGCCAGCCGACGATCGAAGGACCAAGCACCAGCCCCTTGTTGTTGCCATAATCCGACGCGGTGACCGCGGGGCCGTGGCGGTTGATTTCGGGAAAGGGCGAGCTTGCAATCTCGATCCCGGTGCGAACGTCGACGATGCAATCGCGCACGCTGTCGATGTCATAATCGCGCGTTCCGACCTCGCCAAAGCAGAGCAATATCTCGGCTTCGGCGGCGGCGAAACCGTCGGCATAGACCGGCATCGCCGGCTGCGCGGACCCATCATGAATTTCGTCGACAAAAATCGGGCCGGTCAGGCGGTTGCCGCCGTAGCGATCGACCAGATCGGGCGCGATTCGCCCGACCTTCCATCCGCCGACGCGGCGCCCGTCGAGCGCAATCGCACGATCCTGGATCGCATAGGCGTCGGCCATCGTTTGCGGCATCGCTCCCGGATACAAGGTAAGCGGTGTCTTTTTCGCGCGAGCGGCCAGAAACGCGCGGGCGACATTTTCGTGATCAGCTGTTGCCGGCATCTTTGTCATTTCCCTCTTCCGCGAAACCGTCTAAGAGACACCGGTGTCAAAAGCAAGCGAATATCCGATCGACAAGGCCATCCGCGTGCATGCGGCGGACAATGTCGCGACCGCGATTGCCGATATTGCGGCGGGCGCGAAGCCGATCGCACGCGACGATGTTTGCGCCGCAATTGCCGTCGCGCGCGGGCACAAGATTGCGACCGCGCCGATCGCGCGGGGCGCTGCGGTGATCAAATATGGCTTTCCGATCGGCATCGCGACCGCCGACATCGCGCCCGGCGAGCATGTCCACAGCCACAATCTGGCGACCGCGCTCGGTAGCGACGGCGACTATCAATATACCGGGGTGCCGACCGACGCACCGCCCACCGCAGCATCGGCGCCGGGCTTTTCGGGCTATGTCCGCGCCGACGGGCGCGTCGGCACGCGCAACGAAATCTGGATCCTGCCGACCGTCGGCTGCGTCGGCAATCTCGCCGCGCGCGTCGCGCGCATCGCGGGCATTCGCCATGCCGGGCGCGTCGACGGCATCCATGCCTTCAAACATCCCTTTGGCTGTTCGCAGCTTGGCGACGACCTTGGCCATACGCGCGCCGTGCTCGCCGCACTGGCGCAGCATCCCAATGCCGGGGGCGTGCTGATCGTCGGGCTCGGGTGCGAGAGCAACCAGCTCGGCGCGCTCACCGCGCTGATCCCCGCCGACCGCCGCGGGCATATCCGCACCCTGTCGGCGCAGGCGGTCGAGGATGACGAGGCCGCGTGCCTCGCACTGATCGACGAACTCGTCGCCGGATGCGCCGATACGCCGCGCCGCGAGGTGCCGCTGTCCAAGCTGACCCTGGGGGTGAAATGCGGTGGGTCGGACGGCCTCTCGGGCCTCACCGCCAACCCGCTCGTCGGGCGCATGGCCGATGCCGTTGCCGCCGCGGGCGGCCAGGTCATCCTTACCGAAATTCCGGAAATTTTCGGCGCCGAGCAGATATTGATGGACCGCGCCGTATCGCGCGCGGTGTTCGACGAAGCCGCGGCGCTGGTCCGCGACTTCAAGGACTATTTCATCCGCAACGGCGAGCCGGTGAGCGAGAACCCCTCGCCCGGCAATATCGCCGGCGGGATCACGACGCTCGAGGAAAAATCGCTGGGCGCGGTGCAGAAGGGTGGACAGGTGCCGCTCGTCGATGTCCAGCGCTACGGCGGCGAGGCGCGGCTGGCGGGGCTGACGCTGCTCGAAGCGCCGGGCAACGACGCGGTGTCGTCGACCGCGCTGACCGCCGCGGGTGCGACGGTGATCCTGTTCACCACCGGACGCGGCACGCCGCTCGGCTTTCCGGCGCCGACGCTGAAGATCGCCTCGAACAGCGATCTGGCCGCGCGCAAGGCGGGGTGGATCGACTTTGATGCCGGGACGGTGATCGACGACGGGTTTGACGCGGCGTCGAACGCACTGCGCGATCTGATCGTCGCCACCGCGTCAGGCGCCATCACCAAGGCGGAAGCCAATGAGGAACGCGACATAGCGATCTGGAAATCGGGCGTGACGCTTTGAAGCCAACGTAGCGCTGGGAAAAATTTCGCACAAAGACACAAAGACACGAAGGGGTCTGCTCCATGGCCTGCCGTAGGTTGCGATTAGCGCGAAGCGCTTTCAAATATCGCCTTCGGCGGGAAACCGCCTTTGGGAAAAATGATGATCCCTCTTCGTGTCTTTGTGTCTTTGTGCGAAACGAAAAATCGCTACCCGAGCGCCTCAAAGCGAAAGTCGCGGAACCGCGCCTCGCCCGCCCCGGCTGAGTAAAGCCCGGGGCGCAACATCAGGAAACCGCCGCGGACATTGTGGTGGTAACCCGACACCTCCATGCCGCGGTCGAAACGGACCCAGGTCTTCCCGCCATCGCCGCTGGTGTCATATGTCACGATATGGCGGTCGTTGGTGACGCGCACCCGCATCCGCCGCCCGTGCGGATTGGCGGGGCGCGCGCGTTCGATGCCATATTGGTGGGTGACGAAGCGCCCGCCGTCGAAGCCGAGCCCGCAATAGAGCTTCTCGTCGTAGAAGAGGATCAAGCCCGCGGTGCCGCCGGGTGCGATCTCGATGTCGCATTCGAACCGATAGGCCTGATCGCCCGCGATCAAGAGCAAGGGCGATGAATCGACCGGCGCCTTGCCGCGCGCCGTCAACACCAGGGCGTTATCCGCGACGCGCGCACGGCTGCGCTCGTCGGGGCCGGGCTTGAAGAAATTCCATTTCGCGCCGAGCGCCAGCGCGCCGAAATCATCCGACAGCGCCATGCCATGGGGCCCCGCGACGGTCCCGCCTGCCGGTTTGGCGATCGGTTGCGACAGGTCGCCGCCCTTCATGCGGAACCAGCCGTCGGCGGTCCATTCGATCGGGTCGAGCAGCGCCTGCCGCCCCAGCGTCCAATAGCCATTTTCGAACCCGTGATAGACGCTCCACCAGTCGCCCCCCGGGCCCTCGACGAGCGTCGCATGGCCGCGCGACCACCATTTTTCGGCGGCCGATGTGGTGCGAACGATGGGGTTCGCGGGGCAATTTTCCCACGGACCGTGGATCGACTTCGACCGCGCCGCGATCACCATATGACCCGTCGGCGGACCCGCGGTGCCACCGACCGCGGTGATCATGTAAAAATAGTCGCCGTGGCGCGTGATCTTCGGCCCCTCGGGTGCGAAACCCTCGACCACCCAGTCGGCGGGGTAGCGCCACGGATCATAGACATGTTCCGGCTCGCCGATTCGCGACAGCCCGTCGTCGGACAATCGCACGCGGTCGCCGCCCGACAGGAACAGCCAGCGTGATCCGTCCTCGCCGACCGCATGACCGGGGTCGATATGGTCGGGCAGGTTCAGATCGACCGGCTCGCTCCACGGCCCCTCGATCGTGTCGGCCCAGATCACCCAGCTGGTGTTCGGGCCTTTGGTGGGGATGTACAGAAAGAAACGGCCGCCATGCTTCACCAGCTCGGGCGCCCACACCGATCCGATATTCTTGTGGAGCGCCGGACCGATCGGGCGCCAGTTCACCAGGTCGCGCGAATGCCAGATGACCAGCCCCGGATAGGAGTCAAAGGTCGAGAAGGTCATGTAATAATCGGCGCCGTCCTTCAGGATCGACGGGTCGGGATGGTCGCCGGCCATGATCGGATTGAGAAAACGCCCGTCGCCAAGATCGGGCTTGCGCTGACCGTCGAAGCCCTTCGCCCATGGCGGGGCCGATGGCGATGACGACGCGGCGGCCAGCGCCGACGGTCCGGCGAGGCCCGACAGACCGGTAGCCATCAATCCCGTCCCGGCCAGCTTCAGCATCTCGCGGCGATCGGTCAATTTGCTCTCCTTGAAAAAGAAAGGCCCGGCCCCCGCAAGCGAAGACCGGGCCTCACCGGGACTAACCTGTCGACGTCAAATCTTGACGCGCGCACCGAACAGGAAGGTGCGACCGAAATGGTTGTTCTCGTAATTGCGGTTCGCGTCGATGTCGGTGAAGCGATAGCGATATTCGTCGGTCAGATTGATGCCCTCGACGGAGATTTCGATGTTGTCGGTGATCGCATAGCGCATCGACGCATCGACGTTGATCGTCGAACCATAGCCTTCGAACACATTGCCGGTGCCGCTGTTGGCGTCGGCATAACGGCTGCGATAGCTGATCGAGGCACGGGCGCTGAACTTGCCGTCGTCATAATAGAGCGTGCCGTTATAGGCGCGCTTCGACAGGTTGAAGAGCGTGCCGTTGCGGATCGCCCCGACGTTGGCACCGCCAGGCACGACCGACGGGCCCGCCACCGAATAGTCGGCGTCCGAGTCGATGAAGGTCGCGTTGACGATGCCGCCGAAGTTCGAAAGGAACCCTGGCAGGAAGGTGAACGGAGCCTGCAGCGAAACTTCGACCCCTTTCAGACTGGCGCCTTCGCCATTGCCGATCGAGTTGATCGTCCACAGCTGGCCTTCGGGGTTGATCGCGGCAGGGCTGCTCGGCGGGATGATCGACGTCGGTAGACCGGTCGAGGCAAAGGTGCCGCTGCTCGTCGTTGCGACCGGGAAGCTTGCGATGTCCTTTTTGAACAGCGCGACCGAAAAGATCGATTGCGGCGCAAAATACCATTCGAAAGCCAGGTCGTACGCGGTGGCGCGGAACGGATCGAGGAACGGGTTGCCGTAGTTGATCCGATAGTTGAACCCGTCGACCGAGCCGCCGGGGGTCAGGTTGCCGAGCGTCGGGCGCGTCATCACATCGGCAACCGCAGCGCGGATGATGATGTCTTCGTGCGGGAACAACGCCAGGTTCACCGACGGCAGCCAATCTTCATAGCTGCGCTTCACGGTCACCGCAGCGCCGCTGCTGAGCCCGCTCGACGTCTGCGCGGTGTGGACGTAACGGATCCCGGCGTTGAGCGCATAGTCGAGCCCGCCCAATTCGCCCTTGGCGTCGAATTGCAGATAACCACCGGTGACCTCTTCACGCACGCTGCGGTTGTTGCCGGCGTCGAGCGCGGGGGTGCGGTTATACAGGCCGGTAAAGGCGGTCCCCGCCTCCAGATTCGGGACCAGCCATTCGGTGGTCGTTCCGGCGGGCTGCCCCGCCTTCCCCAGCCTGAACAGCTCGGCGAGCGACGACGTCACCGGGAAACCGTAGATCGCAGTCGGGCCGAACGCCGACGACGGCGAACAGGTCAGCGTGCCGAGCACGCGATCGACACCGCCGTTGCCGCACACCACGGTGTCGCGGGTAAAGGCGACACTGGTGAAATCGAAACGGCGATAGACGCCGCCCGCCTTGACCGTGAAGCCGTCGGTGACGTCCCATTCGGTGCGCAGCTGCGCGGTCCGGAACTTGTTCTCGACCTCCGACGGGCGGTCACGGATTTCGGCGAGCTGGAAATTCGCCGGATTGGTGACGCTGGTGCCAAAGGTCAGCACCGGGTTCGCCATGTCGGTATAGTCGTAGCGATAGCCCTGCGCGTCGCGGTCGTCGAAGACCAGCGTGGTTTCCAGCGGGATCGACGCGATCGATTTCGACAGGCCGCCGAGCAGGGTGAAGCGGAAATTGTCGCCGACATCCTGATCCCAGCTGCCGCCGAACTGATAAAATTCGGTCTTGGCCTGGCGCAGATAATGTTCGGTGCGCACCCATGCGTCGTCGAGCGTCGCCGAGATCATGTTATTGTCGTTGTCGATCACATAGTCGCGGACGTTGATCGAGCGTTCGTTGCTGCGCAGCAGCACTTCACCCCAACGCTCGCGGCGCTGATGCTTGAAGCTCGAGAAGAGCCCGTCGAGCGAAATCTTGGTCGCATCGGTCGGCGCGAACTGGATCGAACCGGTGATGCCGAGGCGCTTCTTGTCGTGCGCGATCTCGCCATAACGCGGGATGCGCGGGTGAAAGGCGAGCGCCACCGAATCGCACGCGGCGGAGCGGCCGTTGGTATAAACGCCGCCCGAATTGGCGACGCCGATGCCGCTCGTTGCGGTGGTGGTAAAGCACGGGGCGCCATTGACCGAATCGAAGCGCGCCTGCGCCCAGCGCACCGTGTTGTTGCCAAGCTCGAGCGTCTTCTGGTCCGAATAGGCCGCCGACACCGCAAAGCCGAGCGTTCCGGCGTCGTTCACCCAGCTGAGCAGGCCCGCCACGCGCGGGCCGACCTTTTCGGACAGGTCGTTGTAGCTGCCCTGCGCCGACAGCGCCGCGGTAAAGCCGCTCTTGCCCGCCAGCGGATTGCCGGTGTTGAGGTCGACGACGGCGCCGAGCGAGCCTTCGTCGAGTTCGGCCGACGCGGTCTTGTGGACGACGATCGAGCTGAACAGTTCGGAAGCAAAGACGTTGAAGTCGAATGCGCGGTCGCGGTTCGCCGAGGCGCCGTCGGTCGAGGTCGCAACGGTTTCGAGCCCGTTGACTCGAACGCGCGTGAATTGCGATCCGAGACCGCGCACGGTGATGCCGCGGCCCTCGCCGCCGTCGCGCTGGATGGTGATGCCGGGAATGCGCTGCAACGATTCCGCGAGGTTCTGATCAGGGAATTTGGCGATGTCCTCGGCGACGATCGCGTCGACCGCGGCCACCGAATCGCGCTTCACGTCGAGCGCCTTGTCGAGCGAGGCGCGAAAGCCGGTGACGACGATCTCGTCTTCGGTCGCGACCGTATCGTCGGCGACGGGCGCGGCGGCGTCCTGGGCAAAAGCCGGTGACACCGCGATCGCGGCAAGCGAAGCGCCGCACGCCAATTGGGTCAAAGCGCGAAGGCCCCGCGTTGCATGAATAGCCATTATCATCCTCCCTTGATCGGCCGAAACTCTTGCCGAAGCAAGAAATGACACCGGTTACTTTGCGAGACCAGACAAATCGGCATGATCGCCTGGCCGGAATTTTTTTTGAGAGTGATGATGGCGCCGTCGCCTGTCGCGACTGGCCGCCCTATCCCCTCTCCCTTGAAAATTTTCTCGTTGACCGATTGGGGTAACCGGTGTCAGGAAGATAGAGGGATTGGAACAGCCGTGTCAATACCCCAATGAATCGGAGAGACGGGATGCCCAAAAAACCTTGGTTGGCCGCGCTTTTTCTGGCGTTTGCACTGCCTGCGAGCCCAGCGCTCGCCGCCGATGCGGCGCCGCTGGCCTTCCCGGGTGCGGTCGGCCCCGCTGCGCACACCATTGGCGGTCGCGGCGGCCAGATCCTGCGCGTGACCACGCTGGCGGCCGACGGGCCGGGGTCGCTGAAGGCTGCGATCGAGACCCCCGGACCGCGCATCATCGTGTTCGAGGTCGGCGGCGTCATCGACATGGGACGCCAGACGATCAGCGTCACCCATCCATTTCTGACCATCGCCGGGCAGACCGCGCCGGGGCCCGGGATCACGCTGATCCGCACCGGCATCGACGTAAAGACCCACGACGTCGTGATCCGCCACCTGCGCATCTACACCGGGGTCGATGGGCAACCGAAACGCAGCGGCTGGGAAGCCGACACTTTTTCGACCGTGGCGGCGCATAATGTCATTGTCGACCATTGCACGCTGATGTGGGGGATCGACGAAAATATGTCGGCGTCCGGCCCCCGCTTCACCGGCAACAGCGTCGCCGAATGGCGGGCGGGTACGAGCCACAATATCACTTTTTCGAACAACCTCGCCGCCGAAGGCCTCGCCGACGCGAGCCATCCCAAGGGCGAGCACAGCAAGGGGTCGCTGATCCACGACAATGCGACGGGCATCGTCTTTTACCGCAATGTCTGGGCGCATAATGTCGAGCGCAACCCGCTGATCAAGGGCGGCGGACAGGCGCTGATGATCAACAATCTGATCTATAACCCGCAGCACCGCGCGGTGCATTACAACCTCATGAACCTCGAATGGGTCGGGCATGATTATGTGACAGGGCAGATCACCGCGATCGGCAACGTGATGCGCGGCGGCAACGACACCGACGAGCAGCTGCCGTTCCTGATGCTGGGCGGCGACGGCGACCTTGAATATTATGGCAAGGACAATCTCCACGTCGATCGCCACGGCGCGGCGCTGCCCGAATTCGGCCGCTATGGCGAGACGCAGGCGAAGCTGATCCGCGCCAAGGCGCCGCTCGCGCCGGTGGGCGGCTATACCATCCTGCCGGTGCGCGATGTCGAAACATCGGTGCTGTCGACCGCCGGCGCGCGGCCCTGGGCGCGCGACGCCGATGAAATCCGTGTGCTCTTTTTCGTCGCCGAAGGGCGTGGGCAAGTGATCGACGACGAGCAGGAAGTAAGCGCCTACCCCAAGGTCAAGGAGGTGCGCGCGCCCTTTGTCGAGGGAGACTGGGATCTTGCGACGATGGAGCCGAAGTCGGGCATCTATCCCGGCCAGACGGCGCCGCTGCCGCAGGAAAATCTGTCGGCGCGCGACCGCGCGTCGCGGACGGGGAATTGACGATGAGCGCGCTGCTCGCCCTGCTCCTCGCTGGCGGAACTGCCCCCGCGATGGTCGTGATCGACGAGACGACGACGGTCCGTGAGGAGGCGCCGCCGCATGGCGCAATCGGGATGTCGACTGCCTACCGGATCAGCGATTCGGTCCCGGCGCCGCGCAGCTTCGAATTTCGCAAGCGCGCGCTGCACGTGGGCGCTGCGATCGGCATCCACCCGATCGACCATGACGAGATATATTATGTCCTTTCCGGCACCGGCATCGTCCATTCGGACGGCGAGGAACAGGAATTGAAGGCCGGAACCGCGGCGTGGCTCTACAAGGGCGCAAAGGTCGGTATCCGCCAGACCGGCGGCGAACCCCTGGTCTTGATTATCGCCTATCCCAACAAGGCGCCCGCGCCATGACGCTGGGTCGCCGCACGCTGTTGGCGGCGGGGCTGACGCTGCCCTTTGCGAGCGCGGCGGCCGAGGCGGCGTGGACGCGGCCCGCGGGCCTGACGCCCGACGCGAGCATCGCGCTGTGGCCGGACGGCCATATCAAGCCGCCACCGGGCCTCGTCGAAGCGGTCGTCCAGCGCAGCGATGATCCGAACGCCAGCGACCGGATGCTCGAGAAGATCACGCGCCCGCGCCTCGATATCTTCCGCCCGGCAAAGCCCAACGGCGCGGCGGTTATCCTCGCCCCTGGCGGTGGCTATCGCTATGTCGTGATCGACAAGGAAGGCTATGAGCTCGCGCGCTGGCTGAAGGACCGCGGCGTCACCGTCTATGTCCTCTTCTATCGCCTGCCCGGCGACGGCTGGACGAACGGCGCCGACGCCCCGCTCGCCGATGCGCAGCGCGCGGTGCGGCTGGTGCGCAGCCGCGCGAAGCTCGACGGCATCGATCCGGCGCGTGTCGCCTTTGGCGGTTTCTCGGCGGGCGGACAGGTTGCGACGAGCCTGCTCACGCGCTTCGACGCAGAGGTCTATGATCCGGTCGACGCTGCCGACCCGCTGCCCGCACGGCCCGACGCGCTTGCCGCCATCTATCCCGTCGTGTCGATGGACCCTGCGATCGCGCATGCGGTGAGCCGCGAGAAACTGATCGGCGCGACGCCCGATGCGGCGCGCGAGAAACTCTATTCGCCCGAGCTTAACGTCCGCGCCGACCAGCCCCCGCTGTGGCTGCTCCACGCCGAGGATGACAGCGTCGTCAAGGTCGCCAACAGCGTGCGGCTCCGCGAAGCGACGCGCGGCATCGGCGCACCCGCCGAAGCGCATTTCTTCGAGCGCGGCGAGCATGGCTTCGGGTTGATGAAGACCGCAGGGCTGCCCGTCGCGATCTGGCCCGAACTGCTGTGGAACTGGCTCGGATCGCAGGGGATCGTCTGATCTCCGTCATTGCGAGGAGCGAAGCGACGCGGCAATCCAGCGTGGCGTAAGCCGCTCTGGATTGCTTCGCTTCGCTCGCAATGACGCGTTAGGATCCCGGCTGGATATACGGCGCGCGCGCGAACAGCTCGCGCTCCCACTTGCGCGGGCCATTTTCGACCCGGCTTTCCGTGTCGAAGATCATCGTCTGCCGCTTGGCCAGATCATAGGCCGACCAGCCCGGATTGCCCGTGCGCGCAAAGCGGACGAAGGCGTCCATCATCCGGTCGCTCATCGCCTGCTGCGCCGGGGTCGGGTCAGCGACGGTGCCAAAACTGAGCGCAATATCGTCGGCGTGCTTCGCAGCCTCGAAATCGAGCTGATAGACGAACCCCGGATGCCCCGCCCGCGCGCGCGCTTCGGCCTCCTCGACCTGCCCGCGCCAGCTGCGCGCCGCGGTGACGATGCGGTGGAACAGTTCGAGCGGATCTGCCGCAGGATAGCGTCCCCGAAACTGCGCGACGACCCACGATGGTTCGATGTCGATCCGCATTTCGGGCGCGATGCGAGCCGCGAGATTATCGAAACCCAGCCCGGCAAGCTGTTTGCCGTCCGGCGAATAGAAGGCGCGCGTTTCCATCACCGTATTGCCGAGCATCATCGGAATAGCGAGCGACTGCGGCGCGGCGTCGGGCCAGAAGGGGTGGCGCGTCAGATGCCTCATGTCGAGCACCGGCCCCATATAAACCCCGCCGCCGAGGATCGGATCGGTGGCCGACAATGCCGCGATCAATTGCTCGACCGGCACCGTCGCCGGATCGACATCCTTGCCGAGCTTTTCGAGAAACGCCTGCGCGCGCTTCGTCGCGTTGAGCGGACCCGACGCGGTGACCTGCTGCCCGCTCATCGTGATCGCCTTGTGGAACAGCCCCTTCGCCGCGGGCATCGCCATCAGCGTCGCGATTTTGGCGCCGCCGCCCGACTGGCCGAAGACGGTGACATTGGCCGGATCGCCGCCAAAGGCAGCGATATTGCGCTGGACCCATTGGAGCGCAACGATCAGGTCGAGTTGCCCCGCGTTGCCGCTGTCAGGAAAGCGCGCATCGAGCCCGGCGAGATAGAGATAGCCGAGCGCGTTCAACCGGTGGTTGACGGTGACGACCACGACATCGCCGCGCGCGGCGAGGCGCGCGCCGTCGTTGACCGGATCGGTGACACTGCCGGTCGAATAGGCGCCGCCGTGGAAATAGACCATCACCGGGCGCTTCGCTGGCCGTTCGATGTCGGGCGTCCAGACGTTGAGGAACAGGCAATCCTCGTCCTGCGGCTGGTAACGGCTGCCCGTCTGGGGGCAGGCGGGACCAAAGACGTCGCCGCGCAATTGCTCGGCGCTGGTCACCGCGACCGGCGCACGAAAACGCGCGGCACGGCCATAGCGGATACCCGTGAAGCTCCAGGACTGGCCGTCACCAAAGCTGCGACGCTTATCTGAACGATAAGAACCGTCGGGCGCGCTGACCGCCCCGATATGGTGGATTGGAGTCACAATCTCGGCGCGCACAAGCCCCGAAAGAAAGAGCGTGCTGCCAGCCGTAGCCAGTAGCGCGCGGCGGTCGATCGGGTCAGCGCCGGACATCAAGCCCGCCGCCGTGGAACGCATCGATGTCGGCCTGCCCGAAACGGCTCGCGTCGCCCGGCAGCGAATGTTTGAGCGCGGTCAGCGCGAGCCCGCTTTCCGCCATCGCCCGCGCATCGCCGCTCGCGCGGTGCGCATGGAGCACCCCGGCGGCGAAGGCATCGCCCGCGCCGATCCGGTCGACGATGCCCGTGACGTCGATCTCGCCGGTCTGGTGGCCACCGCTGCGCACATCGACGCGCGCAGCGATGCGGTGGTGATCGGCGGTGACGGTGTGCCGCGCGGTCGAGGCAATCAGCCGGAGGTCCGGAAAGGCAGCGAGCCCGGCCTCGGCGGCCTCGCGCCGCCTGTCCGCCCCGTCGCCGCTGAATTCCTGCCCCAGCACCAGCGACAGGTCGCGGTGGTTGCCGAAAAGGATGTCGGCGAGGCCGATCAGTTCGGACAGGATTGCGCGCGGATCGCTGTCCCACGCCTCCCACAGCATCGCGCGGTAATTGCCGTCGAAGCTTATCGGCACGCCGAGCCGCTTCGCCGCGCGCGCCGCCGCGAGTGCAGCCTCTGCCGAGCGCGGCCCGAGCGCAGGAGTAATGCCCGACAGGTGGAGCAGGCCTGCACCGGCGAGCAGGGCGTCCCAGTCATAATCGTCGGCACCGGTCGCCGCGAAACTGGACCCCGCGCGATCATAGACGATTTCGGACGACCGTAGCCCTGCACCGACGCTCAGGAAATAGAGGCCCATCCGGCCGGGACCCGTGGTGACGGCGGTGCAATCGACGCCGCCGCCGCGCACCGCCGCCACTGCTCCGCGACCCAGAGCATTCGAAGGAACCCTGCTGACCATCGCGCAGTCATGGCCAAGGTGCGCCAGCCCGATCGCGACATTCGCCTCGGCGCCGCCGACATGGAGCGCCAGCGACGGCGACTGCATCAGCAGTTCGTTGCCCGGCGCGGTCAGGCGGATCAGCAATTCGCCGAAAAAGACTAGCTTGCCTTGCCCCATCCCAACTCCATTCGCCGGATAACCGGCTTATATCTTGACCATAGCCCTGAGCCTGTCGAAGGGCGCCTAACGCGGATAAGCGCCCTTCGACTTGCTCAGGGCTACGGTGATGTTTTCGAGCCTAGCGTGCGAGCCAGCCGCCGTCGACGGCGAGGATATGCCCCTGCACATAGTCCGACGCGCCCGACGCGAGGAACACCGCGGCGCCGCCGATGTCGGCGGGGTCGCCCCAGCGGCCCGCGGGAATGCGCTCCATGATCTGACGATTGCGCGTTTCGTCGCCTTGCAGCGCGGCGGTGTTGTTGGTTGCAATATAGCCGGGTGCGATCGCGTTGACCTGCACGCCCTTCGCCGCCCATTCGTTCGCGAGCAGCTTGGTGAGCCCGCCGACCCCTGATTTCGACGCGGTATAGCTCGGCACGCGGATGCCGCCCTGAAAGGTCAGCATCGATGCGATGTTGATGATCTTGCCGCTACCGCGCGCGATCATGTGGCGCCCGACGCTCTGGCAGAGGAAGAACAAGGTCTTCAAATTGGTGTCCATCACCGCGTCCCAGTCGGCCTCGGTGAAGTCGACCGCATCGGCGCGGCGGATGATCCCGGCATTGTTGACGAGGATGTCAATGCGGCCGAATTCGGCGAGCACCGCATCGACCAGCGGCTGCACCGCGCCGACGCTCGACAGGTCGGCGGCGAAGTTTTCGCCCTTGCGGCCAAGTGCGCGCACCTTGCCCACGGTTTGATCGGCGGCCGAGCGCCCCGCAGCGGCGACGTCCGCCCCCGCTTCGGCGAGCGCGAGGGCAATCCCCTGCCCAATGCCCGTATTGGCGCCGGTGACGAGCGCCACCTTGCCCGAAAGGTCAAACAGCTTGCTCATGTCAGGCGAGCGCCGGCTCCGCCGAAACACTCTTCAGATAAGCGCTGATCGCCTCGTCCTGCGAGTTGGCGTAGAAATATTCTGCGAATTTCTCGCCCGCGATCGCGGCGCGCAGCAGGTCCTGATCGACCGTTTTCAGCACGGTCAGCATGTCGTGGCACGACGCGGCCTTGAGATCTTTCAGGATGCCGCGGTTCGTCCGCATGATTTCAGCACGCTCCTTGGGGTAGCCCAGCCCGCGTTCGCCATCGAACAATTTGCGATAGACATCTTGCAGGTTGAGCTCGGCGGCCCAGCCGAAACCCTTGGCATAAGGCATCGAAATTGCATTGCCGTCGTTGATCTGGCCGAACAGGAAGGCATCGGTCGGATCGATCACCAGCCCGCAGAACACCCCCGGCATCGCGTTGCACGCGAGCATCGAGCCCATGCCTGTGCCGCAACCGGTCACGACGAAATCCGCGGCCTTCGAGTTGAGCAGGATGCCCGCGAGCAGGCCGTTCATGATGTAGGTCAGCGACGCTTTGTCGTCGGCCGAATACATGCCGTAATTGAACACCTGATGTCCCAGCGGCTCGGCCACCGTGGTCAGCGCGTCGTGGATGATGGCGTTCTTGGCAGCCTGGCTGTTCTCGGTGATCAGCGCGATCTTCATGATGCGGTTCCTTTGCTAGGTTTGCGACACGCTAATCATTTTGGTAACCGGTGTCAATATCACTGCCTTGACGATTTGAGGCTTGCGCTGGACACCGGTATCAGTTTTCGGCAGATGGCGGTTGTCGCGGTTGATTTCGCCCGGCCCCGCGCCCATCACGGCGGGCGAACGGCGGGACAGCATCGGGAACCCGCAGAGGAAAAGGCGCATATGGCGGCACAGACCAAGGGGCCGGGGGGCAAGCAGCCGACGATCAACGATGTCGCGGCGCTCGCCGGGGTATCGAAAAAGACCGTCAGCCGGGTGATCAACCGGTCGGAATTTCTGACCGAAAAGACGCGCAAGGCGGTCGAACAGGCGATCGAGACGCTGGGTTTTGTTCCCAACCCGCAAGCGCGTGCGCTGGCGTTCCGGCGCAATTTCCTGATCGCGCTGCTGCACGACAATCCGAATGCCCAGACGGTGCTGAACTTTCAGCAAGGCGTACTCGACGCGATCAAGGACAGCGACTTGGCGCTGCTCGTCCGCCCGGTCGATCGCGGATCCGATCAGCTGCTTGACGACGTCCGCACCTTTCTCGAAAAGCAGCGCCCGATCGGTGCGCTGTTGTTGCCGCCGATTTCCGAAAACAACGCGCTGGCCGCGCTCTGCGAAGATCTTGGTGTGCGCTATGTGCGCGTCGGGTCGGCGCCGCTCGACGATGCTAAACATTGCGTGTCGTCGAATGACCGCGAGGTGGTTGCCGAAGCGGTCCGCGCGCTGATCACGCTCGGCCATCGCCGCATCGGTTTCGTGCGCGGTCCGGTCGGCTTCCGCTCGGCCGCCGAGCGCGAAAAGGGATTTATGGAAGCGCTCGCCGAAGCGGGGCTCGACCTGCCGGACGCCTATAACGCGCCGGGCAATTACCGCTATGCCGCCGGGATCGAGGCCGGCGAGGCGCTGCTGTCGCTATCCGAGCCGCCGACCGCGATCTTCTGTTCGAACGACGAAATGGCCGCCGGGGTGATGAGCGTCGCGCACGCCAAGCGGATCGACGTCCCCGGCGCGCTGTCGATCATCGGCTTCGACGACAGCCCGACCGCGACGCATATCTGGCCCGCGCTCAGCACCGTGCGCTGGCCGATCCGCGAAATGGGGGTGCGCGCTGCGCGAACGCTTGTCCCCGACTTTCTGCCGTCCGCCAGCAAGATCGACGAGCAGGAAACCGCGGTACTTGCGTCAACTTTTGTCCAGCGCCAGTCGGTCGCACCACCCAAATAGCGGCCGATGCGCCCAAGCGGTCGGCGGAAGAAAATTGTCTTAAATTGTCGCAATCACCCGCATTGCCCTTGCATGCGTCAATTCAATGGGTTGAATAGGCGCCAACCCCTCCCCGCCGCGCGGCGTGCTGACATGAGAATATCCATATGCTGGACAAAAGGTCGCTGCTGCTGGCCGGAACATTATGCGCCGCGACCCTGTCGCTCGGCGCCTGTTCGAGCGAGGAAGAGGCCGGCAAGAACGGTCGCGGGGCGCCGGAAGTCGGTTTTGTCGTTGCGAGGGTCGAGGCGGTCCCGGTAACAACATCGCTCGGCGGGCGCACGGTGGCCTTCGAAACCAGCGAAGTCCGGCCGCAGGTGGGCGGCCTGATCCGCCGCCGCCTGTTTACCGAAGGCGGTTTCGTGCGCGCCGGGCAACCGCTCTACCAGATCGACGCCAGCCTCTATCAGGCCGCCGTCGATCAGGCCGCCGCCAACCTCGCCAGCGCCCGCGCCAGCGCGCAGGCCGCCGACGAGCGCGTTCGCCGTTTCGCCCCGCTCGCCAAGATGCAGGCGATCGCCGAACAGGATTATACCGACGCCCTGGCCGAAGCCCGCGTCGCGCGCGCCGCGGTGGCGCAAAATGGAGCGGCGCTGGAAACCGCGCGCATCACGCTGCGCTATGCGACGATCACCGCGCCGATCAGCGGTCGCATCGGCCGCAGCCTCGCCACCCCGGGCGCGCTGGTGAGCGCGAGCCAACCGACGCCGCTGACGACGATCCAGCGCATCGACCCCATTTATGTCGATATGCAGCAGTCGAGCGCCGAACTCACTGCGCTGCGCCGCGCGATCGCGGCGGGGGGTGCCGCACCCGGCAGCACCGCGGTGCGGCTGCAGCTGGAAGATGGCAGCGCCTATGGGCTGACCGGGACCGTCGAATTTTCCGAAATGACAGTGAACGAGGCCACGGGCACCGTGACCTTGCGTGCCCGCTTTCCCAATCCACAGGGGCTTTTGTTGCCCGGCATGTTCGTCACGGCGACGTTCGAGCAGGCGGTCGATCCCACCGCCATCCTGGTTCCGCAGCAAGCTGTACAGCGCGACTTCGACGGATCGGCATTTGTGTATCTGGCGGGACCAAACAACAAGGCGGTGCGGCGCAAGATCGAAACGTCGCGCACGGCCGGCAGCAACTGGATCGTGACCAGCGGGCTGAAGGCCGGCGACCGCGTCATCACGCAGGGGGTCGGCAATCTTCGCGACGGCGCCGACATTCGCGCCGTTCCCGCCAGCACGCCGCAACGGGTGGGGGCGCCCGCGGCGGCCAAGACAGCAGAAAAGAGTAAATAGCCCCCCATGTCCCGTATCTTCATCGACCGGCCGATCTTTGCCTGGGTGCTCGCGATCGTCGTCATGCTTGCAGGGTTCGGGGCGCTGCGCGCGCTGCCGATCGAACAATATCCCGACATCGCGCCGGTGCAGGTGAACATCCGGGCGAGCTATCCGGGCGCATCGGCGGAGACGGTCGAAAACAGCGTAACGCAGATATTGGAACAGCAACTGACCGGCATCGACGGGCTGCTCTATTTCAGCTCGCAATCCAGTTCGCGCGGGCAGGCCAGCATCACCGCGATTTTCGACAAGGGCACCGATCCCGACATCGCGCAGGTGCAGGTGCAGAACAAGATCGAGTCTGCTGTGTCGCGCCTGCCTCAGCAGGTCCAGCAGCAGGGGGTGCGGGTCAGCAAGTCCAATTCGGACACGCTGCTGATTGTCAGCGTCTATGACAAGACGCGCACGCGCAACAATTATGACGTCTCCGATTATCTGACGACCAATATCCAAGACCCGTTGTCGCGGGTCGAGGGGGTCGGCGACGTCAATATCTTCGGTTCGCCGCACGCGATGCGGATCTGGCTGAACCCGCAGCGGCTCGCGGCCGTATCGCTGATGCCGAGCGACGTGGTTGCGGCGATCAGCGCCCAGAACAGCGAAGTCGCCGCGGGCGAGGTCGGCGGCCTGCCGTCGCCGCGGGGTCAGTTGCTGACGGCCACTGTCACCGCCCAGTCGCGCCTGCAAACCCCCGAACAGTTTCAGAATATCGTGCTCAAGACCTTGCCCGACGGTTCGGCGGTGCGGATTCGCGACGTCGCACGTGTCGAAATCGGCGCCGAAAATTACGGCTCGGTCGGTCGTCTCAATCGCCAGCCGAGTTCGGGCATGGCGATCTCGCTGTCGCCCGGCGCCGACGCGCTGGCGACGGTCGAGCGCGTGAAGGCACGCATGACCGAACTGGCGCAGAACATGCCCGACGGGCTCGACTATGCCTATATCAACGACACGACGACCTTTATCCGCCTGTCGGTCAGCGAAGTTCAAAAGGCGCTGTTCGAGGCGATCCTCCTCGTCATCATCGTGATGTTCGTGTTTCTGCAAAGCTGGCGCGCGACGCTGATCCCCGCGATCGCGGTACCCGTCGTGCTGCTCGGTACCTTTGGCGTCTTCTACCTTGCCGGGTTCAGCATCAACACGCTGACGCTGTTCGGGCTCGTGCTCGCCATCGGCCTGCTCGTCGACGACGCGATCGTGGTCGTCGAGAATGTCGAGCGGTTGATGGAAGAAAATCCCGGCATGTCGGCGCGTGAGGCGACGATTCAGTCGATGAAGGAATTGCAGGTCGCGCTGATCGCGATCGGGCTTGTGCTGTCGGCGGTGTTCCTGCCGATGGCCTTTTTCGGCGGATCGACCGGCGTCATCTATCGCCAGTTTTCGGTGACGGTGGTGTCGGCGATGGTGCTATCGGTGTTCGTCGCGCTGGTGCTCAGCCCGGCGCTGACCTCGACCCTCCTCAAACCCCGCGCGCACGGTGAAACGCCGCCGGGCCGCTGGCCGCGCGTCGATGCGGCGCTGACCCGCGCGAAAACATGGTTCAACACCCGGTTCGAGCGTACCACCGAAAGCTATGTCGGCAGCGTCGAAAAGGTCGTCGATCGCAAATGGCGCTTTCTGGGCCTGTACATGATCATTGTCGTGCTGCTCGCCTTTCTGTTCCTGCGCCTGCCTGGCGGTTTCCTGCCCGGCGAAGACCAGGGCCGCGTCCAGATCCAGTTTCGCCTGCCCGCAGGTGCGACGCAGGAACGCACGCTTGAGGTCCGCGACGCGATCGAGGACCATATGCTGAGCGCCGAAAAGGCGAATATCGAATCGCTTTTTCTGAACGCCGGCGGTGGCGGTGGCGGCGCGTCGGGGCAGAACACCGGCCAGGGCTTCGTCAATCTGGCACATTGGGACGACCGCCCGGGCAAGGAAAACAGCGCCGACGCGATTGCCGAGCGCACGCGCCGGGCCTTTTCGGGGCTGCGCGATGCACAGGTCTTTGCGCTGGTGCCGGGCGCGGTCCGCGGCCTTGGCGATACGTCAGGTTTCACGATGCAGTTTCAGAACCGCAGCGGACTGACGCGCGAAGAATTTGCCGCGGCGCGCGACCGGCTGCTCGCCGCGGCGAACACCAATCCCAAATTGTCGTCGGTCCGGCTCAGCGACCTACCCGATCTGGCCACGCTGAAGATCGATATCGATACCCAGCGCCTGACCACCTATGGCCTGAGCAACGCCGATGTGAACAGCACGCTGGCGACCGCTTGGGGCGGCCGTTACGTTAATGATTTCATCGACGAAGGCCGGGTGAAGCGCGTCTATGTCCAGGGCGACGCACCCTATCGGGCCAAGCCCGAAGACCTCAGCCAATGGTATGTGCGCTCTGCCGATGGCGGCATGTCGCCCTTTTCGGCGTTCGCCCAGATCGGCTGGTCGACGACCCCCAGCACCACCTCGCGTTTTCAGGGTATTCCCGCGTTCGAAATTTCGGGTCAGCCCGCCGAGGGAACCAGTTCGGGCGAAGCGATGGACGAAATCGCGGCGCTGGCCGGCGAAATTCCCGGCACCAGCGTCGCCTGGTCCGGCGCCTCGTATCAGGAACGGCTGTCGTCGGGACAGGCGCCCTTGCTCTATGCACTGTCGTTGCTGGTCGTGTTTCTGTGCCTGGCGGCACTGTACGAAAGCTGGTCGATCCCGGTCGCCGTCCTGCTTGTCATCCCGCTCGGGCTGGTCGGCGCAGTGTTCGCGGTCACGCTACGCGGGCTCGAAAACGACGTCTATCTGCAGATCGGGCTGCTCACGACGATGGGTCTGGCCGCCAAAAATGCGATTCTGATGATCGAATTTGCCGAGCAGGAAGAGAAAAAAGGCAAGCGGGTGATCGAAGCAGCGATCATCGCGGCGCGCATCCGCCTGCGCCCGATCCTGATGACGAGCTTTGCCTTCATCTTCGGCGTTTTGCCGCTGGCCCTGGCCTCAGGCGCCGGGGCGAACAGCCGCATCGCGATCGGCACCTCGGTGATCGGCGGCATGCTGACCGCGACCCTGCTCGCGATCTTCTTCATCCCGCTGTTCTTCGTTCTCGTCCGCCGCGGGGTGCGCGACGGGCTTGCCGCGCTGCGTGCGCGCTTCGGCAGGAAGACGGACGATGGCGCGGCGGGGGTACCGGCATGATCGCGGCCCGCACGCTGCTGCTTGCGACGACGCTCGCGCTTGCGGGTTGCTCGCTGGCGCCCAAGACCGTGCTCCCGCCCCCGCCGGTGCCGCAGAGCTGGCCCGTCGGCGATGCCTATCTGCTGCAAAGCGAGGCGGCGCTGCCGGTCCTGTCGTACCAGAGCGTCTTCACCGATCCCCGCCTCCAATCGCTGGCCGAGCAAGCGCTCGCGAACAACCGCGATCTTCGCATCGCCTATGCCAATGTCGCCGCGGCGCGCGCGCAGGCGCGCATCACCCGCGCTGGGCAATTTCCCGAAATCGGGATCAGCGGCGGCGCGGGCTATTCGGACAGCAATGGTGCGAGCGGCAGCGGCGACTTCTCGCTGCGCGGCGGAGTCACGGCGTTCGAGCTCGACCTGTTCGGCAAGCTCGCCAATGCCACCGAGGCCGATCGCAACCGCGCGCTGGCGACCGAGGCGGCATCGCGCACCGTGCGGCTGGCGCTGATCGCCAGCCTGGCCGACGCCTGGGCGACCTATGGCGCCGACCGCGACCTCCTGAAGATCGCCGAGGACACCGCCGCCAACGCGCGCGAAAGCGTGCGGCTGACGCGGGCACGGCTCGACGGCGGGGTGGCGCCGCGCACCGACCTGCGCCAAGCCGAACAGATTCTCGCGACAGCGGAGGATGCGATCGCGCAGCAAAGGACCGCGCTCGCGCAGGACGAAAATCTCATCCGCCTGCTCGTCGGCGGCGATGTCGACCGCGCGCTGCTCCCCGCGGGCCTCACCGAAGTCACACCCTCGGTCGTGGGGTTGCCTGCAGGAGTCAGCTCCGAAATCCTGCTTCGCCGCCCCGATGTGATCGAGGCCGAATATGGCCTGCGCGCCGCCAACGCCGACATCGGCGTCGCGCGCGCGCAGCTGTTCCCGTCGATCTCGCTGACCGGGCTGCTCGGCTTTGCCAGCGACGCGCTGTCCAGCCTCTTCGACAGCGGATCGTTCAGCTGGTCGGCGGGCGGCGACGTGACCGCGCCGATTTTCGACGCCGGGGGCCGCCGCGCCGGAGTAGCGGTCAGCGAGGCGCAGCGCGACGCAGCGCTCGCAAGCTATGAAGGCGCAATCCAGACCGCGTTCCGCGAGGTCGCCGATGCGCTGGCGGTGCAGGGGACGATCGCCGACCGGGTGCGCGCGGCCGCCGCGAACACCGCCGCCGCCGCTGACACCGCGACGCTCACCGATGCGCGTTACAAGGGCGGAGTCGACAGCTTCCTCGCCAGCCTCGACGCACAGCGCAGCCTCTATGCGGCACGGCGCAGCGAAATCGCGACGCAGCTGCTGCTCGTCCAGACCCGCATCGCGCTGTTCCGCGCGCTCGGCGGCGATAGCGGCGCAGGGACGGCTTCCCCCACCCCCTGACGACCCTCGTCACCCCGGGCTTGATCCGGGGTCCATGACGACGGGCTGCAGGGATGCCGGATCGAGTCCGGCATGACGACAGGTTGGAAAGCCCGACTCATCTTGACATTCCCCCTCGCTCGCGCGCTAATAGAACAAATCAGGAACATATATGCGCGAGTCGTCTCAACCTCTCGCCGGGCTGCGCCAGCGCATCGCCCGGCTGGCCGCCAGCGGTGGCCCCGCAAGCCTGCCGACCCAAGGCTGGCTGGCGACGGGGCATGACGCGTTCGACGCGGCGATCGGCGGCGGATTGACGGTCGGGCGCACGCACGAGTTTTTCGCGGCCGATGCGCTCGATGGCACCAGCGCCGCGGCCTTTGCCACACTGGTCGCGCTGCGCAGCGGCGGCGATGCGCCGCTCCTGTGGTTGCGCACCGTCGACGCCGGACGCCGCACCGGGCATATCTATGCCCCCGGCATCGCTGAACTCGGCGGCGACCCCGACCGGCTTCTTCTCGTTGAGACCGCCGATCCCAAGATGCTGCTCGCCTGCGCCAATGATGCGGTACGCTGCGCCGGATCGGCAGCGGTGATCGTCGAAAGCTGGGGGAAGTTTCCGTTGCTCGACCTGACCGCCGGGCGCCGCCTGACGCTGGGCGCGCGCGACGCAGGAACGACGCTGCTGATGCTGCGCCTGAATGCCGTGCCGACGCCGAGCGTCGCCGAAACGCGCTGGAATATCGTCGCCGCACCGTCGCGCGAACTCGAAGCCCACGCCCCCGGCGCCCCGGCCTTCGACCTTGAACTGCTGCGCTGGCGCGGCGGCCCTGCCGGAACGCGCTGGCGACTCGATTGGGATAAAGATGAGCAAGCTTTCCGGGACGCGGCGCTATCTGGCGCTGTTCTTCCCCTGGCTGCCCGCCGAACGGTTCACCCGCTCGGCGCCGAAGCCGCCTGACCTCCCGCTTATCTTTGCCGAGAAGCAGCGCGGCGCGCTGCGGATCGCGAGCGTCGATGCCCGCGCGCAGGCGCTCGGGCTGCGTGTCGGCATGCCACTCGCCGACGCGCGGGCGCAGGTCGGCGACCTCGCCATCGTGCCGCACGATCCGATCCTCGATCACGCTTGGCTCGACCGACTCGCGCAGGGCTGTGCGCGCTACACCCCCCTCGTCGCGCTCGATGCCCCCGACGGGCTGATCCTCGACATCACCGGCTGCTCCCATTTGTTCGATGGCGAGGCGGGGTTGATCGACGACATCGACCAGCGGCTGACCCGGCTCGGGATGACCTTGCGCCATGCGCTTGACCCCACCGCCGACGCCGCCCGGGCGCTCGCACGTTATCAGACACGGCCCGCTCCCGACGAGGCCACCGCGATCCGCCGCCTGCCCGTCGCCGCGCTCGAACTCGACGCCGAAGCCACGACCGCGCTCGTCCGCGCCGGATTGAAGACGATTGGCGACCTCGCGAGCCGTCCGATGGCGAACCTCGCCGCGCGCTTCGGTGCCGATGCCGCGATGGCGTTGCGCCGCCTGCTCGGCGATGCGCCCAGCCCGCTCGACCCGCGCGTCGCGCCGCCGCCGGTCGCCACCGAACGCCGCTTTGCCGAACCCGTCGCCAGCCTGCCCCACGCCACCCGCATTCTTGCCGAGCTGGTTGGTGAGGCGATCGCAGAGCTTGCCGAACGCGGCCAGGGCGGCCGCCATTTCGGCGCGACCTTCTTTCGCAGCGATGGGCTGGCGCGACGTATCGCGGTCGAGACCGGCCATGCGACGCGCGACTCCGGCCTTGTCATGCGCCTGTTTGCCGAACGCATGGACGGCCTCGCCGATCCGCTCGACCCCGGCTTCGGTTTCGACATGATCCGCCTCGAAGTGCCGCGCCTCGAAGCACTCGGCGCAACGCAGCTGAAGCTCGAGGGCGGCGCGGCGCGCGCAGTACGCCAGGGCGCAGCAATGGACGAACTCACCGACCGGCTCACGACACGGCTCGGGCGCGCGCGGGTCCGCGCCTTGCGCCCCGCCGATACCCATATCCCCGAACAGGCGCAGCTCGCCCTGCCCGCGATCGACGCGCCGCCACCCATGCCTTGGTCCGCCCCCGAACCCGGCGAACCGCCGCTGCGCCCCTTCTATCTTTTCGATCCACCGCAGGTGATCGAGGTGATCGCCGAGGTTCCCGACGGCCCGCCGCATCGCTTTCGCTGGCGCCGACAGGCGCATGCGGTCCGCCGTTACGAAGGGCCCGAACGCATTGCCGCCGAATGGTGGCGGCGCCGCGACAATGGCGGGCTGACGCGCGATTATTACCGCGTCGAGGACGACCGCGGCCGCCGCTATTGGCTGTTTCGCCACGGGCTTTATGACGAAAAGCCCGATCCGCGCTGGTATATCCATGGGGTGTTCGCATGACGGGCGAGCCCGCACCACCCGCCTTCGCCGAACTGGTCGCGGCGACCAATTACAGCTTCCTGCGCGGCGCCTCACACCCGCATGAGATGGTCGCCGAAGCAATCAGGCTCGGCATGCCCGGCATCGGCATCGCCGACCGCAACAGCGTGGCGGGGGTGGTGCGGGCGCTCACCGGGCTGCGCAAGCTACGCGAGAAAGCCGACGCAGAGGGGATAGAGCTACCGCCCTTCAAACTCGTGGTCGGCGCGCGCCTCGTCTTCGACGACGGCACCCCCGACATCATCGCCTATCCGACCACGCGCCACGGCTGGGGCCGCCTGACCCGGATGCTCACCATCGGCAATCGCCGCACCACCAAGGGCGATTGCGTGATGAAATTCAGGAATCTGCTGATTCACTGCGCGGATATGATCCTGATCGCGATGGCGACGGAAAAGGATGAGGCGCTGCTGCAACGCCTCGCCCGGGCGGCACCCGGGGCGTTATGGCTGGGCGCGACGATGCCATATGGCGGTGCGGACCGGCGGCGCCTTACCCGACTTGCAGCATTGGCCGACCGCGTCGGCATTCCCCTGCTCGCGACCAATGACGCGCTTTACGCAACGCGCGAGCAAAGGCCTCTACACGATGTGCTAAGCTGCATTCTTGAAGGCACGAACCTGAACGAAGCGGGCCGCCTGTTGCGCGCCAATGGCGAGCGCCATCTAAAATCACCCGAAGAGATGCGCCGCCTCTTTCGCTCCTGCCGCCACGCCGTCGATGAGAGCGCCAGAATTCTCGATCGCATCGGCTTTTCACTTCGCGAACTGGAATATGAATATCCGCACGAGCCGGTTCCCGAAGGTTGGGACCCGCAAAGCTGGCTCGAACATAGGGTGCTGGATGCCGCGAACCGGCTCCACCCGCAGGGATTGCCGCAGCGCTGGCAGGAGGTCCTCGACGAAGAGCTTTCGCTCATCGGCAAATGCAATTTCGCCTGCTATTTCCTGACCGTCCACGACATCGTGAACTATGCCCGCACGCAAGACCCGCCGATCCTGTGCCAGGGGCGCGGGTCGGCGGCCAATTCGCTCGTCTGCTATTTGCTCGAGATCACCTCGATCGATCCGATCGCGAACAATCTGCTGTTCACCCGCTTCCTGTCAGAGGAACGGCGCGAGCCGCCCGACATCGACGTCGATTTCGAGCATGAGCGGCGCGAGGAGGTGATGCAATATATCTATCGCCGCTACACGCGGCGGCGCGCAGGCATCGCCGCGACGGTGATCCATTACCGCCCGCGCAGCGCGGTGCGGGAAGCAGGCAAGGCGCTGGGGTTCAGCGAGGATGTCACCGCGCGGCTCGCCGACACGAGTTGGGGGAGCTGGGGCAGCGAGATGCCGGTCGAGCGCTTCATCGAAGCCGGGCTTGATCCCGAGCAAGATGACATCGCACGACTGCAGTGGATCGTCGCGCAACTGCTCACCTTCCCGCGCCACCTGTCGCAGCATGTCGGCGGTTATGTGCTGACCGAGGATCGGCTCGACGAAACGGTGCCGATCCACAATGCCGCGATGGCGGATCGCACCTTCATCGAATGGGACAAGGACGACATCGACGAGCTGAAACTGATGAAGGTCGATATCCTCGCGCTCGGGATGCTGACCTGCATCCGCAAATGTTTCGACCTCATGCGGCTCCACCAACTCAGCGACCACGACCTCAAGTCGGTCCCGGCGGAAGACCCGGTCGTTTACGACATGCTGTGCAAGGGCGACAGTATCGGTGTCTTTCAGGTCGAAAGCCGCGCGCAGATCAACATGCTGCCCAGACTGCGGCCCAAGGAATTTTACGATCTGGTCATCCAGGTCGCGATCGTCCGGCCAGGACCGATCGAGGGCGATATGGTCCATCCTTATTTGAAACGTCGCAATGGCGAAGAGAAGGTCGAGTATCCGTCACCCGCACCACCGCACGATCCCCGGGAGCTCTACAATCTTCTTCACCGGACCTTTGGAGTCCCGCTGTTCCAGGAACAGGCGATGAAACTCGCCATCGTCGCCGCCGAATTCACCCCTGACGAAGCCAATGGCCTGCGCCGTGCCATGGCGACCTTTCGCAACGTCGGCACCATCGATCAATATGAAGAGAAGATGATCGGCGGCATGATCCGCCGCGGCTACGATCGCGCCTTTGCCGAACGCTGTTACAATCAGATCAAGGGTTTCGGCAGCTATGGCTTCCCGGAGAGCCACGCCCAGTCGTTCGCCAAGCTCGTCTATGTCTCATCGTGGCTGAAATGCCACCACCCCGCCGTCTTCACCTGCGGGCTGCTCAATTCGCAACCGATGGGCTTTTACGCCCCCGCGCAGCTGGTGCGCGATGTGCAGGAGCATGGGGTCGAGGTGCGCGCGGTCGATGTCAATGCGAGTGGGTGGGACAGCAGCCTTGAGCGCAGGGATGACGGCAGCCTGGCGCTACGGCTCGGCTTTCGGCAGGTCGACGGGTTTCGCGAGGCTTGGGCGGCGCAGATTGCGGCGGCGCGAAACACCCCTTTTGCCAACGTCGAGGAACTCGCCCGCCGCGCGAACCTGCCCGCGCGGGCGCTGCGCCTGCTGGCCGAGGCCGATGCCTGCCGGTCGATGGGGCAGGGCCGTCGCTTGGCACTGTGGGATGCACGGCGTGTCCGTCAGGGAGTGCTGCCACTGTTCGGCGCCGCCGAAGTCGACGAACTGGGCGCCGAAAGCGACGCGCAATTGCCCCCCACCCCGCTCGTCGAGGAAGTGCTGACCGATTATCAGACGACGCGGCTGTCGCTGAAAGGCCATCCGATGGCATTTCTGCGCCGCGATTTCGACCGCGAAGGCGTGCTGAGCGCCGCGCAGGTGGCGGCGGCGAAAAACGGGTCGATCGTCCGCGCCGCGGGCGTCGTGCTGATCCGCCAGCGCCCGGGCAAGGGCAATGCGATCTTCATCACGATCGAGGATGAGGGCGGGGTCGTCAACATCCTGCTCTGGGCGCGGCATTTCGAACGCTACCGCCGCGCCGTCATGGCGTCGCGGCTGATGCTGGCCGAGGGCGAGGTGCAGCGGAGCAAGGAGGGCGTCATCCACCTGATGGCAACGCGCATCGTCGATCGCACCGCGATGCTCGACACGCTGGGCGACGGGCGCGAGATACGCCCCGACCTCTGCCGCGCCGACGAGGTTGCGCATCCGCAACTGCCGCGCGGCTATGCCGCAAAGCATGGTCATCCGCGCGATGTCCGCATCCTGCCCAAGTCACGCGATTTTCACTGAAGGCGTTTGTTTTCCGGCTGGCGCCGGGAGCGGGCTGGTACCGCGCCTTCGCGCAAAAAAGTTGATGCCCCGGCTGTGGGGGCCGGGGCATCGGATCAGGCTATCTAAGGGACCAACCGAATATAGCCTGAAAGTCGTTCGCGGATGTTAGCCGCGGAGCAGGTTCATCACGCCCTGCTGGCTCTGGTTCGCCTGGGCGAGCATCGCGGTCGATGCCTGCGACAGGATCCCGGCCGCGGCCAGCTTCGTCGATTCCGCCGAGAAGTCGGCGTCTTCGATGCGCGAGCGCGATTCGTCCAGATTGGTGACGCGGGCCGTCAAATTATCGACAGCTGCGCTCAGACGGTTCTGCTGCGCACCGAGGTTGGCGCGTTCGGTGGCGACCGTGGTGATCGCGGTGTCGAGCGTTGCCAGGGCACCGGTGGCGCCGGCGGCCGTGGCGACCGACAGGGCGTTGACGCCCAGCGAGGTGGCGGTCAGGCTGGCGACCGTGATGTTCACGTTTTCGCCGCTGTTGATGCCGGTCTGGATGTCAAAGCCGGTCGCGACGCTGCCGTTGAGCAGCGCGTTGCCGTTGAAGGTCGTCTGCGTCGTGATGTCGCCAATCTGCGAAATCAGCGCGGTAACTTCCTCTTGAACCAGCGTACGGTCGGCGTCGGCGAGCGTGCCGTTCGAAGCCTGCATCGCCAGTTCACGCATGCGGACGAGGATGTCCGAAATGCTGGCGGCGCCGCTGTCGGCGGTCTGGGCGAGCGAAATGCCGTCGTTGGCGTTGCGGATCGCCTGCGTGAAGCCACGCGAAGCAGCCGACATGCGCGTCGCAACGGCGAGGCCGGCGGCGTCGTCCTTGGCGCTGTTGATGCGCTTGCCGCTCGACAGGCGTTCCATCGCCTGCGACTGCATTTTGCCCGCAACGCGCGAGTTATTCTGGGCGCGAAGCGCGCTCACATTCGTGTTGATGACAGTCATCTTTGTTCCTTTCCGGCCTCGATGGCCATTCCCGTGATGTGAGGGCTCGAGGAGCGGTCACGAAAAGCAGTAACGGCGGGCGGTCGAGGCGCTTAAGGCCGCGCCGTCAAAAAAATGCCGAAGGTTGTTTACGGCGACCTTCGTTACAATTCAAAATATTGAAATATAACAATTAATTTTTTTGGCATGAGCTTTGCATGGTTCTTTGCGTACGGCGCACCGCTGCGCTCAGGACGGATGGAAAGCAATGAGCACGATTGACCCGAGCCGACTGCTGCAGATGCGCAGTTCGATCCTCAATCAGAACCAGGCGCTGCAACGCGCCGCCGGTCGCGGCGGCATCGGCGGCGTCGAGGGCGGCGTCGAGGGCGCTGGCGGAACCCCCGATTTCGGCGCGGCGATCAACAATGCGCTGCAACAGGTCAACGCCCAGCAGTCGAAGGCGAGCGCGATCACCGAAGCCTATGAGCGCGGCGACACCCACGACATCGTCAGCGTGATGATCGAGCGCCAGAAAGCCTCGCTGGGGTTCGAAACGACGTTGCAGGTCCGCAACAAGCTGCTGTCCGCGTACCGCGACATCATGAACATGCCGGTGTAATCCATGGCCGATACCCAGATCCTTTCGCCCGTCGACGATGGCCATGCAAACCGCCTGCCCGCCCCCGCGGCGGGCAACCGCCTTGCGCCGCTGACCAGCTTCGTCCGCCAGCCCGCGGTACAGCGCGCGCTGCCCGCAATTGCCATGACGTCGGCGATCGGCATCGCCGCGCTCGCCTGGTTCACCATGCAGTCGGCCCCGCAGGCGCAGCTGTTCGCCGGGCTGGACGACAGCGACAAGGCCGCCGTCGCCGACGCACTGCAGACGCAGGGCATCGCGCACAGCATCGACGCGAGCACCGGCGCGCTGACCGTCGATGCCGACAAATTGCACCAGGCGCGCATCGCGCTGGCCGGGCAAGGCCTGCCCAAGGCGGCGCCGAGCGGCGACAGCCTGATCGCGGCGCTGCCGATGGGGTCGAGCCGCGCGATCGAGGGCGAAGCGCTGCGGTCGGCGCGCGAGGCCGACCTTGCCCGCACGATCGAGACGATCGACGCCGTCAAAAGCGCGCGCGTCCATGTCGCCGCTGCCGAGCCCAGCCTGTTCGTCCGCGACGACAAGCCGTCGACCGCGTCGGTGATGCTGACGCTGCAGAACGGCCGCTCGCTGAGCGATGGCCAGGTGCAGGCGATCCGCTTCCTCGTCGCGTCGTCGGTCCCCGGCATGAACGCCGATCAGGTTTCGGTGATCGACCAGCGCGGCGCGCTGTTGTCCGACACCGCATCGGGCAGCGACATGAAGGCGTTCCAGTTGCAGGTGCAGGTCGAGGACCGGTTCCGCCGCGCGCTCGACACCTTGCTCGGCCCGATGCTCGGCGTCGGCAATTACAGCGTCGAGGTCCACGCCGACGTCGACATGTCCGAAAGCCAGGCGACGCGTGAAAGCTTTCCCGAAAATGATCGCGCGATGACCAGCGAACAGATCACGCGCACCGTCAGCGGTCAGGGCGCGCCGCCCGCCGCGGTCGGCATCCCCGGTGCGCTGTCGAACCAGCCGCCGCAGGCGACGACGGTCACCGCCAATGCACCGACCCCGACACCCACCGCCGGCGCGGCCCCCGAAACGGCGAGCAATGAAAATGCCGCGCGCGCCTTTGAAGTCGGCCGCGAGATTTCGGTGACGCATTCGCCGCAGGGCAAGCTGCGCCGCGTCTCGGTCGCGGTCGCGCTCAATCAGGGCAAGAAGGCGCTGACCCAGGCCGACATGACCAAGATCGACAGCCTGGTCAAAGGCGCGATCGGGTTCGACGCCACCCGCGGCGATCAGGTCGCGATCAGCCAGCGGCCCTTCGTCCAGGTCGAAACCGAGGAACCGGCTTTCTATGATCAGGCGTGGTTCCTGCCGCTGGTCAAGCAGGTCGGCGCGATCCTCGCCGCGCTGCTCGCCTTCCTGTTCATCGGTCGCCCGCTGATCCGCGCCGCCAAGGCGCGCGCCGCCGAACGCGCCGAACGCAATGCGGCGCTCGAGGAAAGCCTGCTCGCCGCGACCGACGGACGTCCCGCGCTCGCCAGCCCCGCCGCGGGCCGCGAGATCACGCTGGAGATGATCGAACAGGCGCCAAGCTATGAAACGCGCGCCAACCTGGTCCGCGCCTTTGTCCGCCAGGATTCGGCCCGCGCCGCGCTCGTCGTCCGCCAGCTGATGCAGGAGGGCGCCCGTGCCTGATGCCGCCGAAACCATGGCGCCGCCTGCCAACCAGACCATCGAAGGATCGTCGGCCGCCGCGATCCTGCTGATGCTGCTCGACGAAAATGAAGCCGCGACAATCCTGAAGCATCTGGAGCCCGACGAAGTTCGCCAGCTGGCGAAATCGATGTTCGACACCGCCAACGCCAGCGAACAGCAGATCGGCCAGGCGCTCGACCGTTTCGTCGTGCGCAGCCGCGATGTCAGCGCGCTGGCGATCGGCGCCGACGTCCGCATCCGGACCGTCATCAACCAGGCCGTCGGCAACGTCCGCGCCGACAATATCCTGGCCGCGGTCGCGCCGCAGCGCAGCGCCGCGTCGCTCGAGATTCTCCGCTGGATGGATGTCGATGCAATCAGCGGGCTGCTGGCGCAGGAACATCCGCAGGTCGGCGCGCTGATCCTGTCGGTGCTGGTCCCCGATGTCGCCGCGCGCGCCATCGAAACGCTCGACGAAATCCTGCAGGCCGATCTGGTGCTCCGCGCCGCGATGCTGACCTCGGTCCCCGCCGCGGCGATCGAGGATCTGGAATCGGTGCTCGCGAGCGCCAATGTCGATGGCCAGCGCGTCGCCAAACAGGCGATCGGCGGCCCGAGCGACGTCGCCAAGATCATGAAGAAGATGCCGAAGTCGCTGAGCGAACGCACGATCCGCGCGCTCAAGAAGACCGACAAGCAGCTCGCCCAGGCGATCGAGGAAGAAATGTTCATCTTCGAAAATCTGCGCGATCTCGACAAGAAGAGCCTGGGTTCGGTCCTGCGTTCGGTCGACGCGGCGCAGCTGGCGGTCGCGCTGAAGGGCACCGACGACGAGATGATCGACCTGTGCCTGTCGACCATGTCGCAGCGCGCGTCGGAAACGATCCGCGACGAAATGGCCGAAATGACGATGGTCAAGCGCGCCGACGTCGACGATGCGCAAAAGAGCATCATGACGATCGTCCGCCAGATGGCCGCGTCGGGCGAGATCATGATCGCGGGCGGGGGCGACGATTATGTCTGATCGCACCGCCGAAACCGGCTTTGCCCCCGTCACCCTGGCCGCGGCGATGGCGCGCAGCAGCGGTTTTCGTCCGCTCGCCTTCGACGGCAGTCCCCGCCCGCCGCAGCCCGCCGCGAGCGGTCCCGCCGAACTCGACCTCGACGACCCGTTCGCTCGCGGTCTGGCCGAAGGGCAACGCGTCGCCGAAGCAGCCTATGTCGCCGAACGCCACCAACTGCTCGCGCTGCTCGCCGGGGCCGAAGCGTTGCAGGACGAACCGAGCGAAGAATTGGCGCAGCTGATCGCGCACACCGTCGAACGGCTGGTGCATCAGATCGTCGCCGACGCCCCGATCGACGCCGCGTGGCTGCAGGCGCAGGCCGAGACCGCCGCGGCGATGGTCGCCGACGCCGACAAGGCGCGGACCTTGTGCGTTCACCCCGACGATGCCGCGCTGCTGAGCGATTGCGCTCTACCGCTGGCGCTCGCCAGCGACCCGGGCATGATGCGCGGGACCGTCCGCATCGAAACCTCGACCGGCTGGATCGAGCATGGCCGCGCCGTCTATCTCGACGAACTGCGCGTTGCGCTGGGCGAAGGGGCTGCCCCATGACGCGCCGCCTTGCCCTCTCTGCGCAGCAGTTGCTCGACCCGATCGACCTGACGGGCGCCAGCCCGCGCCGCATCGGCACCCTCGTCTCGCACGAGGGCATCATGCTCGAAGTGTCGGGCTTTCCGCAGCCGCTGGGCAGCAATGTCCGGATCAAGTCGGCGAACAATGATTATGTCTATGGCGAGGTTGTCGGCTTTCGCGGCCAGAGCAGCCTGGTCCTGCCGTTCGACACCAATATGCCGCTGGTCACCGGCGCGCCGGTCGAACCGCATGGCGCGAGCTCGATGGTCGCATGCGGCAAGGCGCTGCTTGGCCGGATCATCGACGCACAGGGCAATCCGCTCGACGGGCGTCCGCCGATCAAGTCGCAGTTCCAGTGGCCGCTCGCCGGGCGCAAGGTCAATCCGCTGCGCCGTGGCCGCGTCACCCGTCCGCTCAACATGGGCGTGCGCGCGATCAACGCGCTGCTGACCGTCGGCGAGGGTCAGCGCGTCGCGATCATCGCGGGGTCGGGCGTCGGCAAATCGGTGCTGATGGGCCAGATGATCGCCGGGACCGAATGCGACGTCATCGTCGTCGGGCTGATCGGCGAACGCAGCCGCGAAGTCAGCGATTTCGTCGAAACCAAGCTGCCGCCCGAAGTCCGCAAGAAGTCGGTGGTGGTCGCGGTTCCAGCCGACCATCCGCCGCTGCTGCGCCTGCGCGCCGCGATGCGCGCCACCGCGATCGCCGAGGCGTTTCGCGCCGACGGCAAGAAGGTGCTGCTGCTGATCGACAGCCTGACCCGCGTTGCGCATGCGCAGCGCGAGATCGGGCTGACATTGGGCGAACCGCCGACGATGAAGGGTTATCCGCCGTCGGTGTTCGCGCTGATCCCCTCGCTCTGCGAACGCGCGGGCATCGACCGCGAAACCGGCGGGTCGATCACCGCGCTCTACACCGTCCTCGCCGACGGCGGCGACATCGACGATCCCGTCGTCGATTCGGCGCGCGCGATCGTCGACGGCCATATCATCCTGTCGCGCCAGCTGGCCGAACAGGGCGTCTATCCCGCGATCGACGTCGCGCGGTCGCTGTCGCGCACGATGGTCGACACGGTCGATCCCGAACATGCCGCCGCCGCCGCGCGCTTTCGCCAGCTGTGGTCGGCGTATGAAGAGAATCGCGATCTGATGCTGATGGGCGCCTATGTCGCCGGCGGCGATCCGGTGCTCGACACCGCGATCGCGCGCCATGCCGACCAGCTCGCCTTCGTAACCCAGCCCGCCAAGGTGCAGGTCGATTTCGACATTTCCCGCCAGACCCTGATTGAAGGATATTCCGCATGACCGCCCGCACCGCACGCCGCAAACGCATCATCCGCGTGCGCACCGTCGAACATCAGATGGCCGAAGCGAATCTCGCGCGCGCCACGGGCGAACTCGCCAGCCTGGTCGAGCTGGCCAAGCGGCTCGAAACGCTGCGCGTCGATCTGGCGATGGCCAAGGGTGCCGTCGCGGGCGGCGCGCTCAACACGATCGGCGAGCTCGCGATGCGGCTCGACATCGCGCAGGAAAATCTGACCGCGCCGCTGGTGAACGCCAGCGCCCGCCGCGACCAGGCCGGAATGCTGGCGCAAAGCGCGATGGCCAAGGAAGAATCGGCGGTCCGCCTGTACGAACGCAGCCGCAAATCGGCCGAAGCCGAAGCCGAGCGCCGCCGCGACGCCAACCGCCCGCACCGCGCGCGCGGCGGCATGCGCCTGCGCCTGATCGAAGGCGGCGCGGCATGATGGGCGCGGCTTCCCTCCCCAATCCGCAGGCATCGATGCCCGCGGGCTTTGCTGCCTTCCTGAGCACGATCGGCCAGACGCCGAGCGGCAGCGGCGAAGACGGTGGCTTTGAGCAATTGCTCGCTGCCGTGCCGAAGGTCGATGGCGCGGGGGTCAAGGCCGCGCCTGCGGCATCGGTTTCGCCTGCGCCGTCCGGAGCCGCGGCGGCACCGGCGATCCCCGCGATGACGGTGGCGCCGGCAATGGCCGTGACGCCCATGATGACGGCGACGCCCGTGACGAGCGCAGCGTCGGAAATGCCGATGACGCCGGTGACGCCAGCGGCGGCTGCGGTTGTAGCGGCGGTCGTGGTCGCCCCGGCGGCGGCTGCGGGCGACGTCGTTGCCCCGGAAACTACCGCCGAAGCGCCGACGGCCATGACCAGGGACGCTGCGTCCACGACCGACGCCGACACCGCCGCGGCATCGGCGGCGAAACTGCTGATCGTGTTGAACGGCAGCGCCGCTAAGCCCGAAACAAAGCCGCTCAAGGCGCTCGACACCGAAGCCCCGACCGACGGCAAAGCAGTGGCGGAAACCGGCAGCGGTGTTGCCAAGCCTGCCGAAACGGCGGCGGCGCCCGAAACACTTGCCGCGACGCCAGCCCCGCCACCCGCCGCGCCGTCGGTCGCGGCATCGCCTGCCGCTGCGGCGGTCGTCGCTGCGGTGGTCGTTGCAGCGCCCGAGGCTGCGGCTAGCCAGGGCAAGCCGATGAAGGCGAGCGAGCCCGGCAAGCTTCCGGTCGCCGACACGGCACCGACCGCCGCGACCGTCGCCACCGCCTCCGCCCCCGCCGCAGACAAACCGCGCAGCGCCGAGGCCACGCGCGTGGCGCCCGAGATCGAAAGCGCGATCGCGGCGCCAGCGGCGAGCAAGCCGCGCGCCGCGCCGCAGCCGGGCCCGGCGGTTATCGCTGGCGAAGCGGTCGCGGCCAAGCCCACCGAAGTCGCACCGGCCATGACGGTCCAGTTCGCGCAGCCGACGAGCACGGGGGCTGCGACGCTGGCCAGCGCCGCAGCGCCGGTCACGATCGCCGAACGCGTGCTCGACCTCGCCAGCGATGGCGCATGGATCGACCAGCTGGCGCACGACATCGCGGCAACCAAGTCGGACAGCGGCGACATCAGTTTTCGCCTGATGCCGCGGCACCTGGGCCGCCTCGACGTCGCGATGCTCGTGGGTGACGAGGGCGTGGCGCTGAAGCTCGACACCCAGCATGAAGCGACCGCGACCATCGTCACCGCTGCGCAGGGCCGCCTGGTCGAAGACCTGCGCCAGCAGGGCGTCCGCGTGACCGGCAGCGAAGTGACCTGCACCCCCGGCGACACGGGGCGCCAGATGCAGGGCCAGTCGCAGGGCCAGGCCCGGGGCGCCGCGCAGGATGTCAGCCATCTGATCGAAACCGTTACCGAACGCGTGAAGGCGCGTGATCCCGAAGAGGCCGCCGACCGCCGCGGCCGCTTTGCCTGACCACAAAGGGTAGAAGCATGAGCAAGGAAAAAGACGAAGCCGCGCCCAAGAAGAAGGGCAAGTTCAAGAAGCTGCTGTTCATCGGCGTCAGCGCCGTGGCACTGATCGGCGCCGGGGCGGGCGCGGGCATCTATTTCGGCGCGCTGTCGGCGCACGAGGCCAAGCCCGAGGATAATTATCCCAAGCTCGTCCTGCGCAGCACCGGCGAGGAACCCGCCGCCACCGAGGGCGAAGACAAGGAAGCCGCACCGAAGGTCGGCACCGTGTCGGTGCCCAACGACCGCTTCAAGGTCGACCCGCGCAAATATGACGTCACTTACTTTGCGATCCCCGATGCCTTCACGACCAACCTCGCCGACGGTTCGGGCTTTTTGCAGGCGGGTATCAGCCTTTCGACCTTTTATGACGGCAAGGTTATCAATAATATCAAACGCCAGGCCGTGCCGATCCGCTCGGTCGTGCTTATGGTCCTGTCCGAACAGGATCCGGCGTTGCTCTCGACATCGCAGGGGAAACAACGGCTGCAGCGGCAATTGACCGCTGCGATCAACGATGTGCTGCGCGAGAAAGAGGGTTTTGGTGGTATCGACAATGTCTATTTCACGAGCCTGGTGATCCAGTGAGCGTGCGCGAAAAATCCGTCAAAGCCGTAAAGCCGCCCGCCGCCCCGACCACCGAGGCGGCTGACGCCAAGGCGTCGTTGCTGCTGCGCAAGGCTGCGGACAGCTATGCCTTTCCGGCGCTCGACAGCGTCGCGGTCCAGTTCGCCCGCTCGCTCCGCGACCTGATCCGCGCGCTCGGCGTGCCATCGGTGCAGGTCGAACGCGCGAGCGCCGAAACGATGAGCTTCGCGGACTGGACCGCGGCGAGCGCTCCCGCGATCTTCTGGCGCTACCACGCGCCGCCGCTCAAGGGACCGGTGTTGCTCGGCGCACCGCGGCCGTTGCTGCTCCAGCTCGTCGACATCTTTTATGGTGGCAAGGGCAGCCTTGCCAGCGAGCGCGAAGAATTGACCGATGCCGAAGACCGCTTTGCGGCGCGGCTGGGCCGCGACATGGGGCTGCAACTCGCGGCAGCATGGGGCGACAAGCTGACCCTCGAGCCAGAGCTCGATTGCGTGACCGGCGACCCCGCCAAGCTTGCCGCGGTGCGCGCCGACGACGAGCTGTTCGTCCAGCGCTTCATCCTGCGCGGGGCGCCGCTCGAGGGGCGGACGATCGCCTGCGCCTATCCGCTCGCCGCGTTGCGCGGAATTGCCGGGGCCGAACCGGTCGCCGAAATCCCGGGCAACGCCGACCCGGTCTGGGCGAGCGCGCTCCACAAGACGCTGCGCGAGGTGCGCCTGCCCGTCCGCTCGGTTCTGGCGCGCCCCGAAATCAGCCTGGTGAAACTGCTGGCGCTCGCGGTCGGGGACATCATCCCGATCGGAATGCCGCGCCATGTCCCGATAACCGTCGCCGGGCGCAGCTTTGCCCTCGGCAGCATCGGCGAAGCCAATGGCAATGCCGCCATCATGATCGAACAAATCGAAAAAGGACCGAACCATGACTGATCTGAGTGACGCGCCGACGGCGCCGCGCACCGAGCGCCGCGACAGCAAGAATATCGCCGCGGCGCCCAATTTCGACCTGCTCGCCGGGGTGTCGCTGCGCGTGTCGGTCGAGGTCGGATCGACCTCGATGACGCTCGCCGAGCTGCTCGCGATCGACGAGGGCAGCGTAATCGAACTCGACCGCGCCGCGACCGACCTGCTCGACATCTATGCCAACGGCACGCTGATCGCGAAGGGCGAGATCGTCAGCGTCGATGGTCGTTACGGCATCCAGGTCGCCGAAGTCGTCGCGCCCGCGCGCGGCCTCGAAGGCTTTGAACGGAGAGGCTGATGTTCGAATATATCCTCCGCCTGCTCATCCTGCTGCCGCTGATCGGCGGCATGGCGTGGGGCAGCCTGTGGCTGTGGAAGCGCGTCCAGATGGGCGTACCGCTCGTCGGCGGCGCGGCGAAGGCGCGCGCGGTCGAAATGGTCGACGTCCTGCCGCTGGGCCCGGGATCGAAGCTGGCGGTGGTCGAATTTGCCGGTCAGCGGATCCTGGTCGCGGTGTCGCGTAACGGGATCACCCGCATCGCCGACGACGCGCAGGGGGATTTCCATGTCGACTGATCGCCGTTTCTGGCTTCGCGCCGCAGCGCTCGCCGGCGGCGCCGCGCTGCTGGTCGCAGCGCCCGCCGCCTATGCGCAAGCTGCCGACGGGCTCAGCCGCGCGGTGAACGACATTGGCGGCGACGGCCGCCCGCTGTCGCTGTCGTTGCAGATCCTGGTGCTGATGAGCCTGCTGACGGTGCTGCCGTCGCTGCTGCTGATGATGACCAGCTTCACGCGCATCATCATCGTCTTGTCGATCCTGCGCCACGCGCTCGGCCTGCAACAGACGCCGCCGAACCAGGTGCTGGTCGGTTTGAGCCTGTTCCTGTCGCTGTTCGTGATGCAGCCGGTGATCAGCGAAGTGAACCGCGTCGCGATCGAACCCTATGGTCAGGAACAGATCGATATCGGCGAAGCCGTATCGCGCTCCGGGGTCGCCCTCCATGGCTTCATGATGGCACAGACGCGCAAGTCCGACCTGATGATGTTCGCCAAGATTGCCAAGGCACCGGCCTATGCCAGCCCCAAGGACGTCCCGTTCTCGATCCTGCTCCCGGCCTTTGTCACCAGCGAGCTCAAGACCGCGTTCCAGATCGGCTTCCTGATCTTCCTGCCCTTCCTCGTCATCGACCTGATCGTGGCGTCGGCGCTGATGTCGCTCGGCATGATGATGCTGTCGCCAACGATCATCTCGATGCCGTTCAAGCTGCTGCTCTTCGTGCTCGTCGACGGCTGGGCGCTGACGATGGGCTCGCTCGCCGCCTCGTTCGGGACCTAAGCCGTGGAAACCGACTATTTCATCGGCATGGCGCAGCAATCCTTGTGGATCCTCGCGCTCGCCTCAGCGCCGCTGCTGCTGCCGGTGCTCGTCATCGGGGTGCTGCTCGGCATGGTGCAGGCGGCGACGTCGATCAACGAACAGACGCTGACCTTTGTCCCCAAACTGATCGTCGCGGCGATCTGCCTCGCGATCTTCGGCGGCAGCATCCTGGTGCTGCTCACCGATTTCACCCGCGACATCTTCGCGCAGATTCCCAACGTCGTCCGCTAGGGACCATGTCGATTCGACCCGCCACCTCCCTTTTCCTCCCCCTTGATGGGGGAGGCAGCGAGACTTGCCAGCTTGCTGGCTTAGTCGCAGCGGTGGGGGTGCGCTCTCTGCCTGAAGCGATGGTGCAAGGACGCGCCCTCACCCCCATCCAACTTCGCCTAGCCGCGTCGCGGCAAGGCTGCGTATCCTTCCCCCATCAAGGGGGAAGGCCGGTTGACACCCGACAGACAGCCGCACGTCGATGAACCCCGCCGACATCCCGAATATCGAGGCGATGCTCCAGCTATGGATGCTGGGGATGATCCGCCCCGGCGCCGCGTTCATCGCCGCGCCGGTGTTCGGGGCGACCAGTGTGCCGATCCAGCTGCGGCTGGTGATCGCGCTGGCGGTCGGCGTTCCCGCGGTCGCCGCATCGGGGATGGCGCTGCCCCCCGAAGGCATCGTGTCGGTCCCCGGCCTGCTGTTCATCATCGGCGAAGTCGTGATCGGGCTTGGCATCGGCTTTGTCCTGCAAATGGGGCTCGCCGCCGCGCTGCTCGCCGGTGAAGCGATCAGCAACGCCATGGGGCTGGGTTTTGCATCGATGGTCGATCCCCTGAGCGGTGCGTCGAGCTCGGCGATCGGCCAGTTCCTGTCGATGATGGCCACGGCCCTGTTCCTGGCCGCCGACGGCCATCTGGTGCTGATCGGCATCATCGTCGACAGCTATGTCGCGCTGCCGCCCGGCAATGCATTCCCCTCGTTCGAGGCGATCGGCGGGATATTGCGGTTCGGCAGCCTGATGTTTGCCGCGGCGCTGACGATCGCGATGCCGGTCGGCTTTGTCCTGATCCTGGTTCAGATCATCATGGGCGTCATCGGGCGATCGGCGCCCGCGCTCAACCTGTTCGCGGTCGGCATTCCCGCGACCCTGCTCGCCGGGATCGTCCTGCTGGGCGTCGCCACCCCGGCGATGGCTGAAGCGATCGCCCGCATTTTGTCCGACGCGCTCGACGGCGCGCGGATGTTCGCGGGGTTGTAAGCCATGGCAAGCAAACCCGAACAGGACCAGAAAACCGAAAAGCCGACGCCCAAGAAGCTGGCCGATTCGGCGCGCGAGGGCGATGTGCTGATGTCGCGCGAGCTGGCGACCGCGCTGATGATGCTCGCCGCCGCCGGATGGATCGTCGCGGCGGGCGGCTGGTTCGTCCAATCGGCGAGCGACCTTGTGCGCCGCGGGCTGACGCTGACCGCCGCCGACGTCAGCGACTTTTCCCCCGCCGAGGCACTGATGCGCAACGGGGTCGAAATCCTGCTCCCGCTCGCCAGCCTGTTCGCGCTCGCGCTGGGCGCCGCGGTCGCGGGGCCGGCGCTGCTCGGCTCGTTCGGCTGGCGCAGCAAGGCGCTGGCATTCAAGGGCAACCGGATGAACCCGATGGCCGGGTTCAAACGCATGTTCGGGCTGCAAGGCGCGACTGAGCTCGGCAAGGCGCTGGCCAAGGTCCTGCTGCTTGGCACCATCGGTTACTGGCTGGTCGATGGCAGCCTGCCCGCGATCATGACGATGGCGCAGGCCGATCTGCTCGGCGCGATCGGGCAGGCCGGTAAAGCGATCGGCCATGCCATGCTGGTGCTGGCCGGCGGGCTGGTCGTCATCGCGCTGATCGACGTCCCGGCGCAATGGTTCCAGCGCAACAAGCGGCTGATGATGAGCAAGCAGGAAGTGAAGGAAGAGATGCGCCAGTCCGACGGCGCCCCCGAGCTCAAGCAGGCGCAGCGCCAGCGCGCGCACGAGATGCTGAGCGGTTCGGCGCGCAAGGCGGTGTCCGAAGCGACGGTCGTGCTGACCAACCCGACCCATTTTTCGATCGCGCTGCGCTATCGTCCCGGCATCGACGCCGCCCCCGTGGTGGTCGCGCGCGGGCGCGGCGACGTCGCGCTGGCGATCCGCGAGCTGGCGCGCGGTGCCAATGTCCCGCTGCTCGAATATCCGGCGCTGACCCGCGCCATCTATTTCACCGCGCGCGCGGGGCGCGTGATTCCCGACGAATTGTTCGTCGCGGTTGCGACCGTGCTCGCCTTTGTCTTTCAGCTCGAACGCATGGTTGCCGAAGGCCATGGGCAGCCGGTGGTCGACGTGCCGCCGACGCATCGCTTCGATCCCGACGGTCGCCGCCAGGCTTAAAATCGCCGCCGCGCCGCCGTTAACAGGTGCGAAGGATATTTCGCGATGGTCAGTTCAATTGCAAACAGCCTCGGCTTTGGATCGGGCATCGACACCAAACAGCTCGTCACCGACCTGTCGAACGCGTCGCGCGATCCCAAGATCAAGCATATGGCGACGCTGACGCAGGCGAACCAGACGCGGATCAGCGCGCTGGCAAAGGCGCGATCCGATCTCGACGGCTTTGCCGACTCGCTCAGCCAGATGGTGAGCGACGGCACCTTGCGCAGCACGCCGACGGTGTCGGACGAAAGCGTGCTCGGCGCGACCAGCCGCGCGGGGCTGTCCGCCGACAGTTTTGCCGCCACGGTGGTGGTCAACCAGCTTGCCAGGGCGCAAACAAATTATTCGGGCGTCGTCGCCGACCGCACCGCCGCGATCGGCACGGGCACGATGACGCTGTCGGTCGGCGGGGTCGCCAAGACGATCACGATCGACGCCGCGAACAACAGCCTCGACGGACTGGCCAATGCAATCAACGCAAGCGGCGCCGGGGTCACCGCGTCGATCATCGCCGACGACGGCGGTCACCGCCTGATCCTGAAAGGCCCGACGGGGGCGGCAAGCGCCTTCACGCTGACCGCCGACGCCGGCGCCGACCCGGGGCTGAGCGCCTTTGGCACGGGCACGATGACATTGGGCCAGAGCGCCGCCAATGCCGAATTCACCATCGACGGCGTCGCCTTCAGCCGCGCGAACAACATCATCGACGACGTCGTGCCGGGCATGTCGCTGACGCTGAAAAAGGCGGCACCGGGCCAGCCGGTGGACATCGGCGCCAGCCGCCCGCTGAACATGATCAAGCAGACCGTCGGCGACTTTGTCGCGGTGTACAACCAGCTGAAGCAAAGCATGGTGGCGGCGTCGAAGCTGCCCGGTGCGACAAGCTCGCTGCGCGAACTCGAACGCGAACTCGGCGGGCTGCTGCACAAGGTGATCTCGAGCCACGGCAGCATCAACAAGCTGTCCGATATTGGCATCTCGACGACCAAGGAAGGGCTGCTTTCGATCGACAATAGCAAGCTCGACAAGGTTCTGGCCGCCGATGCCGGAGCGGTCGAAGCCTTGTTCAACCCGCGACGCGACGCGACGCACACCGAATTCAGCGATCCCGGCATCGCCTTTGCGCTGGACGCCATTCGCGACAAGGCGGTCGGCGCCAATGGCACCATGGACCGCGTATCGAAGTCGCTCCAGGCGCAGAAGGAAACGCTGGCCGACCGGCTCGAGGCGATCGAGGAACGCGAAGACGCCTATCGCGCCCGGCTGGAGAAACAATATGGCGCGCTCGACGCCAAGCTGGCGGCGTTCAAGGCGACGCAGACCTATCTCGAACAACAGATCAAGCTCTGGTCCAACCAGGGCAATGATTAGGGACATCGAACGTGACGGCAACCGCTTCGACCGTCCGGGCGACCGGACTCTATCGCCGCTTGCAGCACGAAAGCCGCGCCGCCGCCGCCGATCCGATCGAGCTGGTGACGATGCTCTATGACGAGCTGGAAACCGCGATCGGCGTGCTCGGATCGATGGTGCGGCAGGGCCAGCGCATTTCGGCGACCGAACCCGCGCACCGTGCGCGAACGATCCTGATCGGGCTCGACGCCGGACTCGACCGCGAAGCCGGCGGCGATGTCGCGGAATCGCTGTCGCGCGTCTATCGCAGCATGCGCCGCAAACTCGACGAGTCGGTGGCCCAGAATGACGGCGAGGCGCTGGCCGAGCTGCTCGACGGCGTGCTGACGGTCAGCGCCGCGTGGCGCCAGCTGCGCTGAACCCACCGCGCTCGCGCATCTTCGAAACAGTATCGGCCCGCTCCCCGGGGTTGGGGGAGCGGGCCGATGCCGTTTCAAAAGATCCCGCTGGGTACCCGGCCGCCCTGGGTGGGGACGGGCGGCCGGGTGGTCAGGGGCGGACCAGAGCCCCCTATTTTTCAGCGGGTGCTGAAACTCGTGTCGCGGGCGCCGGTCAGGCCGCCTGCTGCTGAACCCCATATTTGCGCATCTTTTCGATCAAGGTCGTGCGCTTCAGCGTCAGCAGGCGCGCGGCTTCGGAAATGATGCCGTCGGCAAGGTCGAGCGCGACGTGGATCTGTTCGAGCTCGATCGTCTCGATCTCGCGCTTGAGGTCGATCGGGCGGCCCGGCGCGGGTGCCTTGGCATGCGGCATCGCGGGGGCGGGTTCATCCGCGCTGGCCTGCACCGCGGCAAAGCTGCTGGGGACAGCCTGCCGCGGCGCAAGCGCTGCGGTGGGGTTCAAAAGGATCGCGACATCGTCGGCGCCCAGCGTTTCACCGCCGTGCAGCACGCTGGCGCGTTCGACAAAATTCCGGAGTTCGCGGACATTGCCCGGCCAGCGGTGCTGCATCAGCAGCGCCATCGCATCGGCGTCGAAGCGGCATTTCGCTTCGCCCGGCATCTTGCGCTGGAAATGGCGGATGAGCGCGGGAATATCCTCGGCGCGGCTGGCCAGGCTGGGGACCTGGAGCACAACCACGCCGAGCCGGAAGAACAGGTCTTCGCGGAATTTGCCATCGGCGATCGCGGCGCCGAGATCCTGGTGGGTGGCCGAAATGACGCGGACGTCGACGGCCTTCACCTCGCTGCTGCCGACGCGGACGATCGTCCGTTCTTCGAGCACGCGGAGCAGTTTGACCTGCATGTCGAACCGCATGTCGCCGATTTCATCGAGGAACAAAGTGCCGCCTTCGCTTGCTTCGAAATGGCCGATGCGGCGGGCATGGGCGCCGGTGAAGCTGCCCTTTTCATGCCCAAACAATTCGGATTCGATCAGGTCGCCGGGGATCGCGCCGCAGTTGATCGCGGAAAAGGCCTTGCCCGAACGGACACCTTCGTCGTGGATGGCGCGGGCGACAAGTTCCTTGCCCGATCCCGACGGGCCGCAGAGCATGACCGAAGCGTTGGACCGTGCGACGCGGCGGATCATGTCGCGCAGCTGCACGGCTGCCGCGCTGCTGCCGATGATCAGCGTCTCGAGCGCTGCGTTATGATTCTGCCCCACGGTCATTTCGGTCTCCACCGCGCCCCCCAATCGGCGCCTTTTCGATGGACCCAGAAATTGACGAAAGTGGTAAACAAAAGATTATCCAATCAGCCATAACCCATTCAAAACAAAGGGTTATTGCCAGATTGGATGTAATGGCGGCGCAATTGCGTCATTAACGATCCGATATGCTGCCAGATTGGCACTAATTACCTGAGGCGGTGCGCCAGCCGAGGGTGATCGAGATGCGGCGGTTGCGCGGATCGAATCGGTCGGTGGGGACATAGGGCTCGCGATCGGCGACCCCTTCGATGCGCTGGAAGCGCGTCTTGTCGATCCCGCGATACTCGAGGAAGTGGCGCGTGACCTCGGCGCGGTCGACCGACAGACGCCAATTGTTGGTTCCCGACTTGGCCGACCAGGGTGCGGCATCGGTGTGCCCGCGCACCATGACCTGGTTCGGCATTTCGGCGACCGGTCCGGCAATTTCGCTGAACAACCGCACGCCAGCGGGGGTCAGCTGGCTGGTGCCGATGGCGAACATCGAAAAATCGGCGTCGTCGATCACGTCAATGCGCAGCCCTTCAATCGTTTCGGTGAAGCGCAGGTTGCGCGCAAAGCGCCGGAGTTCGCCCTTGGCCTGCACCCGTTCGGTCAGCGCCTTGGCGACGCGCTGGAACTTCAGCCGCTCACGCTCGCGGCCCGATGCTTCCTTGGGCCCGCCGGTGGCGTCGCGCGGGATCGTCATCGATTTGGTGCCGGTCTGTGCCGCACCATGCGGATATTTGTCCGCGGCGACGAGCGAATCGCCGCCAAAGAAACCGTTCGATCCTGCCGTGTCCTGTTTCGACTGGACGATCGTCGGCGCGAAATAGTCGGCGAGTGCCTTGCGCTGCTTTTCGGTCGTGGCGCCAAGCAGCCACATCAACAGGAAAAAGGCCATCATTGCGGTCACGAAATCGGCATAGGCGACCTTCCACGCCCCGCCATGATGACCGGCATGGGCCTCCTGAATGATCTTCTTGACGATGATCGGGCGCGGCGGGGTGTTGGGACGCGCTGCCATTACCGACCCCGCATCCCGTCAAACACTTCGGCAAAGCTCGGCTGGTTCGAATGTTCGACCCCCGAGCGCGCCGCCTCGATCACCAGCGGCTGCGGATGACCGTGCAGCGAGGCAATGATCAGCTGCTTCACCGTGTGATAGATCGCGCCATCGCCTTCGATCACGGTCCGCGCACGCGTCGCGAACGGGCCGACCAGGCCATAGGCGAGCAACACGCCAAGGAAGGTGCCGACGAGCGCCGACCCGATCATGCCGCCCAGAATCTCGGGCGGCTTGTCGATCGACCCCATGGTCTTCACGACGCCGAGCACCGCGGCGACAATGCCGAGCGCGGGGAGCGCGTCGGCCAGATTCTGCAAACCGTCGGCGGGCTTGATCGCGTGATGGTGATGGTTCTTGAGCGCGGCGTCCATGACGTCCTCGACCGCGTGCGGATCGAGCGTCCCCGACGACACGACGACGAGGCGCAGCGTGTCGCAGATCAGGTGGATCAGCGTGTCGTCCTTCAGCAATTTGGGATATTGCTGGAACAGCGCCGAGTTTTTCGGATCCTCGATATGCGGTTCGACCGCGACCGGCCCCTCGGTCCGCATCATCTTCATCAGCGTCGAGACGAGCAGGATGCAATCGAGATAGTCCTGCTTCTTATACTGCGGTCCCTTGAACACCTTGGCGAGGCCGCCGCCGAGGGCTTTGAGGTCAGCGCCCGAATTGCCGATGATCAGCGACCCGATCGCGGCGCCGCCGATGATCAGCATTTCGTGCGGCAGGGCGTGCATGACGGGGCCAAGGTTGCCGCCCGTCAAAGCGAAACCCCCGAACACCAGCAGGATCAGGACGACGATGCCGATTGCGGGAAACATGCGGGGTCAACTCCATCCGGGCCGAAAGCCCCAAATTCAAAAGACGTCTTTATACTTAACGGCAGCCGCGCCGCTAAATTGAGCGCGATCAGCGCAAAAGATCGAACAAGGTCTGCCGGTTGATCTTGGCAAAGGCCGCCTGCGCGGCAGCCAGCGTCAGATCCTGCGCGTTGAGTTCGGCGATCGCGACCGACAGGTCGGTATCCTCGACCGACGAGCGCTCGTCCTTGAGCGTGATGCCTCGCGCCGCCAGCTCGTCGCCGATGCGATCGAGCCGCCCGCCCGCCAGACCGATGCCCGCATGGCGGTCGGCAACATGGCCGATCGCATTGTCCAGCGCGGTGATCGCCGTGTCGATCGCGGGCTTGTTGCCGACGGCCACCGCAGTGGCGGCATCGCGGATGCCGGTCGACAGGCTGTTGCCCGCGATCACGAAAACATCTGCCGCCGCGGGAACCGGGGCAAAGCTGATATCCGAATCAAAGCGCATGACGCGCGCCGCACCGGTGGCGAACAAGGGCTCACCGTTCGAATCGCGCGTCGCCGCGAGGCTGTCCATTTCGTCGGCGATCGTGCCGAGTTCGGCGGCGATCGTCGCGCGGTCGGCGGGACTGGCGGTACCGCTTGCCGCAGCGAGCGTCAGCTCGCGCGCCCGGGTCATCAGATTGCTGACCGATTTCATCACGCCGTCGGCCTGCGATACCAGCGCCGATGCGGCGTTGATGTTGGTATCCCACGCGGCGATGCTGGCCTGGCTGGTGCCGATCGTCGCGATCCGCCGCGCCGACACCGGATCGTCTGACATGCGCTGCAGCCGCTTGCCGCTCGAAATCTGGATCTGCGTCCGTTCGATCTGCTCGGCGAGTTTTTGCTGGCGCGCGATTTCGCGCGTCATGCGATTGCCCACGGCGTTAATCATCGTCGTCGCCCTCCTAGATCGAGCTCAAGAGCGTTTGCATGGTTTCGCGCGCGACCTGGATGGTCCGCGCCGCCGCCTGATAGGCCTGCTGGAAGCGCAGCAGCTCGGCCGCTTCCTTGTCGAGATCGACCTCGCTGACCCCGTCGCGCGCCGCCGCCGATGCATCGGCGCGCGTCGCCGCCGCGGCGTCCTGCGCCCGCGCCGCGGCCGTCGTCTGCGCCTGCGTCGCGAGGTGTCCGGACCAGCGCGTTTCGGGATCGCCCGCGCCGCGCATCGCACCGAAGGTCAGCATATTGCCGTTGCTGCCCGATCCGTTGGCCGCCGCCACCTGATCGGGGGTCAGCGCGGTCGCGGTCAGCGTGGCAGCCGTTGCGCCCGCGAACAGCGGTTGGCCCGCATTGCCATTGGCGTCGGTGCCCGCCTGATGGGCCGCGTTGAGCTGCGCCGCGAACGATGTCGCCATCGTGTCGAGCCCAGCGCGCTGGTCGGCAACATGATTGGCGGCCTCCGCCTGTCCGGCGAGCGAACCCGTCGTCACGGTGAGCGGCGATCCGCCGACGCTGTACGACAGGCGCCCGTCCGCCGCCGCGGTGACCGCGATCGGATTGACCGCACCGCCGCCGACGAGCAGGTCGCCCGAGCCCGCGGCGCGCAAGGTCACCGAGCCATTGCTTTCAAAGGTCGCGCTGACCCCGGCTTGCGACGACAATTTGTCGAGCAGCCGATCGCGTTCGTCGAGCAAGCTCGCCTGATTGGTCGATCCCGGCCGCGCCTTGCGCAGCCCGATGTTGATCTGTTCGAGCGCGTTCAGATTGGCGTTGAAATCTTCAACGGTGCTCGCCGCCGCGCCCTCGATCCCGTCGCTCATCTTGTCGAGCTGGCCCGCGGCGGTGCGAAACCCCGATGCAATATCATCGGCGGCCTGCAGGAACTGGCTGCGCAGCGTCGTGTTCGCGGGATTGGCGGTCAGCTGGTCGGCGGTGGTGAACAGCTTGGTCAGCCCGGTCTTGATGCCGTTGGTTTCGTCGCTGAGCGCGCCTTCGACCTTGCCGAGCCAGCCGAGCTTGGTTGCCGCGCGTTCCGAATCGCCCGAGGACAGCCGCGAATCCTCGATCAGCCAGGCATCGACCGAACGGCTGACGCCGCGGATCTCGACCCCCGCGGGGTTCACATTGCCGCGATAGAACAGCGAATCGCTGCCGCTGACCGGCTCCATCATTTCGAGCCGTCGCCGCGCATAACCCGGGGTCTGGGCGTTGGCGATATTGTCGCCGACGGTCGACAGCGCGCGCGAATAGGCCTTCAGCCCGCTATAGCCGATGCCGAGGAGGTCGGTCATTGCACGCCTCCCGCCGCATTGCCCAGCTGTCCGCGGAACTGCCGCTCGACCATGTCGGCGATGCCGAACTGGCGCATCGCGGCGATCGAATCGGCGGTGCGCGCATCGGCCATTTCACGGAAGTTGTCGGTGGCGCTGGACCCCAGCATATCCTCGCCAAGCTTTGCCTGGCGCATCGATGCCATCAGCTGGCGCAGAATCACCGCTTCAAATTGTTCCGCGGCCTTGCGCAGTCCGCCGTCGCCGCCACCGCCCGCGAGGGTCGGGGTGGCCGAGGCCGGTACGAACGACCGCGTGGCGGGGGTCGAAGATATGGGCATCATCATATGATCACCAATTCTGCTGTGAGGGCACCCGCCTGGCTGAGCGCCTCGAGGATCGCGACCAGATCGCCGGGCGACACGCCCAGGCGGTTGATCGAATCGACGAGTTCGGACAGCGAGGCATTCGGTTTCATCAAGAAGGCGGGGCGAACGTCTTCGGCGACTTCGATCTCGCTCGACGGTTCGACCGCTGTCTCGCCGCGGCTGAACGGCGCGGGCTGGACGACCGTCGGCTGCTCCTTGATCGAGACGGTGAGCTTGCCGTGGCTGACCGCGGCGGTGCCGACGCGGACCGCGCCGTTGATCACCACCGTACCGGTGCGGGCGTTGACGATGACCTTGGCGGGCGGTTCGGCGCGCTGGACGGCGAGATTTTCGATCTGCGACATCAATCGCATGCGGTCGTCGCCGTTGCCGCCGGTGCGGATCGCGATGCTGGCGCCGTCGATCATCGACGCGCTGTTCGGGATCGCCGCGTTGATCGCATCGGCGACACGCTTGGCATTGGTTGCGTCGAACTGGTGGAGGTTAAACGTCAGCCAGTCGCTGGACGCAAAGCCGGTATCGACCGCGCGCTCGACCGTCGCACCGCCGGCGATGCGGCCGCTCGACGGGACGTTGACGGTGACCTTCGACCCGTCGGCAGCATCGACGCCGAGCCCGCCGATGACCAGATTGCCCTGGACCATCGCGTAAATCTGGCCGTCGGCGCCATAGAGCGGCGCGAGCACGAGCGTGCCGCCGCGCAGGCTTTTCGCCTTGCCAATTGCCGAGACGGTGACGTCGAGCCGCTGGCCGGGTTTGGCAAAGGGCGGCAGTTCGGCGGTAATCATCACCGCCGCGGCATTCTTCAGCGCCGGGTTGACCCCCGGCGGCAAGGTCAGGCCAAAGCGCGAGATCGCGCCCTTCATGCCCAGCGTCGAATAGTCGAGGCTGTCGTCGCCCGTTCCCGCGAGCCCGACGACGATGCCGTAGCCGGTGAGCTGGTTGGCGCGCAGTCCCTGGAACTGACCCATGTCCTTGATGCGTTCGGCCTGCGCCGGCGCCGCAAAGGCGAGGCTGGCCAACAGAAGCCCGATCAGGGCGAACAGGGTGGGACGCTGGGTCACAGAAAGTATCCTCTTCAGAACGGGCTGATGATGGAGAAAAAGCGTTGCAGCCAACCCTGCTGGCTGGCGCGGGCGATCTCGCCCTTGCCGACGTAACGAATGTTGGCGTCGGCGACGCGGGTCGACAGGATGCGGTTGTCGGGGCCGATGTCGATCGCGCGGATGATCCCCGAAATCTGGACACGTTCGTCGCCGCGGTTGAGCGTGAGCAGCTTTTCGCCGCGCACCAGCATCGTGCCGTTGGGATAGACCGCCGCGATCGTCACGCTGACCTCGCCCGACAAGGCGTTCGATTGCGACGCGTCGCCCTTGCCCTTGAACTGCTGGCCGCCGCCCATCGCGATGTCACTGGGGTTGAACAGCGACAGCGGCCCGGTGGTCGGCGGTGTCAGGCCGATATTGCCGTCGCGCTGCGTGCCGGCAGCGTTGCTTTTGGTCGCGGCGGTGCGTTCGACGAGCTGGATGGTGACAATGTCCCCGACCTGCCCGGCGCGACCGCCCGAGGTCAGCGGGGTGTAGCTGCCCTGAAAGATCGAGCCGTTGCCGGGCAGCGGCGCCGGGGGCACCGGCGTCGCCGCGGCAAAGGCGTCAGGCGGCAATTTGTCCTTTGCCGCCGCGCCAACGGGCGCGAGCGCGAGGGCCAACGCCGCGCCGAGCAGACATTTAGAGCGTTTGCGCAGCATTTTTCATCATCTCGTCGGTGGCCTGGATCATCTTCGAATTGACCTCGTAGGCGCGCTGGGTCTCGATCATGTCGACCAGTTCCTCGACGACGTTGACGTTCGATCCCTCGAGCATCCCGCCGCGCAAGGATCCGCGACCTTCCTGCCCCGCGGCGCCCACCTGCGGCGCGCCCGAAGCGGCGGTTTCGATCAGCATATTGTCGCCGATCGCCTGCAAGCCTGCCGGATTGGCAAAGCGCGCGAGTTCGATGCGGCCCAGTTCGGTGAGCGTGCCGTCGGCGCCCGTCGCCGACACGGTGCCGTCGACGCCGATCGACACATTGCTTGCATCTTCGGGAATCTGGATCGCGGGGGTGAGCGGCTTGCCGTCCGAGGTCACGATCGTGCCGTCGGCGGCGCGGCCGAAATTGCCCGCGCGGGTATAGCCGGTGCGGCCGTCGGGCATTTCGACCTGGAAATATCCGGCGCCGTCGATCGCGATGTCGAGCCCGTTGCCGGTGGCGGCGAACGTCCCCTGCGTGTCGATCCGCGACGTGCCGCCGAGCGACACCCCGGTGCCGAGGTTGAGCCCGGTCGCATAGCGGTTTTCGGCCGACGACGGCGCGCCCGGCGCGGTCATCAACTGATAGCTCAATGTTTCAAAGCTGGCGCGGTCGCGCTTGAAGCCCGTGGTGTTCACGTTGGCGAGGTTGTTGGCGATCACCTGCATCCGGAAGCCCTGGGCATCCAGACCGGTTCGTGCGACGTGCAAGGCACCGAAGCTCATTTCATATTCTCCTTAACGGGGGAGCTGCATCAGATTGGCGGTCGCGTTGTCCATGTCGCGTGCGTCGCTGACCAGCTTGAGCTGGGTATCCCAGCTGCGGCTCGCCTCGATCATTTCGACCAGCGCGGTGGTGGCGGCGACGTTCGAGCCTTCGATCGAGCGGGTAATCAGCCGCGCTTCGGGATCATCGGGCAGGATGCCGTCGCCACGCACGCGGAACAGCCCGTCGAGACCTTTGACCACGTCGGACCCGGTCGGGGTCGCCAGCCGCAGCCGGTCGACCTCTTGCGGATTTTCGGCATCACCGCCTGCGGGAACGATCCACACCCGGCCCTCGACATCGATCGTGACCGCGTCGGCGGGCGGAAGCGTCACCGGCCCCTGCGCACCCTGAACCGGGTGGCCGTCGCCTGTGGTGAGGAGCCCGCTCGGCGACACCTGGAGGTCGCCGCGCCGCGTATAGGCCTCGGTCCCGTCCTTCGCCTGCACCACGAGCAGCGCGTCGCCCTGCACCGCGATGTCGAGATCGCGGCCCGTCGCGGTGACGGTGCCGGCGCGCATGTCGGCGCCCAGCACTTCTTCCGACGCCATGGCGCGGGCACCCGCGCCGCTGCCGTTCAGCCACAGCGCCTGCGCCTCGGCCATGTCGGCGCGAAACCCGGGCGTCTGCGCGTTCGCCAGATTGTTGGCGATCGCCGTCTGCCGGGCCTGACTGCCCCGCATCGCGGTGAGGCTGGTGTAGATGAGGCGGTCCATTGGGAAGCTCCCGGCAGTCGGCTAAATGCGCCGGATCAGCGCATGTTGATGATGGTTTGCGACAGCTGCGACGCGCCCTCGATGGCTTTCGCATTCGCTTGGAAATTGCGCTGCGCACCGATCAGCATCACCAGTTCTTCGGTGATATCGACGTTCGAACGCTCGAGCGCGCCCGAACGGATCGCGCCCATCGGGCCGTTGGTCGCGGCGTCGATCGTCGGCGGGCCGCTTTCGCCCGACGACTGCCAATGCGCATCGCCGACAGGGCGCAGCCCCTCCATCGCGGGGAAGGTCGCCATCGCGACCTTGCCCAGCACCTGCGATTCGCCATTGGCAAAGGTCGCCGACACGAGCCCGTCGAGACCGATCGACACATTGACCAGCTGCGCGGTGGGATCGCTCGGCGCGCCCGCGGGCAGCACAAAGTCGAACGCGCCGGCCAGCGTGTTGTTGGTGACGTTGCCGCTGGCATCGACGGGCAGAAGCTGGAGTTTCTGGCCGGTCGAATCGATCACATTGCGGTCGGGGGTCGCGGTAAAGGCGCCGTTGCGGGTGTAGGTCACCTGTTCGCGCGGCGGTTCGCCCTTCACGACGAACATGCCTTCACCGACGATCGCCATGTCGAGCGTCTTTTCGCTCGATTCATACGATCCTTGCGTGAATTGCTGGGTGATGCCGTTGAGGCGCGTGCCCTGCCCCGCGACCATCTTGGTCGACTGGGTCGGCGAGGCGGCAAAGATGTCGCCAAACTGCGCCTTGCTGCGCTTGAACCCGATCGATCCCGCGTTGGCGATGTTGTTCGAGATGACCGACATGTCGGTCTGGGCGCCCTTGAGGCCCGAAAGCGAAGTGTAGAATGACATAGTCTTATCCTTCCTGCGTGGTGGGGGTCGGCGCCGGGGTGGCGGCCTTGATGTCTTTGAGCAGCTGGGTCTGCGCCGCGAGCTGTTCGGAAATCTGTTGCAGCGTCGTGTTGGTTTCGCTGATCCCGGCGAGGCTGGAGAATTGCGCCATCTGCGCGACCATCTGCTGGTTATCGACGGGGTTGAACGGATCCTGCTGCGACAGCTGCGCGGTCATCAGGCGCAGAAAATCGCTCTGCCCCATCTGCTGCCCGGCGCCCTTCGGCTGAAGCACGACATTGTTGGCGTTGGTGACGCTGTTGACGGCCATCTTACTGTCCCATCCTGAGGGTTTCGTTGATCAGGCCCTTGGCGGTTTCCAGGACCTGGACATTGTTTTGATATTGGCGCGCGGTTTCGACCATCTCGACCAGCTCGGCAGCGCTATCGACCGCGGCTTCCCAGATATTGCCGTCCTTGTCGGCGAGCGGGTTCGACGGATCGTGGCGTTTCGACGGCGCCATTTTCGACGTCGTCACCTGGTCGACCTGGACCGTCGCGCGGCCCTGGCCATCCATGACGGTGCGGAACACGGGCTTGAGCGAGCGAAAGGCTTCGGCCTCGCTGCCCGCGATCGTCCCGGCGTTGGCGAGGTTCGAGGCGGTGGTGTTGAGCCGGACGAGCTGCGCCGACATCGCGCGGCCGCTGATGTCGAAGACCGAGAAGTTCCCGTTCATCGTCATTCGCCCTTGATCGCGCGGGTCAGCGTGTTGACACGGCCGCTGAGGAACGACAGGCTCGAGCGGTAAGCGAGCGCGTTTTCGGCGAAGGCGGTCTGCTCGGTGGCCATTTCGACGGTGTTGCCGTCGAGCGATGCCTGCACCGGGACACGGTAGGCAATCGCGCCCGCCATCGCATCGGCGGTCGAACCGCCCTGCTGCGCCAGGTCGAGTGCTTTCGAAAAATCGAGATCGCGCGCCTTGTACCCCGGCGTCGCGGCATTGGCGATGTTCGACGCGAGCATCATCATGCGCTGGCTGCGCAGCTGAAGCGCCGTCGCGTGCAGGCCAAAGAGTTTCTCGGATGCCATCATCAAATTCCTTTCGCCGAGGTCCGGGCCGGGTGGAGGCACGGACGCGCGGAAAACACAAAGAACGATGCAATCGCCGTGCCAAACGCATTTTATTGTTGATTTCTAGATATTTAGATAAGCGCCACAATAGGCGACCAAGGCGCTCGTCAAAAAACCGACGATGTGCCGCCGTGCGGACGCCAATCGCGCCGCAAACCGCGACTGGCACGCTTCCTGCAAAAATGGCGCTGACCATTTTGGACCGGAGGAGATGGATCGTGTCCCACCCTATCACCGCCCGCCTGGCGCTGGGCCTTGCCGCATGTACCGCCGCCATTCCCGCTCATGCCCAGCCCGCCAATGAAGATTGGCAGACGATCGACGTGCTGACCGACATGGTCGCCAAGGCGATGGGGCGCACCGCGACGCCGGTCGACCGCCGCATCAAATTGGCGCGCTGTCCCGAACAGGCTTCGGTAACCGCAATCGATGCGAACGCGCTGGCTGTTCGCTGCGCGTCGCTGGGCTGGCGCCTGCGTGTCCCGATGACGGGCCCGGCCGGCGCGGCGCCGGCCGCGGCCAGTTACAGCCGTCCCGCCGCCAGCGCGCCGGTCATTCGCCGCGGCGACAATGTCCGGGTCACCATCGATACCGAAAGTTTTTCGATCAGCTATGCCGCGGTCGCGGCCGAAGACGGCCGCGTCGGCGAGACGATCGCGCTGCGCGGCAACGACGCCAAGTCTTCGCTCAGCGCCACTGTGATCGGCCCCGGCCGCGCCCGCCTCGACGACTGACCCGCACCCCTCACCCAGCCTCGGGCTGGCTTACCCTGCCCTCTGGCCCGGCGATGTCGGCTTTCCGACATTGCCGGGCCTTTCTTTTGTCTTTTTTGCGGCGAACCGACTTAATCGCGCCGGGCGGCGTCCGTTAAAGCCTTCGTGAACCGCGTCGTCACTTTTCTGACGGCACCGGATGGAGGCGATTATGTCGGGTGACAGCAGCAAGATCGGACCCGTCGGCGGCATTGTCCGCACGACCCCGCTGCGCAGCGCCACCAGCGAAACGGCGACGCGCGCGGCGCAAGCGCCGAAGCAGCTCGCCGCGGTACCCGACAGCCTGCCCGCTGCGGGCCTGATCCGCCTCGCGGGTAGCCTCGCGACGCAGGCACCGCCGGTCGATGTCACGCGCGTCGCTGCGCTGCGCACGGCGATCGCCAATGGCAGCTACGGCGTCCACCCCGCGATCATCGCCAGCGCGATGATCGATTTCCACACGCGCGGGGTCGAATGATGCTCGAAGACGTGCAATCGCGGCTCGACACGCTGGTCGATGCGCTCGACGGTCACGACGCCGGCGCAATCATCGCCGCGACCGAAGAGCTGGCGACCGCGGTCATCCTGTTTCGCGGCGCGGGCATCCCGCGCGGCAGCGAACAGCGCGCCGAAATGCTGATCGGCAAGACGCTGCGCCAGCTGGAGGCCGCGGCCATCCGGGTCAACGTCCTGAAAGACTGGACGCGTCAGCGGATTGACAGGAACCATGAAATCCGCGGTACTCATCAGCGCGGAGCGGCGTTAAGCTACTGATTAAACTTTAGGTTTCTGCCGTTAACCGTAAATGGCACGATGATTGCTTTTGGTTTGCTGAGACAGCCCTGCTGCATCAGCGGAACCAGATTATGAACGCAATCAACAATCCCCAAGCCGCGCGCCGCGTCGCCGCACCCGTCATGGATGCGATGCAAATGGCGTCGGCGCGGACGGGCGTCGATTTCGACTATCTGGTCGACGTCGCGCGGGTTGAAAGCGGCTATAATCCGACTGCCAAGGCAGCGACATCATCGGCGCGCGGCCTCTATCAATTTACCAAGCAGACCTGGCTCGCGACGCTCGACCGCCACGGCGCCAATCATGGCATGGCCTGGGCCGCCGACGCGATCGGCCGCGACGCATCGGGGCGGCTGACCGTCACCGACCCGGCGCTGCGCCAGCAGATTTTCGACCTGCGCGACGACCCTGCGGCGGCATCGACGATGGCGGCCGCGCTTACCGGCGACAATCGCGATTATCTGGAAAGCCGGATCGGGCGCAGCGCCGAGCCCGTCGACCTCTATCTCGCCCATTTCCTCGGCAGCGGCGGCGCCGCCAAATTCCTGAGCGCGCTCGACACCAATCCCGACCAGCCCGGCGCACCGATGATGCCCGAGGCCGCGGCCGCGAACCGGTCGGTCTTTTACGCCCCCGACGGCAGCATGCGCAGCCTGTCCGAAATCCGCGACCGCTTTCGCGCTAAGCTCGAGAACGGCGGCAAGATCGAAAATATGAAACCCTTCGCCCCCGCTGGCTGGCACGCTTCGGCGAGCAGTTCGAGCGGGCTGGCGGGCGGCGGGGGACGTCCCCCACTGCAGATGATGGATATCCAGCCGATGCCACGAAAATTGTCGATGGGCTTTGCCGCCGATGCGTATAGGCGCCTCGCTTCGATGTCGGGCGGCGCGGCATGACCGGCGGCCTGAATCTCGGCAATGTCGGCCGCATCGCCGGCGCGTCGGCCCTCCCCGTCGGGATGCTCATCCTCGTCGGGCTGATGGTCGTCCCGGTGACGCCGTTGATCCTCGACATCAGCTTTGTCGCCAATATCATGATCAGCCTCGCGATCCTGATGGTCGCGCTGTCGGCGGCGAAGCCGCTCGACTTTTCGTCCTTCCCGACCGTGTTGCTGCTCGCGACCCTGTTCCGGCTGGCGCTGAACGTCGCCTCGACGCGCGTCGTGCTGGTCCATGGCCACGAAGGCACCGCCGCGGCGGGGCACGTCATCGAAGCTTTTGGCGAAGTGCTGATCGGCGGCGATTATGTCGTCGGCCTGTTCGTCTTTTTCGTGCTGATGATCATCAACATGGTCGTCATCACCAAGGGCGCGGGGCGCGTGTCCGAAGTATCGGCGCGCTTCACCCTCGACGCCCTGCCCGGCAAACAGATGGCGATCGACGCCGACCTCAACGCCGGGTTGCTCACCCCCGACGAAGCCAAGGCCCGCCGCGTCGAAGTCGCCACCGAGGCCGATTTCTACGGCTCGATGGACGGTGCTTCGAAATTTGTGAAGGGCGACGCAATCGCCGGGCTGCTCATCCTGTTCGTCAATATCATTGGCGGCCTGATCCTCGGCATCTTCAGCCATGGGCTCAGCTTTTCGGAAGCGGGCAGCACCTATGTCACGCTCGCAATCGGCGATGCGCTGGTGGCGCAGATCCCCGCGCTGTTGCTGTCGATCGCCGCCGCCGCCATCGTCACCCGCGTCGCCTCGCCGCTCGACCTCAATGGCCAGATCGGCAGCCAGTTCGCCGCCCCGTCGGTGTGGATGGCGGTCGGCGGGATCCTCTTCATCCTGGGCATGGTTCCGGCGATGCCGCAGTTGCTGGTGCTGCCGGCCGCCGCGCTCTCCTTCGCCGTCGGCTGGCAATTGCGCCGCACCGCGGTCGCCGTCGCCGAAGCGCCGCCCCCGGTCGCCATCGCGCCCGACCCGTCGCTGATCGAATGGGCCGACGTCAGCGACGCCAGCGCCTGCCAGCTCGAAATCGGCTATGCGCTCGTCAGCCTGGTCGACGACCGCAAGGGTGCGCCGCTGATGACGCGGATCACCGGCATCCGCCGCCAATTGTCGAAAGAACTCGGCTTTGTCGTCCCGCCGGTCAAGGTCAGCGACGATCTGTCGCTGCCCGGCAACGTCTATCGCATCTCGGTCGCCGGGGTGATCGTCGGCGAGGACGAGGTGTTCCCGCATGAAATGCTGGCGCTCGATTCGGGCGACCTGATCACCAAGGTCGCGGGACGCCCGTGCAAGGATCCGACCTTTGGCCTCGATGCACTGTGGATTCCGAAGGCGACGCAGAATGACGCGATCGCGGCGGGGTACACCGTGGTCGATCCGGCGACCGTTGTCGCGACCCACCTCAACAACAGCATCGTCGGCGCCGCCGCCGACCTGTTCGGGATCGACGATGCGCAGGCGCTGATCGACAACCTCAAAATCCATTATCCGCAGCTCGCGCAGAACCTCAGCCCGCAGGGCTATCCGCTGCCGCGCGTCGCCAGCCTGTGCAAGGCGCTGCTGGTCGAGCGCGTCCCGCTGCGCGATTTCCGCAAGATTGCCGAAGCGATGGTTGCGACTGCCGCGCAGCAGCTCGGCGAAGTCGACCTGGTCGAGGCGGTGCGTCAGCGCATCGGTGCGCTGATCGTCCAGACGATCGTGCCGAGCCGGATGCCGCTGCCCGTCGTGACCTTCAGCCCCGAAATCGAAGTGCTGCTCAACCAGTCGGTGCGCGCCAATCCGGGGGCCGAATGGCCGTTCGAGCATGGCATGGCGATGAAGATCATCGAACAGGTCGGACAGGCGGTCGAGCCGCTGCTGCTCCAGACGCGCAGCTTTGCGCTGGTCGCCTCGCCGATCTGCCGCTCGGCGCTGTCGCGACTGGTGCGCGCGACTTTCCCTGACGTCGCCGTGATCTCCTACCTCGAGATCCCGGCCAGCAAGCAGACCGAAATCGTCGCGACGATCGGTGCCGAGGTGCCGCGCCTCGCGACCGGGCCCGACGCCCAAATGGAGGACCAACCGCATGAGAATTGAGCCCGCCGAGCAATTCGCCGCGTCGATGGCCCGTGCGCCGCGCGCGCGCGGCTATGGCGAAAGCGTCGAAGCGCTGGTCGAGGAATATGCGCCGCTGGTCCGCAAGATCGCGTGGCAGGTTTTTTCGCGCGTCTCGCGGACGAGCGAGCTCGACGATCTAATCCAGACCGGACTCATCGCGCTGATCGAGGCGAGAGAGAATTACGAGGAGCGCGGCTTTGCCTTTGCGACCTATGCGACGACGCGGATCCGCGGCGCGATGATCGACCAGCTCCGCCGCGAGGCCGATGTCGGCCGGTCGGCGATGGTCGCGGCGAAACGCATCCAGGCGACGCGCGCCGCGCTCGAACAGCAGTTGATGCGCGCGCCGGTCGCCGCCGAAATGGCGGCGGCGCTCGACATGTCGCCCGAAGATTATTTCGCGCTTGAACGCAACGCGACCCACGGGCGCTCAACCTCGCTCGACGAGCTGATCGATGTCGGCGCCTTCCTGCTGCCCGACGACGACATCGGTGCGGGCGAGCAATGCGAACAGGCCGATCTGATGGGCGCGCTGCGCCAATGCATCACCTGCCTGTCCGACCGCGAACAGATGGTTTTGCAGCTCTATTTCTTTGAGGAGCTCAACCTCCACGAAATCGGCCTGACGCTCGACGTCAGCGCGGCGCGCATCTGCCAGATCAAGCGCGAGGCGATGGCCAAGGTCGATCGCATGATGCGCCAGATGACCGAATAAGCGAGAGAGAGGAAAAGCGACCGGGTGCGGCGTGCGACCCGCTCGGCATCGCACCCGGTCGTCGGGGGGAGGTCAGGCGGCGAGTGTCCGGTTGTTCTGCCAGGCGACGCCGATTTTCTCGAAATAGCTTGCCATGCGTTCGCTGCCGCTGTCGGTCAGGCGGACGATCGTCCGGCGGCGGTCGCGTTCGTCGATCGAACGCTGCGCCAGCCCAAGCCGCTCCAGCGTGGTGATCATCCGCAGCCCTGACGACAGCGGCACCCCGGCGCCGGTCGCCAGATCGCTGGCGCTAAGCGCGCGGCCATGGCTTTCGGCCAGCATCAGATCGAGCATCATGTCCCAGATCGGCCCCGCCAGTTCCGCGCTGGCGAAATGATTACGCCGGATGCGCCGCATCTGGATGCTGAGCGACAGCTGGTTGAGCAGCACCGACTGCGGCGAAGCATCGCCGGCACCGTTACGATAAGTGGGGGTCGCCGACAATTCGCTACCGCGGCCCGCGAGCAGCTCGTGGATCTCGTCGATGCGCGACTTTAGCTCGGCAACTTCTTGGTTCGAAAATTGCTGCATGCGCGGAAACCCCTTGGGGTGCCACAAACATCAGGCCGTAGCGTCACGGTTCCGGTTGGACGAACTTGCTGCATAGATGATCAACAGCAGGATCGGGTACGATACATATGCTGACAGGAGCCAATAAGGCCGCGCCAGTATCTCTGCGAACATAAACTTCTGAAGATGACCGAAAATGGCGATTAATTGCCACCCGGTGATCCAGTAGGGCCAGAAATTCTGCGTCTTCAAGGCAATGGACCAGAAGCTGAGCAGAACCAACAGGTCGATCACAAAGATATTGAGTTCAATATCGGTCCAAGCCGGAAACGGCGCTAGAGCGCTGGTAAGGATCGAGGCGATCAGGGCAGTATAGGCCGCCCACCGTTCCAACGGGCCGCCGCGTCGGATCGCGACGGCAACCGTCATGAACAGTACCAGATAGTAGATCGCCACGGACCACATTGTGGCTGCTAACCCTTCCTGATGATCAAACGGCCTTTGCGAACGGCACGACAGCAACCTCGGCATTAGCCTGATCGTTGCTGCCTTCGTCGACAAGCTTGGCGGCAGGAGGCTTCACCCCGGCACCGAACATGCGCGTTCCGAGGCCCACTTCCTTTTGCGTTACCGTCAGCGCGAGATGCGCGTCGGTGAGCAGCTGGCGGACTTCGCCGGCGGCGGCGAGCGCATGGGCCACCTTGGACATCGCGGTCTGGCCGACGATCGCCGACATGTTGGTGTCGCGGCGCGCGGTGGGTAGGGTGGCGGCCAGCTGGGCGATACGGATCATCGCTTCGTCGATGGCGTCTTCGGCCTGGTGCAGGTCGGCGGCGATTTTCTTGGCTGCCGAAACTCGTTCATTCAGCATTTTCTTTTTCCTTGAAAAAGAATGCCACCGGTTTCCCCCCCGTAGCATTCGGTTCGGACTCAGGTCATTACCCGGCCAAGTCCGACAAGGATCGAATAGAGAGCGGAGAAAGCCAAAATGGTCGCGAATGCAATCAAGATTGGCCAGATAATCCTTTCCATCAACCCATGCCGGTTGGCCGGCTGGGACGCGGTCGGAAATGGCGAACCGATGTCGAACAGTCGCCGCAACGAACTGCGCCCCGGCTCGGCATCGGGGGGCGCGGGTGCGTCGCCTAGGTCGATCAATTGATATGTCAAAGGCTGATAAGGGGTAACATGATCGAAGACACCGTTAACCGCCAAAATGCGCGCCGCCTCTATCCTGTTGGAAGCATTCAATTTTTTTAGCGACCGCCGTACCCTTTCGTCCACCGTATGCGGCGAAACATTCATCAGGCGCGCGATTTGTTTGGAATTTTTGTGCTCATAAACGTGCCGCAGCGTTTCAATCTGCGCGACAGACAGCAGGCTGATGTAATTGTCGGGGTCGCCGTGCACGGGATTTGAATAGAGCATCACGAGTCGAAATCAAGTTTGGTGGCGGCAACATCCGGCCGCGCAACGCTCGACCGAAACGAAAGTTTTCCCCCAAAAATACTCGCTTCGCGGCGATTGGCGCCCTTCGCACTCCCCCTGTCCCAAGGCAAATTATTTTTTTGCGCTCAAATTGTTTGATGTCTGACGAATAGCCTGCACCTGGCGTCAGTTGCGCCGTTCGACGAGCCCGCGCGCGATCACCTGCGCCTGAATCTCCGCCGCGCCTTCAAAAATGTTGAGGATGCGGGCATCGCACAGCACACGGCTGATTTCATATTCCAGCGCATAGCCGTTGCCGCCATGGATCTGCAGGCTGGCGTCGGCGTTCGACCAGGCGGTGCGCGCGGCGAGCAGCTTTGCCATCCCCGCCTCGATATCGCAGCGCTTGCCGCTGTCCTTCGCCCGCGCGGCGGCGTAGCTCAGTTCGCGCGCGGTGACGAAATCGACCAGGCTCATCGCCAACTTGTCGGCGACGCGCGGAAACTGCACGATCGCCCGGCCAAACTGCTTGCGGTCCAAGGCATAATCGCGCCCCAGCTCGAGCGCGCGCCGCGCCACGCCGACGGCGCGCGCCGCGGTCTGGATGCGTGCGCCTTCGAACGTCCGCATCAACTGCTTGAACCCCTGCCCCTCTTCGCCGCCGAGCAGCGCGTCGGCGGGCGCGGTCATCGCGTCGAATTGCAGCGCATATTCGCGCATGCCACGATAACCGAGCACCTCGATTTCGCTGCCCGACATCCCGTCGGCGGGGAAAGGATCGGCTTCGGTCCCGCGCGGCTTTGGGACAAGCAGCATCGACAGCCCGGCATAGCCCCTTGCACCCGGTAGGGTGTGCGCGAGCAGGGTCATCAGATCCGATCGTGCGGCGTGGGTTATCCACGTCTTGGCGCCGTCGATGACCCAATGATCGCCCTCGCGCCGTGCTTTGGTTTGCAGCGAGCCGAGGTCCGATCCGACATCGGGTTCGGTGAATACTGCGGTGGGCAGAATTTCGCCGCTCGCGATCCTTGGCAGCCATTCCGCCTTCTGCGCATCCGTGCCGCCTGTCGCGATCAGCTCGCCCGCAATTTCCGACCGCGTGCCGAGCGACCCGGCGCCGATCCAGCCGCGCGACAATTCCTCGGTGACGATACACATCACCAGCTTCGAGAGGCCGAGCCCGCCGAACGCCTCGGGGATGCAGACGCCGAAGGTGCCGAGATCGGCCATCGCGCGGACCGTTTCATCGGGGATCAGGTCGTTGGCAAGGTGCCAGCGATGCGCGTGCGGTATGATTTCGGCGTCGGTGAAACGACGAAACTGGTCGCGGATCGCATCGAGGTCGCCATCATGCAGCGTCTCGCTGGGCCAATCGCCACTCGCCAGCGCCGCCACGATTTCGGCGCGCAGCGCGGCATGGTCGGCGTCGAGCAGGTCGGCGCAAGCATCAGCGAGTGTCCGCGCCCCGAGGCCTATGCCAAGGTCGGCGGGCCGGAACATCTCGTTCTGCCCCATCGGCAGGCCGCCGACGAGCTGGCCGATCCCTTCGGCAAAGGCGAGCGTCGCGATCTTGGCGTCGAGCGGGTTGGCGCCTTGTCCGGCCTCGACCCAGCCCTGCACCGCTTCGAGTGCCGCCACCGTCGTCGCGACCCAGGCAAAGCCGTGCGCCGCGCGCTGCTCCTGATCGATCGGCCGTTCGGCCAGCCGTGCGGCGAGCGCGGTTTGTGCCGTCACCCGATAGGCCTGTGCGGCAGCCATTGCGCTGTTCAGATCCGCACAGATCGTCACGGCTCGTCCGCTTTTTCTTCGTCACCCCGGACTTGATCCGGGGTCCATGACTTCGGCGTCGCAATGGACCCCGGATCAAGTCCGGGGTGACGAGGAGGAAGGGTCTGGTTCAATTTGACCGGCTGGCGCTTGGTCATGCGCTGCTCAAACCGCGCGCTCGAAGATCGCGGCAATGCCCTGCCCGCCGCCGATGCACATCGTCTCCAGCCCGTAACGCCCGTCGCGGCGCACGAGCTCGCGCGTCAAATTCGCCAATATCCGTCCGCCGGTCGCGCCGATCGGATGACCGAGAGAAATGCCAGAGCCGTTGACGTTGAGGATGTCGTTCCGGCTGTCTTCGTCGCTCCACCCCCAGCCCTTCAGCACTGCGAGCACCTGCGGCGCGAACGCTTCGTTCAATTCGACGAGGTCAATGTCGCTCCACCCCAGCCCGGTGCGTGCAAACAGGCGCTCCACCGCCGGTACCGGACCGATCCCCATCCGGCTGGGGTCGCAGCCCGCCGCGGCCCAGCTGTGAAACCAGGCGATCGGTTCGAGCCCGAGCTCGTCGAGCTTGTCCTCGGCGACGACGAGACATGCGGCCGCGGCGTCATTCTGCTGGCTGGCATTGCCCGCGGTCACCACCGCGCCCGGGATCGTCTTCGCCTCGATCGCGCGCAGTGCGCCGAGCGATTCGAGCGTCGCGTCGGCGCGATAGCCCTCGTCATGGGCAAAGATCACCGGATCGCCCTTGCGCTGCGGCACCGCGACCGGGACCAGCTCGTCGTCGAACAGGCCCTTCGCCCATGCCGCCGCGGCGCGCTGATGGCTCCGCACCGCATAGCCATCGGCGGCCTCGCGCGTGATGCCATAATCCTTTGCCAGATTTTCGGCGGTCTCGATCATCCCGCTGATCACCCCGAAACGCTCGATCGGCTGCGACATCAACCGCCCGCGCGTCAGCCGGTCGTGCAGCACCAGATTGCCGGCGCGCACCCCCTTGCGCACATCGATGCTGTAATGTTCGACGTTCGACATCGATTCGACCCCGCCCGCAACGACGACGTCGGACATGCCGGTCTGGACCATCATCGCGGCGTTGGCGATCGCCTGCAGCCCCGATCCGCAGCGGCGGTCGAGCTGATAGCCCGGCACCTCGAGCGGCAGGCCCGCGGCGAGCCACGACCAATGGCCGATGCTCGGCGCCTCGCCATTGCCATAGCCTTGCGAGAACACGACATCGTCGACGCGTGCCGGATCGATCTTCGTCCGCTCGACCAGCGCCTTGAGCACCACCGCGCCAAGCTGTCCGGCATCGAGGCTGGCGAGCGCACCGCCGAATTTGCCGACGGCGGTACGGATCGGGGCAACAATGGCGGCGCGGCGCAGGGTCATGTCATTCTCCAGATTTCAGGCAATGCCGACGATACCGGCATCGATCAGCCGGGCAAGCTCGCCGGACGGCAGCGACAGACGATCCATCAGAATTTCTTCGCTATGTTCGCCGTTGCGCGGCGCCGGGCGCGGCGGCTGGCGCGCATCGTGCGGCAAGGTCGCAAAGGCGCCCGCGGCGGGATAGGTAAAACCGCTGGGGTTGTCGGCTTGCCCGAAGATCGCATTGTCCGCGACCAGCGCCGGATCCTGCACGGCATCGAGCATCGTACGATAGGGCGAATGGACGATCCCGCCCGCGTCGAAGGCGGCGGCGAGGTCGGCGTGGCGGCGAGCAGCGATTGCGCGTTCGAACAGCGGATAGAGCGCGTCGCGATGGGTGAAGCGCAGCCCGTCGTCGGTCGCAAAGGAGACTCCGCGTGCCGCTTCGATCGCGGCGATCGCATCGCCCAGCTCCAGCGCGGCGACCAGATTGGTCCATTGGCGCGGCGTCACGACGACGATCATCGTCCGCTGGCCGTCCGCGGTGACGAAATCGCGCCCGAACAGGCCATAAACCGCATTGCCAAGCCGCGGACGGTTGGCACCGCTGTACAGCACTTCGGCCACCCCGCCGAGATTGGCGACGGTGCCGATCGCGACATCGGACAGCGGTACCCGCACCTCGCCGCCCTTGCCCGTAACAGCCCGCCGCTGGATCGCGGCGAGCAGCGCGAACGCGGCGTAGGCGCCGCTGAGCAAATCCCATGCAGGCAGCACATGGTTGACCGGTTCGGGGCCGGTGCCGGTGAGCATCGGGTAGCCGACGCTGTTGTTCACCGTATAGTCGAGCGCGGGCGACCCGTCGGCCCAGCCCATGATGCGGACGGTGATCAGGTCAGGCCGTTCCGCCGCCAGCACTTCGTGCGCCAGAAAGCCCCCGACCGGGAAATTAGTGATGAACTGGCCCGTCGCACGCACCAGCGCCTGGAGCAGCTCGCGCCCCTCGCCCCGCCCGAGATCGAGCGCGACCGATTTCTTGGCGCGGTTGAGGTTTTCCCAATACAGCGAGTCATTGCTTTCCGTCACCGGCCAGCGCCGAAAATCGGGGCCGCCGCCGATCTGGTCGACGCGGATGACCTCTGCCCCCATCTGCGCGCAATAGAGCCCGGCGGTCGGCGAGGCGACGAAGGACGAGGCTTCGATCACCGACAGGCCGGTCAGCAGGTCGTACATCCGCTCCTATTCCCTCTCGCGCGGCGCCGACATCGGCACGATGGGGCATCTGGCGCACCCGCGCGCGCGAGTCAAACGGGTCGGGCTCAAAGGATCGGCAGCTCGTTCGTCGATTTGATTTCGGACAGCGCCACGGTCGAATTGATTTCCTGCACTCCGGGCAGCTTGCTCAATTTGTCGAAGAAAAACGCTTCATAGGCATCGATGTCCCGCGCGACGATGCGCAGCATGAAGTCCATATTGCCCATCAGCACATAGGCGCCGAGCACTTCGGGAAAGGCCGCGATCGCGTTGCTGAATTCATCGAGGTTGGCGCGGCCGTGCGCGTTGAGCTTGACCTGCGCAAAGATATGCGCGTGCAGCCCGACCTTGCGCCGGTCGACGACCGCGACGCGCCCCTTGATATAGCCGTCGCGTTCGAGCCGGTCGATGCGGCGCCAGCAGGGCGACGGCGACAGCCCGACGCGTTCGGCAAGCTCCGCGGTGGTCAGGCTGGCATCGCGTTGCAGCTCGCGGATGATATTCTTCTCGAAGGGATCTAGATCGGTCATTTCAACCTCAATTTTCTCAATTGTGAGAAACTCTGACCGTCGTAGCGCCAAAAACTCGAAATATCGAGCAAGATTGACCTGCTCCGGTCTGCAATAACGGGCGCAGAACAGGAGGCCATCATGGTTGTGCAATTTTCGGGTCGTTTGCCCGCGGTCGAAACCGTCCGCCTGGAGGACAGGAGTGCCGGGCTTGATGGCGTCATCGTGGTCCATTCGACGACGCTTGGCCCGGGCGCGGGGGGCTGCCGCCTGTGGCATTATCCCGACCTGGACCAGGCGTTCACCGACGCCTTCCGGCTCGCCGAGGGGATGAGTTACAAGAATGCGATGGCCGGGCTACCCTTTGGCGGCGCCAAGGCGGTGCTCCGCCGCCCCGACGGCCCGTTCGACCGCGCCGCGCTGTTCGCCGCCTTTGGCCGCGCGGTCGAGGCGCTGGGCGGACGCTATGTCACCGCCGAAGATGTCGGCACGACCGTCGCCGACATGCAGGACGTAGCGCGCGAAACAGGCCATGTCGCGGGGCTGGCCGCGGTCGGCGCCGCGGCGGGCGGCGACCCGTCGCCATGGACCGCCGCGGGCGTGTTCGGCGCGATCGAGGCGGGTGCCGCCTTCGCGCTGGGCTGCAACCTCAAAGGGCTCACCGTCGCGGTGCAGGGGACGGGCAATGTCGGCGGCGAACTCTGCCGCCGCCTCGCCGATGCGGGGGCGCGGCTGGTTATCGCCGATGTCGCACCGGGGCGCCGCGACCGGCTGGCGACGATCCTCGGCGCGCGCGTCGTTGCCGCCGACGCGATCGCGTCGGTCGATTGCGACATCTTTGTCCCCTGCGCGCTGGGCAGCGTTCTCGACGAACCAGCCGTCGCGGCGATGAAGGCCACGCTCGTGTGCGGCGGCGCCAACAACCAGCTCGCAGCCCCCGAGGTAGGGGCCATGTTGCGCGATCGCGGCATCACCTATGTCCCCGACTATGTCGCCAACGCCGGCGGGATCATCAGCGTTTCGGCGGAATATCTCGGCGAAAGCGCCGCGAGCGTGGCAGGCCGGGTCGCGCAGATCGGCCCGCGCGTCGCCGCCATCCTGGAAGAGGCTTCGCGCCGCGGCCTGTCGCCCGCGACCGTTGCCGACGAAACCGCCGAGCGGCTGATCGCATCGGCGGGCCGGATCGCGGCGTGACGCGGCAGTTCCGGATCGTCGCCTATCCCGATCCGCAAACGCTGCCGCGCATCATCGGCGTGTTCGCGCAGCGGTCGCTGATTCCCGCCACATTGGCGGCACGTTTGTGCGACGGCATGTTCGAGATCGAGGTCGGGTTCGACGATCTCGACCCCGCCACCGCCGCGATCGTTACCGCAAAACTGCACGAAGCGGTGCTGGTCGCCAGTGCGCGCTGCGACGTTATGGAAGACGCCGAGGACGGTTGCGGCGCAGCAGCCACACCGACCGCCGCCGCCGCTTGATGAACCGGCACGAACGGCGGATTCTCTGGCGATCACAAGAAATGGCGCACCCGAAGGGATTCGAACCCCTGGCCTCTGCCTTCGGAGGGCAGCGCTCTATCCAGCTGAGCTACGGGTGCCAATAGAGCGCGGCCTCTAGCAAGAGCGCGGCCCGGCAGCAATGGCCTATCGACCGCGGCGCGGCAATGTGCGAAGCGGCGCCATGGGCATGGGGACCGCGGCGTGAACGCATCATCCGAACGAAGCTGGCCGATGGCCGCCGACCTGTATGGCGAAATGCAGCTCGAAGCGCATCCGCCCGTCCGGCGGCGCTGGCGCGACTATCTGCCCGGGGTGCTCGTCACCGCCATCGCGGCGCTCGCCGCCGCTTGGCTCGCCGATCATTATGCGGCGCCGCTGGTGCTGATGGGGCTGCTGATCGGCCTCGCGATGAGCTTTCTGTCGCAGGACCGGCGCACCCACGCGGGGCTCGACCTGATGTCGCAGACCGCGCTTCGGATCGGGATCGTGCTCGTCGGGGCGCGGATCACCGCCGATCAGCTCGCCGAACTGGGGCCGCTACCCTTCGCGCTGCTGGTGTTGATCATGGTCGCGGTGATCGTCATGACCGTCGCGACCGCGCGGCTGTTCGCGCAGGACCGCCACGCGGCGCTGCTGGCGGGCGGCGCCACCGCGATCTGCGGCGCATCGGCGGCGCTCGCACTCTATTCGCTGATCGGTGACAAGCGCGTCGACCAGGCGCGCTTCACGCTGACCCTGGTCGGGATCACCGTCGCCAGCGCGTTCGCGATGACACTCTATCCCGTACTCGCCGCCGAGCTTCACCTCACCGACGCGCAGGCGGGCTTCCTGATCGGGGCGTCAATCCATGACGTCGCGCAGGCGATCGGCGGCGGTTTCTCCTTCTCAGCCCCCGCGGGCGAGGTGGCGACGATCGTCAAGCTGGCCCGCGTCGCGCTGCTCGCGCCGATGCTGATGCTGGTGGCGCTGTGGCTGGGACGGCGCGGCGAAGGCGATGGCGCGCGCAAGATCCCGCTGCGGCTGCCGTGGTTCATCGTCGGTTTTCTAGCGATCGCCGCGCTCAATTCGCTCGTGGAAATCCCCTCATCCGTTCAGGATGGCGCGGCGACCAGCGCGCAGGCACTCCTCCTGCTCGCAATCGTCGCCACCGCGATGAAGGCGCGGCTGCACCTGCTGCTCGATCAGGGGTGGCGGAGCTTTGCACCGATCATCGTCGCGACGGTGACCAGTTTCCTGTTGTCGCTGGGTGCTGCATTGAGCCTGTGACGCCGCGACGTCACGCCATACCTCTGGAAGAACTTAGCTTTTCGGCAATGCCCAGCTGACGGTCAGCTGCGTCGCGCGGCGCGGGATGTCGAGCTTTGCTTCGCTGAAATTGACCTTTTCGTTGGGCGGCAGCATCCGCACCGGCGGCTTGATCGTCCAGCTATAGACGATCGTCCCCTGCGCATCGCGCAGTTCGGCGAGGATCGGCGGCACGCGTTGTTCGCGGTCGGTCGGGTTGATGATCACCCCCGATGCGGCGAAATAGATCGTTCCGTCGGCGAGCTCGCGATGGTCCTGGTTGGGCGGCAGCTCGATCACCAGGTCGGGTTCGGCAGCCATGCCGGGAAGCCCTAGGCCTTGCGCCCAGCTGGGCAGGCCGAAATATGTGAGTCCAGCGGTTGCCGCGATCATCAGCACGGCGGCGCTCGCCGCGATCAGCGTCCAGCGCTTCGCCGGATTGCGCCGCGGGCGGCGGAAGGGCAGCGGCGCTTCGTCAACGACCGGGGGCGCCGCCCGCGGCGCCGGGTCGGCGGCAAAGGCTTCGGGCGGCGGCGGCGGCGCAGGTTCGGCGACCGGGACCGGACGTTCGGGATGGGAAGGAACGGGTGCAGGTGCGGGCTCGCTTGCCGGAGCCGCGACCGGCGCGTCGACGGCCGCCGAAGCGGTCGGATCGATCGCCGCGGGCTCCTGAAACCAGCTGTGACGGCAGCTTGCGCAGCGCACGGTGCGCCCGGTCGGCCCGATCGCGGTATCGGGTACGACATAACGGGTGCGGCAGGACGGGCAGGCGAGGATCATGGTCCCCTTCTAAACACGCTGATTCGCGGTGTTGCAAGTGCCGCGTCGTCGCACGCCGCCCACTCCCCGCTTTACCTGACACTATAGCCGTGTAACAGGCGGGGCATGAGCGCCGCCGCGCCCCGATTATGTCCCACGCTTCCCGCGCCGAACCGCGTGCGCGTGACGCCATGACCGACGCCGCCGCTCCGCGCCCCGGTGGCGCGATGGTCGAATTCGACGGCGTGGGCCTGCGTTATGGCCCCGATGCCGAAGTGCTGAGCGACATCAGCTTCAACCTGCAACCGGGCAGCTTCTATTTCCTGACCGGCGCCTCTGGCGCGGGCAAGACCTCGCTGCTCAAGATGCTCTACCTCGCGCAGCGACCAAGCCGCGGCATCGTCCGGCTGTTCGGCGAAGATCTGGTGAGCATGCCGCGCCAGCGCCTGCCCGGCTTTCGCCGCCGGATCGGGGTGGTGTTTCAGGATTTCCGCCTGATCCCGCATCTGTCGGCACGCGACAATATCGCGCTGCCGCTGCGGATCGCGGGGGTCGGCGAAGACGATCTGTCGGGGCCAGTCGGCGAAATGTTGAGCTGGATCGGCCTGGGTGACCGCGCCGAGGCGCACCCGGCGACACTGTCGGGCGGCGAGCAACAGCGCGTCGCGATCGCGCGCGCGGTGATCGCGCGCCCGCAACTGCTGGTCGCCGACGAACCGACGGGGAACGTCGATCCTGAAATGGCGACGCGCCTGTTGGGATTGTTCGAGGCGCTGAATCGCCTCGGGACCACCGTCGTGGTCGCCACGCACGACATTCACCTGATCAGCCGCATCGAAAATGCCCAGATGATGCGGCTGGAAAAGGGCCGCCTCGCCGACCCCACCGGCGCGCTGCGCTATCCGCCGGCGAACCGGGCATGACGGGCCGCCGATGATCATCCCCCGCGTTCCCGTCCAGCACCGCCGCCTGCTTCCCGATCGCCGCCTGTCGGGCCCGACCCCGTGGGTGATCGCGATCCTGATGATGCTGACCCTGCTCGCCGCGGCGGCCGGTGTCGGGCTGGCGCGATCGGCGAATGCGATCGGCAGCGCCATCGCCGGACGGGTCACGGTGCAGATCGTCACCCCCAACCCGGTCACCCGCGCCGAACAGGCCGCGGCGCTGCGCCGCGCCGCCGCCGCCCAGCCCTTCGTCCTGTCGGCGCGCGCGGTCGATCGCGAGGAGCTGCAGGCGACGCTCGGACAATGGTTTGGCAGCGCTGATGGCGACGATCCGGTACTGAATTCACTTCCGCTTCCCGCGCTCGTCGATATCGATTTTGTCGGCGAAAACCGTAGCCGCCACATGCAGGAGCTGCGCGCATTGGTCGCCGCCGAAGCCCCCGGCGCGCGGATCATTCCGCATGCCGAATGGCTGGGGCCGGTCGCCCAGTTAATCGGTTCGCTCGCATGGATCGCCGGCGCGCTCGTCATATTGATGACGCTCGCCAGCGCCGCGGTAGTGATCATGACCGCGCGTGCGGCGCTTGGAACCCATTTCGCGACGATCGAGATGCTCCACCTGATCGGCGCCACCGACCGCCAGATCACCCGGCTGTTCCAGCGGCGGATCGCGATCGACACCGCCTATGGCATCGCGCTGGGCACTGCGGTCGCCGCGGCGCTGTTGCTCCTGATCGGCTGGCAATGGGCGGGGGTCACCTCGGGGCTGGCGGCGACCGCGTCGCTGGGTCCGGGCGGCTGGGCGCTCTTGCTGGCGCTGCCGCTATTGGCTATCGCCCTCGCAGCCCTGACGGCGCGCCAGACGTTGCTCGCCGCGCTCAAGAAGATATTATGATCAAGCGCCTGCTTTCCCTTCTGTTTCTGGCTTGGGTGCTCGGCTTTGCGTGGTTTGCGCTGCTGCCGCCGCTCCCCGCTGCGGCGCAAAAAACCGACGCCATCGTCGTACTCACCGGTGGGCCGGGGCGCATCGACCGGGCGCTCGAACGGCTCGAGGCAGGCGACGCCAAGCGGCTGCTGATCAGCGGCGTCGCGCGCGAGGTGAAACCGCGCGAGCTGGCGGCGGAATATAAACGCCCGCAGGCCTTGTTCGATTGCTGCATTGCGCTGGGGTTCGAGGCCGAGGATACGCGTTCGAACGCGACCGAGGTCGCGACCTGGGTTGCGCGGCGCAACTATAAAAGCGTGCGACTGGTGACCACCGACTGGCATATGCGCCGCGCCGAATATGAGATCGCCCGCGCGGTTGGCGACAAGGTGACGATCCTGCCCGACGCGGTGCGCAGCGAGCCCAATTTCGCCACGCTGTTTCGCGAATATCACAAATATCTCGCAGGGCTGGCGGGCGGCCTGCTCGGTCTGTAAGCGCAAGGCCGATGCGTTACATCTTGGCCCTGGTTCGTTCGATCCTGTTCTGGATCCTGTTCGTGCTGATGAGCAGTTTCAGCTCGATCGGTGCGGTGATTTCGCTGCCGATCTCGCACCGCGCGACGATCTGGTTCGTGCGGATCTGGGCGCAGTTCCACCGGCTGACCTGCCGCTTCGTGCTGGGCCAGAAAATCGTCGTCGAAGGCGAGATGCCCGACATTCCGGTGCTCTATGTGTTCAAGCATGAGGGCGCGTTCGAGACGATCGAGCAGCCCGGCCTGTTCAAGCATCCGGCGGTCTTTGCCAAGGAACAGCTGTTCAACATCCCGGTCTGGGGGCAGGCGGCGCGCTTCTATGGCCTGATTCCGGTTGATCGCGACGGCGGCGGCAAGGCGATGCGCGCGATGCTGAACGCCGCCAAGGCCGCGCTGGCCAAGGATCGCCCGCTGGTGCTGTTCGCCGAGGGAACGCGGATTCCGCACGGGCTGGCACCGCCGCTCCGCTCGGGATTTGCCGGCATCTACCGCCTGCTCGGCGTGCCGGTGATCCCGGTCGCGGTGAACAGCGGCATCGCCTATCCGCCGCGCCGCTGGGTCAAATGGCCCGGGACGATCACCTATAAGGTCGGCGCGACAATCCCCGCCGGATTGCCGCGCGAGGAGGCCGAGGAGCGCGTCTGGCGCGCGATCAATGCGCTGAACCCGCCCGAGGCGTTGCTCGAAGGCTATAGCGCCCCCTAATTCCCGTTCGTGTCGAGCCCTTCGACTGCCTTGGCAGGCGCTCAGGATAAACTTCGGCCGCAGGCCGAAGTCGAGACACGTGGAAGCGCCGGCAGGGCGAGCGTATCTCGACTTCGCTCGATACGAACGGCGGTTGGGCGTGTGGTTTAATGCTTCCGCCCGAAATCGGGCGCTGCGTCATCCTGCCCCTGCTCGATGATCGACCGGCGGATCGCGCGGGTGCGCGTGAACCAGTCCTCCAGCTTGTCGGCATCGCCGCGGCGGATCGCCTGTTGCAGCACCGTCAGATCTTCGTTGAACCGCTGGAGCGTCGCCAGCACCGCGTCCTTGTTCGCCAGAAACACGTCGCGCCACATCACCGGGTCGCTCGCCGCGATGCGCGTGAAATCGCGAAAGCCCCCGGCCGAATATTTGATCACCTCGCTCTCGGTGACCTCTTCCAGCTCGCTCGCCGTGCCGACGATCGTATAGGCAATGAGGTGCGGCAGGTGGCTGGTCACGGCGAGCACCATGTCGTGGTGCGCAGCGTCCATGACGTCAACCTTGGCCCCCAGCGCTTCCCAGAAGGTTGTGAGCGCAGCCACTGCATCCTCGGGCGCGCCCGCACGCGGGGTGATGATGCACCAGCGCCCCTCGAACAGGCTGGCAAAGCCCGCGGCAGGACCGCTGTTTTCGGTGCCGGCGACCGGATGCGCGGGGATGACGATATGCCCGGGCAAGGCATGCGCCAGCGCCTCGGCTACACTCGCTTTCGACGATCCGACGTCGGAGATGATGGTACCCGCTGCCAAACCGGGCGCGATCGCGCGCGCGGCGGCGGCCATGCCGCCAACCGGCACCGCCAATATGACAAGATCGGCGCCCGCGACCGCCGCGTCGTTGCGGTCGGCGATGATGTCGCACAGTGCGAGTTGCTGCGCGACGTCGCGCACGTCCGCGTCGGCGTCATAGCCTGTCACGCTCACGCCCGGCAGCCGCGTCTTGACCGCGCGGGCAATCGACGATCCTATCAGGCCGAGGCCGATGATCGCCAATCGCTCGACCGGACGCGCCATCGATCAGCCGTTCAGCGCGGCGCGGATCGCCGCGGCGAGCCCGCGCGTCTCGTCCTCGGTGCCGATCGTCATGCGCAGCGCATGCGGCAAGCCCTGCCCCGGCAGCCAGCGGACGATATAGCCCGCCTCCATCAGCCGGTTGTACACCGTCTCGGCGCTGACGTCGCCCTCGAACAGCACGAGCAGGAAATTGCACGCCGACGGCACGACGCGCAGCCCGTGATTGCCCAGGCTCTCGATCTCCTGCGCCAGCCAGGCGCGCCATTTGGCGTTATGCTCGCGGCTGGCGGTCACAAAGTCTTCGTCGCCGATCGCCGCGATCGCCGCCGCCTGCCCCGCGCGCGTGACGTTGAACGGCAGGCGGATGCGGTGCAGCGCCGAAATCACCTCGGCCGCGGCATAGCCCCAGCCGATGCGTTCGGCGGCGAGCCCGTGGATCTTGGAAAAGGTGCGGGTGATGAACACGTTCGGCTGCGCCTTCGCAAGCTCGAGCCCGCCGTCATCCTCGGCATCCGACAGATATTCCGAATAGGCCTGGTCGATGACGAACAGCACATTCTTGGGCAGGCCCGCGTACAAGCGCGCAACCTCGTCGCGCGACGCCAGCGTGCCGGTCGGATTGTTCGGATTGGCGAGATAGACGACGCGCGTCTTGTCGGTCACCGCTGCGAGCAACGCATCGACGTCGGTCGCATAGTCGCGGTCATCGGCCTCGACCGGCACCGCTCCGACGCGCCGCGCCGCAATCTCGTAAACCGCGAAACCATAGCGCACATACAGGATCTCGTCGCCCGCGCCGGCATAGGTGCCCGCCGCGAGATGCAGCAGTTCGTCCGACCCGTTGCCGCAGATGATCCGCGCCGGATCGAGCCCGAACTTCGCCGCGATCGTGGCGCGCAGCTCGTTCGAGCCCGGATCGGGGTAGCGCGACAGCGCGTCGGCCGCGCCCTGCGCCGCCGCAAATGCCGCGCGCGCCTTGGCACCCGTCCCGAGTGGATTTTCGTTGGCGCTCAGCTTGATCAGCGGGCGACCGTCGGCTCCCGCCGATTTGCCGGGAACATAGGGAGCGATGCCGCTGATCCACGGCTTCGGCTCAAGGGTTTGCGTCGTGTCGGTCATGCCGCGCCGTTTAGCGCGTCAGCCGTCTGAGTCCAGTACGTTGACAGGGTGGCTGCACCCGCTTAGCCCCGCGCCCATCATGGCGAGCCTGCTCCACCAGATTCAGCACCAGAGGGTGACGATCGCGGCGCCGCTCGCGCTCGACAGCGGCCAGAGCCTGCCCGCGACGACGATCGCCTATCAAAGCTATGGCGCGCTCAACGACGACAAGTCGAACGCGGTGCTGATCTGCCACGCGCTGACCGGCGACCAATATGTCGCGAGCGACCATCCGGCGACCGGCAAGCCCGGCTGGTGGGCGCGCATGGTCGGTCCCGGCAAGCCGATCGACACCGACCGCTTTCACGTCATCTGCGCCAATGTACTCGGTAGCTGCATGGGGTCGAGCGGACCCGCGACCCCCGACGCCGCGACCGGTGCGCCGCTGGGCATGGCGTTCCCGGTCATCACAATCACCGACATGGTGCGGGCGCAGGCGCTGCTGCTCGACCATCTGGGCATCGCGCGGCTTCAAGCCGTCGTTGGCGGGTCGATGGGCGGGATGCAGGCGCTCGCTTGGGCGGCGACCTATCCGCAGCGCCTCGGCTCGGCGCTCGTCATCGCGAGCGCGGCGCGCCATTCGGCGCAGAATATCGCGTTCCACGAAGTCGGACGGCAGGCAATCATGGCCGACCCCGATTGGCAGGGCGGCCAATATTATGGCAGCGCGCGCGCGCCCACCAAGGGGCTCGCGGTCGCGCGCATGGCGGCGCACATCACCTATTTGTCCGAAGCCGGGCTGACCGAGAAGTTCGGCCGCCGTCTGCAGGCGCGCGACATCAAGAGCTTTGGTTTCGACGCCGATTTCCAGGTCGAATCCTATCTGCGGCATCAGGGGCTGGCCTTCACCGACCGCTTCGACGCCAACGCCTATCTCTATATCACCCGCGCGATGGATTATTTCGACCTTGCCGACCCGCACGACGGGCGGCTCGCCGGTGCCTTTGCCCGCGCAAAGGACGTGCGTTTCACCCTCGTCAGTTTCGACACCGACTGGCTGTACCCGACCTCGGAGTCGCGCCGCATCGTGCAGGCGCTGCAAAGCGTCGGTGCGGCGGCGAGCTTTGTCGAACTGTCGGCGCCCTTCGGTCATGATTCCTTTTTGCTCGACGTCCCGGCGCTCGACCGCCTCGTTGCGGGCGCCCTGGGTTCCGGGTTCTAATGGCTCTCCGCCCCGATCTTGCGATCATCGCCGACGCCGTGCCGCCCGGCGCGCGCGTCCTTGACGTGGGCTGCGGCGATGGCGAGCTGATCGCGGCGCTGCGCGCCAAGGGCGTCGATGCGCGCGGGCTCGAGATCGACCCGGCAAACGTGACCGCTGCGATCGCGCGCGGCCAGTCGGTGGTGCAGGGCGATGCGAACCGCGACCTTGCCGACTATCCCGATGACGCTTTCGACTATGCGATCCTGTCGCAGACGCTGCAAACCACCGAGCGCCCCGACAGGGTGGTCGACGAACTGCTGCGCATCGCGCCGCGCGCCTTCGTCAGCTTCCCCAATTTCGCGCATTGGCGCGTCCGGCTCGCGCTGCTCTGGAATGGCCGCATGCCGGTAACGCGGCTGCTGCCCGTCGCCTGGTATGAAACCCCGAACATCCACCATGTCACGGTCAGCGATTTTCGCGATCTCGTCCGCGCGAAAGGCATCCGGGTCGAGCGCGTGTGGCACCTGTCGGGCGACAGGCCGACAAGCGATGCGGCGGCAAGCTGGCGCGCCGAACATGCGATTTTTCTGATTTCGCGTCGCTGATCGGCGACGCTCGCGCCAACATCAGGCGCGACGCGGTGCTGCCGCTACTCCGCAACCGGCACCTTGTAACGATCCATGTGGGGGATGAAGTCCATTTTTCCGATGGCTAACCCCGCATTGCGCAGGAGAGCGTACACCATCGTTATGTGAAAATAGAAATTCGGCATGATCCAGTCTCGAATATCCTCCTCCGACGACATCAGGAAACGGACGCCGTTTGGCAACGTCAGGTCGACCGTCGAGTCCGCAGCAGCCCAGTCATCGCCATTGGCACGCTCGACAAGCGCGCGAACGACCGCGACGCGTTCGCGAGCTTGCGCAAGCGAACGATAGACTGCCTCCTCAAGCGAGACTGCAAGTCCTCCCACCTGATTCAGTGCCAGCAAGACCTGATTGATCGCGACGCGTATCTGCAGTTCGAGCGGAAACATGTCGTCGGTCAGCTTGGCCGCCAGCACATCGTCCGCCAGGCCCGCCTCCTCTGCTTTGTGCAGAAGGCGATCGAGCGTTCCGAGCATGTCATGGAAGATTGTCAGAGCCGAGCGGGCGTAAGCCATTTCTAACCTCTACAGCTTTCGGTTTGCCACGTTGCGCTATCAGCGGATGGCATTCAATCCCGCTTTTTCAGCCCGTTGGCGATAAAATCATTCGCGATGGCGGCAATCTCCGAAATATCGGCATCGGCGTCCCACAGGCCGTAACGCATGCCCAGGAACACGTTCATCCCGCCGATCGCCCAGGCGTGAATCTCGCCGACGTCGGCGCGAATCTCGCCGCGCGCCGCGCCGTCCTCGAGCCGCTGGCGCACGCGTGCAACGGTGGTTTCATAGTGACGCCGGTAGCTGGCGTAATCGACGAACTCGGCCTCGTCGATGATCCGGTAGATTTCCTTATGCTCGCGCACGAACCCCAGGAAGGATTCAAGCCCGATGCGCTCGGCGCTGATCTCGTCGGGCGCCGCCTGCACGAGCGGCGTAACATGATCGCGTAGCTGCTCGCTCATATAGCGGACCAGCGCCTGGAAGATTTCCTCTTTCGAATCGAAATAGGTGTAGAAACTGCCGAGCGCGGTCCCGGCGCGGCGGGTGATGCCGCTGATCGATGCTTCGTGAAAGCCGCGCTCGCCAAACTCCACCGCTGCGGCGTCGAGCAGTTTGCGCAGGGTGCGGCGCCCGCGATCGGTGCGCGGGGTCTTGTCGCGCGCCTCACCCGCGGCGATCGGTGCTGCTTCTTGCGGCTGATCCATGGCTATCTTCCGTCTCCCCTCCGCACGCCCCCGCTGCATCGTGGCTTTTTCGCACCACTGGCAAGCAAAAAACGACGAAGTCATATTCCAAGTTGAAACTTGGTTCATGTTTCATTATTGGGTGCGTCGCGGCTTGGCAAGCACCGGGCCCAAAAAAACGACAGGGGCGGCAAGCGGTCGCTCCTTACATGGGAGAGTCCTACATGCGTCCTTTCGCTCGTCCGCTGCGCCGCGCCGTCCTTGCTTCGAGCGCGCTGTCCATGCTCGCCTTCACCCCGGCCGTCTTTGCGCAGGATGCCGCCGCACCGCTCGACGAGGCGAGCAGCGACGCCGGCGATGACGAAATCATCGTGACCGCCCGCCGCCGCGACGAACGCCTGATCGACGTTCCGGTCGCGATCACCGCCTATTCGGGCGAAGCGCTGACCAAGGCGGGCGCGATCGATATCACCGACGTCGGGCAGACGACGCCGAACACCACGCTCGAAGTGTCGCGCGGCACCAATTCGACGCTCAGCGCCTTCATCCGCGGCGTCGGCCAGCAGGATCCGGTGTCGGGTTTCGAACAGGGGGTCGGCCTCTATCTTGACGACGTCTATCTCAACCGCCCGCAGGCCGCGGTGCTCGACATCTATGACGTCGAACGCATCGAAATCCTGCGCGGGCCGCAGGGCACGCTCTACGGCCGCAACACCATCGGCGGCGCGGTCAAATATGTGACCAAACAGCTGCCCGAAGAATTTTCGCTCAAGCTCAAGGGCACGCTCGGCACCTATGACCAAGCCGACCTGGTCGTTACCGCCAGCGCGCCGATCGGCGACATCGTCCGCGTCGGCGGCTCGATTGCGCGGCTGTCGCGCGGCGGCTTCGGCGACAATCTCACCACCGGCCTTGAAAATTACAACAAGGACGTCTGGGCGGGCCGCGGCACGGTCGAGCTCGGCGGCTATGGCGCGCCGGTGCTGATCCGCATTTCGGGCGACTATACCAAGGACAAGAGCGCGCCGCGCGGCGGCCACCGCCTGATCCCGTCGCTGCGCACCAACGCGCCGGTGCTCGACAATGTGTTCGACAGCCGCGGCGGCCTCAACGATCCCAAACAAGAGATCGAATCCTATGGCCTGGCGTTCAATGTCACCGCCGAACTGACCGACACGGTGACGCTGCGTTCGATCAGCGCTTGGCGCAAGGATACCTCGGCGACCCCGATCGATTTCGACGCGCTGCCCGCGGTCGATGTCGATGTTCCCGGCTTTTACTTCAACGAACAGATCAGCCAGGAATTCCAGCTGCTCTACGAAGGCGACCGGCTGAAGGGTCTGCTCGGCTTCTACTATCTCGACGCGACCGCCGACACCCTATTCGACGTCCGCATCTTCAACACCCTCGCCGGGCTGACCGCCTTTACCGAGGCCGATGTCGATACCACGACCTATGCCGTGTTCGGTGACGCGACCTTCGATTTCAGCGACCAGCTCAGCCTGTCGCTCGGTGGTCGTTACACCTGGGACACGCGCGAAGCGTCGATCCTGCGCCAGAACTATCTCGGCGGCGGGTCGCCGGTGTTTGGCGGCGCGGGAGTCGCTTTTGGCGCCCCCGGTACCGATTTCGACGGCAAGCGCAGCTTCAAGAAATTCACCCCGCGCGCGTCGCTCACCTTCAAGCCGACCCCCGACCATACGCTCTACGCCAGCTATTCGCAGGGCTTCAAGGGCGGCGGCTTCGATCCGCGCGGCGTTGGCGTCAACGCCCCCGATACCGATGGCAATGGCATCCGCAGCGACGCCGAAATCGCCGCTTTCCTGAGCTTCCGTCCTGAAAAGGTCGAAAGCTATGAAGTCGGCTACAAGGGCAGCCTGATGGACGGCGCGGTCAATGTCGCGATCGCCGGCTTCTACGCCGACTATACCGACGTCCAGATCCCGGGCTCGGTCGCCTGCACCGTCAGCGGCCTGCCCAGCTTCTGCGGCATCGTGTCGAACGCCGGCAAGGCGACCTTCAAGGGGGTCGAATTCGAAGGTCGCATCCGGCTGGGCGAGGATCTCGCCGCGGCGGGCGATCGGCTGACGCTGTCGACCGCGCTCGGCTACATCGATGCGCAATATAAGGAATATGTGTCGAACATCGGCGGTCGCCCGACCGACGTCGCCGAATTCCGCGAGGTGCAGAACACCCCCAAATGGACCGCCAGTGGCACCCTCGCCTATGCCACCCCGATCGGCGACGGCGACCTCAGCTTTGGCACAACCTTGTCGTACCGCAGCAAGACCTATCAGTTCGAAATCCCGAACCCCTACATCGATCAAAAGGGCTTTGCGCTGCTCGACGCGAGCGTCGTCTATACCGCCCCCGACGATCGCTGGAGCATCGGGCTGTTCGGCAAGAATTTGACCAACAAGGACTATAAGACCTCAGGCTATACCTTCATCAACGTCAACCCGACGACCGGCGCCCCGATCCTCGGCGGCAACGGCCTGCCCACCTCGGCGCTCGGCACCGAAGGAACGCTGACCGCCTTCTACGGCAACCCGCGGCAGATTTTCGTCACCGGCACGGTCAAGTTCTGAGCCACCGGCAATCGACAAAAAGGGGGAAAGGGGCGTCGGCGACGGCGCCCCTTTTTCGTTGCGCGGACACTATGGTGAAGTGGGATGGTTTCTAGACCAATCCCCCACCCCGTTCGTGTCGAGCGAAGTCGAGACACGCGCAGGCGGGCAAGAGCTCAGCGTGTCTCGACTTCGCTCGACACGAACGGAATACAAAGGACAGTTTGTTAGCTCCCGCGCGAAATCAGCTGCCCAGAACCGGCGCTCCGCCCGCCGCGACCATCCGCTCGCCATCGATGACGATCGGGCTGGCGAGCCCATCAACGAAACCCCCTTCCGGCCGGAACCGCATTTCGCGCGCGATCACCTGCGGGTCAGCAAACACCCCTGCAATATCGTTGATCGGCCCCGCAGGGACGCCCTCCGCCTCCAGCGCCAACGCCAGCGGCTGCGCATCCCAACCCGCGACCTTCGCCGCGAGCAGCGGAATCAGCGTCATGCGATTGGCCAACCGCGCCGCATTGTTCGCAAAGCGCACGTCATCGGCCCAGCGCGGCTCGCCCAAGATGGTGCATAATTTACGAAACTGCCCGTCGTTGCCGACCGCGATCACCAGCTGGCCGTCGGCGGTCGCGAACGCCTGATAAGGAACGACATTGGCGTGGCCATTGCCCAACCGCCGCGGCGACACGCCGCTCGCCAGATAATTAGCCGCCTGATTGGCGAGGACCCCGACCTGACAATCGAGCAGCGCCATGTCGATATGCGCGCCCCGACCCGTGGCGTCACGGCGCCGCAACGCTGCGAGGATCGCGACCGCCGAATACATCCCGGTAAAAATGTCGGCATAGGCGATCCCCGCCTTTTGCGGCGCGCCGTCGGGTTCGCCGGTCAACGCCATCGCGCCGCCCATCGCCTGGATGATGAAGTCATAGCCCGCGCGGTGGGCATAGGGGCCGGTTTGGCCGAAGCCGGTGATCGAACAGACGATCAGCTGCGGGAAATCGGCTAGCAGCGTCGCGGGGTCGAGACCATATTTGACCAGCCCGCCGACCTTGTAGTTTTCGATCACCACATCGGCGCCCGCGATCAAATCGCGTACGGCCGCCTGCCCCGCCGAGGTGGCAATATCGATCGCCACCCCCAACTTGCCGCGATTGGTGCTGTGATAATAGGCTGCGCCGAGATTTTCGCCGTCGGTCCCCGTGACAAACGGCGGGCCCCAGCTGCGCGTATCGTCGCCGACCCCCGGCCGCTCGACCTTGATCACCTCGGCGCCCAGATCGGCGAGCAATTGCCCGCACCACGGGCCCGCGAGCACCCGCGCCAGTTCGACGACGCGAATGCCCGCGAGCGGTTTCGCGCCGTCAGCCACCAAAGGCCGAAATACCGGTGATCGCACGGCCCAGGATCAGCGCATGAACGTCGTGCGTCCCTTCATAGGTGTTTACCGTTTCCAGGTTCACCGCGTGGCGGATGACGTGATAATCGGCGGAAATGCCGTTGCCGCCGTGCATGTCGCGCGCGACGCGGGCGATATCGAGCGCCTTGCCGCAATTGTTGCGCTTCAGGAAGCTGATCGCATCGGGAATCAGGCGCCCTTCGTCGATCAACCGCCCGACGCGCAGCGCCGCGTGCAGCCCGAGCGTGATTTCGGTGAGCATATTGGCGAGCTTCAGCTGGACGATCTGGTTCGCCGCGAGCGGCCGCCCGAACTGCTGGCGTTCGAGCGTGTAACCCCGCGCCGCTTCGTAGCAGAATTCCGCCGCACCCATCGCGCCCCAGCCGATGCCGTAGCGCGCCCGGTTGAGACAGCCGAAGGGACCCTTGAGCCCCGACACATGCGGCAGCAGCGCGTCTTCACCAACCTCGACGCTATCCATCACGATCTCGCCGGTCACCGACGCGCGCAGGCTGACCTTGCCCTCGATCTTCGGCGCCGAGAGGCCTTTCATGCCCTTTTCGAGGATGAATCCGCGGATCGCGCCGCCATGCGCTTCCGACTTCGCCCACACGACGAACACGTCGGCGATCGGCGAGTTGGTGATCCACATCTTTGCGCCCTTCAGGCGATAGCCGCCTTCGATCTTTTCGGCGCGGGTGCGCATCCCGCCGGGGTCGCTGCCCGCATCGGGCTCGGTGAGCCCGAAACAACCGACGAGTTCGCCCGAGGTCAGCCCGGGCAGATATTTGCGCTTCTGTTCCTCGCTGCCGTAGGCGTTGATCGGATGGATCACGAGGCTGCTCTGCACCGAACAGGCCGAACGATAGCCCGAATCGATGCGCTCGACCTCGCGCGCGATCAGCCCGTAGCTGACATAGTTCAGCCCGGCGCCGCCATATTCCGGGTCGATCGTCGCGCCGAGCAAGCCGAGCGCGCCCATTTCCGACATGATCTCGCGGTCGAAGCGCTCATCCAGAAACGCCGAGGTGACGCGCGGCAGCAACGCATCGGTGGCGTAAGCGCGCGCGGTGTCGCGGACCATCCGCTCCTCTTCGCTGAGTTCGGCGTCAAGCTGAAGCGGGTCGAGCGGGTCGAGCGGGTCGAGCGCTTCGATGCGCTGCGGATCGGCGAGGGCCATGGAAACGGGCTTTCTCTATATGGCGAGCAGCCCTTTCGGGACGCGCGCTAGGGGGTCGGGGCCGCGGTGCTGCGGGCGATTGCGGCAGCGGGACTGTCGCGCGGCTCCAATATCGCGGCGGTCTCGATCAGGTCAAGCGCACGCCGTGCCTCATGATAGCGCCGCGCATCGATCAGCCAATCATTGGCCGCAGCGGCCCCCGGCAGCGCCTCGACCTCGGCAATCGCCAGATCAGCCTGCCCCGCACCCAAATAACGCCGGGCGCGATCGAGCCGTTCGGAAGCGCGCGGCGACTGCGTTCCCGCCGCGCGGACCACGAACAACTCGCTCAGCTCGCGGCGAAAGCCGGTCCACAGGCTGCCACTGTCGTCACCGCCGCGCCCAACCAGCTGCGGCGCCAGCGTGTCGAGTTCGGCGCGCAATTGTTCGAGCGTCACTGGATCGCGCGACGTTTCGATGATCGTCTTGACCGCGTTGGGCTGGTCGTCGCCGAAGCGCAGACGCAGCTGGGCGTCGAGATAGCCGAGCGACAGGCCGCGATCGAGCGCGCGGCGCACGGCGAAGGCGACGAGCAATCCTTCCGACCGCGATGCGTTGCCCGACGCCGATTCGGCCTCCAGCGTAATCCGCGACAGCCGCTGTTCGAGCTCCGCCACGCGCGCCGCCAGCGCATTGGCGCCATCGACGGGCGCGACAACCAGCGGCGCGCCTTTCGGTACCGCATCGGCGATCCGCACCGGATCGGCCATATCGCGAACCGCTGGCGGCGCGATGACGTTCGCCGCAGGGGCGCTATCGGTAGTGGTCAGCCAGCGATTCACCGCCCAGCCGCCCCCGGCAACACCGATCAGCAGCAGGAGCAGGGCAGCGATGGCGAGCAGCCGAAACGATGGTCCCCTGGCCGGGACCGCCTCGACCGCAGGCGAGGGGGTGTCGATGCTATCGATTGCCATATTTCTCTTTCGAACGACCCTATTTTCCGCCCTTGTGGCACAAAGCATGCGCCAGTGCCAACATTGCCGCGTCGGTGGGCGCTGCCGCCGCGACCCGTTCGGCCCATCCCGCGCCCGCCGCCGCGGCGACGGCAGGGCTGATCGCGACGAGCGCCAGATGCGCGCGCGATGGGCCGACGAGGTCGCCGATCCGCCGCGCCGCGCGCGCAGAATGGGCGAGCAGCACGGCAGGCGCGGCGATGACCTCGGCCCAGTCGCCCGGCGGTTCTGCCGGCTCGACACCATAGCAGGCGCGCGGGTCCAGCAGCGCACCACGCGGATCGAATTCGGACCGTTCGCGGCCGCAAAGCCATAATATCCGGGCGATTTTTTCTGACGCCATGGCGTCAAGTAAACTCTGGCCATCGGCCGTGCCGGTCTGCACCACGGTCAACCCCGCCGCCCGCGCCGCGTCGGCGGTTGCCTTTCCCACCGCGTGGACGGGCAGCGCCGCCAGCTCGGCAAGCTGCACGCCCGCAAGCCGCACCGCCTGCGCGCTGGTCAGCAGCAGCGCGTCGTAGTTGGTCGGCGCCGGGAGCGCCCAGTCGATCGGGTACGCGGCAAACAAAGGCATTGCACGCGCGTCGAGACCAAGCGCGGCGGCGCGCGCGATCGTGGCGCTGTTGCCCGGTTCGGGGCGGGTGACGACGAGCGGCAGGCCGCCGCTCATGCGGCGAACAGCCGCCGCACCGTATCGGGAGCGTCGTCGAGCAATCGCCGCGCCAGCGCCGCTGCCGCATCGTCATGATCGATCAGCGCATGCCCCGCGGCATGATCGGCGCCGTCGTCGGAGTAAATTTCAGCTTCCATTTGCAGCATGCCGTCATCGCGCCAATGCGCATGCGCGGCAACCGGCGAGCGACAATCGCCCCCCAGCGCCGCCAGAAAGCTGCGCTCTGCCGCGACCGCACGATGGGTCGGCGCATGATCGATTGCGAGGAGCAAGGCCAGCGTATCGCCATCGGCGGCGCGGCATTCGACTCCGATCGCGCCCTGCGACGCTGCCGGGAGGAGCATCGCGGTGTCCTGCGCCGTGCCGACCGCGTGCATCCCCAGCCGGTCGAGCCCCGCCGCCGCGAGCAAGGTTGCGTCGGCCTCGCCCGCCGCGAGCTTCGCCAGCCGCGTCGCGACGTTGCCGCGCAGCAGCACAGGCTCGAGATCGGGCCGGATCCGCCGAACCTGCGCCGCGCGGCGCGGACTGCTCGTGCCCAGCCGCGCGCCGTGCGGCAGATCGGCGATCGTCGTCGCCGCCATCCCTTCGCGCACGACCAGCCGGTCGCGCGGATCGGCGCGTTCGAGCATCGCGCCGAGGGCAAAGCGCGCATCGCGGATGGTTTCGACGTCTTTCAGCGAATGGACCGCAATATCGATCAGCTCGGCATCAAGCGCCGCGTCGAGCTCGCGCGTCCATAATTCCTTGCCGCCCACCTCGGCCAGCGCACGGTCCTGGATCCGGTCGCCGGTGGCGGTCATCGGCACGATGGTGAGCGCCTCGGGCGCAAGGCCGTGCGCCACGATCAGCGCCGCAACCGTCATATGCGCCTGCGCCATCGCCAGCGGCGATGCGCGGGTGCCGATGCGAAGCGGGTTTTCGGGGGTCGGAAGGTCGATCATCGCAAAGCTGCTAGCGCGGCTTGCCCTGCCGATAAAGGGGCGGGTAAAGGAACGCGCAAGATAATGACTCTGATCCTCGGCCTTGAATCGAGCTGCGACGAAACCGCGGCAGCGCTCGTCGACAGCGACCGGCGCATTTTGGCGCATCGGGTCGCGGGGCAAGAGGCCGAGCATAGCCCGTTCGGCGGCGTCGTTCCCGAAATCGCCGCGCGCGCGCATGTCGACCGGCTCGCGCCGATCGTCGCCGGGGTGCTGGTCGATGCGGGCGTGTCGCTCGCCGATGTCGATGCCATCGCCGCGACCGCCGGCCCCGGGCTGATCGGCGGGGTGATGGTCGGGCTGGTCACCGGCAAAGCGCTTTCCCATGCCGCAGGCAAGCCGCTGATCGCGGTCAATCACCTCGAAGGCCACGCGCTGAGCCCGCGCCTCGCCGACCCCGATCTGAAATTCCCCTATCTGCTGCTGCTCGTCTCAGGTGGCCATTGCCAATTGCTGCTCGTCAACGGAGTCGGCGACTATCGCCGCCTCGCCACCACGATCGACGACGCCGCGGGCGAGGCGTTCGACAAGACCGCCAAACTGCTCGGCCTCGGTTATCCGGGCGGCCCGGCAGTCGAGCGCATCGCGCGCGAGGGAAACCCCCATGCGGTGCCACTGCCGCGCCCGCTCGTCGGCAGCGCCGAGCCGCATTTCTCTTTTGCTGGGCTCAAAAGCGCGGTCGCCCGCGCCGCCGCCACCGGCGCGCACAGCATTCCCGACCTCGCCGCCTCGTTCCAGCAGGCGGTTGTCGACTGCCTCGTCGATCGCAGCCGCATTGCGCTGACCGCCTGTCCCGACGCGACCGCGTTCGTTGTCGCGGGCGGTGTCGCGGCCAACGGCGCGATCCGCACGGCGCTAACCGATCTTGCCGCGCGCTTCGATCGCCCCTTCGTCGCACCGCCCTTGTGGCTGTGCACCGACAATGGCGCGATGATCGCCTGGGCGGGGGCCGAGCGCTTCGCCGCGGGCCTGTTTGATGACCTGTCGGTCGCCGCTCGCCCGCGCTGGCCGCTCGATCCCGCGGCCGAAACCGTGCGCGGCGCCGGAGTCAAGGCATGACGCGTGAAAGCATGACGTCATACAAGAATTTCGGCGTCGTCGGCGGCGGCGCCTGGGGAACGGCGCTCGCCCAGCTGCTCGCCGCCGACGGTGCCCCGGTGCGCCTGTGGGCGCGCGAAGCCGAGGTCGTGACAGCGATCAATGCCGAGCATCGCAACCCGGGCTTCCTGCCTGGCGCCGCGCTGTCGGCCTCGCTGACCGCGACCGGCTCCCTCGTCGACATGGCTGAGCTTGACGCGCTACTCATCGTCGTACCGGTGCCATTCCTGCGCGCCGTGCTCGCCGATCTGCCCGCGGGCGACGCGCCGCTTATCTTTTGCAGCAAGGGGATGGAGGCGGGCAGCTTTGCCTTCCCGATCGACATGGCGCGCGACCTCGCGCCGCAGCGTCCGCACGCGGTGCTGTCGGGGCCAACCTTTGCCAACGAAGTCGCCGCCGGGCTGCCGACCGCCATCACCCTCGCCGCCGCCGATCCCGACCTCGCCGCCGCGATTGCCGGAGCGATCGCGCGCCCGCATTTCCGCCCCTATGTGTCGACCGACGTCATCGGTGCCGAAATTGGCGGCGCGATCAAGAATATCCTCGCGATCGCCTGCGGTATCGTCGACGGCGCCGGGCTCGGGCTCAACGCGCGCGCCGCGTTGATCAGCCGCGGCTTTGCCGAAATGACGCGCTTCGGCCTCGCGCGCGGCGCGCAGGCTGAAACGCTCGCGGGGCTTGCCGGGCTCGGCGACCTTGTCCTCACCTGCACCTCGTCGAATTCGCGCAACTTCGCCCTCGGCCAAGGGCTCGGACGCGGCGAGGATGCCGCCACGCTGATGGCCGACCGCCGCACCGTTGCCGAGGGGGCGTTCAGCGCCCCGGTCGTTGCCGCCGCGGCGCGTGCCGACGGCATCGACATGCCGATCTGCGACACCGTCGCGCGACTGGTCGCGGGCGAAACCCGCGTCGCCGATGCCATTCACGCCCTGCTCAGCCGCCCACTGCGATCCGAGGGCCGGTGATCGATTGTACGGATTTGCCTGCGCCCCCGCACCGCGCTAGACTGCGCGCCGGGGATCAGCAGAAGGGGCGGCGGGCTTGAGCCAGACGGATAGCGCAGCCGCGCCCGCATCGACCGCAGCCCCATCGGGCGATGCCGACACCGCCGCGCTTGCCAAGGGCGGGCGGACCAACTTCTTCGGCTTCATCCTCCGCTTGGTCGCGCGCCTGCCTTTCCTCTATGTCGCCGGCCGCTGGTACGGCCCCGAAGCCGTCGGGCGCTTCGCCTTCGCCGTGCTCGTCATCGAGCTGGTCGCCCAGCTCGCGACGCTCGGCCTGAAGCGCGGGCTCGCCGAACAGCTCAGCGTTCCCGGCGCCGATCATCGCACGGTCGTCTGGGACGGCATGTTCGTCGCCTTTCTCGCGTCGGCGGCGGGCTCGGCGCTGCTGTTCCTGTTGCCGCAGCTCATGTTTCCCGCCGGCGATGTCGGCGGCAGCGATCGCTGGATGGCATTGCTCGTCTTCGCGATTGCGGGAACTGACATCGCGCTCGCCGCCTGCGCCTATCGCTTTGACATCGGCACAACGGTGCGCGCGCGCGCGATCGTCGAACCCTGGGTGATCAGCGCGGCGGCGGCGGGATTCTGGTTCGTGTCGGTCCGCGACGGGTTGATGCTGTCCTACGCCGCCGCGATGGTCGGGGCGTTCCTGACGGCGCTGATCCCGATGCTGCGCCACTATGGCGGGCCGCGCGGCTGGCAACCGCATCCGGCCACGCTGATCGCAGTTGCGCGGCGCAACGCGCCGCTCGCCGCCGCCGATGCGATCGAATGGGGCACGCGCCGCCTCGACCTGTTCATCCTCGGCCAGTTCACCTCGCCGACCATCTACGGCATCTATTACATGGCGCAGCAGGTCGCATCGCTGCCGCAAAAGCTGAAAACGAGCTTTGAACCGATCCTCGGCCCCGTCATCACCCGCAACCTCGCCGAAAAGCGGCTTGCCGCCGTGGCGGCACAAGTCAGCCAGGTCGGTTTCTGGATCATTGCCGCGCAGGCCGGGGTCGCGCTCGCGCTCGGCATTCCCGGCGAAGCGGTGATGGGCCTCGTCGGCCCCGAATTCGTCAGCGGCACCGCCGCGCTCGCCTTCCTGCTCGCCGCCGAAGTCGTTGCCGCGACTGCGGTCGTCAGCGAAGCCGCGCTGGTCTATGTCGCGCGCCACCGCAACCTTTTGATCAGCGTCGCGACGCTGGCGTTGCAGGCGGTGCTCAGCGTCACGCTGATCCTGGTCGCACAGTCGATGGGCCTGCCCCCGATCACCTACGCCGCCGCGGTCGCGCTGGCGCTGATGCTCGCGCTGGGCTTTGCTTCGGTGGTCAAGGCGCGGCTGCTCGCGCGCGTCCTTGGCGCACCGGTCAACAGCCTGCGCTGGGCGCTCGTGTGGGCGACCGCAGGCGCCGCGATTCTTGGCTGGGGCGCGACGCAGCTGCCCGAATGGGCAGAGCTCCTGATCGGCGTGCCGGTGATTCTCGGCATCTATTCATGGCTGATCTGGACGCGCGGCTTCGGCCCCGCCGATCGCGCGCTGTTCAAGAAACACCCCGAAGCGGCGGGGGCAGAGCCCGCCGCCACCTAGCGTCTGGCTTCGACTACTTCACCGCTTCCTGCGCGGCATCGCCGACGTCCTGCGCCGCATCGCCGACCTTCTGCGCCGCTTCGGTGATCGCACCAGTCTCGGCGCTGTCGTTGGCGAGGAACTGGAACGCAAAAAAGCCCGCGACCGCCAGCACGACGAGCAGGATCAGGCCCATGCCCAATCCGCCGCTGCGCCGCGGTTCGCGATCGATGATCGTCGTCGTGTGCGTCGTCCCGTCGGGCGCGCGCGTTTCATGAATCTCGTCGGCCATGCCATCCTCCTGTGCCATTCTTCTGGCGCATAGGACGCGTCGGCTGACCGAAAGTTCCTAGCCGAGACGCGCGGCGACCTTGGCGCCCAGGTCAGTTTGCGCGCGCGGGCCGACCTGCGCGATGATTTCGCGCGCGCACACCGCGCCCATCGTCAGGCAGTCGGCAATCGGGCGGCCCTCGGCCAGTCCCGCCAAGAAACCGGCGGCGAACAGGTCACCCGCTCCCGTCGTATCGACCACGTCGTCGATCGGCTCGGCGGCGACTTCGGTGCGTTCGCCGCCCGTCATCGCAACCGCACCCTTTTCGCCGCGCGTCGCGACGAGCAGCGGCACCTGGGCAGCGACCTGGGCGAGCGCCGCCTCGAAATCGCCCTGCTGTGCCAGTTCGAGCAGCTCGGCCTCGTTGGCGAACAGGATGTCGATCTCACCCGCCGCCATCATGCGGCGGAAATCTTCGCCATGCCCCGCGACGACAAAGGTGTCCGACAAGGTGAAAGCGACGCGCCGACCCGCGGTCTTGGCCATCCCGATCGCCTCCGCCATCGCCGCGCGCGACGCGTCGGCGTTCCACAAATAGCCTTCGAGATAGAGGATATCGGCATCGGCGATCAGCGCCGCGTCGAGCGACGCGCGCCCCAGGTTCTGCGACGCGCCCAGAAAGGTGTTCATCGTCCGCTGGCCGTCGGGGGTGACCAGGATCAGGCAGCGCGCGGTCGGCGCGCCGGCGTCCGACGGCGGTGTGTCGAACGCAACGCCGAGCGAGGTCAGGTCGTGCGTGAAGACCTGCCCGAGCTGGTCCTCAGCCACCTGGCCGATAAACCCGCAGCGGCGCCCGAGCGCCGCCATTCCGGCGAGCGTGTTCGCCGCGCTGCCGCCCGACATCTCGATTGCCGGGCCCATCGCGGCATAAAGCCGTTCGGCCTCGTCAGCGTCGATCAGGCGCATCGATCCCTTGACCAGATTTTCGCTTTCGATCAGCGCATCGTCAGCGCGGGCGAGGACGTCGACGATCGCATTGCCGATGGCAACAACGTCGAAACGGGCGGTGGCGGCCATGAAAAATCCTGTGATGCGTGGGAAAAAGTTGCCGCGCTTTAGGGATGCCGGCGGGTCAAGGCAAGCGCGACGCTTGACGCACGCCCTGCTGCCCAGCATCCCCGGGCAATGACCCGTGCCTTGCATGCCTTTTTCCTCGCGCTTCGCGATCTGCCGAACCCCCGCGTGCTGCGCATCCTGCTGCAAAGCCTCGCGCTGACCTTGTTGCTCTTGGTCGTCGCGGGCGCCGCACTGTTTTTCGCGGCGCGCTGGGCGATGGATTATTGGGGGTGGCTGGGTGCTGCCGAACAGGACATGGCAGGCATCTTGGTCGTCCTCCTGATCATCGCGGGCAGCTGGCTGCTGTTCCGCGCCGTCGCGATCGTCGTCGTCGGGCTGTTCGCCGATGCGATCGTCGCCGATGTCGAAGGACGCCATTATCCCGCCGCCGCGGCGCGCGCTGTCGATGTCGGCTGGGCGCAGAATATCCGCCTCGCGCTCGCGTCGCTGGTGCGGCTGATCGGCGGCAATCTGCTCGCGCTGCCGATCTATATCCTGCTGCTGGTTACCGGCATCGGCACCCCGATCTTTGCACTGTTCGTCAACGCGCTGCTGCTCGGCCGCGATCTGGAGGCGATGGTGCTGGCGCGCCATCCCGACCGGCCGCGACTGGGCCGGCCCGCTCGCTGGTCGCTCGGGCTGCTGTCCGCCGCAAGCTTTGTGGTACCCGTCGCCAATCTGTTGGCGCCGATCGTCAGCGCCGCTATGGCCGTCCACATGCTCCATTTGGCGAGCGGGGACCCGAACAGATGATCAAAAACAATCGCCTGGCGATTCTCACCGGGCTGGCCCTGCTGCTCGGCGGCTGCGCCGGCAACGCGATTCCGCGCGCCACCCCGCCCAAGGCGCCGCCCGCGGCAGGCCCGATCACCGCGCCGCGTCCGACGCAGAACAACAGCCTGATCGGGCGCCCCGCCAACGCCGCGCTCGGAATGTTCGGCAAGCCGCGCCTCGACGTCGCCGAGGGGGTGGCGCGCAAATTGCAGTTCGCTGGCACCGCCTGCATCCTCGACATCTATTATTACGCGCCACGCCAAGGCGCCGATCCACTCGCCACCCACGTCGACGCACGCACTCCCGACGGCCGCGATGCCAATGTGCCGAGCTGCATCGAAGCGCTGCGCCGCTAGAGCAGGCGCCGACCAGACCAACCGTAGCCCTGAGCTTGTCGAAGGGCGCCCGTCGCCGACAAGCGCCCTTCGACAAGCTCAGGGCTACGGTGTTGAAATCGATACTGACGTCACGACGCCAGCTCATCCAGCGCCCACCGCGCCGCGTCCGCGACCATCGGCGTTTCATCCGCTGCCAGCCGTTCGAGCACTGGCCGAAACCCCGGATCGCCGCTGTTCCCCGCCGCAATCGCGGCGTTGCGCACCATCCGACCGCGTCCGATGCGCTTGATCGGCGACCCTGCAAAGACCTGCCGGAACCCGGCGTCGTCGAGCGCGAGCAGATCGGCGAGCGACGGCGCGACGAGTTCGCCGCGCGGCAAAAAAGCCCGGTGCGCGTGCGCCGTCTCGGCAAATTTGTTCCATGGACACACCGCCAGGCAATCGTCGCAGCCATAGACGCGGTTGCCGATCCCGCGCCGCAGGTCGAGCGGGATCGGCCCGTCATGCTCGATCGTCAGGTACGAGATGCAGCGCCGCGCATCGACCCGATAGGGCGCGGGAAACGCCTGCGTCGGACACGCATCCTGACACGCCGAACAACTGCCGCAACGGTCACGCGCCGCGACATTCGGCGCCAGCGCCAGCGTGGTGTAGATCGCCCCCAGAAACAGCCAGCTGCCATGATCGCGGCTGACCAGATTGCTGTGCTTGCCCTGCCAGCCGAGCCCAGCAGCCGCCGCCAGCGGCTTTTCCATCACCGGCGCGGTATCGACGAACACCTTGAGCTCGGTTCCGGGGACTTCGGCGACCAGCCAGCGCGCCACCGCCTTGAGCGCCTTTTTGACGACGTCATGATAGTCGCCGCCCTGCGCATAGACCGAAATGCGCCCGCGACCCAGATGATCGGCGAGCGCCAGCGGATCGTGCGCCGGGGCATAGCTCATCCCCAGCGCGATCACCGATTTGACCTCAGGCCACAGCCCTTTCGGCGATCCCCGCTGCGCCGCGCGGCTTTCCATCCAGATCATGTCGCCGTGGCGTCCTTCGGCAAGCCACTGATTCAACCGCGCGGCGGTCTGCGGCGCGGCATCGGCGTCGGCGATCCCGAACGCGACGAATCCTTGCGCGCGCGCCACCGCCTCCAGGCGGTGTTCGAGCGATGAGGTTTCAGCAGGCAAGGCTTCGGCAACCATTGCCGCTCTATACGCGAGCCGCCCGCCCGTGCCATAGCGTGTGGATGATCTTATCAGGGACCGCAGCTTGAACGATTTCAGCGTCGAGGCGATCGGCCTCACCAAATATTTCGGCGACTTCAAGGCGGTCGACGATGTCAGCCTAACCGTGCCGACCGGCAGCATCTATGGCGTGCTCGGCCCCAATGGCGCGGGCAAGACCACCAGCCTGCGCATGACGCTGGGCATCATCGATCCCGACGAAGGGTCCAGCCGCATCTTTGGCGCGCGTCCCCAATCGGTGCGCCACCGCATCGGCTACCTCCCCGAAGAACGCGGGCTCTATCCCGGGATGAAGGCGCGCGAGGCGATCGCCTTCATGGGCGCGCTGCGTGGGCTCGACTGGTCCGAAGGCCGCCGCCGCGCTGCCACCTTCATGACCGAACTCGGGCTCGAACGCGTGATCGACGAGAAAATCCGCAAGATGTCGAAGGGCATGGCGCAGATGATCCAGCTGATCGGATCGATCGTCCACGCCCCCGACCTCATCGTCCTCGACGAACCCTTTTCAGGGCTCGACCCGGTCAACCAGGAACGGCTCGAAATGCTCGTCCGCCGCGAACGCGACCGCGGCGCCACCGTGCTGTTTTCGACCCATGTCATGGCGCACGCCGAGCGCCTCTGCGATCGGCTCGCGATCATTGCGCGCTCGCAGCGCCGCTTCGAAGGAACGGTCGACGACGCGCGCAGCCTGCTGCCGATGCAGGTTCGCTATACGGCGCGCGCCGACGCCGATGCGGGCTCGATTGCCGCGCTTCTGCCAACGGGCGCCGAACCGCGCGGCGACAGCTGGCTCTTCCCGATCGAGGATGCCGACGTCGAACCGCTGCTGGCGCGGATCACCGGCAGCGGCCTCGGCGTCGCCGGCCTGTCGATCACCCGCCCTGCGCTCCACGACGCGTTCGTCCACATCGTCCGCCAGGTCGATGCGAGTTTCGACGCCGATGCCGGAACCGACGCGGTCGAGGAGGCGCTGGCATGACCCCCTTCCTCAAAAACATGCTCGTCATCGCGCGCCGCGACTTCCTCGCGATCGTCGCCACCCCGACCTTCCTGCTGTTCCTGCTCGCGCCCCTTTTCATGGTCGGCATGGGCCTCGCGGGGGGCATGGGCGCCTCGCAGCTCGCCGACAGCGCGCGCGGCGCCGGGCGCATCGTCGCGGTGGTTGGCGCCGACGATGTCGAAGCGCTGCGCGCCGCCGACGCGCGGCTGCGCGCCAGCGTCGCGCGCCGGGTGCCGGTGCTCGAGGTCCGAATCGCCAGCCCCGCCAACACCGACCCGGTCGCCATCGCGCGCGAAAAAGGCAGCGACACCTACGCCGTGCTCAGCGGCCCGCTCACCGCCCCGCGCATCGTCGAGCGCGAGGCGGACAGCAACGCCGGCCGCTATCTCGCGCTGCTCGCCGACGATGTGCTGCGATCAAAGGCTGCCGGGCCGTTACCCCCGGTCGCTCCCAAATATGAAGCCTTGGCGAGCGGCGGCTCGAGCATCGCGCTCCAGCAATCCTTGGGCTTTGGCGCGGTCTTCATCATCTTCCTGCTCACCCTGCTCCTCGCGGGACAGACGGTCAGCTCGCTCGCCGAGGAAAAGGGCAACAAGGTCATTGAAATCCTTGCCGCCGCAGTCCCGCTCGAAAGCGTCTTCCTCGGCAAGCTGCTCGGTTTCCTGGGCGTCGCGGTGCTGTTCATCGCCTTCTGGCTGGTGATGGCGCTCGCCGGCGGGCTGATCGCGGCCTTGCAGATCGACCCTGCGGCGCTCGCGTCGATGCAAAACGCCAGCAAGGCGGCGGCCGCCCTGACCGCGGCGCCCGCAACCGGCTGGCCCTTCTTCCTTGGCATGGGCTTTGTCTATTTCATCCTGTCCTTCCTGCTGCTCGGCGCGGTGTTCCTCGGCGTCGGGGCGCAGGCGGCGACGGTGCGCGAAATCCAGATGCTCAGCCTGCCGATCACCATCTTCCAGGTCGGCATGTTCAGCCTGTCGACCGCCGCCGCCAGCGCGCCCGGGAGCAGCCTGTCGACGATCGCGCAGATCTTCCCTCTCTCGTCGCCGCTCGCCATGGCCGCCCGCGCCGCGACCGACGACAGCAAGGTGGTCCATCTCCTCGCGCTCGGCTGGCAGGCGATCTGGGTCGCGCTGGTCATCTTCGTCTCCGTCCGCCTCTTCCGCGCCGGGGTGCTCAGCGGCGGCAGCAGCTGGAAATTCTGGCGGAAGACGACGCGCGGGTGATCAAATCTAGTCGTCGCCCCCGCGAAGGCGGGGGCCGACTGCGGTTTACGCAGCGCGGCACGAAAAAGCCGCCAGCGGCCCCCGCCTTCGCGGGGGCGACGTGGTGGGTACATCAGCTCCCCGCGCCAAACGCCGACCGCCTCACCCCTCATTGACAAAGTTGTAAATAGTGGCATTCTGCAACTGAATCGGCCGCGCGATGACGGCTGGACGGAGGATAGCCATGGCCACCCAAATTCGCACCGCTCCCGAAATCGCCAACCCGCTCGACGTCAGCCGCGCCGAACTTTGGAGCGAGGACCGCTGGCAGGAACCGATGCGCCAGCTGCGCGCCGAATCGCCCATCTATTATTGCGAAGATTCGAAATTCGGCCCCTATTGGTCGGTCACCACCTACAAGCCGATCCAGCATATCGAGGCGCTGCCCAAGATTTTCTCCTCGTCGTGGGAATATGGCGGGATCACCGTCGCCGGCGACGGCGTCGAGCATCTGAAAGAGGGCGAAATCCCGCTGCCGATGTTCATCGCGATGGACCCGCCGCAGCACACCGCGCAGCGCCGCACCGTCGCCCCCGCCTTCGGCCCGTCCGAAATCGAGCGGATGCGCGCCGACACCGTCGCGCGCACCGCGGCGCTGATCGACACGCTGCCGATCGGCGAAGCGTTCGACTGGGTCGAAAAGCTGTCGATCGAACTCACCACCGACATGCTCGCCATCCTGTTCGATTTCCCGTGGGAGGAACGCCACCGGCTGACCGCCTGGTCCGACGCGCTGGGCGACATCGAATCCTTCGATACCACCGAACAGCGGCAGGCGCGCACCGCCAAGGCGTTCGAGATGGGCGCCGCGTTCAAGGAATTGTGGGACCGCAAGGCACTCAACCCGGGCGAACATGACCTCATCTCGATCATGCTGCAATCCGACGCGATGAAGCATATGAGCGAGCATGAGTTTATGGGGAACCTCATCCTGCTCATCGTCGGCGGCAACGACACGACGCGCAATTCGATGTCGGCCTATGCCTATGGCCTGCACTGTTTCCCCGAAGAACGCGCGAAACTCGAGACGAACCACGACCCCGAACTCGCGGTCAACGCGATGCACGAAATCATCCGCTGGCAGACCCCGCTGGCGCATATGCGCCGCACCGCGATGGAGGATACCGAGCTGTTCGGCCACCAGATCAGGAAGCGCGACAAGATCGCGCTCTGGTATGCCTCGGCCAACCGCGACGAAAGCGTGTTCCCCGATGGCGACCGCATTATCGTCGATCGCGAGAACGCGCGCCGCCACCTTGCCTTTGGTTACGGCATCCACCGCTGCGTCGGCGCGCGTGTCGCCGAATTGCAGCTGACGACGCTGATTTCCGAAATGCAGAAGCGCCGCCTGCGCGTCAATGTGCTGGCCGAACCCGAGCGGGTGCATGCCAGCTTCGTCCACGGCTATCGCCATATGCAGGTCGAGCTGGAGAAATATTGACGCGCGATGAAACCTGGCGCCACAAGATCACGTATCTGACGTGAAGGCCCGGCGCCCGGGTCAGGAGTCCGCCATGATCGATCGCCGTTATGTCCTTGCTGGCCTCGCCCTCGGCGGCGGCATCATCGCCGCGCCGATGCTGATGGCCAAGTCGGCGCGGCCACAGGCCGCCCCCGGCTGGCGCCTGTCCGAAGCCGAATGGAAAAAGCGGCTGACCGCGCAGCAATTTTATGTGCTGCGCGAGGCGGGCACCGAACGCCCGTTCAGCCATCCGCTCGACAAGGAAAAGCGCGCCGGCACCTTCGTCTGCGCGGGCTGCGCACTACCGCTCTATTCCAGCAAGACCAAATATGACAGCAAGACCGGCTGGCCGAGCTTCTGGGCGCCGCTGAAGGGCGGGATCGCGACATCGACCGACTATGATCTGGGCTATGCGCGCACCGAAGTGCATTGCAAGCGCTGCGGCGGCCATCTTGGCCATGTCTTCAACGACGGCCCGAAACCGACCGGCAAGCGTTACTGCATGAATGGTACCGCGCTGAGTTTCCGCCCCGCCTGACGCCGCTCGAATGACGTCGTAGCGTCAATTGGCTGCGGATTTCACCCGCCACACCGACAGTCCCGCGCGCGAGGCGATCGGCACCGGTTCGAGCCACGCGGGCGGCTTTTGCCTGTATAACTGCGCGGCCAGCGCGTCCTTGCGCGCCTCGCGATACTCGGTCAGATCATTGGCGGTTCGGCAAAAGACGATCAATGTCGCCTGCTGCTTGCGCACCAATGCCTCGGCCTCCGCCGGATCGCCCGCAAAGACGCGAATACTATCCGCCATCGCATCCTTGTTACGATGGTGCGGGGTCGCGACCAGACTGTGACGCGTCCAGAATATCACCGGCGCGCCGAGGTCGATCGGGGTCAGGACCGTCGTCGGTGGCAAACCATCGAGCGCGGCAATCGCCGCCGGATCAAGGCATGTCGTCTGATACCGGTTGGTCGCCGCATTGCCGGCCGCCGCGGATTCGGTCGTTGCCTTGAGCGACGGCGCGAGCGCCATCAGCACGACCAGCACCGCTGTACTGCCGATCAGTGGCAGGGTCAGCGCAGCAGCAGCGGAACCCAGAATGCGCGGGACAGTCGATGAAATCGACCGCGCCCATGTCCACAGACGCAATCCCAGCCATGCGCAGCCAGGCAGGGCAAACAGATGCGCGGTCGCCGTGCTGCGCAGGACGAGCAGCGATAAGGCTGCGGCGCCCAACAGTGCGGCGATCACCGTCGCCCAATTGCGCCGATCGGCGACCTCCCGGCATTGGCGCCAAGCCAGCACCGATCCGGCAAGGCCGACGAGCGATGGCACGAGGACGTGCACCGCATCGGGCGCCTTCGACGCCCACAGCGGCTGACCTTCGAGCACATTCTTGTACCAATATTTGACCACGATCGGATCGAGCGAAGCGAAGGGTCCGTTGGCGCAGCTTGGCTCGGTCCACACCAGGGCGCCCGCGGCCGCCAGACCGGCAATGCCCAGCAGACCGAGGCGCGCCCAAAATAATTTGGGATCCGCCCGCGCTGCGGCGAATATCAACGCCGCCGCGGCTACGAACGCGGCCATATAGGGCGCCGAGAGCGAATCGCACCAGTTTCCGACCAGCCCGACGGGACCACGCGTGGCGAACTGGAGCAGGATCGCCCCACCCGCCAGCGCAAGCATGAAGCCGCACAAGCGGTCGCGATCGTTCGCGCGGCCATGCAACGCCCAGCGCAGCGCGGCCAGCCCCGCAAACAGCGCAACCATCGGCAATCCTTCGATCGAGACCGCCAGCAAGGCCGCGCCGAACAAGCCGCCCCAGAGCCCCGCCCGCCAGCTCGCTGGCCGCAGCGCCTGCGCCATGATCAGCATCGCCAGCAGGATCTGCCAGCCATGATGGTCGACCCGCAGCGGTCGGAACTGGATCACGATGAAGCCGGCCATGATCAGGAACAGCGGCGCGACATAGGCGATCCGCCAATCGGACAGGTTGCGATAGCCCAGGGCACAGGCGGCGCACAGCGCCGCGCCCAACATGGGCGGCCATAGCGTCATCACGATGCGTTCAGCCGCGACCTGCCCGACCAGCGGCTCGAGGATGAGAATGCCGAGCGCGAGCGGCGCATCGACGATCCGCGACCAGTGCATCAGCACCCCGCCGCCCGCCGGATTGACGCGATGTTGCGTGAGATCCCACCAGCCTTGCCCCGCCAGCAGGTCGCGCACCTGCGCCATCCGCATCGCGTCGTCGGTGTCGGACAGGTCTATCGCGTCGATCGCCTGCCAGTTCACGACAATCGCGATCAGGCTCATCGCCGCCCACAGGATCAGCGCGATCCGTACCGGCGTCAGCCAGCCGTTAAGTGCAAAGCCGTCCGAAAGCGGGGCAGGCTTCGGCTCCACGGCGCCGCCCGCATCAGGCGCGGCCGCATCGGTCACGCCGCGGCGGTCCGGAAAACGATATGCCGGCGCAGCAGATAGGTAGTCTGGAAACTGACGACGATTGCCGCCAGTTTGGCCAGCCGCGGATCGAGCCCGAGCGCACTGCCGGTGCCGACAATCGCCGTCGTGACGGCAAGACCGACCAGCGCCGACCCGACGAACAGCATTTTCTGGCGATGCCGCTCACCCGTACCGCGCGCCGCGGCGCCGTCGGCAAAGACGAGGCGGCTCGAGACCAGCCAATGGACCAAGATCCCGGCGCAATAGCCGACCGCCGACGCCGCCATCGGCGACAGTCCCGAATCGAGCAGCAACAGGAACAGCGCGGCATCGCTGCCCAGCGCGAGCACGCTGGCGAGCAGATAGTTCAGCCAGCGAATCTCGCCGCGGCGAATCGCTCCAACCAGTTTGGTGACAGGGAGCATGGCAAGAACCCCTCCGGCCAAGGCTTCAGGCGGCCTTGGTCACGCGCGCGGGGACGTCGCGCACCGACGCCAGCGCCGCCTGCTCACCCTCGGTGCCACTCTCATGATATTCGGCGTCCTCGTTGACGCCCCAGATGTCGTACACCCGTTCGCCCGCGACAATATTGCGCACCGTCAGCATCGCGGTCATCATCGCATGATCCTGGTTGTTGTAACGGTGCATGCCGTTGCGCCCGACCATGTGCAGCGTCGGGTAACGCGCTTCCAGCTCGCTGCGCATCGTCTCGACATGCGCGGCATAATCATCGTCATAGACCGGATAGGCCTTTTCCTGCCGCACGACGGCGCCGCCAACGACATCCTTGGGATCGCACAGGCCGAGGATCGCCATTTCCTTCGTCGCCAGCGCAATCAGGTCGTCGTCGCTCGACGCCCACAATCCGTCGCCCTCAAAACAAAAATATTCGAGGCCAACGCACGCCAGTTCGGGATCGGGCACCATTTCGGGCGACCAGCTGCGGAAATTCTGCACCCGGCCGACCTGCACCTTGCTGTCGTGGATATAGATCCAGTTGTCGGGGAAAAGATCCTCCGACCGAATCTTGAGCGCGACGGTCAGAAAGTCGCGATATTTCAAGGACGGCGCCGCGGACAGTGCGCAGGCAGGCAGCGGATGGATACGCGCCGCCAGCTCGCGCATCGGCGCCGAGCTGATGACATGCGCCGCGTCGATCACGACATCGCCATCGGGACCATTGGCGGTCAGCCGCCAGCGTCCGCTGACCTGGTCCTGCGTCAGCTGCTTGAAGCTGTGGCCCATCAGCACATGGTTGCCGCCCGCGACCACCTTGTCACGCGCCGCATCCCACATCATGCCGGGGCCAAGCCGGGGATAACGAAAGGTTTCGAGCAAGGTCTTGGTCGCCATGCCGTCGTTGGGCTTCTTGTTGAGCCCGAGGCTGCGCTTCAGCCCGTCGAGCACCGCGGCACCGAGGCTCAGCCCCTTGATGCGCTGCGCCGCCCAGTCTGCCGACATTTCGTCACACGGCATGCCCCACACCTTTTCGGTATAGGTTTTGAAAAAGATCGAATAGAGCTTCCGCCCGAACTGGTTGATCGTCCAATCCTCGAAACTGCGGACATTCCTGTTCGGCAGCAGCTTGGCCTGCGCATAGCTGATCATGCACAAGGTCGAGCGCACGACGCCGAGATTCCACAGCGCTTCGAACGCGCGCAGCGGGTAGGAATAGAATTTGCCCTCATAATAGATGCGGCTCATCCGCGGGCGCTGGATGAAGTCGTCGGGCAGAATCTCGTTCCACAGATCGACAACTTCCTGGCTTTTCGAGAAAAAGCGGTGGCCGCCAATGTCAAAGCGAAAACCCTCATGCTCGACCGTCCGGCTGATCCCGCCGACATCGACCGGATCCTTCTCGATCACCGTCACATTATAACCCTGTTGGGTCAGCTGATAGGCAGCGGTGAGCCCCGCCGGCCCCGCACCAATGATCGCGACATCGGCGCTGGTCGGGCGGCTTTTCGAAATACGGGCGTCGGTCACTGAATATTCCCCCACAGACAGATTGGGCTCTAACTGGCGCAAGACGCGCTAAAAAATGGTTAATCACACACTAAGAAATCCTCCCATGCGCCGCCTAGTTCGTCGCCGACCGCCCTGTTGGAGGCAGGATGCGATACACACTGAGCGACTCGGACGAGAGGCGAGGGTCGTGCCGCAACCACGCCACCGGTTTTCGCTGGGCAAGCCTCGCGGCCAGTCCATCAGGCGCTGCGACAGCAAAGCGCTGCACTTCGTAAAAGCCGCGACAGAAGACCAGAAAGTCGGCTCCCTCGGTACGAACAACCTGCTCAGCCACGGCGGGCTTGGCCAAAAAAGCCGAAATGACGCGCCGCATTGCCTTTTCGTTGCGGTGGTGCCCGGTGGCCACAACGCTATGCGGGGTTCGCACGAGCAGCGCCGGACCAATGTCGATCGGAGCGAACAGTTGCGCGCGTGGCTCATCGGCCAATGCGGCGGCGCTGTCGACGCTGGGACAGTCGCTCGCCTCGGCCTTGGTCGGTGCGGACTGGCCGACTAGCGTGCGCGCGATCTGGATGGCGATCGCCGCATCGACTGCGGGAAGAGCCGTAAGCACCAATAGCGCCGACCCGACCCTGCCCAGCGATGACGACCGCGTCCGGCTCCAGCGCCACAGCGCGAGCGCCATCACCGCAAAACCTGGGAGCAAAAAGGCGTGGGTCGTCGCGCCCATGCGGGTCACGAATGCCGACGCTACCGCGCTGCCCACAGCGATCACCGCAAGCCGCGTCCAATTCTCCGCGAACGGCCCGTTCCGGTTCCGCCGCCACGCAAACATTAGCGCCCCTAAGCCAATCAGCGTCGGCACGATGTAGACGACACCATAGGTGTTCGCGTGCGACCAGATCGGTCGCCCCTCGGACACCCATTCGTACCAATGCTGGCGTACCAGCGGATCAAGCGCGCCGAAAGGACCGCCCAGGCACTCCTGCCCCGTGAGAACAAAGACGAGTCCGCCAGCAAGGGCCGCGATCGCGAGTGCCAAGAGACGGCGTAACGGCGAACGCAACAGTCCGGTTGGTCCCAGCAGACTGGCAGCGAGCACCAGCCCTCCTGCAGCGACGGCGGCGCCATAGGGTAAAGAGAAGGCGTCACAATAGACGGTGAGGGTCGACATTGGCCCACGCATCGCCAGCAACCACACGGCTGGAAATCCGATCAAACCCAACGCAAACCCCAACAAGCGCCGCCCCGTTTGCGGATCGCGGAGCCACTCGCAAGCGAACAGGCCGCCAAAAATTGCCAGATAGGGCAAGGCTTCCAACGAAATCTCGGCATGCAGGGTGATGACGGCCGCCGCAGCCAAGCCATTCGCCAGACTTGGCGATCGCAGCGCGATCCTCGCCATCGCGACCGATAGCAGCAGCTGCCAGCCATGGTGATCGATCCGCATCGGCGTAAAATATTGCAGGAAAGTGGCACCCGAAAAGGCGATCAAAAGCCCGGTGGCGACCAGATGGCGGTCGCCAAGCGCGGTGAGGATCCGGCCGAATATCAGGAACAGCGGCAGGATCAGTAACGGCGGATAAAGCGCCACGGCCCAGCGCTCGCCCGACGCTTCGCCGAGCAACGACTGCAAAAGGAGGATGAAGCCGGCAAGCGGCGCGTCGACAAAGCGCGACCAATGCATCAGACCGCCGCCTTCCTGCGGATCGACGCGATATTGCATGATGTCGAACCAGTGCTGCCCGGCGATCAAGTCGCGGACCTGCGCCAATCGCATCTCGTCATCGGCGTCCGGAAAACGCATGGCAGCGACCAGGTCACGTTGGGCGATCATATAGAATGCGATCAGAACGAGCCAGAGGATCACCGCGAACCCGCTGGCGCCGAGAGCACCATATATCCTGGCCGTCTTCGCGGTCTGCTGCATTGCCCAGTCACCCTATCTTTCGGCGGTCGCCCGGATCGCCCCGCGTCCGATCGCAGGCCCAAGACTGCATTCCGCTGTGACCAAACATGGCTAAAGACCGGTTAATTTCGCAGCGCGATTCCCTCCGAAACGGACGTTCGCGGCTTGGGGCGCCGCCGGTCTTGCGGTAGTGTCGGGGACATCAAGGAGGCGCACGGCATGGCAGGCGGCCTGGCAATCGTTTTGAGCGGCGGCGGCGCCAAGGGGGCGTTTCAGATTGGTGTCGTCCACGAACTGGTCGTTAATCGCGGCGTCCGGCTCGATATTGTCGCCGGGGTATCGACCGGCGCGATCCAGGCGCTGGGTGTGGCCCAGGATGATGTTCCGGGGCTGCTCGACGCGTGGCTCGCCATCCGCGGCAACAGCTCGATCTACAAGTCGCGCCCGCTCGGCGTCGTCGGCGGACTGCTCGGCGAGGATGCGATCTACGACACCGCGCCGCTCAAACGCCTGCTCAAGAATTTCGCCGACGATGCCAGGCTGCGCGCGAGCGGGCGCAAATTGCTGCTCGGCGTCGTCAATCTCGGCACCGGCACCTATCGCAGCATCGACGAGAGCGTCCCCGGCATTCACAATTGGGTCTATGCCAGCTGCGCGATGCCCTTGTTCTTCGATCCGCTCAAGACGCGCGCGAGCGACGGGACCGAGGAGCAATGGGTCGACGGCGGGGTGCGCGACGTGACCCCGCTCAGCGCTGCGCTCGACATGAACCCGCGCGGGGTGATCGTGGTGCGCGCCTCACCCGCGCCGCGCCCCGGACGGGTGCGCACCTTCCCCAATTTGATCAAGATCGGCCTGCGCGCCGTCGACATCCTCCAGTCCGAAGTCTCGGCCAACGACGTGGCGAACGCCGCCTTGATCAACGACCTGATCGCCGCGCGCGAAGCGCAGCTGCGCGCGCTGCAAAACGAAGGCATCGGCGGCGCGCAGGCGGCGCGCATTTTGCGCCCGCTCGACGTCCAGATCGCGCGCTACCGTTTCGCGCCGATCCGCATCATCGAGCCCGAGGAAGAAGTTTCCGAAACGCTCGAATTCGACCCGGCAAAGATCCGCGCCGCGATCGACGCCGGGCGTCGCGCCGTTGATCGCGAGTGGGATGCGTTGGAGCCGCTTTTGAGTTGAGAGATGCGAACGGCCGTTTGCGACCGGAGGCTGTCATCGATCCTCCCTGTCGCGTAGCGATGGGGAGGTGGCAGCGCGGAGCGCTGACGGAGGGGCTTTGACGCCGCCGTCGCTGCCCCTCCACCATTCGCTTCGCGAACGGTCCCCCTCCCCATCGCTGCGCGACAGGGAGGATTATTTCTTATTGTCATCCCTGCGAAGGCCGGGATCTCGCCGTTGCGTTGCGATGATAGGGTGAGACCCCGGCCTTCGCCGGGGTGACGATAAGAATTGAACGTCAGCTCCCCACCCCAAAGCCGACAATGACCCTTTACGCTCCCCCATCCCCCGCATCGGGCGGCCCGCGCGCGCCATTGCCCTCACCCGTCACCGCCTCGCCCTGTACCGCCACATCGCGCATCAGCGGCTTCAGCGCCAGCGTGCCCAGCCGCACCCGCGGCGTCGCCTTGCCCGGCACGGCGGCAACCGCAAAACTGCCGTCGATCCGCAGCGCCGCCGCCGATGCCTTGCCCGGGCGCACTGTGTAGCGCCCGTAAGCGACGCCTTCGAACAGGAAATATCCGTCGAATTCGGTCAGCGTCGTCGCGCGTACCCGGCCTTCGGCATCGACGAGTTCGAGCGCCAGCCCCTCGATCGGATTACCGCCATCGCGGCGCACACTTCCCTCGATTTCGCCTGCGGCGACCATCGGCAAGGCAACTCGCGTCGCGACGCCGGGGCGCGGCGTCACCACCACGCCCGGCAGCGCGGGTTGCACATAGGGATCGGGCAGGCTGCCGGCGTCGATGCCGATCAGCACCGGGCGGAACGGCTCGAGCCCGTCGATCGCCCCCTGACCATCCTTGCCGGTTGCTTGCTCGATATAGGCGTGGCCTGCGGTCAGCGGCACGCCCACCAGCGGCGCCTCGCCCGGCTGGCGAATGCCGTCGCCATTGTCGTCCATCCACACGTCGGCGATCACCTGCCCGCGGCTCGCCAGCTTTTCACTCGACACGCGCCAGCCGCCGCTCGGCTTCGGTCCGAAGCTGAAGGCGAGCGACAGCGACGCGGCGACCGATCCGTCGCTCGCCACTTCGCCAAAGCCGCTCAGCTGTAAGCGGTTGAAACGGCACGTATATCCGGCGCCGACGCGCGCTCGCTCCAGCCCGCGGTCATAGCCGAGCTCGGCGCGCCATTCCGCGTCACCCTTCCCGGCCCATTCGCCGATCAACGCCACCCGCTTATCGCTGCTGTCGCCGGACAGCGCAAAGCGCGCCTCGCCGCGGAGACGGACGCGCCCGATGCGGGCATTGGCGAGCAGGGTGGCGGTCAAATTGTCGGGCGGGTCGGGGCCGACCGGCACCTTGGTGCGGCTCCAGTCGAGCTGGCCGGTAAAGGTCAGCGCCCGGAAACTCGCCGACGCCCGCGCGCTGGCCTCCAGGCTGGAAATTCCGGCGCGCCGATCAATCTGGCGAATGTCGAAATGCAGCGGCAGTACGGTCTGCCCCAGCTTGACCGACTGGTCGATCGAAATCGAATAGAGGCCATTGATATTGCTGAGAAAACGGTCGGAAACAAAGCCGTTCCAGCCGCGCATCGCATCGGCGCGGACATAGGTTTCGCCAAACGCCGCGAGCCAGCTCGCACGCACCGCGCCGCCGCCCCCAAAGCCTTTAGGAGCATCCGCATAGCTGGCGCCGACCTCGAGCAAGGTCGGCCCGATCGAACGGCGCAGCGCGGCCTCGGCGTAATTGCGCCGCACATTCTCGATCATCAGGCTGTGCGCATAGGCGGCGACCGATGTGCGCGCATCGAGCCCGCGCTCGATGCCCAGCGTCCCGCGCCAGCCACGCCGGAACGGCCCACGCCCGCGCCCGCCAAATTCGACCAGGTCGGCGTTTTCCTGCGCAAATCCGGCCCAATACCAGGTCTGCTGGGGCGGGATCGAATCCATCCCCACCTGCACTTGCTTGATTTCTCGCCGGATTTGCCCCTGCGGACCATAGAGCACGATCTCGAAACGGTTCGCGCCATATTGCAGCGGTACGTCGAGAAATTCGTAGCGGCCGTCGCCATTGGGGCTGGTGAATGCCAGCAACTGGCCGTTGCGATACAATTCGGCATCCCACCCGGCGGGCAGGTCGCCGCGAAAATTCGTCTTGTCGAAGCTGTCGGGGCGCTCGATCGGACGGTTGGTGACCACCGCGCCGCGCCCTGGCGCCGACGAGGCGACGATCCCGGTCGACAACAGGCTGACGTCGCCCACCGCATAATGCGTTGCCTTCAGCGGCCCGAGTAGCCGCCCTTCGGGGTCGGTGCGGTACAGCCGCATCCGCAGGCTGTCGGGCACGCCCTCATTGTCCGACGACAGCCGCGCGTCGAAGCTCTGTTTCAGCACTTCGCCCGCGGCGAAAATCTCGTACCGGCCCTGGACGTAGGAGCCGCCGCGCTTGTCGGACACGAACCCGGCCGATGCGACGACATCGACCGAGGGTGTTGCCCAGCCCTGATAGGGCCGCGACGCCTGCGGCAGGCTGGCGAGGTCGAACCGCGCCGCGGGCCGGATGGCCGCCGCGCGCGCGCGCCTCTCGGCGGCGAGCTGGAACGGCAATTTGTCCTTGCTGTCGATGCGCAGCACCGCGTTCGACAGGTCGGCGACAATCGGTACCCCCAGCCATGCGTTGAGGCTGTCGAGATCGACGCACCAGCCTGCGGGGGTATCGCGGATCATCGTTGCGGAAAGCCGGAAACTCTGGCTACCCGCGCGCACTTCGCCCGCCTCGCGGTCGATCGTCAGGCTGCGCCGTTCGTCGAACACCCAGCCGGTTGCGCGGCGCAACTTCTTGTCGACGCGCACCGCCAGATCGAGCGCGAGCACGACATCGGCGAGGTCGACGCACACGCCCTGCGGCGTCTGATAGCCGCGCACCCCGTCGCCCAGCCGATATTGGCCCGACCGCATGTCAAATAGCCAGCTGTCGTCCTCGTTCGGCGCCCACCCGTCGCTCGTCAAGGAAACCGGCGCTTTATCAACGGCCTCGGCGCCGGCGGGAACCAGTCCCACCAGCGCGAGCCCGGCCAGGATCGCCGGTTTCCATCGGGTCAGCGCCGCGCGGATCACGGCTGTTCGGCTTTCGCCCCGCCCTTACGCCGTCACTTCACCACCCGCTCGGCCTCGTCGATCGTCCCGCCGCCAATGTCGCGATCCTCGCTGTAGCGGATGCGCACCGGCCCCTTGAGCCGGGCGGCGAGTTCCGGCGGCACGCGCAGCGAGACCTCGCGCGCGCCCACTTCGGGATAGACGGCGATGCCGCGCGCCACCAGCAATGGCTCGCTGACCCCCGGCCGCGTCACTTCGATATCGCCATAGACCGAGCGGTTGCCCGTGCGCGTCAGTCCGAAATTGAACGCGGGGCCGTCGGGCGTGTCGCCCACCCACGCGTCGCCAATCGTCGCTTCAGCGCCAAGGTCGCCGACGCGGATGATGACCGGGATGGTAATGCCATAGATCGGGATGAGCGCGATCGAGACGCCGTTGCCCGCGGGCTTGGCCGGATCGGCGGCGACCACTGGCGCCGCATCGGGGACCGCGCGGAACAGCATGTGCGCGCGATATTCGCCCGGCGGCGTGCCTTCGGGAATGCGCACCCCGACGCGGATCACTTGTGGCTGGTTGGGCGGCAGCGTGACGCGGCGCGGGCTGAACGCGATCATGTCGAGCGCCAGCCGCTCGGCAGGGGTGACGTCCGCCTCGGCAATCTCGTCGAGCCCGCCCGCGGCGGTCATCCGCTTGATCTCGAGGCTGATACGATAGGTCGCCGGTTCGGAACCGATATTGTTCAGCACCACCTCGGTGCCGCGCGAACCGTCGAGGACGACGCGCGTCGGCGCGACGAGCAGGTCCCCCGCCGACTGGGCAGGCGTCGCGACCGAGCCAAGCAAAAATACGGAAAGCAGGCCGAAGCCCTTGAAAAAGCGCAACATCGATACGATCCCCACAATCGTTTGTCCGGAAAGGCCCACACCCCTCCGCTGGTCGCACCCTGCCTGCGCCAACATGGTTGATATTTCGCTAACCATGTCCGTCGCTTGCGCATCGCGCATGAAAAAGGGGTCGCCTGACCTGCGCCCGGCGACCCCTTGTCTGGCTGGCGGGCCATTCAGCCCGCCATACCCCCCACCTTATTGATAGTTGGCGGTGACATTGAACGTCCCGGTATAGTCGCCCGCGGTCTGGTTGGCGCCGACGCTCAGCGTACCGCCGACCTGGAAATTGCCGCCGGTCGCGCCGAGCGTGATGTTCGGGACCGAATAGGTCAGCGACGACGTCATCGTGCCGCCCAGCGACCCGTTGAGCGTCACGCTCGGGTCGCCGCCGACGAGCACGACCGCGCCGTCGGTGCCCTGCACGTCAAAGTTGGCAGCGGTCGTGGTGCCGGTGCAGGTCAGGCCCGCGCCGCAGATGCGGGCGCCCGCCGTGCTGACCTGAACGGTCGAAGCGGTGGCGCCGCTGATGATCGTGGCATATTGCAGGGCGCTGGTGTTGGTCAGCGTGATCTGACGCAGGATCTTGGCGGTGGCCGTTGCCGTTGCCGAAGCCGCATGCGCCGCCGGGGCGTTCAGGGCGAGGGCAGCAATCGCGGCGCCGACGACGGCGCGCTTCATTCCAAATTTGCGCATATGTTTGGTCCCTTAATTCGAAAACTGATTGTCGAAACGCGAATGGATATCCCACCCCATTCGCCGACCTCTTTAGCGGGCGACAGGTTCAGCTTTTGCCAGCAAGCTTGGTTAACAGCGCAGTAGGAATTGACCCGCCTTACCCTTGGTAAGCGAGATAAATCAGGGGCTTATCCTGATATCGAGCGGGTCGTGGGGACCCTCCGCCCAACTTTAACGGCCCGGAGTGGCACAAATTTAGCGCCGCGGAGAGAATCGAATACCGGAGCAAAGACCGCGCCTGATTCGCACCACCTATTCGTCATCCCGGCAAAGGCCGGGATGACGGGCAAAGTTCAGATCCCCTCGCCGCTCAGCCGCTGGCAAATCATGTCGAGCTGATCGAGCGAGGCGAATTTCAGGGTCAGCTGGCCCTTGCCGCCGCCGCCATATTGGATCGCCACCCCGATCCCGAGCAGCTCGGACAGATGGCGCTCGACCGCGACGATGTCGGGATCGCGCCCGACCCCGTCCATGCTCTTATATTCCAGCGGCGCCTTGCGGCGGCCGCCCTTGTCCTCGCGCACCAGCGCCTCAACCGCGCGCACCGACAACCCTTCCTTGACGATCCGCCGCGCGATCGCTTCGGCATCGGCGGCGCCGATCAGCGCGCGCGCATGCCCCATCGCGAGCGATCCGTCACTGACCAGCGCCTGCACCACGTCGGGCAGTTCGAGCAGCCGCATCAGATTGGCGACATGGCTGCGCGACTTGCCGACCAGCTTCGCCAGCGCCTCCTGATTATGTCCGAAATCGTCGATCAGGCGGCGATAGGCGCCGGCTTCTTCGATCGCGTTCAGGTCCTGCCGCTGAATATTCTCGACCAGCGCAATCTCATAGGTCGCGGCGTCGTCGAGCTCGCGGATCAGCGCGGGTATCTGGTGCAGTCCGGCGCGCTGCGCCGCGCGCCAGCGACGCTCACCCGCGACGAGCTGATATCCCTCGCCATCGGGTGACCGGCGGACGATGATCGGCTGGAGCAATCCGCGAAGTCCGATCGAATCGGCGAGTTCGGCGATCGCCGCCTCGTCGAAATGGCGCCGCGGCTGGCCAGGCAGCGGGCGAATCGACCCCAGCGGGACATGCTGCACCGCATCGCCCGACGCCGTCGGCGCTGCCTTTGCTGCACTTCCCGCCGTCGCCAGCACCGGCGCTTCGGCGGCGACGTCGCCGAACAGCGCGTTCAGGCCGCGCCCCAGCCCCGAGGGGCGCTTCCGCGCCGGAGAAGGAGGATTTTCATCTTTATTATCAGCCATTTATGCAGCCTTGCGGACGTTGGGCAGGCGATCGATCAGCTCGCGCGCCAGCGCGATATACGCCGCCGACCCCGCGCAGCGATGATCATAGATCAGCGCCGGAAGGCCGTGGCTCGGCGCTTCGGACAGGCGGACGTTGCGCGGAATGACGGTTTGAAACACCACTGGTCCCAGCACTTCGCGAACGTCGTCCGAAACCTGGTCGGTCAACCGGTTGCGACGATCGAACATCGTCAGCGCGACCCCCAAAATCGACAGCTTCTGGTTGAAGCGCTCGCGCACCCGCTCGACCGTGGTGAGCAGCTGGCTCAGCCCCTCGAGCGCAAAAAACTCGCACTGCAGCGGCACGATCAGCGATTCGGCAGCGATCAGCGCGTTGAGCGTCAGCATCCCCAGCGATGGCGGGCAATCGATCAGGCAGATGTCCCATTGCCCCGCCTCGGCACCGGTCAGCGCCTGTTCGAGCCTGTGGAGCCGATCGGCAAATTCGATGAGCTCGATCTCGGCGCCCGACAGGTCGACCGTTGCCGGAACGATGTCCAGCCGCGGCACCGCCGTCGGCACCGCGCAATCGGCGAGCGGCGCATCGCCGCGCAGCAACTCATAGCTCGAATATTCGCGCTGCGCCTGCTTGATCCCGAGCCCGGTCGAAGCATTGCCTTGCGGATCGAGGTCGATGATCAGCGTTCGCCAGCCCGTCGCCGCAAGCGCGGTGGCCAGGTTGATCGCCGTCGTCGTCTTGCCAACCCCGCCCTTCTGGTTCGCCACGGCAATGCGGATCATGCTTTTCCTCGCTGTTTTGCCGGGATTTTCCCGACACCAACCAGAATCTGGCTCTCGGCGTCGGTACGGCTTTGTTCCACGTGAAACAGATTCTGCCACGGCTGCGGCAACAACGCCAGTTCCTTAACTGCGTTTCGGCCCTTTGGCAGTAGCCAGTGCGTCGATTCGGTGGAAAAACGCGCGGATAAGTCGATCAGCCGGTCGAGCGGCGCGAACGCCCGCGCACTGATCGTCGCCGAGGGCCGCGTTGCGACCCGCTCGAGCGACGCTTCGGCGACGTCGACATGATCCAACCGCAGCTCAGCCGCGACGCTGCGCAGAAACTCGCACCGCCGTTTGCGCGATTCGACGAGCAATATCGGGCGGTCGGACAGTATCGCGACGACCAGCCCGGGCAACCCCGGCCCGCTCCCCAGGTCGATCCAAAGCCCCTCGCCGCCCCTGTCGAGCGCCAACAATTGCGCGCTGTCGGCGATATGCCGCACCCAGAGCGTCGGAATCGTCGACGCGGCGATCAGATTCTGCCGATCATTCTCGGCCACCAGCAGCGCCGCAAAACGCTCCAAGCGCGCCCATTGCTCCGCCGTGGGCGCGAACGCCCGATCCAGCCAGTCGCGCGCAGCGCCTTCATCATGCAATAGCTCGGCGTCCGCCACTGTCGTTCTTTCACCTTCCCCGCAACGCGGGCTTATCCTTCTTTGCGCCTTTGCGTGAGATTGTCGAAAACACGCCGCCAGGAAATCAAGCCGCCCGCCGCCGACTATGCACCATGATCGCGGTGAGCGCCGCGGGCGTCACCCCATCGATCCGCCCCGCCTGCCCCAGCGTTTCGGGCCGCGCCTTGGTCAGCCGCTCGACCATCTCGCGCGACAGCCCGCCGATAGCGGCATAGTCGAGCGCCGGGTCGAGCAATATCGCCTCATTCGCCGCCAAGGACCGCAATTCGGCGTCCTGCCGCGCGATATAGGGTGCATAATGGGCATCCTCGGCGACCTCCAACAGAATTGCGGGGTCGATCGCGTCGAGTTCGGGCGCAAGCCGCGCGAGCCGCGCCATCGTCATCTCGGGATAGCGCAGCAGGTCGATCCGCTTGCGCGCGATCCCGTCGCCGGGCAGCGTCAGCTCGACCGTGGCATAGTCGGCGGTGCTCACCACGACATCGAGCAAAGCTTCGGCCCGCGCCCGCTGGGCCATCCGCGCCGCGAAAAGCGCCGAGGTCGCCCGGCGCACCAGCCCCAACTCGATCCCTTTCGGGGTCAGCCGTGTCGCGGCATTGTCGGCGCGCAGCCGCAGCCGATATTCGGCGCGGGCCGTCAGCATCCGATACGGTTCCGTCACTCCCTGCAGGACCAAGTCATCGACCATCACGCCGATGTATGATTCGCTTCGATCGAGGACCAGCGGATCGCGCCCCTGAACGGCGAGCGCCGCATTGGCGCCCGCGACGAGCCCCTGAGCCGCGGCTTCCTCATATCCGGTCGTGCCGTTGATCTGCCCCGCGCACCAGACGCCGGGCATCGCGCGCACCTGCAATGTCCGGTCAAGCGCACGCGGGTCGATATGATCATATTCGACCGCATAGCCCGGAACAACCATCTCGACCGATTCGAGCCCGTCCATCGTCCGCAGCATCGCGAGCTGGACATCGGCGGGCAGCGAGGTCGAAATCCCGTTCGGATAGACAAGGTGCGTGTCGAGCCCCTCGGGCTCCAGGAAAACCTGATGCCCGTCGCGGTCGGCGAAGCGATGAATCTTGTCCTCGATCGACGGACAATAGCGCGGCCCCGCTGCGCCGATCGCGCCGGTGAATAGCGGCGAGCGATCGAGGTTCGCCGCGATGATTGCATGCGAATCGCTGTTCGTGCGCGTGATCGCGCAGAAAATCTGCGGGACCGTGCGTTCCCTGTTCCACGTGGAACAGGTCCAGCTTGCCCCTTCGGCGCTGTCCGACGGCTGTTCGCCGAGCCGCGCCCAGTCGATCGTGCGTCCATCGAGCCGCGGCGGCGTTCCTGTCTTGAGCCGCGCCATCGGCAGGTCGGCGGCGCGCAATTGTTCGGCGAGCCGGTGTGCGCCAGCTTCGCCGATGCGGCCACCCTCCATGCGCTCCTCGCCGCGGAACAATTTTCCACCGAGGAACGTGCCCGTTGCGAGCACGACCGCGCTCGCGGTCAGCGCCGTGCCATCAGCTAGCTCGAGCCCCTCGACGCGTCCTGCATTCGACAATCGCAGTGCTGCCGCTTCGCCGGCAATCACCGTGATGCCCTTCTCCGTGGCGAGCAAATTTTGGATCGCGTCGCGATATAATTTGCGGTCGGCCTGGATCCGCGGCCCTTGTACCGCGGCACCCTTCGACGCGTTGAGCATCCGGTAATGGATCGCCGCAGCGTCGGCCGCGCGCGCCATCCAGCCGTCGAGCGCGTCGACTTCGCGCATCAGATGGCCCTTGCCGAGCCCGCCGATCGCGGGGTTGCACGACATCGTCCCGATCAGCGAGGGGTCGAAACTGACGAGCGCGACGCGCGCGCCGAGCCGCGCCGCCGCGGCCGCCGCCTCGGTTCCGGCATGCCCGCCGCCGACGACGATGACATCAAAAATCGCTGAATCCTGCATGATCGTGGGGCGCATAGCCGAAACCGCCGCTCGAATCCATCAGCGCGTAGGTCATGAAATATCTCACACGAACATACAAAGATCGCGCGTCCGCCAGCAGGCCTACACGCCATCTGTGTATGTTCGTGTGAGACGAAATGGGGCTCACGTCCGCCGTATCGGAAACCGCCGTTTCACGTGGAACATCATTTGCCGATGCAGAAACGCCCGAACAGCGTGTCGAGCATATCCTCGACCCCGGCACGTCCGGTGATGCGGTCGAGCGCTGTCGCCGCGAGGCGCATCCGTTCGGCGAGCAGGATCAGGTCGCCAGCCTCGCGCGACCCGGATTCAATCTCAAGCCATTGTTTTGCCTCGGAAAGTGCTGCACGTTGACGCTGGCGCAGCGCCGCCTCGCCCTCGCGCGGCAACAATGTCCGCGCCATCTCGACGATCATGCGGTGGAGCCTGTCCATCCCCTCGCCCGTCGCCGCCGACAGCGTCAGGTCGCACCGCGCCGCGTCGGCTTCGGCAGCGGCATCGCCCTTCCAGCGATCGGCTTGCGCCGCGATCAGGATCGCGCGCGGATGGTCAGGCACTGCCTTCGGCGGCCCAAGCCAGAGCAAAATGTCGGCGGCGTCGATCGCCGCCTTCGCACGGTCGATTCCGATCGCCTCGATCGCATCGGCCCCTTCGCCGCGAATCCCGGCGGTATCCGAAAAGCGCATCGCGATGCCGTCCAGCGCCAGCGGCGTTTCGATCACATCGCGCGTCGTTCCCGCGACAGGCGATACGATCGCGAGTTCCCTTTGCACCAAGGCATTGATTAAAGTAGATTTTCCGGCATTTGGCGGCCCTGCGATCACCACCGAAAGTCCGTCGGCGATCACTTCGGCCGCGGGCCGCGCCAGCCATTCGTCCAGCTCGCCCGCCAGCGCTGCCATCCCCGCAATCAAGCGCTGCGCCACAACTTCGCCAACTTCCACATCATCTTCGTCGGCAAAATTGAGCTCGGCCTCGGCTCCCGCCATCAGCGTCAGCAGCCGCTCCTGCCACCCCGCGACGGCGCGCGATACATGTCCGCTAGCCATACCGAGCGCCTGCACCCGCTGGCTCTCGGTCTCGGCCGCGAGCAGGTCGGCCAGCCCCTCGGCCTCGGCGAGGTCGATCCGGCCATTGTCAAACGCGCGCCGGGTAAACTCGCCCGGCTCGGCGCGCCGCAGCCCGGACATCGCGCCCAGCGCGGCCTCGACCGCCGCGACGACCGCGCGACCGCCGTGAAGGTGCAGTTCGGCGAGATCCTCGCCCGTCGCCGTCGCCGGCCCCGGAAACCACAGGACAAGCGCCCGGTCGAGCGGGGCACCTTCCCCGTCGCTGAGCTCCGCCAGCGACGCGCGACGCGGCGCGGGCAAGCGTCCCGCCAGCGCCTGAAGCGCCGCTGCGGCGTTGGGCCCGCTGACGCGCACGACACCGATCGCCGCCGGCGGCATCCCGCTCGACAGCGCAAAGATCGTGTCGTTCACCAGGCTTTGGTTCAGCTCTTGCGCCCCTTGGCGGGGTTGTCGTCGCCGCTCTCGTCTGCCGACTTCGATCCGCCCATCAATCCGCCGCCGAACTGGCCGAGCAGCGACTGGACAAGCTCGAGCCCGCTGCCACCCATCGGCACCCAGGTCTTGACCATCGACTGCACCATGTCGGGCGTGATCCCCTTCGCCATCAATTCCTTGACGCGCGAAAGATAGATGTCGTGCAGCGGTTCGAGGTCGGGAAGCCCGAACAGGCGCCGCGCCTCTTCGGGGGTGCAATCGATCTCGATATTGAACTTCATCGCCTGTCTCCGCCCCAAAATGCCGGTTAGCCGCTTGAGCCATGCTCGCGGCCCCGCTAGCTTCGCGCTTTCACAGCAAAGAAGCAAGAGACAGGAGAGCTCCCATATGGCCGCGACGAACACCACCATCCCCGCGCTCGATGGGACCAACGCTATCCCCGCCTATGTCGCGCGTCCCGACGCCGACGGGTCGCGGGCGATCATCGTCATCCCCGAAATCTTCGGCGTGAACGCCGGGATTCGCGAAAAATGCGAAGACTGGGCCGCGCAGGGCTATCTGGCAATCGCTCCCGACCTGTTCTGGCGTTTTGCTCCCGGGGTCGAGCTTGACCCCGATGTCGAGGCCGAACTGCAGGAAGCCTTCGGCTATTTCGGTCAATATGATGCCGACGACGGGGTCAAGGACATCGAGGCGGCGATCCGCTGGCTTCACGCTCAGGGCGCCGCCAAGGTCGGCTGCGTCGGCTTCTGCCTTGGCGGACGGCTGGCCTATATGGCGGCGGCGCGCACCGACATCAGCGCATCGGTCGGCTATTATGGGGTGATGATCGACCAGATGCTGAACGAAAGCCACGCGATTGCGCATCCGCTGATGCTGCATATTCCCACCAGCGATCATCTTGTCGGGCCGGAAGCGCAGGCGAAGATGCACGAAGGGCTCGACCCGCATCCCAAGGTCACGCTCCACGACTATCCCGGGCTCGACCACGGCTTTGCCGCGACGAGCGGGAACCGCCGCGATGAAGCGGGCGCGCAGCTTGCCGATGGCCGCACCAAGGCCTTTTTCGCCGAGCATCTGGCATGAGCGGCGGCGGAACGGCCCACGCGGGCGTCGCAGCCTGGCACGCCTATATGGATGGCGGCGGCGATCCGCAGGCGCTGCGCGACATGCTCGCCGCCGATGCCGTGTTCCACTCCCCCGTCGTCCACACCCCGCAGGAAGGGCGCGACAAGGTTTTCGCTTACCTTCATGCGGCGAGCCATGTGCTCGGAAGCGACGATTTCCGTTACGAACGCGAAATCATCGATGGCGATCAGGCGATGCTGGAGTTTGCGACGACGCTCGACGGCATCCACATCAATGGCGTCGACATCATCCGTTGGAACGGCGACGCAAAAATATCCGATTTCAAGGTGATGGTCCGCCCGCTCAAGGCGATCAACAAGGTGTGGGAGAAGATGGGCGCGATGCTCGCCGCGCAAGGATGACGCGCTAGATCAGCATCAGGGCGGCGAGTTCGCGGTAAAGGTGCGGCGGCAGGTCTGCGGCGCCGTCCCGATCCGCCATACCGTTCGGCGCATCCTCATCGGCGAGGTAGCGCCACCCCTGATGCGCGCGCTTGGGCAGCGGCGGCAGGATTTCCAGATCGTCCGAACAGACGATATCGACCCGGCCATCCTTGCGATCGTCGAAGCGCAAGATCCGTTGCCGCGCGACGATCCGGTGCTTGATGATCCAGTGCAGATAACCGCCGACCAGCTCGTCCATCCGCTTCGGCCGCATCCGTGTCGGTACGCGCAATTCGCCTTCGCTCGCCCGCGCCGCGACCCGGCGCGCAAAGGTTTCGACCTGCGCACAGCCGACCGCAACCTTGGTGAGATGAAGCAACGCCATCGGCAATAAATGGGGCGGCGACCGCGAAAACCAAGTCGTTTGGGGCAGAGCCTGTCGCGCGACCGGCCGCAGCCGATCGCGCGAACAAGCACGCGGGCCGGGTTTAGCCCAGCAGCGTCCCGAGCCCGACCGACGGGTCGACCCAGCCGTCGTAGATCATCTTCACCGCGACATAGACGATGACCGCGAGACCGATGTAGGCGATCCAGCGATAACGCTCGATATATTTGGCGATGATGTTCGCCGCGAGGCCCATCAGCGCGACCGCAACGATCAGGCCGACGATCATGATCCCCGGATGATCGCGCGCCGCCCCGGCGACCGCGAGCACATTGTCGAGGCTCATGCTGACGTCGGCGATGGCGACCGCCCAAGCGGCACCGGCGAAGCTCTTGGCAGGCTTCAGCCCCGAATGTTCGTCGCCGACAATTTCGGGCGAACCGGCCGAATGCGCACCATCACGCAATTCGCGCCACATTTTCCAGGCCACCCAGGCGAGCAGCAGGCCGCCGATGAAGATCAGCCCGACAATCTGCAGCAGCTGGGTGACGACCAGCGCAAAGGCGATGCGCAAGACGAGCGCGGCGAGGACGCCGATCAGGATCACCTTGCGGCGCTGTTCGGGCGGCAGGCCCGCGGCGAGCGCGCCGACGACGATCGCATTGTCGCCCGCCAGCACGAGGTCGATCAGCAACACCTGCAAAAACGCCGCCATCGCGGCGGGTTCGGTGATGTTCGAAAAATCATTGACGATATGGCCCCAGATTTCGCTGGGGCCGCCAAAGCCCTGTGCGGCCGTGGTGGCGGCGGTCAACAAAAGGTCAATCACACAGGCTCTCCGAAATAAAGCACGACCGGCATGGGGTCATAAAAGGGATGCAACAGCGCCCGCCACTGCTCATATCGTTCGGAGCGGCGGAAACCATCGCGATGGTCTTCCATGCGGTCCCAATGCACGATCAGCAAGTAGGTTTCCACCGCTTCGCACCCACGCCGCACTTCCATGCCCAAAAAACCGGGAGAGGCGGCGATCAGTGGGCGGGCGGTGGCAAGGGCGCGCTCGAAAGCGGCGCCCTGCCCGGGCCGAACCTGCAACAAGGCCTGTTCGACGATCATCCCGCCGGGGCGCGACTATTGATTCATCGAATCGAAAAAATCTTCGTTGGTCTTCGAATCCTTGATCTTGTCGAGCAGGAATTCCATCGCGTCGATCGTGCCCATCTGCATGAGGATGCGGCGCAGCACCCACATTTTGGACAGCTTGTCCTTCTCGACGAGCAATTCTTCCTTGCGGGTGCCCGACTTGCCGACGTCGAGCGACGGGAAGATGCGCTTGTCGGCGACCTTGCGGTCGAGCACGATTTCCGAGTTACCGGTGCCCTTGAATTCTTCGAAGATGACTTCGTCCATGCGGCTGCCGGTGTCGATCAATGCGGTCGCGATGATCGACAGCGAACCGCCTTCCTCAATGTTGCGCGCGGCGCCGAAGAAGCGCTTCGGACGCTGGAGCGCATTGGCGTCGACACCGCCGGTCAGCACTTTGCCCGAGCTCGGAACGACCGTGTTGTAGGCGCGGCCGAGGCGGGTGATCGAGTCGAGCAGGATGACGACATCCTTCTTGTGCTCGACGAGGCGCTTGGCCTTTTCGATCACCATTTCGGCGACCTGGACGTGGCGCGTCGCGGGTTCGTCGAAGGTCGAGGAGACGACCTCGCCTTTCACGCTGCGCTGCATGTCGGTGACTTCCTCGGGGCGTTCGTCGACTAGCAGGACGATCAGATAAACCTCAGGATGGTTGTCGGTGATCGCCTTGGCGATATTCTGCAGCAGTACCGTCTTGCCCGTACGCGGCGGCGCAACGATCAATGCGCGCTGGCCCTTGCCCTGCGGGCTGACGAGATCGATGACGCGCGCCGACTTGTCCTTCACCGTCGGATCGACGGTATCGAGCGACAGCTTCTGGTTCGGATAGAGCGGCGTCAAATTGTCGAAATTGACGCGGTGGCGAACGACGTCGGGATCGTCGAAATTGACGCTGATCAGCTTGGTCAGCGCGAAATAGCGTTCGCCATCACGCGGCGCGCGGATTTCGCCCTCAACCGTGTCGCCGGTGCGCAGGCCATATTTGCGGACCTGGTTCGGCGAGACATAAATGTCGTCGGGACCGGCAAGATAATTGGCATCCGACGAGCGCAGGAACCCGAACGAGTCGGGGAGAACCTCGATCGTGCCCGAACCGATGATTTCTTCGCCCTCTTCGGCGAGTTCTTTCAGGATCGAGAACATCAGGTCCTGCTTGCGCAGCGTCGATGCGCCCTCGACGCCCAGTTCTTCCGCCATTTCGACGAGCTGGGCGGGCGCTTTGGTTTTGAGTTCTTTAAGATGCATGGGATGGATTCCGGGTGATATTCAGGAAAAAATGCCGTTGTTTTTCATTGCACCGCAAGGGTGCCTATCCGGCCGTGGGACGACCGTTTGCGATAGCTCCGACGCTGGGGAAGCGCCGCCCGACTGGCGGGATTGCCATGGCCCCTATCCCTCGCGCCATGCCAAGTCAATCGGGCTGGCCTCGATCCCCGCGCCAGCGGCGCGCGATCAGGGACGAATGACAGCCAGGATCACGATGATCGCCGCGGCGACGCCGGGGACTTCGTTGAGCAGCCGGAGCTGCTTTTCGGTCAGCGGCCGCAAACCCTGTTGCAGCTTTTTGAAATAACCGATCATCCAGCCATGATAGCCCGACAGCGCAAGCACCAGGATGAATTTGGCGATGAACCAGGTTTCACCCCAATAATTGCCGTTGAAGGCGAGCAGCAGCCCGAGCAGCCAGACGATCGTCAGCGACGGGTTCAGGATGATCCGGCGGAGCCGGTCCTCGCGCTCGATCCATTTCTTATCTTCGTCTGACCCGACCGGGCATTGGTGGTGATAGACGAAGAAGCGCGGCATCATGAACAGGCCGGCCATCAGGAAAATCACAAAAATGATATGCGCGGCTTTGACCCAAAGCATCGTCGCCCCCAAAAATCCTGCCCAGTCTGCCATAACTACCCGCCGCGAACGCGCCTGATCAGATGCTCGACATGCGCGATCGGCGTGTCGGGCACGATCCCGTGGCCGAGATTGAAGATATGGGGACGCGCCGGGAAGGCCGCAAGGATGCGGTCAATCGCGGCGTCGAGCGCTTCGCCGCCCGCGACGAGCGCAAGCGGGTCGAGATTGCCCTGCACGGGAAGGTGCGGCGGCAGCGCCGCGTCGGCCCACACCGGATCGACCGTCTCGTCGAGCCCGATCGCGTCGACGCGGGTTTCGTCGGCATAGGCGCGGAGTTTCCCGCCTGCCCCCTTGGGAAAGCCGATCACCGGGGTGTCGGGATGGATGGCCTTCAGACGGCGGACGATTTCGGCATTGGGCGCGATGACCCAGCGTTCGAACTGCGCCGGGCTGAGGCTGCCCGCCCAGCTGTCGAACAATTGCACGGCTTCGACGCCATGTTCGATCTGGCCCGCGAGGTAATTTACCGTAACATCGACGATCGCATCGATGATGGTCTGGAAGCCGTCCGGATCGCCGAATGCCATGCGCCGCGCGGCGGCCTGGTCCTTCGACCCCTGCCCCGCCACCATATAGGTGGCGACCGTCCAGGGACTCCCTGCAAAGCCCAGAAAGGTCGTCTCGGGCGGAAGCGCCGACGCGACGCGCGCGACGGTTGCATAAATGGGGTCAAGCCGCTCGGGCGCGGCCTCGAGCGATGCCAAGGTTGCGTCCACCAGCGGCGGAGCGAGCCGCGGCCCCTCGCCCGCCTCGAACCACAAATGCTGGCCAAGCGCGTGCGGGACAACGAGGATGTCCGAAAAGAGGATAGAGCCGTCGAAACCAAAGCGCCGGATCGGTTGCAACGTCACTTCGGCGGCGGCTTCGGGATCGTAGCAAAGCTCGAGAAAGCCGCCCTTGGTTTCCCGCAGCGCGCGATATTCGGGCAGATAGCGCCCAGCCTGGCGCATCAGCCACAGCGCTGGACGTTCCTGCCGTGCCCCGCGCAGCGTTGCGAGCAGGTTTTTCGATGACGCCTTCACGCGGCCCCTCTTTCTCTCTTCATAAATATTTAAATAGGATTGTGGTGGTTTGTTGGTCGCCGGACAAGCGCGGCTTTAGGCCGGGGCGTCCCTTTTGCCAACAGCTTGACTCCCCGATCGATACGTCGGCGGCCAGAGTCGCAAGGCATGATCCCCCTAATTCACAGCCTGTGGATAAGATTCGTCCCTTGTGGAAAACAGGTGGAGCGGAATCGGCAGCGTCGGGGATGAATCCATCGTCCCGATTTGCTCCCGGCGCTTGCCCCAAACTTATCCACAGACGGTGCCGTGGAGCGTTTTCGACGAGCCGCACGCCATATCCCGTTCGTGTCGAGCGATGTCGAAACACCCCGTAGCCGTGCGCTCTCCAAGTGTGTCTCGACCTCGCTCGACACGAACCGAAATGGGGATGATCTGGAGATCGCCCGATCCTCCCCTCCACCTCCCTGCTTGCCTTTTTCCACGCCTTTGGCCCAAGTGGCGCGATGGGCCGACTTCACCTTCATCTCATATCCGACTCCACGGGCGAGACACTGGAAAATATCGCCAAGGCGGCGATCGCGCAGTTCGACGATGTCGAGGTGGTGCGCCATTTCTGGCCGATGGTGCGATCGGAATCGCATCTCGACCGGATCATGGCCGAAGTTCAGGCAAGCCCGGGGATGATCCTGTTCACGCTGGTGAACGGCGAGCTGCGCGCCAGTCTCGAACGCCGCGCCGGCGCGCTCAACTTGCCGCTCGTCCCCGCGCTTGATGCGGTGACCGACGCCCTGTCGCGGATGCTGGGCCAGGAAGCCAAGGCGCGGCCGGGACGCCAGCATCAGCTCGACGCGGCCTATTTTGCGCGCGTCGAGGCGATCCAGTTCACCGTTGCGCACGACGACGGCATCGGCTGGGAAAATTGGGAACAGGCCGACATCGTCCTCGCCGGCGTGTCACGCACCTCGAAAACTCCGACGAGCATCTATCTCGCCAACCGCGGCTTCAAGACCGCCAACATCCCGATCGTCCCCGAATCGCCGCCTCCGCAAGCGCTCTATAATTTGAAGCGTCCGATGGTCGTCGGGCTGACGACCGGGCTCGACCGGCTCGTGCAGGTGCGGCGTAACCGGCTGCTCTCGCTCAACCAAGCGCCCGAAACCTCCTATGTCGACGACGAACGGGTGAAGGCCGAGCTTGCCTATGCGCGGCGGATGTTCGCCGACAACGGCTGGCCGGTGATCGACGTGACCCGGCGTTCGATCGAGGAAACCGCCGCGGCGGTGATCAAGCTGGTCGAGGATCGGGCGAGCGCATGACGTTGCTGCTCGCCTCGCAAAGCAGCGGCCGCGCGGCAATGCTCCGCGCCGCCGGGCTGGAATTTGAAACCACCGCCGCGCATGTCGATGAAGAAGCGCTCACCGCGTCGTTGCTCGCCACCGGTCAGACCGCGCGCAATATCGCCGACGCGCTCGCCGAGGCCAAGGCGATCAAAATCTCGTCGCGCCTGCCCGGCGTCACCGTGATTGGCGCCGACTCGACGCTCGCCCTCGACGATGGCGCGATGCTGTCCAAACCCGCCAGTCCCGAAGAGGCCGCCGACCATTTGCGCCGCATGGCGGGGACGCGCCACCGGCTGTTCAGCGCCGTGGTCGCGGCGCGCGATGGGTCGCCGGTGTGGCGCGCGGTGGGCGAGGCGAAGCTGTGGATGCGTCCCTTGTCGGACGCGTTCATCACCGCCTATGTCGCGGAGCATTGGGACAGAATCCGCTGGACCGTCGGCTGTTACGAGATTGAAGGAGCGGGCGTGCAATTGTTCGACCGGGTCGAAGGCGATCCCTGGACTATCGTCGGGATGCCGATGCTGCCGCTCTTGTCGTGGCTCCGCACGACCGGGCTGGCATCGTCATGAGCGGGCCATCCTATGCCGAGGTGATCGGCGATCCGATCGCGCAATCGAAATCCCCGCTGATCCACAAATTCTGGCTCGACGCCTTGGGCCTCGCGGGCGATTATCGCCGTTCCCACGTCACGCCCGACGCGCTCGCCGCCTTTGTCGAACAGCGCCGCGCCGACCCCGATTGGCGCGGCTGCAATGTCACGATCCCGCACAAGGTGGCGGTCATGGATCTGGTCGATGATCCGGGGAATATCCGCGGGACGATCGGCGCGATGAACACGATCGTTCGCCAGTCCGATGGGTCGGTCATCGGCACCAACACCGACGCCGCGGGTTTTTATGCGCCGCTCGCCGATCTCGATCTGGAGGGTGCGCCGGTCGCCGTGGTGGGCGCGGGCGGCGCGGCGCGGGCGGTGCTGTTCGCGCTCGCGCGCGCGGGGGTCGGACATGTGACAATCCTCAATCGCAGTCCATTGAAAGCCATGGGGCTGCTCGCGACCTTTGGCCTCAAGGGCGAGGTTGTCGGGCTCGATTCATCGCTTCCGCCGGTATCGCTGCTGGTCAATTCGAGCAGCCTCGGGATGACCGGCCAGCCGCCGCTCGACCTCGACCTTTCGCCGCTCCCGGACGATGCGATTGTCTATGACCTCGTCTATGCGCCGCTCCAGACCGGGTTGTTGGGGGCCGCCGAGGCGCGCGGGCTTGACACCGTCGACGGGCTCGACATGCTGATCGGGCAGGCGGCGCTTGCGTTCGAGCTATTTTTTGGTGCTCCGCCGCCCGAAGGCCGCGACGACGAACTGCGAGGGCTGCTCACCGCATGAGGCACCATCCGCGTCCCGGTTCGCGGCTGCGGCGACCCTTCATCCTCGGCCTCACCGGATCGATCGGCATGGGAAAGTCGACCGCGGCGGCGATGTTCGAGCATGAAGGCGTGCCGGTGTTCGACGCCGACGCCGAAGTCCACCGGTTGCAGGGGCCGGGCGGCGCGCTCGTCGCGGCGATCGAGGCGCGCTTTCCGGGCACCACCGGACCCGGCGGCGTCGATCGCCAGAAACTGGGCGGGCTGGTGCTCGGCAACCGCCATGAACTCGCCGCGCTCGAGGCGATCGTCCATCCTGCGGTGTTCCGGGCGCAGAAAAAATTCCTCGCCCGCCACCGCGCGCGCGACGTCGTGGTCCTCGACATCCCGCTCTTGTTCGAAAAGGGCGGCTGGCGCCGCGTCGGTGCGATCGCGGTGGTGTCGGCGCCGACCTGGATGCAGACCAAGCGCGTCATGCGCCGCCCGGGAATGACCTATGACCGTCTGAAGGCGATTCGCCGCCTGCAGGTGCCCGACCGCGTCAAGCGCGCGCGCGCCGATTTCATTATCGAAACGGGCGGACCGAAAAGCGAGACGCATCGCCAGATTCGCGCCATCGCCTCTTGTTTCCGCGCCCGATAGGGTCCAGATTAACCGCTCAATGCGCGAGATTATCTTCGATACGGAAACCACGGGATTCGATCCCAAGACCGGGGACAGGCTGGTCGAAATCGGGTGCATCGAACTGGTCGACCGCCGCGAAACCGGCCAGACCTTCCACGCCTATTTCAACCCCGAACGCGACATGCCCGCCGCCGCCGAAGCGGTGCACGGCCTGTCGATCCAGTTCCTGTCGGACAAGCCGTTGTTCGCAACCCGCGTCGACGATCTGCTCGAATTTCTCGGCGACGCGCCGCTGGTCGCGCACAATGCCGCGTTCGACTTCGGTTTCGTCAACGCCGAACTCGCGCGCGCGGGCCGTCCCGCGCTCGACATGGCGCGGATGTGCTGCACGGTGCAGATGGCGCGCAAGCTCCATCCGGGCGCCAAGCACAGCCTCGACGCGCTCTGCACGCGCTACGGCATCGACCGCAGCCACCGCGTCAAGCATGGCGCGCTGCTCGATGCGGAACTGCTCGCGCACCTCTACATCGAAATGACCGGCGGCCGGCAGATCGGGCTGGGACTCGCGGCGTCGGCGACGAACGTCCCGACGCTCGCCGCCGCGGCCCCTGCGGTACCGCGCGGCGGCGATCGTCCGTTCCGCGAACCCCGACCCCATATGGCATCGGCCGCCGATCTGGCACGCCATGCCGAATTTGTCGCAGGGCTGAACCAGCCGCTGTGGCTCGATACGGTGTGATGGTGATCGCATAAGTCATCGCACCGGCCAAGAAGGAGAAGAAAAATGGAAATCCGCGTCTCTGGCCACCAGATCGAAACCGGCGAAGCGCTGCAGGCGCATGTGTCGGACCGGATGAACGCGATTGCCGACAAATATTTTTCGCGCGCGATCGGGGCGCACGCGACCTTTGGCAAAGGGCCGCACGACAGTTTCCAGTGCGACATCGTCGCGCATGTGATGCAGGGGCTGGTGCTCAAGGGGCATGGCCAGGCGCAGGACGCGCATGTCGCGTTCGAAGGGGCGGCCGAGCGCATCGAAAAGCAGCTGCGCCGCTATATGCGACGATTGAAAGACCGGAATAGCGGTCCGGCGCAGCCTTCACCGACGGTCGACGAGATCGACGACAATGCGAGCTATATCGTCTTTGACGGTGGCGGCGAGGAAGATGCCGGCGACGCCCCCGCGATCATCGCGGAAACGCGCGTCGACATCCCCAACAGCAGCGTGTCCGACGCGGTGATGATGCTCGACCTTCGCAACACCAACGCCTTGCTGTTCGTCAACAGCAAGACGGGTTCGCACAATATGGTCTATCGCCGCGACGACGGGACGATCGGCTGGGTCGAACCACGATAGGGCTGGATTTTCTTCGCCAACCGGCATAAGGGCCGCGCCCAATACGTCCTATGCCGGTATGGCGGGGCTCCGGTATGACCTCGCCGCGATCGTCCTTGCGGAGTGCCCGGCCCAATTGCCCGGCGGCTACACAGATTTGACCAGAACCATGAACCTTTCTTCCCTTCTCTATCCCGCGACCGTGCGCGCGCACGTCCAGCTCGATTCGAAAAAGGCGCTTTTTCCCTTTGTCGGCGACCTCGCCAGCCGCTCGCTCGGGCTCGACGCGGGCGAAGTCAGCGAAGCGCTGCTCGAACGCGAGCGTCTCGGTTCGACCGGGTTCGGGCGCGGAATCGCGCTGCCGCACGCCAAGATGGCCGATCTGACCGGGGTGCGCGGGCTGTTTCTGCAATTGTCGCGCCCGATCGACTTCAACGCGGTCGATGGCCTGCCGGTCGATCTGTTGTTCGTGCTGCTGTCGCCGCTCGACGCGGGTGCCGACCATCTCAAGGCGCTGGCCGGGGTGTCGCGGATGCTGCGCAACGAAGCGATCGCCGAACGGCTGCGCGGGGCCAAAAGCGACGAAGCGCTCTATGCGCTGCTCGCCGATACCGAAACGCGTGACGCGGCCTGACGCCGCGGCGCGAACTGGCGCATGACGCGGCTGACCAGCCGCTTCCTTGTCGACCTGCTGCTGCGCCGCACCGAATCGGCGGGCGGATTTGCGACGATCCTCGTCAAGGGCGACGAGCATTCGGGGATCATCCTTGTCCAATGCGCCGAGCGCGGCCAGCCCGGGCCGCTGCTTGAACGGCGCTTTTCCCCGACTGGCGACTATATATGGGAGGCGGTCGGCCCCGCCGACCCCAAAGATGGTGAATCGCGCGCCAACTACCAGGACCGTCGGCAAAAGGCCGATCCTGATCTATGGATCGTCGAACTGGATATCGCAGATGCGCCACGACTCGTCGCGGAGTGGGCTGCGTTAACTTGACTCTGTTGCAGCGCACAATAGGTGGCGCGCATTCGATAACGCGTAGGTCGGCCCGCGGGTTGCATTGTCTTGACGATGCCCCGGCAGAACGGGCTGGACACGCAGTCGGACGATGACCGCAAGCGGCGATACTGGACCATAGTCCCCCGCTTGTTTTGAGAGGTTCGGTTCATCGGCCGCACTTTTGACGGACAATATGAGTCGTATCCTGAATACAGCCAGCGTGGCTGCCGTCGGCATGACTGCCGCGACCATGCTGCTTTTGGCGGAACCCGGTTTTGCGAGCGATCTTGCTGCCGACGCCAATCTTCCCGCCCTGCTCGCCCCGAGCGCACCTGCGCCGGTCGCGACCGATCAGGCGGATCTGTCGATCGAGGCCAATGCGCCGGTCGCAGACATCAGCAAGAACGACGACCAGACCCCCGCGCCGGAAGCGAAGCCGACCCCGGTGACCGCCGAATCGCTCGCCGCGCTTGTCGCCGCGACCCCGCGCCCCGCCGACATCGACCCCGAACTGCGCTGCCTCGCCGGTGCGGTCTATTTCGAATCGCGCGGCGAATCGCTTCCCGGCCAGCTTGCGGTCGCGCATGTCGTGATCAACCGCGCCGAGTCGGGCCGCTTCCCCAAAAGCCTGTGCGGTGTCGTCCATCAGAAAAGCCAGTTCAGCTTTGTGCGCGGCGGCAAGATGCCGGCAATCCGCGAAGGCGCCCAGTGGAACAACGCCCTTGCGATCGCGCAGATCGCGCGCGACGGCAGCTGGAAGAATCATGCGCCGGGCGCGCTGTTCTTTCACGCCCGCTATGTCTCGCCGGGCTGGCGCAAGACGCGCATCGCGCAGATCGACAACCACATCTTTTATCGCTGAACCGGACGCCGCCGCGCCGCGGCGGCATCCCATTCATTGCCAAGCCATATTTGCTGGCGCATGATGACGGGATGACGCGTCAAATTTCTGTCGCCCTGCTTTGCGCAGCGGCGCTTTCGCTCGGCGGCTGTGCCACCGCGGTCCCGCCGGTCGAGGTCACGCGCTTCCACAATGCCGCGCCGGGCTGGGCGCCCGGAACGCGTTACGCGATCGCGACCGCGCCGCTCGATGGCCCGGCGGCGAGCATGCCGTCGCTCGAATGGAACAGCTATCGCGCCGCCGTCGACCAGCAGTTGCAGCGGCTGGGGCTGGTCGCTGCGGGCAGCAACGAACGCGCGCCGCTGCTTGTCCGTATCGTCTTTGAGCGGAGCGAACAGCCGATGGCGGCGCGGCGCTCGCCGGTATCGGTCGGGGTCGGCGGTTCGACCGGCAGCTATGGGTCGGGGGTCGGGCTCGGTATCGGGGTCAACCTGGGCGGCGGTCCGAAGCGGATGGCCGATCTGCAGCTTTCGGTGCGCATCGACGATGCCGCGACCGGGCAGGCCTTGTGGGAAGGCCGCGCGCTTACCGCGATTCCGGTGAAGGCACCGGCCGCGCAACCCTCGCTCGCCGCGGCAAAATTGGCCGAGGCCTTATTCAAGGACTTCCCCGGCGAATCGGGACGCACTATCAGCGTCCCATGACCATCACCATCAACGCCGCGTTCGACAGCGGCAACATCGTCGTGGATTCGATCGACGGCACCGCGGCGCGCCTTTCGATTCGCAAGGATCGCGAATCCGATTTCTTCCAATGGTTTCATTTCCGCGTGTCGTGCGCGATCGGCGACGCGCTCGATCTGGCGATCACCGGGCTCGACAGCTCGGCCTATCCCGACGGCTGGCCGGGCTATGCGGCGTGCGCGAGCTACGACCGCGACTATTGGTTCCGTCTCGACACCAGCTATGATGCCGGCACGCTGACGATCCGTCACACCGCCGAAAGCCCGATCCTCTACATCGCCTATTTCGCGCCCTTCTCGATGGAGCGCCATCATGATCTGGTCGCCAGCGTTGCAGAGTGCGAGGGCGTCACCTATCGCTGCCTCGGCACCAGTCTCGAAGGCCAGCCGATCGACTGCCTCGAAATGGGCAGCGGCGACACGCAGGTCTGGCTCTATGCCCGCCAGCATCCGGGCGAGAGCATGGCCGAATGGTGGGTCGAGGGTGCGCTCGAAAAGCTCACCGACCCCGCCGATCCGCACGCGCGCTCGCTGCTCCGGAAATGCCGCTTCCACATCGTCCCGAACATGAATCCCGACGGGTCGTGTCGCGGCCATTTGCGGACCAATTTTGCGGGCGTGAACCTCAACCGCGAATGGGACAATCCGACCGCCGAACGCAGCCCCGAAGTCCTGTGCGTCCGCAATGCGATGGATGAAACGGGCGTCGATTGGGCGATGGACGTCCATGGCGATGAAGCCATCCCCGCGGTGTTCCTCGCCGGGTTCGAGGGGATCCCTTCGCTGAAGCCCGGACAGATGGACAAGTATAAGGCGTTCCAGGCCGCGCTCGCCGCGAACAGCCCCGATTTTCAGGTCGCGCTCGGCTATAGCGAAGCGGCGCCGGGCAAGGCCAATCTGTCGATGTCGACGACCCAGCTCGCCGAGCGTTTCGGCGCGGTGTCGATGACGATCGAAATGCCGTTCAAGGACAATGACGACCTGCCCGATCCGGCGGTCGGCTGGTCGCCCGAACGATCAAAATTGCTGGCGCACGCGTGCCTCGCGACGCTCGATCAGATGCTGTGACGACCGGCGCGGGGGAGGGCGACTGGCGGATCGTCGAAGACGATCTGTCGGGCGCCGCCATCCGCGCGCTCCTCGAACAGCATTTTGCGGGGATGCTCGCCAATTCGCCCGCGGGCAGCTGTCACTTCCTCGACTTTGACGGATTGCGCGCGGGCAATGTGACCTTCTGGTCGATCCACGACGGCGATACGCTGGCGGGATGCGGGGCGCTGAAGCAACTTGATGCCGCGCATGGCGAGATCAAATCGATGCGCACCGCCGATGCCTTCCTGCGCCGCGGCGTGGCAGCGCGGATGCTCGACCATATAATCGACGAAGCGAGGCGGCGGGGACTGGCGCGGCTCAGCCTCGAAACCGGATCGGGCGCGGCGTTCGAGCCCGCGATCGCGCTCTACCGCCGCTATGGCTTCGACGATTGCGCGCCCTTCGCGGACTATAAACCCGACCCGTTCAGCCGCTTCATGACGCGGGTGGTCTGAGACAATAGTTTCGCACGAAGACACAAAGACACGAAGAAACAGCGATCGGTCGTCAGGCTCCCCGTTTTTGGCGGCGCTGCGCCTTGCTGCAACTTGGCAAGGAAAAGGCCGCTTCGCGGAAAGGCCGACATCTTCGTGTCTTCGTGCGAAACAACTGGTCAAATCGACCTCGCTCAAGATGCTCCGCTTGTCGGGCAAGCTGCCCAAACGAAAAAGGGGTCCGGAAGGGACTCCGGACCCCGCTCATATACCCCGTGCGGGGTATGGACTGCGGCCAGATTACGCCGCCTGCTTGTCCTCGACCAACGTCGGGGTCGCATTGCCGCCGATCGCGATCTTGTGCGGCTTCATCGCCTCGGGCACTTCGCGCACCAGGTCGATGATCAGCAGCCCGTCAGCCAGGTCGGCAGCGCTCACGCGCACGAAATCGGCGAGCTGGAAGCGGCGCTCGAACGCGCGCGTCGCGATGCCGCTATACAGCAGCTGACGGCCTTCGCCTTCGGCGACCGGCGCCTTGCGGCCGCTGACGGTCAGCATATTCTGCTGCGCAACGATCTCGATTTCGTCGCTCTTGAACCCGGCAACCGCGACGGTGATCCGGAAATGGTCGTCGGCGACCTTCTCGATGTCGAACGGCGGATAATTTTCGGCGCCCGAACCGCTTGTTTCCAGAAAATCGAACAACCGGTCGAAGCCGACGGTCGAACGGCGATAGGGGGTCCAGTCAAAGCTGTTACGCATGGTCTTTCTTCCTTTCTCAAAAGCGAAGTCAGGGACCGCGGCGGCGCGCCGCGATCGCCACCCGGCCCCGTATCGGCGACCGGATGCTGCAAATCTGGGTGCGCTTGAAACCAATTCAAGGGGGCGATTGGCGTTCGCCGAAAAGCCGCGCTAAGGGGCTGCGAAACCCTCCAGCGCAAGGATCCGAAATGCCCCAGCTCATCCTCATTCGTCACGGCCAGTCGCAATGGAACCTCGAAAATCGCTTCACCGGCTGGTGGGATGTCGATGTCACCGAAAAGGGCGCGGCCGAGGCTTGGGCAGCGGGCGAATTGATGAAGGCGAAGGGGATCGCGCCCGACACCTGCTTCACCTCGGTCCAGTCGCGCGCGATCAAGACGCTCAACCTTGCGCTCGAAGCGATGGGACGGCTGTGGCTGCCGGTGACCAAGGACTGGCGTTTGAACGAGCGCCATTATGGCGGGCTGACCGGGCTCGACAAGGCCGAGACCGCGGCGAAGCATGGCGATGAACAGGTCAAGATCTGGCGCCGCAGCTTCGACATTCCGCCGCCGCCGCTCGAAGCCGGCTCACCGTGGGATCTGGCGAGCGACCCGCGCTACGCCGGCATCGCGATCCCGTCGACCGAAAGCCTGAAGGACACGATCGAACGCGTCCTTCCCTATTATGAAAGCGCGATCGCGCCCCAGCTTGCAACCGGCAAGACGGTGTTGATCTCGGCGCATGGCAACAGCCTGCGCGCGCTGGTCAAGCATCTGTCGGGCATTTCGGACGCCGACATCACCGGCCTCGAAATCCCGACCGGCCAGCCGATCGTTTACGAGCTGAACGCCGATTTGACCGCGCGCGAACGCTATTATCTGAGCGAGCGGTAAAAGGCGGCCTCACGCCCTTCTCTCGTCATCCCGGCGCTGCCGGGATGACGGTGCTCAAAGCGTCCCGGTCACGGTGAGCTGGAAATATCGTCCGAACTCGCGCCGACGGCTTTCGCTGAACGCAATCGGCCCGTTGCGCCGGTCGACAAAGACCGTGCGATCGAACCGGTTCTTTTGTCCGGCAAGATTGCGGTAGGTCAGCCTGACCGTGAAACCCGCGACATCCTTATGCTCGACAAAGGCGGCAACAAACGCGCCGTCATTATATTCATTTTCGATCGCATTGAGCCGCACATTGGGGCTGAAATGTTCGTCGAAATAACTGGCTCCCCAAGCGAGCTCTGAACCCGGGATGTCGTGGCGCAGGCTGACATCGACCAGATACTCCTGCCCCTCGCTCTGATCGCGCCAACTGCCCGTCAGCGGATCCCGCACGCGGTTGCGGCGCCAGGTCAGGTCGCTGTTGATGCGCGCGCCTTTCCAGCCCAGCCGGTCGAGCAGCAGCGTCGCCTTTGAACTGATGCGATAAAGATGCGCACCCGGCAGATTGCCGCGGCCTTCGGTGGTCGGCGACAGCGGGATCTGGTCGACCAGATCCTGCGCATAGGCATAAGCGAAGGCGACCGAGGCGTTGCCCCATGCGCTCAGGTCCTGGACGAACTCCAGCTCGGTGCGGTTGACCACCGGCGGCACCAGCAGGCCGTTGCCGCCGTTGCCCTGGCCGTTGGCGACATCGACTGAACTCGCAAAATCGAAGAAGTTGAGCTGGTCGACGCGGCGCTGGAGCTGATAGTTGATCGTGGTCCGCGGCCCGACCTTCCACGCCAGCGCAAGCTTGCCTTTCGGCCGCACAAAGCGGCGCGTCAGGCCATCGGGACCCGATGACGACAGCGCGCTATATTCGGCGCCAAGGTTGATCTGCGCGGTGAGGTTCGGCGCCAGTGCGCGCCCCCAAGTCAGCGATGCTTCGCCGCGCTTTTCCTCGACCCTGGTCTTTTCACCGCCGAAGATGACGGGCAGGAAGCTGCCGTCGGGCTGGAGCGTCGCGAACTCGGCATCGACGTCGAGTGTATTATACGCCCCCTCCAGCGCGACCTGCCAGTCGGTGCCGCCTGCGGTGCGCCAGCCATATTCACCGCGCAGGATCGATTCGCCCTCGTCGGCGGTCTGGGTGAACCGCTCGCCGCTGCGCCCGCCAATCGCCCTGTCGACGATGAACGTGTCGACATTGGGGCTATGTTCGAACCGGTAGAGTCCGATCAGTTTGAGCCGTCCTTGGCCGAGCCCGAATTCATAATCGCCGCCGACGTCGAAATTATGCTCGTCTTCGACCGATTTGAACGTCTCGCGCAAAGTGCCGTTTGTTGGCCCCACCGCGACGCTGCTCGCCGCATCGACGAGCTTCTGCAACTGGCCGCCCAGATTGAAATTCCACTTGTCGCCGCCGGCCGTCGTGCGCGCGAGAGCCAGGGCGAGACGCGGCCTGTCACCGCGGTAGCTGGCCAACTCGTCGCGCGTGGATTGCCGCACGCCGTTGCCGTCAAACCGTTGCTCCGGACCCCAATGGCCATTCCGGTTGGCTTCATTCTTCAGGCTGAGCGTCACATGGGTGCCGCCGATCGTGCCGGTCGTCGAAACCTCGCCGTTCAGCCAATTGTCGTCGAGCCGTGGGCGCCAGTCGGGTTGCCAGCGGATTGTGGTCGTGAACCGCGCCTGTGCCGTGCCCGCGACCAGGACGACATTGGCGACCTGGCCCGTCAAGCCTGGAACATTCAGGCTGGCCCCGTCGACAATATCGACATAGGCGACCTGCGAGGCGGCAATGCGTTGCAGCGCGCTGCGCGCGTCGGTCGATTTATTGGCGATACGCTCGCCGTTGATCAGGACATTCTCGGTCGCCGCACCCAGCCCGCGGGCGCCCCCGTTGGTGCCGGTGACGATCACGAATCCCGGCACCTTTTCGACCATGTCGAGAGCGGTGCGCGGCGAAAAGCTGGCGAAATCGCCGGGGGTGTAACGCTGCGCGCCGTCGGCCGGAGCCGGAACCGCAGTGGCAGCGGTAGCGGTAGCGGTAGCGTCTCCGGCCACCGGCTCGGCGCTCTGCGCAACCGCAAGTTGAGGCGCCAACAATCCCATGGCCATCGCTAACGTCGATGCCCCTGCGGTCATCCGCATCATAATCCCTCCCTCGGCGCTGTCGCTTCGACACAGCACCCGCGGCGATCGTTTTCAGGGGCTGGAAGTCAAAAGCTTATCCACCAACGCCGCGCGAATTTCGACGAGCACGTTGCACCGGTACCTCGACGTACACAGCGCGCGATGGCTGGTGTGCCGCGAAACTCAATCGCGCAGCAGCTCGTTGATCCCGGTCTTGGCGCGCGTCTTGGCATCGACGCGCTTGACGATCACGGCGCAGTAAAGCGACGGCCCCGGCGTCCCGTCGGGCAGCGGCTTGCCGGGCAGCGATCCGGGCACGACGACCGAATAGGCCGGAACCTCGCCCATGAAGACCTCGCCCGTCGCGCGGTCGATAATCTTGGTCGAGGCGCCGAGATAGACCCCCATCGACAGCACCGCGCCCTCGCGCACGATCACCCCCTCGGCGACTTCGGCGCGCGCGCCGATGAAGGCGCCGTCCTCGATCACCACCGGGCCGGCCTGAAGAGGTTCCAGTACCCCGCCGATGCCGGCGCCGCCCGACAGATGGACGTTGGCGCCGATCTGGGCGCAGCTGCCGACGGTGGCCCAGGCGTCGACCATCGACCCCTCGCCGACATAGGCGCCAATATTGACGAAGCTCGGCATCAGCACGGCACCCTTGCTGATAAAGGCACCGCGGCGGACGATCGATCCGGGGACGGCGCGAAAGCCGGCGTCGCGGAAACGATTCTCGCACCAGCCGGCGAATTTCGACGGCACCTTGTCCCACCAGGTCGCGCCGCCGGGGCCGCCATCGATGATTGCCATGTCGTTGAGGCGGAACGACAGCAGCACCGCCTTTTTCAGCCACTGGTTGACCTGCCACGCGCCGTCCGCGTCGCGTGTCGCAACGCGATAGCTGCCGTCATCGAGCCCGGCGATCGCGGTGTCCACCGCCTCGCGCACCGCGCCGGTCGTCGTCAGGCCCAGCGTGTCGCGCGCGTCCCACGCGGCTTCGATCGTGCTTTGCAGGTCGCTGGTCATGAAATTCCCCATGGTAAAGGCAGGCTGTCGAGCCAGTCGGTGATGTCGTTCACATGAAAATCGACCTGATCCGGCAGGTGGTCGCGATGGCCGCTTTCGCTGCCATTGTCCAGCCAGACGGTGGTCATCCCCAGCGCCTTCGCCGGGGTCAGGTTACGCGCCATATCCTCGACGAACAGGCTGCGCGCCGGGTCGATACCCAGATGGGTGGTCATCATGGCATAGGCCGCGGGATCGGGCTTCGGCGTATAGGCGGTGGCGCGAATGTCGCAGATGCCGTCGAACAGGTCGGCAATGCCCCGCGCGTCGAGCACGCGCGCGGCATAATCGGCGTCGGCGTTGGTGAAGACCAGCTTGCGACCCGGCAGGCGCTCAAGCCCTGCACGAAGCCGCCCATCGGGCGCGATCCGGTCGAGCGCGATGTCATGGACGTCGACCAGAAAATCCTCGGGATCGACGTCATGGTGGCGCATCAGCCCCGCCATCGTCGTGCCATGATCATGAAAATATTGCTTTTGCACCCGCCGCGCCTCGACCGCGTCGACATTCAGCAAGCGCATGATGAACGCGCCCATCCGCGCGTCGATCAGGTCGAACAGCTTTGCCGACGGCGCATAGAGCGTGTTGTCGAGATCGAAGACCCAAGCGTCGATATGATCGAGGGGAACGGACATGGCGTGGCGGCGCATAAGGGCTGGGGTGGGCGGCGGCAAGCGCGAGCGTTTTACCGGACTGCAATATCTGTAGATATAGATGGGACGATGCTAGCTTGACCGTCATCCCGGCGAAGGCCGGAATCGCAACGACGCGTCGAAGTCAGAGGGCGAGATCCCGGCCTTCGCCGGGATGACGAAAGTCAGGGGAATGGCGATGGCCCAAGCGAACCGACCCGAAAATATCCGGCGGATGTCTGGCCGTCCCTTGTCGGCCTTGCTCAGCATCGCTGCGCTGTCGCTCGCCGGTTGTGGCGGCGGGGGCGGGGCGCGGCCTGCGCCGACCCCGGCGCCGCCCGCGGCTCCGGCACCGACCCCAACCCCCGTGCCGACTCCGACGCCCGCACCCACCCCGACCACGCCGCCGACGGGTAATTTCAACACCCCCGAAACGCGGCGATCGGATGGGGTGAATTTCCACGGCGCGATCACGGCCTATCAGGCGGGGGCGAGCGGGCAGGGCATTTTGGCGGGGGTCATCGACGACGGTATCGACGAAGACAGCCCGGAATTCGCCGGGCGCATTTCGTCCTTCTCGGCCGATCTTGCCGGATCGCGCGGAATCAATGGCGAAGGCACGCATGGCACCAATGTCGCGCAGATCCTGCTCGGGGCGAAAAACGACGCGGGGACGATGGGCATCGCCTACAACGCCAATCTGCTCGTGCTGCGCGCCGACCGGCCGGGAAGCTGCGCCACCGAGGATCCGGCCAACGACGAAAGCGGATGCCAGTTTCCCGAAAGCGCGATTGCCGCGGGGCTCGACCGCGCGATCAGCGCGGGCGCGCGCGTCGTCAATATCTCGCTGGGGGGCGACGATCCGCCCGGCGCAACGCTGCGCGGTGCGGTGCAACGCGCCACCGCCGCCGGCATCATCGTCGTCCTTTCGGCGGGGAATGAAGGCGACACCACCGCGGGCGGCAACGATCCCGACAACCCGGAACCTTTTGCGCAGGGGATGCGCGATGCCGGTGGCGGCCTGGTCATCATCGTCGGCCCGGTCGACGAAAATGGCGTCCGGTCGGACTTCAGCAACCGGGCCGGGATCTACGCCGGATCCTATCTGGCGGCGCTAGGCGAGGATGTTTGCTGCGCCTACAAGGATGGCGTGATCGAAACCGAGGGCAATTTTGTCTTCGTCATCAGCGGGACCAGCTTTGCGGCGCCGCAAGTCGCGGGCGCGGTGGCGCTCTTGGCGCAGGCATTTCCGAACCTGTCGAGCCAACAGATCGTGCAATTGCTCTATCAATCGGCGCGCGATGTGGGCGCAGCGGGCGACGACGCCGTGTACGGGCAGGGCATTCTCGACATCGCGCGCGCGTTCCAGCCGATGGGGGCGACGGCACTGGCGGGGACCGCGACGGCGGTCAATCTGGGCAGCGCGCTGGGGGTGCTTGGCGGGCCGATGGGCGACGCGGGGGCGGTCGGCACCGGGGCGACGGTCGGACTGGTCACCGACGGTTTCGGCCGCGCCTTCAACGTCGATTTCGGCCAGTCGCTGGCGCCGCGCCGCCCCGATTTCAAATTGTCGGGCGCGCTTGGCGGGTTGATCCGCCAGCAAAGCGCCGCCAGCCGGGCCACTGCCTTGTCGCTGGTGACCGCGACGGGGACGGGCAGGGGCGACGCGCTCGCCGGGCTGTCGTTTCACGACGCGCAGGCGGCGCGCACCCTTGCCGCATCGGTGGTGACGCCCCTCGACGCGCGGACGCGCATCGGCTTTGCGGCGGGGCGCGGGACGAGCGGATTGCTCGCGGGCGAACGCGGTGAAAGCGGCCATGCGATGCTGATCGGCGACGGCGCGCACGATGGGCTGGGCTTTGCCGCCAGCCCGGGTATCGGATCGATGCTGCGCCACAATATCGCGGCCAATCACCATGTCAGCATCGTCTTGGAAGACGGCTGGGTATCGGGTTCGCGCTGGCAGGACGATCCGCTGCTCCGTTACCGTTCTGCTCGCGACAGCCGGTACCAGCGGGTCGGCGCCGCGTGGGACGCCCGCTTCGGTTCCGCTCGCGCCGTGCTCGGCGGCAGCTGGCTGCGCGAATCGGACAGCCTGCTCGGCGCGCGGCTCGGCCCGGTGTTTGGGTCTCGCGGCGCAACCAGCCTGGTCGGCGATGCCAGCCTGGGCGTCACACTGACAAAGGGCTGGAGCCTGACGGGTGCCTGGCGACAAATGTGGACCCGTCCCGATCGCGCCGGGCTGGTTGCGGGCGGGGCGCTGTGGTCGTCGGCCTTCTCGGTCGACATCGCCAAGGCGGGATTGTTCCGCCCCGGCGACCGCGCCGCGCTTCGCATGGCCCAGCCGCTGCGTGTCGCGCGCGGCGGCGTCGACCTGATGCTGCCGGTCGCGCATGATTATGCCAGCGGGCGCACCGACTTCGCCCGTCGCCCCTATAATCTCGCGCCCACCGGGCGTGAACTGGTCGTCGAGGCGAGCTATGCGCTGTCGCTGCTCGGCGGCGACCTGATCGCCAACACATGGATCCGCCGCGATCCGGGCCACATCGCGGCGCTGCCCGACGACAAGGGCGCGGCGCTGCGTTTTACGCTGGGCTTCTGATCGGCTCTAACACTCCCCAAACGCAAATCAGGGGATGCCAGAATGAAACCGATCCATTGCCTTCCGCTCGCGCTGCTCGGCGCCGCGCTCGCGTCGCCGCTTGCGGCGCAGACGCCCGCGCGCACCGTGATTCACGCTGGACAATTGCTCGCCGAACCGGGCAAGCCGGTGCGCGGCGCCTCGACGATTGTCGTCGAAAATGGCCGGATCATTGCGGTAACCGACGGCTATCAACCCGCCGAACCCGGCGCGACGCTGATCGATCTCAAGGACAAATATGTCCTGCCCGGCCTGATCGACAGCCATGTCCATCTGACCAGCGATGCAGGCGGGATCGCCGGGCAGCTTGAGGATGTCACGCTCAGCCCCGCAGCGCAGGCGTTCAATGCGCAGGTCAACGGGATGAAGACGCTGCGCGCCGGTTTCACCACGGTCCGCAATCTTGGCGATGGCGACGGCGCGACCCTCGCGCTGCGCGATGCCATCCTGGCGGGCAAGGTGCAGGGGCCGCGCATCGTCGATGCGGGCGCCAGCATTTCGGGCAGCGCCGGGCATATGGACGGCTCCTTGGGCTATCGCGGCGAGCTGCGGCCCTTTTTCGCAGGCGCGGGCAACACCTGCAACGGCGCCGACGATTGCCGCCGCGCGGTGCGGCTCCAGGTCGGGCGCGGCGCCGACGTCATCAAATTCGCCTCGACCGGCGGGGTGAACAGCCGCATCGGCGCGGGCCTTGGCAAACAGATGTTCGATGATGAAGCGAGGGCGATCGTCGAAACCGCGCAATTGTTCGGGAAAAAGGTCGCGGTCCATGCGCATGGTGCCGACGGTATTCGCCTTGCGATCGATGCCGGGGCCGACTCGATCGAACATGGCACGATCCTCGATGAAGCGACGATCGCTGCGTGGGCGAAATCGAAGACCTATTATGTCCCGACGCTGTCGACCGTGAACGGCTACAAGGAACGCATCGCCGCCAATGCCGCGGCGTATGAACCCGATGTGCTGGCGAAGATCCAGTGGCGCATCGGCATCACCGGCAAGAGCCTGGAACAGCTTGTCCCGCGCGGGGTGAAGATCGCCTTCGGAACCGACGCCGGGGTGTCGAAGCACGGCCGCAACGGCGACGAGTTCGAGCTGATGGTCCAGCACGGCATGACCCCGGTCGCAGCGCTCAAGGCGGCGACGGTCAACGCCGCCGACCTGCTCGGCCTGTCGAACGAGATCGGCAGCATTGCCGTGGGCAAGAGCGCCGACATCATCGCGGTGGCGAGCGATCCGCTGGCCGACGTGCGGGTGCTGAAAAAGGTCGATTTCGTGATGGCGCGGGGAGCGGTGGTCCAGTGACCGCCCAAAATCCTCCCTGCCGCGTAGCGGTGGGGAGGGGGACCGCCCGTGAAACGGGTGGTGGAGGGGCGGCAACGTCGCGCCATGGCCCCTCCGTCAGCGCTTCGCGCTGCCACCTCCCCATCGCTGCGCGACAGGGAGGATCGTCTAATTCGCCAACGCCGCGCGCAACGCCAACCACTGCTCCTGCTTCGCCGCATAGCCGATCGTATTCGCGGCGCTGCTCGACGGCAGATCGACGAGCGCGAGGTCGTCGATCACCGGGAACTGCTTCCGCCCGATCGCCGCGGCCTTGCCACCATTGAACGCAATCATGCGCAGCTCAGGCAGCCCGGCGATCAGCGCCGCAAGGTCGTGCGCTTCGACCTCGCGAATCTCGCTGTCGCTGCTCGACCGGCGCGCCGCCGAACGGATCACGTCCCACAACCCGATTTTCGCCGCGCGTAACGCGGCAAGCCGGTTGTCGTAGCTCCGGTCGGCAAGTGGCTGCTCGATCACCGCACCGAGCAGGCGCCAGAACTGGTTCGTCGGATGGGCATAATATTGCCGCGCGGCGAGCGACCGTGCGCCCGGCAGGCTGCCGAGGATCAGCAGCCGCGTGTCCGGCGCGACATGGGGAGCGAAGCTGGCGTGGCGGGTGAGGGTCATGCGCGGTCGATAGCTCGCGCGAACCGGCGCAACAATATTGCCCACCCCTTGACCGCGACGGGAATCGGGTCTAGGGGCGCGCTCGACCGAAAAGGGCGGTTTGCCGCCTTTTTCAGTTGCAACAGCGCTTGAACATTGCTGGCGCGGATGGAGCCTCCGGGGATCAATTGCGATCGACCGGGGTCTTTTGCTGTTACAAGGTCGCCTGTTTTCCGCAGAATTCTGCGGGTTTCGGACCGATGCTTCATCCACCGCGGTACAGTAACCGTTCGCCCCGATGGGCGGACATGTAAAGGTGAAGCATTCATGCCCACGATCAACCAGCTGGTCCGCAAGGGCCGGACTCCCCAGAAGGTGAAGTCCAAAGTCCCGGCGATGGACGCGAACCCGCAGAAGCGCGGCGTTTGCACCCGTGTCTATACGACGACCCCGAAAAAGCCGAACTCGGCGCTCCGCAAGGTTGCCAAGGTCCGCCTGACCAACAGCCGCGAAGTCATCACCTACATCCCCGGCGAAGGCCACAACCTCCAGGAACACAGCGTCGTGCTGATCCGCGGCGGTCGTGTCCGCGACCTTCCCGGTGTGCGTTACCACGTCCTGCGCGGCGTGCTCGATACGCAGGGTGTGAAGGACCGCAAGCAGAGCCGTTCGAAGTACGGCGCGAAGCGTCCGAAGTAAGGACCGCTTTTTCGGCTATTTGATCATCCCGAGCCGCCTATGCGCCGGGATGCTGTTGTAAAAGGAATTACCCATGGCTCGTCGTCGTCGTCCTGAACGCCGCGAAATCCTGCCCGATCCCCGTTTCGGGGATGTCGTGCTGTCGAAATTCATGAACAGCGTCATGCTGGACGGGAAAAAGTCCGTCGCCGAAAGCATCGTTTACGGTGCGCTCGAATCGGTCGAAGCCCGCGCCAAGAAGGAACCGCTCGGCGTGTTCCACGAAGCGCTCGCGAACATTCGCCCGAACATCGAAGTCCGCAGCCGCCGCGTCGGCGGTGCGACCTATCAGGTTCCGGTCGAAGTCCGCCCCGACCGCGCGCAGGCGCTCGCGATCCGCTGGCTGATCACCGCCGCGCGCAACCGCAGCGAAACCACGATGGCCGCACGTCTGTCGGGCGAACTGCTCGACGCGTCGAACAACCGCGGCAATGCGGTCAAGAAGCGCGAAGACACGCACCGCATGGCCGAAGCCAACCGCGCTTTCAGCCACTACCGCTGGTAATTGCGGGGGCGCTCCCTGCGTAAGGGGACGTCTCGCAATCGTAACAATCGTTCCTATATCGGGGGTGGCTCCAAAGGCCTCCCCCCAAATCCAAGGAAAAGACCATGGCACGCAGCCATCCGCTCGAACGCTATCGCAATTTCGGTATCATGGCGCACATCGACGCCGGCAAGACCACCACGACCGAGCGTATCCTTTACTACACCGGCAAGTCCTACAAGATCGGCGAAGTCCATGACGGCGCTGCGACGATGGACTGGATGGAGCAGGAGCAGGAACGCGGCATCACGATCACGTCGGCCGCCACCACCTGCCTGTGGAAAGCCGACGAAGGTCAGGGTCCGGAACACCGCCTGAACATCATCGACACCCCCGGCCACGTCGACTTCACCATCGAAGTCGAGCGCTCGCTGCGCGTGCTCGACGGCGCGATCACCGCGTTCGACGGCGTTGCCGGCGTCGAGCCGCAGTCGGAAACCGTGTGGCGCCAGGCGGACAAGTACAAGGTTCCGCGGATGTGCTTCATCAACAAGCTCGACCGCACCGGCGCCGATTTCTATTATTGCGTCCAGACGATCATCGATCGCCTCGGTGCGACCCCGGCTGTGCTGTATCTGCCGATCGGTTCGGAAGGCGGCTTCAAGGGGCTCGTCGACCTCGTCAACGAACGCGCGATCATCTGGAAGGACGAAAGCCTCGGCGCCGAATTCTTCTATGAAGACATCCCCGCCGACCTCGCCGACAAGGCTGCCGAATATCGCGAAAAGCTCGTCGAACTCGCCGTCGAACAGGACGACGAGGCGATGGAAGCCTATCTCGACGGCACCGTCCCCGACGTCGCGACGCTCAAGAAGCTGATCCGCAAGGGGACGCTGGCGCAGGCGTTCGTTCCGGTCCTTTGCGGTTCGGCGTTCAAGAACAAGGGCGTCCAGACGCTGCTCGACGCGGTTGTCGACTATCTGCCTTCGCCGCTCGACATTCCTGACGTTCAGGGGATCAACCCCGACACCGACCAGCCCGACTCGCGTGAGACGTCGGACGCGGCGCCGTTGTCGCTGCTCGCGTTCAAGATCATGAACGACCCGTTCGTCGGCTCGCTCACCTTCGCGCGCATCTATTCGGGTACGCTCAACAAGGGCACGTATCTGAACTCGGTGAAGGACAAGAAGGAAAAGGTTGGCCGCATGCTGCTGATGCATGCGAACAGCCGCGAAGACATCGAAGAAGCCTATGCGGGCGACATCGTTGCGCTGGCCGGCCTCAAGGAAACCACCACCGGGGACACGCTCTGCGCGACCAACGCGCCGATCATCCTCGAGCGGATGGAATTCCCCGAGCCGGTGATCGAGCTGTCGGTGGAACCGAAGACCAAGGCCGACCAGGAACGCATGGGCATCGCGCTCAACCGCCTGGCCGCCGAGGATCCCTCGTTCCGCGTGTCGACCGACCATGAATCGGGCCAGACGATCATCAAGGGCATGGGCGAGCTTCACCTCGACATCCTCGTCGATCGCATGAAGCGCGAGTTCAAGGTCGAAGCGAACGTCGGCGCGCCGCAGGTGGCGTACCGCGAATCGCTCGCGAAGGCGGTCGACGTCGACTATACCCACAAGAAGCAGTCGGGCGGCTCGGGCCAGTTCGGCCGCGTCAAGGTCACCGTTTCGCCGGGCGAACGCGGCGCGGGCATCACCTTCATCGACGAGATCAAGGGCGGTAACATTCCGCGCGAATATATCCCGTCGGTCGAAAAGGGCATGCGCGAGTCGGCCGAAAACGGTCACATGATCGGCTTCCCGATCATCGACTTCGAAATCAAGCTCACGGACGGCGCGTATCACGACGTCGACTCGTCGGCGCTGGCGTTCGAAATCGCGGGCCGTGCGGCGATGCGCGAAGTGGCGGCAAAGGCCGGCATCAAGCTGCTCGAACCGGTGATGAAGGTCGAAGTCGTTACCCCTGAGGAATTCATGGGCGACGTGATCGGCGACCTTAACAGCCGTCGCGGGCAGATTCAGGGCACCGACAGCCGGGGTATCGCCCAGGTCGTCGAAGCGATCGTGCCGCTGGCGAACATGTTCGGTTATGTGAACCAGCTGCGCAGCTTCAGCCAGGGTCGCGCAAGCTACTCGATGCAATTCTCGCATTATGAAGAAGTGCCGACCAACGTCGCCGAAGAAGTGAAGGCCAAGATGGCCTGATGGGGTTGAAGCCGCGCGGGCTTGCACCGCGCGGCAAGACCCTCTAAGGGCGGCGCCTGATTCAGCAGGCTCGTCCAGGACTGATCAACGCAAACATTGAACAAGAAGGTTATACCATCATGGCCAAGGCTAAATTTGAGCGGACGAAGCCGCACTGCAACATCGGCACCATCGGTCACGTCGACCATGGCAAGACCTCGCTGACCGCAGCGATCACCAAGGTGCTCGCCGAAAACGTCGCCGGCAACGCCGCCGTCGACTTCGCCAACATCGACAAGGCTCCGGAAGAGCGCGAGCGCGGCATCACCATTTCGACCGCGCACGTCGAATATGAAACCGATGGCCGCCACTATGCGCACGTCGACTGCCCGGGCCACGCCGACTATGTGAAGAACATGATCACCGGTGCCGCCCAGATGGACGGCGCGATCCTCGTCGTGTCGGCCGCTGACGGCCCGATGCCGCAGACCAAGGAACACATCCTGCTCGCAAAGCAGGTCGGCGTTCCGACCATGGTCGTCTTCCTCAACAAGGTCGACCAGCTGGACGATCCCGAGCTGCTCGAACTCGTCGAGCTGGAAATCCGCGAAGAACTGTCGAAGCGCGACTTCGACGGCGACAATATTCCGATCATCCCGGGTTCGGCGCTCGCCGCCCTCGAAGGTCGCGACGACAACATCGGCAAGGACGCGATCCTGAAGCTGATGGCTGCCGTTGACGAATGGATCCCGCAGCCGGAACGTCCGCTCGACAAGCCCTTCCTGATGCCGATCGAAGACGTGTTCTCGATCTCGGGTCGTGGTACGGTTGTCACCGGCCGCGTCGAAACCGGCATCGTCAAGGTTGGTGAAGAAGTCGAAATCGTCGGCATCAAGGACACCAAGAAGACCGTCGTCACCGGCGTCGAAATGTTCCGCAAGCTGCTCGACCAGGGCCAGGCTGGCGACAACATCGGTGCGCTGATCCGTGGCGTTGGCCGTGAAGAAGTCGAGCGTGGCCAGGTTCTGGCGAAGCCCGGCTCGATCACCCCGCACACCGAGTTCACCTCGGAAGTGTACGTCCTGTCGAAGGACGAAGGTGGCCGTCACACGCCGTTCTTTGCGAACTATCGTCCGCAGTTCTACTTCCGCACCACCGACGTCACCGGCGAGGTCATCCTCCCCGAGGGCACCGAGATGGTCATGCCGGGCGACAACGTCCAGCTGTCGGTCAAGCTGATCGCCCCGATCGCCATGGACCAGGGTCTGCGCTTCGCGATTCGCGAAGGCGGCCGCACGGTCGGTGCAGGGGTTGTCGCGACCATCACAAAGTAATATAGGGCCGCGAGCCGCGCGATTCGGACCGATTCGCGCGGCTCGTAGCTTAAAGATTTTTGATGGCCGGACCGGCTTCCTCGAGGGGGCCGGTACAGGCCATTTCGGCTCTTTCGCATCGTCAGACGGGATTCGACTGGAACAGTCATGGAAACGCAGAATATTCGCATTCGCCTGAAGGCCTTTGATCACCGCGTGCTCGATCAGGCCACCACCGACATCGCCGACACGGCGCGTCGTACCGGAGCGCTTATTCGCGGCCCGATCCCGCTGCCGACGCGCATTGAAAAATTCACCGTGAACCGCGGCCCGCACATCGACAAGAAGTCGCGCGAGCAGTTCGAGGTGCGTACCCACAAGCGGCTGCTCGACATCGTGCAGCCCACCCCGCAGACGGTCGACGCGCTGATGAAGCTCGACCTTGCCGCGGGCGTGAACGTCGAAATCAAGTTGGCCTAAGCCAACGCAGCCCTCGCAATAGCGAGGGTCTCTATCGGCAGCTGCTTCGGTGGCTGCATTTGTCCGGAGTGATCCGGACCGACGATAGGGTGGATACCGCCGGACCGCTTCTTCGAAGCATCAGGGTCCGGGCTGCGTCCCCCGTCTCGCCGCTTCTCCTTCGGGAAGGCGGCACCTCAGCCCGGACGGGGCGATGCATAAAAATTTGGGCTGGGAGGGTTCCGTCGGGGCAATGTCCCAATGGGTCCCGCAAGCCGTGCGGAATGGTCCGCCCGGCCTCTGTTGAGGAGTATTGATCATGCGGACTGGCGTGATCGCGAAGAAAATGGGGATGACCCGCCTGTTTCAGGACGACGGCCGCCATGTGCCCGTCACCGTCCTGAGCCTCGAAGGCTGCCAGGTCATTTCCGTGCGCGAACAAGAACGCGACGGCTATGTTGCCGTCCAGCTCGGTGCCGGCTCGGCGAAGGCGAAGAATGTTGCGAAGCCGCAGCGTGGCGCTTTCGGCAAGGCCGAAGTCGAACCCAAGGCGAAGGTCGTTGAATTCCGCGTCGCTGACGACGCGACGCTCGACGTCGGCGCCGAACTGTCGGCCGACCATTTCGTCGCCGGCCAGATCGTCGACATCCAGGGTGTGACCCAGGGTAAGGGCTTTGCCGGTGCGATGAAGCGCTGGGGTTTCGGCGGTATGCGCGCGAGCCACGGTGTTTCGATCAGCCACCGTGCGCATGGTTCGACCGGTAACCGCCAGGATCCGGGCCGCGTCTTCAAGAACAAGAAGATGGCCGGCCACATGGGCGCGCGCAACCGCACCCAGCAGAATCTCGAAATCGTCCGCACCGACGCCGAGCGCGGCCTTCTCTTCGTCAAGGGCTCGGTCCCTGGCTCGAAGGGCGGCTGGCTGATGGTCCGCGATGCGGTCAAGCTGCCGCGCCACCCCGAAGCCCCCTATCCGGCGGGCATCAAGAGCGCCGCGAACGCCAATCACGAAGCCCCGGCTGATGCGCCGGTCGAAACCCCGGTCGAAGAAACCGTGGTCGACACCGCCGCCACCGACGGCGCACAGGAGTCCTGATCATGAAGGTCAAGGTTCAAACCCTCGACGGTAAAGCCGGCACCGACATCGATCTCAACGACGATGTGTTCGGCGTCGACGCCCGCGCCGACATCCTGCACCGCGTTGTCGCATGGCAGCTCGAAAAGCGCCGTGGCCCGGCCCGCGCCGCCCGCGAACGCAGCGATGTGTCGCGCACCGGCAAGAAATTCGGTCGCCAGAAGGGCGGCGGTACCGCGCGTCACGGCGATCGCAAGGCGCCGATCTTCATCGGCGGTGGCAAGGCGCACGGCCCCCGGGCCCGCACCTTCGGCCACTCGCTGAACAAGAAGATCCGCGCGCTCGGCCTGAAGATGGCATTGAGCGACAAGGCGAAGGGCGGCAAGATCGTCGTTCTCGACACGCTCGAGCTCAAGGATGCCAAGACCAAGGCGCTCGCCGGCAAGCTCGGCAAGCTCGAACTCGGCAACCGCGCTCTCTTCATCGACGGCGATGCGGTCCATGAAAGCTTCGCCATGGCATCGGCCAACCTGATCGGTGTCGACTCGATGCCGGCGGCTGGCGCCAACGTCTATGACATCATCCGTGCCGACACGCTGGTCCTGACCCGCGCGGCGGTCGAAAAGCTGGAGGCCCGTTTCAATGGCTAAGGCAAAAACAGTCGACGCGCGTCACTATGACGTGATCCTCGCTCCGGTGATCACCGAAAAGTCGACGCTGCTCAGCGAGAACAACGCGGTGGTGTTCAAGGTCGCGAACGACGCGACCAAGCCCGCCATCAAGGCCGCCGTCGAGGCGCTGTTCGATGTCAAGGTGATCGGCGTGAACACGCTCGTCACCAAGGGCAAGACCAAGCGCTGGAAGGGCAAGCCCTACACCCGCAGCGACGTGAAGAAGGCGATCGTTCGCCTGGCCGAAGGCCAGTCGATCGACGTCACGACCGGCGTCTGATTGTAGGAAGAGGCAGAGAAAATGGCACTTAAATCCTATAATCCGACCAGCCCCGGACAGCGCGGCCTGATCCTCGTCGACAAGTCGGCGCTGTGGAAGGGCAAGCCCGTCAAGGCGCTGACCGAAGGCAAGCGCAAGACCGGCGGTCGCAACAACAAGGGTCATGTGACCTCGCGCGGCATCGCCGGCGGCCACAAGCAGAAGTACCGCTTCATCGACTTCAAGCGTCGCAAGTGGGACATGTCGGCCACCGTCGAACGTCTGGAATATGACCCCAACCGCACCGCTTTCATCGCGCTGGTGAAATATGAGGACGGCGAACTCGCCTATATCCTCGCGCCGCAGCGTCTGGCGGTCGGCGACACTATCGTCGCGGGCAAGAAGACCGACGTGAAGCCGGGCAATGCGATGGAATTGTCGCAGATGCCGGTCGGCACGATCGTCCACAATATCGAGATGAAGCCGGGCAAGGGTGGCCAGATCGCCCGTTCGGCAGGCACCTACGCCCAGGTCGTTGGTCGCGACCGCGGCCTGGTGATCGTGCGTCTCGGTTCGGGCGAGCAGCGCTACATCCGCGGCGAGTGCATGGGTACGGTTGGCGCGGTGTCGAACCCCGACAACCAGAACACCAACATCGGCAAGGCCGGTCGCAGCCGCTGGCTCGGCAAGCGGCCGCTGACGCGCGGTGTTGCGAAGAACCCGGTCGATCACCCGCATGGTGGTGGTGAAGGCCGCACCTCGGGTGGCCGTCATCCGGTGACCCCGTGGGGCAAGCCGACCAAGGGCGCCCGTACCCGCCACAACAAGTCGACCGACAAGATGATCATCCGGTCGCGTCACGCGAAGAAGAAGAGGTAAGCCATGGCTCGCTCGGTCTGGAAGGGTCCCTTTGTGGACCTCCATCTGCTCAAGAAAGCCGAAACGGCCCAGGACGGCGGCAGCTCTGCCCCGATCAAGACCTGGTCGCGCCGGTCCACTATCCTGCCGCAGTTCGTGGGGCTGACCTTCAACGTCTATAACGGCCGCAAGTTCGTGCCGGTATCGGTCAACGAAGACATGGTCGGCATGAAGCTGGGTGAATTTGCGCCGACGCGCTTCTTCCCCGGCCACGCGGCTGACAAGAAGGGCAAACGCTAATGGGCAAGGAAAAGTCCCCCCGCCGCGTTGCGGATAACGAGGCGCTGTCGGTCGGCACGCAGATCCGCGGGTCGGCGCAGAAGCTGAACCTCGTCGCCGCGCTGATCCGCGGTCGCAAGGTCGAAGACGCGATGAACGTCCTCGCTTTCTCGAAGAAGGCGATGGCGGTTGACGTGCGCAAGGTTCTCGCCAGCGCCGTCGCCAACGCGGAAAACAACCACAACCTCGACGTCGACGCGCTCGTCGTCAAGGAAGCGAGCGTCGGCAAGTCGTTGTCGATGAAGCGCTGGCATGCGCGTGGCCGCGGCAAGTCGACCCGGATCGTCAAGCCGTTCAGCCGCATCCGCATCGTCGTGCGCGAACAGGAAGAAGAGGCGTAAGATGGGCCAGAAGAGCAATCCGATCGGCCTGCGCCTGCAGGTCAACCGCACCTGGGACAGCCGCTGGTTCGCCGAAGGCCAGGACTATGGCCGCATGCTGGTCGAGGATCTGAAGATCCGCCAATATGTGTTCAAGACCCTGCCGCAGGCCGCGATCTCGAAGGTCGTGATCGAGCGTCCGGCGAAACTGTGCCGCGTTTCGATCTATGCCGCCCGCCCGGGCGTCATCATCGGCAAGAAGGGCGCGGACATTGAAAAGCTGCGCAAGAAGCTCGGTGAACTGACGGGCAGCGACGTGTCGCTGAACATCGTCGAAATCCGCAAGCCCGAAGTCGACGCCAAGCTCGTCGGCCAGGGCATTGCCGACCAGCTCGAACGCCGCGTCGCGTTCCGCCGCGCGATGAAGCGCGCGGTGCAGTCGGCGATGCGTCTGGGCGCCGAAGGCATCCGCATCAACTGCGCCGGCCGTCTCGGCGGCGCGGAAATCGCGCGCACCGAATGGTACCGCGAAGGCCGGGTGCCGCTGCACACGCTGCGCGCCAATGTCGACTATGCCGAATCGACCGCGCACACCGCCTATGGCGTGTGCGGGATCAAGGTGTGGATCTTCAAGGGCGAGATTCTCGGCCACGACCCGATGGCGACCGACCGTCTGATGCTCGATGCACAGACGACCGGCGTCCGTCCGGCTCGTGAAGATCGCCGCTAAGGACAACTGACATGTTGCAACCGAAAAAAACCAAGTTCCGCAAGGCTTTCAAGGGCCGCATCCACGGCAATGCCAAGGGTGGCACCAGCCTGAACTTCGGCTCCTACGGCCTGAAGGCGATGGAACCCGAGCGCATCACCGCGCGCCAGATCGAAGCGGCTCGCCGTGCGATCAGCCGTGCGATCAAGCGCCAGGGCCGTTTGTGGATCCGCATCTTCCCCGACGTCCCCGTGTCGTCGAAGCCTGCCGAAGTCCGCATGGGTAAGGGCAAGGGTTCGCCGGAATATTGGGCCGCGCGCGTGAAGCCGGGTCGTATCCTGTTCGAACTCGACGGCGTTCCCGGCCCGGTGGCCGCGCTGGCGTTCGAACGCGCGGCGATGAAGCTGCCGATCAAGACGAAGGTGATCGCCCGTCTCGGCGACACCTCGCACCTGGAGGGTTAAGGGCCATGGCCAAGACCGAAGATTTCAAGGCCAAGACCGACGACCAACTGTCGGAACAGCTTGGCGAACTGAAGCGCGAGGCGTTCAACCTCCGCTTCCAGGCGGCCACCGGCCAGCTTGAAAAAGCATCGCGCGTCAAGGAAGTCCGGCGTTCGATCGCCCGTATCAAGACGCAGCAGACCGAGCGCGCGCGCTCGGCCGCGAAGTAAGGAGACTATCGATGCCGAAGCGCATTCTGACCGGTACGGTGGTGTCCGACAAGGGCGACAAGACCGTCGTGGTGAAGGTCGAACGGAAGGTGAAGCACCCTCTGTACGGCAAGATCATCCGCCGCTCGAAAAAATATCACGCCCATGATGAGGACAATGCCATCAAGGCTGGCGAAACCGTCCGCATCGAGGAAACGAAGCCGATTTCGAAGCTCAAGACGTGGAAGGTGCTCGACAAGGTCGACACCCACAGCAAGCCCCAGAGCCCGACGGCTCCCGCTGCTGACGCCTGAGCTGAGTTTCACGGAACCGCCGGGGTTGCCCGGTAGGCCAAAAGAGAAGGAAGTGCATCGATGATTCAGATGCAGTCACAATTGGAAGTCGCTGACAACAGCGGTGCCAAGCGCGTCCAGTGCATCAAGGTGCTGGGCGGATCGAAGCGCCGCACCGCCGGCGTCGGCGACGTCATCGTCGTGTCGATCAAGGAAGCCCAGCCGCGCGGCAAGGTGAAGAAGGGTGACGTGCATCGCGCCGTCATCGTCCGCACCCGCAAGGATGTGCGCCGCGCCGACGGTTCGGTGATCCGTTTCGACACCAACGCCGCCGTGCTCGTCAACAAGAATGAAGAGCCGATCGGCACGCGTATCTTTGGCCCCGTCGTCCGCGAACTGCGCGGCCGTGGCTATATGAAGATCATCAGCCTGGCGCCGGAGGTGCTCTGACCATGGCCAACAAGATCAAGAAGGGCGACACGGTTGTCATCCTGTCCGGCAAGGACAAGGGCAAGACCGGCGAAGTGACGCAGAGCCTGCCGAAAGACGGCAAGGTTGTCGTCGCGGGCGTCAACATCATCACGCGGCACCGCAAGCCGAGCCAGACCAACCCGCAGGGTGGCCTGGAACGCAAGGAAGCGCCGCTGTTCGCGAGCAAGGTTGCGCTGGCCGATCCCAAGACCGGCAAGCCGACGCGCGTGCGTTTTGAAACCAAGGACGGCAAGAAGGTGCGTGTCGCCGTGAAGTCCGGGGAGACCATCAGTGGCTGACAATTACACCCCCCGCATGCGCAAGCGCTATGACGATGTGATCGTCAAGGCGATGACCGAAAAATTCGGTTACAAGAATGCGATGGAAGTGCCGAAGATCGAAAAGATCACGCTCAACATGGGCGTCGGCGAAGCCACGCAGGACAAGAAGAAGGTCGAAGCGGCCGCTGCCGAGATGGAACTCATCGCCGGCCAGAAGCCCGTCGTGACCAAGGCGAAGAAGTCGATCGCCCAGTTCAAGCTGCGCGAAGGCATGCCGATCGGTTGCAAGGTCACCCTGCGCCGCGAACGCATGTATGAATTCCTCGATCGCCTGATCACGATCGCAATGCCGCGCATCCGCGACTTCCGCGGCGTGTCGGCGACCAGCTTCGACGGTCGTGGCAACTATGCCATGGGCCTGAAAGAGCAGATCATCTTCCCCGAAATCAACTATGACCGCATCGACCAGGTGCGCGGCATGGATGTGATCGTGACCACCACGGCGCGTACCGACGACGAAGCCCGCGAACTGCTCAAGCTGTTCGGCTTCCCGTTCCCGATCGCAGCCGAAGAAAAGGCAGCCGCCTGAGTCCCCGACGGGACCAGGCCGGCTCTTTCAAGAAGGAAAGAGAACTTAAGTCATGGCGAAACTGAGTTCGACGAACAAAAATGAGCGTCGCAAGCAGCTGGTGAAGAAATATGCCGGCCGTTATGCGAAGCTGAAGGCGATTGCTGCGGACACCTCGCTCGACGATGGCGAGCGTCTGATCGCGCGCCTCAAGATGGCGGAAATCCCGCGCAATGGTAACCCGACCCGCATCCGTAACCGGTGCGAGATGACCGGGCGCCCGCGCGCTTATTATCGCAAATTCCGGCTGTGCCGTATTCAGCTCCGCGATCTGGCCAACAAGGGCCTGATCCCCGGTGTTGTTAAGTCGAGCTGGTAAGGGACAGACAAGATGGCAATGACCGATCCTTTGGGTGATATGCTCACCCGCATCCGCAACGGCCAGACGGCGAAGAAGGACAGCGTCCTGACGCCGGCGTCGACCCTGCGCGTCCGCGTTCTCGATGTTCTGCAGCGCGAAGGCTATATCCGCGGTTACAGCGAAGAAGCGCTGGGCGCCAAGGGCGAGCACAAGGGCATCCGCATCGAGCTGAAATATTTCGAAGGGCAGCCGGCGATCCGCCATGTGGCGCGCGTTTCGAAGCCGGGCCGCCGCATCTATTCGGGGTCGAAGGACCTGCCGATCGTGCGCAACGGCCTGGGCATCACCATCGTGTCGACCCCGCGCGGCGTCCTGTCGGACGCCGAAGCCCGCGAGCAAAATGTCGGCGGCGAAGTGCTGGCGGAGGTGTTCTGATGTCGCGCATTGGTAAAAAGGCAGTAGCGATCCCCGGCGGTGTCACCGCCGCGATCGACGGCGGCCAGCTGTCGGTGAAGGGTCCCAAGGGCACCCTCGCGATGCCGCTTTCGGACCTCATCAATTATGAAGTCGGCGAAGGCAGCATCTCGGTGCAGCCCGCGAACGCAACCCGCGAAGCGCGCGCGTTCTGGGGCATGCAGCGCACCCTGGTGCAGAACCTGGTCACCGGTGTGACCGAGGGCTTCACCAAGGTGCTCGAAATCACCGGTGTCGGCTATCGCGCCAACTCGCAGGGCAAGACGCTGAAGCTGCAGCTTGGCTACAGCCATGATGTCGATTTTGCGGTGCCCGAAGGCATCGAGATCAAGACGCCGGACAATACGACGATCGAGATCAGCGGCATCGACAAGCAGAAGGTCGGCCAGGTCGCGGCGGAAATCCGCCGTTGGCGCAAGCCGGAGCCCTATAAGGGCAAGGGCATCAAATATCGCGGCGAGTACATCTTCCGCAAAGAAGGCAAGAAGAAGTAAGCCATGGCACATCTTACCCCATTCGAAAAACGCCGCCAGCGCGTTCGTACTGCCCTTCGCAAGCGGGCTGGTGGGCGCGCGCGCCTGTCGGTGCACCGTTCGGGCCGGCATATCTATGCCCAGCTTATCGACGATGCCGCCGGCCAGACGCTGGCTGCCGCCTCGACGCTGGACAAGGATGTCCGCGGCAAGACCGGCGCGACCACCGCGGCGGCTGCCGACGTTGGCAAGCGCCTCGCCGCTGCCGCGAAAAAGGCCGGCGTGACCCAGGTCGTGTTCGACCGCGGCGGTTTCCTGTTCCACGGGCGCATCAAGGCGCTGGCCGACGCGGCTCGCGAAGGCGGATTGGAGTTCTAATATGGCTGACGAAGTACAGAACGCCGAAGGCGCTGTCGAAGCGACCGAAAACACCGGCGCGCCGCGCCGTGGCCGTGGCGGCCGCGACGGTGGCCGCGGTGGTCGTGAAGGTGGCCGTGGTCGCCGCGACGACCGTCGCCCGCGCGACGAGGATGGCGGCGAAGAGCTGATCGAAAAGCTCGTCCACATCAACCGCGTTTCGAAGACCGTGAAGGGTGGCAAGCGCTTCGGTTTCGCCGCGCTCGTCGTTGTTGGCGACGGCAAGGGCCGCGCCGGTTTCGGTCATGGCAAGGCGCGCGAAGTGCCCGAAGCCATTTCGAAGGCGACCGCTGCCGCGAAGAAGGCGATGATTCGCGTTCCGCTGCGCGATGGCCGCACGCTGCACCATGATGGCCGCGGTCATTTCGGCGCCGGTCTGGTGACCGTGCGTTCGGCACCCGCGGGGACCGGCATCATCGCCGGTGGTCCGATGCGCGCCGTGTTCGAATCGCTGGGCGTGGCCGACGTTGTGACCAAGTCGAACGGTACCTCGAACCCCTATAACATGATCCGTGCGACCTTTGAGGCGCTCGGCGAACAGACCAGCCCCAAGTCGGTCGCGCAGCGTCGCGGCAAGAAGGTGTCGGATCTGATCAAGCGCGGCGGTGCATCCGACCGGGCAGCCGAAGCCGAAGCGGCAGCGGTGACGGAGTAAGATCATGGCCGACAAGAAGATCAAGATCCGCCAGATCGGTTCGCCGATCCGTCGTCCCAAGGGCCAGCGCGCCATCCTGACGGGCCTCGGCCTCGGCAAGATGCACCGCGAGGTCGAACTGGTCGACACCCCCGAAGTGCGCGGCATGATCCGCAAGCTTCCGCACATGGTGGAAGTCGTCGAGGGCTAAAGGCGCGATGAAGCTCTACCGCCTGTTGACCGGTCCCGACGACAGCGCCTTTTGTGCGCGGGTCGAAGGATTGCTCAACCGGGGGTGGCAGCTTCATGGCAGCCCCTCGATCACCCAAGTCGATGGCCGCGGCTATGTCGCCCAGGCCATCGTGATGGAAAAGGCCGGACCCTATCCCGGTTTTCAGCCATCGAGTGAAATTGAACCGGACTGAACGTCTTTCCTCGGAAAAACGGCAGTCCATAGCGCGACCACAGCGAAAGCGAGTGCAACATGACGATCAAGCTTAACGAACTTCGTGACAACAACGGCGCCCGCAAGGGCCGCATGCGCGTCGGACGCGGCATCGGCTCGGGCAAGGGCAAGACCGCCGGCCGCGGCCAAAAGGGTCAGAAGGCCCGCAGCGGCGTCGCGATCAACGGCTTCGAAGGCGGCCAGATGCCGCTCCACATGCGCATCCCGAAGCGCGGCTTCAACAACATCTTTGGCAAAGACTTTGCGATCGTCAATCTGGGCATGATCCAGAAGCTCGTCGACGCGAAGAAGCTGGATGCCAAGGCTGTTGTCGATCACGCCGCGCTCAAGGCCGCTGGCGTGGCGCGCGGCGGCAAGGACGGCGTCCGCCTCCTCGCCAAGGGCGAATTTACCGCCAAGCTGAACTTCGCGGTCGCCGGTGCGTCGAAGGGCGCGATCGAAGCGGTCGAAAAGGCCGGTGGCAAGGTCGAACTTCCCGAAGTCAAGGAAGCGGCGCCCGAAGGCAAGAAGGCCCAGCGTCGGGCCAAAGCCAAGGCTGAATAATTCAGACAAGGGCGGCTCCTCCGGAACCGCCCTTTGTCATTTGAACACACCCTGTCCCCGTTCGTGTCCCGACTTAGCTCGACACGAACGGATGAAGCAGCCGGTATCGACCAGCTGCGTTGCAAAATAGGCCTTTCCCCTTGCGCTTCGTGACCGGCGAACGCACATAGGCGCCGGGTCGCGGGGGGCGCGGTCCGGAATATCCTCGAGGAAACTACCCATGGCCTCTCGCGCCGACCAGCTTGCTTCCAACCTCAATTTCTCGAAATTCGGTCAGGCGACCGAACTCAAGAACCGCATCTGGTTCACGATCGGCGCGCTGATCGTCTTCCGCTTCCTGTCGTTCGTCCCGCTGCCCGGCGTCGATCCGGTCGCGCTGTCGACGCTCTACAGCCAGGCGGCATCGGGCGGCGTCCTCGACATCTTCAACACCTTCTCGGGCGGCAGCCTGGAGCGCATGAGCATCATCGCGCTCGGCGTCATGCCCTACATCACCGCGTCGATCGTGGTGCAGCTCGCGGCAGCCCTGTCGCCCAGCCTCGCCGCGCTCAAGAAAGAGGGCGAAAGCGGGCGCAAGAAGCTCAACCAATATACCCGCTACGGCACGGTGTTCCTGACCGCGATCCAGGGCTATTTCATCGCCGTCGGCCTCGAAACCCTCGGCGCCAGCCAGGGCATCGCCGCGGTGGTCGATCCGGGCATGATGTTCCGGATCGGCGCGGTGATCAGCATTGTCGGCGGTACCTTGTTCCTGATGTGGCTTGGTGAGCAGATCACCGCGCGCGGGATTGGCAATGGCGTGTCGCTGATCATCATGGCGGGCATCCTCGCCCAGCTGCCGCGCAGCTTTGCCCAGATGTTCACCCAGGTCCGCGAAGGATCGATGGGCGGCGGCACGGTGGTCGCGGTGTTCGCGGGCGCCATCCTCGTCATCGCCTTCATCGCCTTCATGGAACGCGCCCAGCGCCGCGTGCTCGTCCAATATCCCAAGCGCGCGACGCAGCGCGGCGGGATGCAGGCCGACCGCAGCCATCTGCCGCTCAAGGTCAACACCGCGGGCGTCATCCCGCCGATCTTTGCCTCGTCGCTGTTGCTGATGCCGCTGACGATCACCCAGATGATGGGCAATAATGTCCAGGGCGATACCGCGATGGGCGATTTCCTGATCACGCTGAACCAGTATCTGGCGCACGGTCAGCCGCTCTACATGGCGCTCTATGCCGCGGGTATCATCTTCTTCTGCTTCTTCTATGTCGCGGTCGTCTTCAACCCCGAAGAAACCGCGGACAATCTGAAGCGTCAGAACGGCTTCATCCCCGGCATCCGCCCCGGCAAGAATACCGCCGCCTATCTCGACCATGTGCTGACGCGCATCACCGTGCTGGGTGCGGCCTATCTGGCGGCGATCTGTCTGGTCCCCGAATATTTCATCGCGCAATCGGGGCTTCCCTTCGCGCTCGGCGGCACCAGCCTGCTGATCATCGTCAACGTGACGATCGACACGATCAGCCAGATCCAGAGCCACATGCTCGCGCATCAATATGGCGACCTGATCAAAAAGGCGAAATTGAAAGGCGGCGTTGCGCGGCGCTAAAGCGCCCGCTACGGCAACTGCGACACGGCAGAGGCAACAGGGGCTTCCATGACGCTGAATATCATTTTGCTCGGTCCGCCGGGAGCGGGCAAGGGAACGCAGGCGGTGCGGCTCGAGGACGAGCATGGCATGGTTCAGCTGTCGACCGGCGACATGCTGCGCGCGGCGGTCAAGGCGGGAACCCCGATCGGCGTCCAGGCCAAGGCGGTGATGGACGCGGGCGAGCTGGTGTCGGACGAAATCGTCTCGGGGCTGATCGGTGAACGGCTCGATGCGCTCGGCAACGAAACCTCGGTGATCTTCGACGGCTACCCGCGCACCGCGGCACAGGCCGACGCGCTCGACAAGATCCTGTCGGACCGCGGTCGCAAGCTCGATCATGTCATCGAGCTGCTGGTCGAGGAAGACGCGCTCGTCGACCGCATCACCGGACGCTTTTCGTGCGGCAATTGCGGCGCGGGCTATCACGACCGTTACAAGCTCCCCAAGGTGGCCGATGTTTGCGATGTTTGCGGCAGTCACGACTTCAAGCGCCGCCCCGACGACAATGAAGAAACCGTGCGCACCCGCATGGCCGAATATCGCGCCAAGACCGCACCGATCCTGCCGATTTATGAGGCGCGCGGCATCGTGACGCGGGTCGACGGGATGGCGCCGATCGATCAGGTCAACGACGCGATCGAGGCGATCCTCGCCCCTGCTGGCTAGTCAGCTCCCTCGGCGCCGGTTATTGAGGCACCAAGGGGGGACAGGCTGATGGCAATTTCCGGATATTTCGCAGGCGCCACGATGATTGCGGCGCTGACCTTTGCGCCCGCCGCGACTGCCAAGGTCGTCGACCAGAGCGAGGCCGGCTTCACCGTCGCGCACACCGCCCAGGTCGCCGCGACCCCCGCCGACGTGTGGAAAATGCTGCGTATGCCGCAAAACTGGTGGTCGAAAGATCACAGCTGGTCCGGCGACGCCGCGAACTTCTGGCTCGATTCGCAGGCGGGCGGCTGCTTCTGTGAAAAATTGCCCGACACCGGCGCCGGGGTTGGCAGCGTCCAGCATGCGCGCGTGCTGTTTTCCAAGCCCGGCCAGCTGCTCCGCCTGTCGGGCGCCTTCGGTCCGCTGCAGGGCGAAGCGCTGAACGGCACGTTGACGATCCAGATCAAGGCCACCCCCACCGGCAGCGCGCTACGCTTCGACTATGTCGTCGGCGGCTATATGCGCTTCAAGGTCGCCGACATCGCGCCCGCGGTCGACAAGGTGATCGGCGAGCAATTGATCGGACTGGCGAATGCGCTCGGCGGCGCGCTGCCACCGAGCCGCGAGGAAAAGGCCGCTGCGGCCGCTGCGACTGCCAAGCCCGCCGCCGAAACCCCGCCCGCTGAGGATGAGCCGGGCCTCGACGCCGCGGTCGCCGATCTGGTCGAGGACGCGCCGAAGGCTGAACCCGAAGGCGGGCGCTAAGCGCAGACGACAAAATATGATCCGTTCGCCCTGAGCTTGTCGAAGGGCCGCCCTTTCTTTTGGCGTCGTGAGAAGAAGGACGGTGCTTCGACAAGCTCAGCACGAACGGTTTGAGATGAATGGGTCGGCGCTAAGCGTCCGGCGTTCCGCGCAGCCTGGCCAGCGCCGCAAACGGTCCCGCCGCCTCTTCGCTCAACACGCCCTTCTCCGCCAGAATCCGGTCGGCGTCGGGGTGCCGGGGAAAGGGATCGAGCGCCAGCGACAGCGTCTGCACCGCGGCCTCGCCCAGGTCGATCCGATCGCCTTCGAGCGGCAGCAGGTCGCAATCCTCGCTGCTGATCTCAATCTCTTCCTCGGCGTCGACCGGCGCGTCGACATCGCGCAGGAAACGCAGATCGAACGGTTCGTCCACCGTCGCCGGAACGGGCAGCCCGGTCGCGGCGCACGACTGGACGATGGTCGCGCGCACCGCCCCCTTGGCGCCGATTCCGCCCGCAACGGACCGGATTTCGGCGGTGAGGAAAAAATGATCGACCGCGATCAACCCCAGTCGCTTTGCGATTCGCGCGCGCGCCTCGGCATCGGCTTCGACCGCCACGGCGCGCCCCTGCGCCGCATCGGCCAGCGTCAGGATCAGCGAAAATTCGCTCGCCGCGCTCACGCCGTCGTTCCGCCCAGCCGGTCCGCGACGATCAGCTCGGCCACCGGGGTTGCTGTCAACGCCGCGCGCAGCTTGGCGACTTCGGCCATCACATGCGCCAGCCCCGCCGCATCGGGTGCGCTACCGCGCCACAGATTGCGGACCAGCGCGGCGCGGAGCTCCTCCGACCCGTCGGCGGCACGATAAACGCCCAATCGCCCGCCCAGCGCCCCGACCATCCGGCCGATCTGCTTGCCGACCACCATGTCGCCAAACCCGATCTGGCGCATCTGGCCGTCCATGTCGGTGACGAACAATTCGGTCAGTTCGACTCCGGCGCGCGCCTGTGCGGGATCTTCGTCGATCCGGTGGAGGACGAGCGCGAGGACCAGGCTGACCATGTCGAAACGCCCGTCGAGCGTGTCTGGGACCAGGCCCTCAGCATACCAGTGCGGCGCGCGCGCGGCGGCGACGACGGCGCTCCACAGCGGGCGACGCGCCTCGCGCGGGTCGGGCTGCGAACGGAAGAGTTTGCGGAGCGAGAACATGCCCACCGCTTAGGCGCAATTCGTGCCGCCGAAAAGGGGCGCCGGTCCGCCGCACGGTCAGCTTCTGGCAAGCTTCGTCGCGCCACAAGCAGCTTGTGCGCCGCATCTGCTTGCGGTTAAGAGGCGCGAGAGCGAGCGCCGACCGCTGGCAAAGGCCGCGACAGGCGCAACGGAGATTATAGATGCCGAATTTCAAGCTTTCGTCTGCCGCTCCGCGCGCGCGCCTGATCGTTCTTGGACTTGCCGTCGCGCTGACTGCTAGCGGCTGCGCGCAGCTCAAGGGCCGACAGGGCTATGTCGTCGATCCGCTGCTGACCACCGCGATCACCCCCGGCGTCGACAACCGCGAATCGGTCGAAAAGACGCTCGGCCGTCCGACCTTCGTCGGCCAGTTCAGTGACAATGAATATTATTATGTCTCGCGCGAAACGCGCCAGCTCGCCTTCGCCAAGCCGCGCCCGGTCGACCAGCAGGTGCTGCGCGTCCGCTTCGACGCCGCGGGCAATGTCGCCGCGGTCGACCGCACCGGACTGGAACTGGTGAGCAAGATCAGCCCCGAAGGCGACAAGACCCCGACGCTGGGCCGCGAACGCAGCTTCTTCGAAGATATTTTCGGCAATATCGGCGCGGTCGGCGCACCGGGCGCGGGGGCGCCCAGCGGGCAGTAATATTTGGAAATAGGTTCGAGCCGTCGCCCCCGCGAAGGCGGGGGCCGCTGGCGGCCTCGCGCTACCCCGATAACGGCCCTCGCCTTCGCGGGGGCGACGCGCCCTTATTCTACTGCGCGATCCCGCCCGCCGCGAGCACCGCGAGCGTGACCAGGTCCGACGCGGTCGATGCCATCGTCGCGACCTGCACCGGATGCTCCATCCCCACCAGCATCGGCCCGATCACCGCGCCGCCACCGAGCTCGCGCAGCAGCTTTGCCGACAGGTTCGCCGATTGCAGCCCCGGCATGACCAGCACATTCGCGGGGCCCGACAGGCGGCAGAAGGGGTAGTTTTTCATCACCTTGGCATTGAGCGCGACGTCGGGCGCCATTTCGCCTTCATATTCGAACGCCGGCTGGCGCCGGTCGAGGATCGCCACCGCCTCACGAATATTCTCGAGCCAGCTCCCCTCAGGGTTGCCGAAGGTCGAATAGGACAGGAAAGCGACGCGCGGTTCGTGGCCCATGCGCCGCGCGACCTGCGCGGTGCGCTCGGCGATGTCGGCGAGCATTTCGGCCGACGGCCGCTCGTTGACCGTTGTGTCGGCCATGAAGATCGTGTGATGCTGGTCGACGAGCACATGAATACCGAACGGCGTCTTGCCCTCGGCATGGTCAATCACGCGGCGGATTTCGCGCATCGTCTGCGAATAGGTGCGCGTCGTGCCGGTGATCATCGCATCGCCCAGCCCCATCTTGAGCAGCAGCGAGCCAAAGATATTGCGGTCGCGGTTGACCATGCGCTCGACGTCGCGGCGCAAATATCCGCGGCGTTGCAGCCGCTCGTACAGCATGTCGACCATCGCCGGCACATGCGGCGAATTGACACTGTTGTGGACCTCGAAACTCTCGGCATCGGCGACCCCCATCGCGCGGAGCTTGTCGTGCAGCCCTTCGCGCCCGACAAGCACCGGCGTGCCATAGCCGCCGTCGCGGAACTGAATCGCCGCGCGCAGCACCGTTTCTTCCTCGCCCTCGGTAAAGACGACGCGCTTCGGATTGTTGCGCGCGGCTTCATAGGCGAGCGTCAGTACCGAGGTCGTCGGGTTGAGCCGCGCGCGCAAGGATGTACGATAGGCGTCCAGATCGGCGATCGGCCGCTGCGCGACCCCCGTCTCCATCGCCGCCTTGGCGACCGCCGCAGGCACGATTTCCATCAGCCGCGGATCGAAGGGCGAGGGGATGATATATTCGGGGCCAAAGCTCGACGCGCGGCCGCCATAGGCCGCGGCGACCTCTTCGGGCACCTGCTGGCGCGCGAGGTCGGCAATGGCGTATGCAGCCGCGATCTTCATCTCCTCGTTGATCGCGGTCGCATGGACATCGAGCGCGCCGCGGAAGATGAAGGGGAAGCAGAGCACATTGTTGACCTGGTTCGGATAGTCCGACCGCCCCGTCGCGATGATCGCGTCGGGTCTTGCTGCACGGGCGTCGGGCGGCGAGATTTCGGGATCGGGGTTCGCCATCGCAAAGATGATCGGCGCGGGCGCCATATCCTTGACCATCTCGGGCTTCAGCGCGCCGGCGGCGGAGAGGCCCAGGAACACGTCGGCGCCGACGAGCGCTTCGGTTAGGTCGCGCGCCTCGGTCGGCACGGCGTGCGCCGATTTCCACTGGTCCATGCCTTCGGTGCGGCCCTGATAGATGGTGCCCTTGCGGTCGCACATGATGACATTTTCGTGCCGGACGCCCATCGCCTTGATCAGCGCGGTGCACGCGATCGCCGCCGCCCCCGCGCCGTTGACGACGACCTTGACCGTCGAAAGGTCGCGCCCGGTCAGGTAACAGGCGTTGATCAGCCCCGCCGCGGTGATGATCGCGGTGCCGTGCTGGTCGTCGTGAAACACCGGGATGTTCATGCGCTCTTTCAGCGCGGCCTCGATGATGAAGCAGTTGGGCGCGGCAATATCTTCGAGGTTGATGCCGCCAAAGCTCGGCGCGAGCAGCTCGACTGCCTCGATAAAGCGCTGCGGATCTTCGGTATCGACCTCAAGGTCGATCGAATCGACGTCGGCAAAGCGCTTGAACAGCACCGCCTTGCCTTCCATCACCGGCTTCGAGGCGAGCGCGCCGAGATTGCCGAGCCCCAGGATCGCGGTTCCGTTGGAAATCACCGCGACCAGATTGCCCTTGATCGTATAGTCATAGGCCTTGGCGGGATCTTCGGCGATCGCCTTCACCGGCACCGCGACGCCGGGCGAATAGGCAAGGCTCAAATCGCGCTGCGTCGCCATCGGCTTCGACGCGACGATCTCGATTTTCCCGGGGCGTCCATATTCATGGTAAAGCAACGCCTCGCGGTCCGAAAACTGCACCTTGCTGCCGCTGTCCATCATCTATCCCCTATCCAATCGCATCAGACGCGCGCCCGAGCCCTTCCCTAACGTCGCGGGCGTCGATTGTAACCCCGCCAATGTTATCGAGCGGCGGTCCGCCGAACGGTTCCGGCTTTTGCATCCCGGATAGAGTCCGAGATGCTGCGTGTCCGGATGCGACCGATTGCGGACGTGTCTTCTCCCCTCCCTTTCAGGGAGGGGCTGGGGGTGGGTAGCCGCCGAAGGCGGCATTCTGCCTCGGCTCGCTTCGCTCGCACCCACCCCTAACCCCTCCCTGAAAGGGAGGGGAATGGCTTAAAACCACCCCATATCGGCCATTCGGCCCGCATTCCCGCTCCGACCTTGCCTTGCTGCCCCCAATCACTAAGCAGGGCGCATGCCCGCCACTGCCCGCTCCGCTGCCAATTCCAACAACGCCGCCCCCGCCGCGACGCCGATGATGGCGCAATATTGGTCGCTGAAGGACAAGGCGGGCGACTGTCTGCTCTTTTATCGCATGGGCGACTTTTTCGAGCTGTTCTTCGACGATGCCAAGGCGGCGGCGGCGACGCTCGACATCGCGCTTACCTCGCGCGGCGAACATGGCGGACAGCCGGTGCCGATGTGCGGGGTTCCCGTGCACGCCGCCGAAGCCTATCTCGCGCGGCTGATCCGCGCGGGACACCGCGTCGCGATCGCCGAACAGGTCGAAACCCCCGCCGAAGCGAAGGCGCGCGGCGGGTCGAAGGCGCTCGTCGGGCGCGACATCGTGCGGTTCGTCACCGCAGGAACGCTGACCGAGGAAAGCCTGCTCGAAGGGCGTAGCGCCAACCGGCTCGCGGCGCTCGCCGAGGTCGGCACCGATGGCGAGGTCGCGATCGCCGCCGCCGATATTTCGACCGGGCGATTCGAGGTCGTCGCGGTCGCGCGGCACGCGGTCGATGCCGAACTCGCGCGGCTCGCGCCGTCCGAACTACTGCTCAGCGAGAGCGCGGGCGACCTGCCGATTTCGTCGGCACGCCAGATCGTGCGCCGCCCGCCGTCGGACTTTGCCAGCACAAGCGCACAGAAACGGCTCGAGGCCTTTTTCGGCGTCCAGACGCTCGACGGTTTCGGCGCGTTTTCGCGCGGCGAGGTCGCGGCGATGGGTGCGCTCGTCGCCTATCTCGACCATGTCGGCACCGGCTCGCCGACCTTCCTCCAGCCGCCGCTGCGCCACCTCGCGTCGGGCCGCATGGCGATCGACGCGGCGACGCGCGAAAGCCTCGAACTCGTCCGCACGATGACAGGGACGCGCGACGGCAGCCTGCTCGGCACGATCGATCGTACGGTGACCGCGGCTGGCGCGCGGCTGCTCGCCGACGATATCGCGAGCCCGCTCACCGACAAGGCGGCGATCCTCGACAGGCTCGACCTCGTCGATGCGCTCGCGCGTGATGCGCTGTGGCGCGGCGAGCTCCGCGCGGCGCTGCGCGCGCTTCCCGATGCCGGTCGCGCGCTCGGGCGCCTCGTCGCCGGACGCGGCGGACCGCGCGACCTGGCGCAGCTTCGCGATGCGCTCGGCGGCGCGCGGCTGCTCCGCGAACGCCTCGCGCGCCGCGCCGACCTGCCGCCTTTGCTCGCGCGCCTGCTTCCCGGGCTCGACGGGCATGGCGCGCTCGTCGACGAACTGACGCGCGCGCTCATCGAAACCCCGCCGGTCGATGCCGCGCAGGGCGGCTATGTCGCCGAAGGCTATGACCATGCGCTCGACGCCTTGCGCGAGACCGCGCGCGACGGGCGCAAGGCGATTGCCGCGCTCGAGGCCGATTATCGCGACCGCACCGGCATCGCGTCGCTCAAGATCCGCCACAATGGCGTGCTCGGCTATCATGTCGAGGTGCCCGCGAAACACGCCGACGCGCTGATGGCGCCCGAATCGGGCTTCACCCATCGCCAGACGCTCGCGGGCGTGGTGCGCTTCAATTCGTCCGATCTCCACGAAGCCGCGAGCCGCGTCACGCAGGCGGGCGTCCACGCCGTCGCCGCCGAGGCCGCGCATCTCGAAGCCCTCACCGACGCCGCGATCGCGCGGCGTGAGGCGATCGCCGCGTCGTGCGACGTGCTTGCGCGCATCGACGTCGCCGCCGCGCTCGCCGATCATGCGATGAGCCACAACTGGTGCCGCCCCGACCTTGCCGACACGCCGTGCCTCGACGTCACCGGCGGGCGCCATCCGGTGGTCGAAGCCGCGCTCGTCAAATCGGGCGAGCGCTTTGTTCCCAACGATGTGTCGCTGTCGGAAGCCGACCGCCTCTGGCTCGTGACGGGTCCGAACATGGGCGGCAAATCGACCTTCCTCCGCCAGAATGCGTTGATCGTCGTGCTCGCGCAGGCGGGCGGCTTCGTCCCCGCCGCGGCAGCCCGGCTCGGGCTCGTCGACCGCCTGTTCAGCCGCGTCGGGGCGAGCGACAATCTCGCGCGCGGGCGCTCGACCTTCATGGTTGAAATGGTCGAGACCGCGGCGATCCTCGCACAGGCGACCCCGCAAAGCTTCGTCATTCTTGACGAGGTCGGGCGCGGCACCTCGACCTACGACGGCCTCGCGCTCGCCTGGTCGGTGGTCGAGGCGGTGCACGAGGTCAACCGGTGCCGCTGCCTCTTCGCTACCCACTATCACGAACTCACGCGGCTTGCCGAAACGCTGGGCGCGCTGTCGCTCCACCATGTCCGCGCGCGCGAATGGCAGGGCGATCTGGTGCTGCTCCACGAAGTCGCCGACGGCCCCGCCGACCGTAGCTATGGCCTCGCGGTCGCGCGGCTCGCGGGGGTCTCGCCAAAGGTCGTGAAGCGCGCCGAGGCCGTGCTCGCCAAGCTTGAGGCGGGGCGCGAGGCGACCGGCGGGCTCGCCGCGGGACTCGACGATTTGCCGCTGTTCGCCGCAACCCTCGCCGAAGCTCCCGCCGCGGCAAAGGACGCGCTTCGCGACGCCCTTGCCGCCATCGACCCCGACGCGCTCGCTCCGCGCGAGGCGCTCGACGCGCTCTACACGCTCAAGCGCCTGATGGCCGACGAGGCATGAGCAATTTGTTCGACAATCTCGACCAGCGCCGCGCGATCATCGATCGCCGCACGCTTGCGGGTCGGCTCGACGAGATCGCCGCCAAAACCAGCGATGCGGGCGCGCGCCGCCGCGCGATGGTCGCACTGCTCAAGGATGCGCTCGAGGCGGGCCGGGCAGAGGTCGAACGCCGCCTGCGCGAACGCCCCTCGGCGGGGCGCGTCGCGGCGCAGGCGACCGCCTTCCTGATCGACCAGATCGTCCGTCTCGGCCATGATTTCACCGTCGGCCATCTCTATCCCGCGAACAACCGTTCGGCAGGCGAGCGCATCACCCTGATCGCAGTCGGCGGCTATGGCCGCGGCGAAATGGCGCCGCACAGCGACATCGACATCGGCTTCCTCACCCCGTTCAAGCAGACGAGCTGGACCGAACAGGTGATCGAGGCACAGCTTTACACGCTGTGGGATCTGGGCCTGAAGGTCGGCCATTCTTCGCGCTCGCTCGACGAGATGGTGCGCGCCGCCAAGGACGACCTCACCATCCGCACTGCCTTGCTCGAAGGCCGCTTCATCTGGGGCGACCGCGAGCTTTACGACCAGGCCTCAGCGCGCTTCGATGCCGAAGTCGTCGCGGGCAATGCGCGCGCCTTCGTTGCCGAAAAGCTCGCCGAGCGCGACGAGCGCCACAAAAGGATGGGTGATTCGCGTTATGTCGTCGAACCCAATGTGAAGGAGGGCAAGGGCGGCCTGCGCGACCTTCACACGCTGTTCTGGATCGGCAAGTTCATCCACCGCGTGCGCACCGTCCCCGAGCTCGTTGACGCGGGGCTGCTCAGCGCGCGCGAGCTGCGCCAGTTCGAGCGCGCCGAAAATTTCCTGCTCGCGGTCCGCTGCCACCTCCACACGCTCGCCGGGCGCGCCGAGGACCGGTTGACCTTTGATTTCCAGCCCGAAATCGCGCGGCGGATGCATTTCGCCGACCGGCCGGGAAAAAGCGCGGTCGAGCGGTTCATGCAGCTCTATTTCCTCCACGCCAAAAGCGTCGGCGACGTTACAGGAACCTTTCTCGCGCATCTCGACGAACAGCTCGCGGCGCGCGGGCGGCGCTTCCTGCCGACGATCCGGCGGCGGCCGGGCAAGCTCAACGGCTTCGTTCTCGACCGCGGACGACTCGCGCTGCCGTCGGATGATTTTTTTCAGGCCGACCCCGTCCGGCTGGTAGAGATTTTCGCGCTCGCCGATCGCCACGGCCTTGAAATCCATCCGCAGGCGATGCGGCAGGCGCGCCATGATGCGAAGCTGATCGAGACGCAGGGGGTGCGCCGGAACGCGCGCGCCAACGCGCTGTTCCTCGACGTGCTGACGTCTCCGCGCGATCCCGAAACGGTGCTGCGCTGGATGAACGAGGCGGGGGTGTTCGGCCGTTTCGTGCCCGATTTCGGCCGCGTCGTCGCGCAGATGCAGTTCGACATGTATCACCACTACACCGTCGACGAGCACACGATCCGCGCCATCGGCCTGCTCGCGGACATCGAACAAGGGCGGCTTGAGGACGATCATCCCCTCTCGACCGCGATCATGGGCCAGATCCATTCGCGCCGCACCGTCTATGCCGCGGTGCTGCTCCACGACATCGCCAAGGGGCGTGGCGGCGATCACAGCGTACTCGGCGCCGAGCTCGCGCTGCGCGTCTGCCCGCGGCTGGGACTGAACGAGGCCGAGACCGAAACCGTGTCGTGGCTCGTGCGCTACCACCTGCTGATGTCCGCAACCGCATTCAAGCGCGACCTCGCCGATTTCAAGACGATCCTCGACTTCGCGGGACAGGTGCAAAGCCCCGAACGCCTGCGCCTGCTCCTCGTGCTTACCGTGGTCGATATTCGCGCAGTCGGCCCCGGCGTGTGGAACAGCTGGAAACGGCAGTTGCTCACCGAACTTTATGACGCGGCGGAGGAGGTGCTGCGCCTCGGCCACAAGCAAAAGGGCCGCGAACAACGCATTGCCAGCAAGAAGGAAGCCGTCGCGGCGCAGTTCGGTTTCGACCAGAAAAGCTTCGACAAGGTCGCGAAGCGGCTGCCCGAAAGCTACTGGATCGCCGAGCCGATCGAAGTCATCGCCGCGAACCTTGTTCATATCCGGCAGGCGGGCGATGCGCCGCTGCACATCGCCGCAGTCCCCGACGACGATCGCGGCGCGACCTTGGTGATGGTGCTCGCCGCCGACCATCCGGGGCTCTTTTACCGTATCGCGGGGGGCATCCATCTGGCGGGCGGCAACATCATCGATGCGCGCATCCACACCACAAGGGACGGCCTCGCGCTCGACAATTTCCTGGTGCAAGATCCGATCGGCCGCCCGTTCGACGAGCCGGGGCAGATCGGCCGCCTGACGCGGGCGATCGAGGACGCGCTCGCCAACCGTCAGAAACTGCTCCCCAAACTCGAAGCCCGCGCACTGCCGCGCACCCGCGCCGAGGCGTTCCGTATCGCCCCCAGCGTCTTCGTCGACAACAAGGCGTCGAACCGCTTCACCGTGATCGAGGTCAATGCGCAGGACCGCCCCGCGCTGCTCAACCAGCTGGCCTATGCGCTGTTCCAGTCGAAGGTCACGGTGCACAGCGCGCATGTCGCCACCTATGGCGAGCGCGCCGTCGATACCTTCTATGTCACCGACCTGATCGGCGACAAGATCGACAGCGCCGCGCGGGTAAAGTCGCTGGAAAAACGCCTGCTCGAAGCGGCGACGAGCGCGAGCGAGGAGGCGGTGGCGGCTTAGGGGGTGGCGATGCCCCGGCGGTGGGGCGCCGGGGCATCTATTGGGTCGCAGGGGACCAACCATGCGACCCAAATCCCTCAAAGGATGCTCGCGATCGGGCGTTCTGGTCCGCATTCACCCCGATCTGCCGTGCCGACCTATGCGCCGGAGCCGTCGAGCATGGTCAGCAGGCGCCGCGCGTCCCATCCCTCGCGCAGCGCCAGCCCGTCGTCGAGCAGCCGCTGGAACGCCACATCGTCCATTGGCGCCGCGAACAGATAGCCCTGGCCCACCGAGCACCCCAGCGCGCGCATGATGGCGCGCTCGGCCTCGGTCTCGATCCCCTCGGCAACAACGCGAATGTCGAGCGCCGCGCCCAGCTTGACTATGCTTTCGACGATGACGCGCTTGGCCGCGCTATGCGCCAGATCGTGGACAAAGCTGCGATCGACCTTGATTTCGCTGAGCGGGAAACTTTCCAGATAGCGCAGGTTGGAATAGCCGGTGCCGAAGTCGTCGATCGAGATGCCGACCCCCAGCCGCCGCAGCTTTTCGAAGACGCAGCGAATCTGCCCCGGTTCGGGGACCATCAGATTTTCGGTCAGCTCCAGCGTCAGCCATTCGGGGCGACAGCCGGTCTGGTCCAGCACCCGCTCGACAAAGGCCACCATGTCGCGCCGCGTGAACTCGACGACCGAGACATTGAACGAAAAGCGGATCGGGATGCGGCGACCGCGGTTGATCTTGGCGGCCTGCGCGGTGAGCATGTGCAAGCCCCAGGCGCCGATATCCAGAATTGTGCCCGTTTCTTCGGCCACCGCGATGAAGCGGTCGGGCGGCTGCAGCCCGAATGCGCCATGATTCCAGCGCAGCAGGGCTTCGGCGCCAACCACGTCGCCGGAGGCCAGGTCGATCTGCGGCTGATAATGAAACAGCAGTTCCTGGTTCGCCACGGCGGTCTGCAGGTCGCTCGCCAGCCGGATGCGATTGTGCGCATCGCGTTCGTCCGCCGCGGCATAGGGGATGCGGCGGATGACCGGGCATCGCCTTCGATCGCTGCAACGCCGCGCCGGCTTGGCGCACCAGCTGGAGCGGATCGAGACCGGCGAAGCCGAGCGCAAAGCCGGCGGCGAACTGGACCGCAATCGACGCGCCGGGCAGGACGAAACGGGGCCGTAACAGCGCGAGAATGTCATCGACGATGCTCCCCGCATGTTCGACATCGCCGAGTTCGAAGGCGAGCGTGAAACTGTTCGTCCCGACGCGGGCGATCGCCGCGGCCGTGCGGGTCGAAAGGCGCGTCGCTACCGAACGCAGCAGCGCGTCGCCGACGTCGTAACCGAACCCGTTGTTGACATCGTGAAACCGCAGGATGTCGAGCTTGACCAGCAGCACCGGGGAACTTGCCGGGACGTCGATCGCGGCGAGCCGGTCGAGCAGGCCATAGCGATCGAGCAGGCCGGTCAGGCGATCAATGCCGGGCGCGTGCGTCACATCGCGGATGATCCCGACAAAATGTGTTACCGGTCCGCCGCCATTGCGAAACGGCATCAGGCGAAGTGCGTTTCGGAACATCGTCCCGTCGCGGCGATAGTTGCGCAGCGTCACCGAACATTCGCGACCTTCGGCCAGCGCGGCCCGCATTTCGGTGATCTCGGGCTGAAGCCGGTCGTTGCCCTGCAGATAGCGGCAATTCTTGCCGATCGCCTCGGCCGCCGAATAGCCGGTGATCGCCTCGAACGCCGGGTTCACCTGGACGATCGGCTGTCCCCGCTGCCGCATGTCGGCCACCAGCACCCCGTCGCCGATATGGTCGAGCGCGAGCAAGGAGACGAGAGAAAGTTCCGCCGGCTCGCTCGGGCGCCACGCCAACCGGGGCCACCGCGCAGGAGTGAATGCCCCGGCATTGCCGACCGGGCGACGGCCCGGCTCGATTTCAGGCGTCATGGTGTGGCCACGTTCTGCGCGCGGGCAGAACAAACGCATTTTTCCGATTTTGCACCGCTCGATGTGCGGCAGGATCAAGTCGCATGTCATGGCCTCCGCATATGAGGATGCGGCCCCTTCCCCGGCGCTTCAACGTCGGTTGGGCAGCATTTCAGGACAAAATGGCGGCACTTTAGTCTTTCCCTACTTCTGGCGATCCTGCCGCCTGGAACCGCAGACGATAGTCCATTGGGGAGACGCCGATCCGGCGCTGGAACGCGCGCCGGAGCGTCGCGGTCGATCCGAATCCGACCGCATGCGAAATCGCCTTGATCGGCAATGAACATTCTTCCAGTAGGCGCCTGGCGATGTCGATCCGCGCGCATTCGACATAGGCGGTCGGACTGATGCCCAGCTCGGCGCGAAACAGGCGCGACAAATGGCGGGGGCTGACCCCGACGACACTGGCCAGCGCCGTCAGACAAAGGTCTCCGCACGGATTTTCCAGAATGTGGCGTCTGACCCGATCGATCGGGCTGGTAGCGTCGATCTGCACTGCCAGCGTCGCGGTAAACGGCGACGGTTCGCCGGGAAGCGTCAAACGAACGACCAACTTACGGTCGCCTACGCAAATCGTCATCTAATGCGCGACCTGCCGATATGGATCGGCGGGGGGCGTTCGCGGCGTGATCAGCCCGATCCGATCCGTCAGCCGATGTTCGATATTCACTTCGCCAAGTACGTCAGGGGTCACTCGCATCATCGTCTCCCGGCGCGACGATGCGGCACCGCTGCCAAGGCTTCAACGGCGGCCGTGCGACAGTTCAGGACAAAACAGAGTCACTTTCGTCCGCGCGCGTATCCCCCGACTCGGTGGTCTGAAAGCGCTGGCGATAATCGACCGGGGTGACGCCGATGATGCGCAAAAAGGCCCGCCGGAGCGTGGTGGTCGATCCAAAACCGGCGGCGTGGGCAATCGCCTTGATCGGCGCACTGCTGTTTTCCAGCAGGTGCCGGGCCATATCGACCCGGGTCAATTCGACATAGGCGGCCGGGTTCATGCCCAGTTCGGCCCGAAACAGTCGCGAGAGGTGGCGGGGACTGACACTGGCGACGTCGGACAACGCCTCGAGCCCCAGATTCGCGCGCGGGCTTTCCAGGATGTGCAGCCTGACCCGATCGATCGGGCCGGTGCCCGCGCCCTGCGAGGTCAAGGCCTCGCTGAATTGCGACTGCCCGCCGGGTCGCTTCAGAAAGACGACCAACCGGCGTGCCACCCACAACGCCAGCGCGCGGCCATGATCCTCTTCGATCAGCGAAAAGGCGAGGTCGATGGCCGCCGTCACCCCGGCAGAACTGAACACGGGTCCATCGCGAACGAAGATGCGATCGGGCTCGACCCGGATGTCCGGAAAATCGTTGGCCAGGCGTTCGGCATATTGCCAGTGCGTTGTCGCGCGGCGTCCCGACAACAGCCCGGCCTGGGCCAGCAGGAACGCGCCCGTGCAGGTCGAGCCGTAGCGCCGCGAACTCAGCGCCTGCTTGCGCAGCCACCCTATGACGTCGTCGCTCGGACGGGTGGGAAGGCCATAGGGTCCGACGACGATCAGCGTGTCACAGGCCTGGATCGCATCGGCGATCCCCGCGTCGGGGACAAAGGTTACGCCCGAGGCGCTTTCCTCGGCGATGCCCTGCTCGGTCACCAGCAGGACGCGATAGGAGTGGCCCGGCCCCATTTTGCAGTTTGCCTCGAACAGCGCGTCGCGCACGCCAGCGATCTCCAGCAGATGCACCTTACCGGGAGCAAAGATCGTGATGCGCATAGGCGGAACTCCGCTCGGCGGCGGCGCCAGGCCGTCAATCGGAATTCAATATACCGCTATCGCCCGATCACCTAGCGCGATCGCTGGATAGCGATGGGTCAGCTTGCGATACGGCGCAGCGATTGCGCGCCCAGGTCGGTCAAGGCGGGGCCGGTGGGCTGCTCAGAAAGGGTAGGTTGCGTCAAATTGATCGCAGTCCGCGTCCGGACAGTCGGTCAGTTCCAGGGGCGCGCCATGAAACGCGCCTTCGCGCCGTTCAGCACGTTCAGCGCCTGGTCGATATTCCGGGTGCGGGCCGCATCGGACTTCAGCCTTGCAAAATAACGCAAAATCTCTTTCTGCAAGCTCGGGGCCAGCTGGTCCCATCGCGCCTTGGCGACCGGATTGGCATCAAGGCGCGCCGCAAATTCGGCCGGTATCGCGTGCGCGGGGCCACCGCGATAACGGTCGTCGAACGCCACCGTGACGTCCACGGTGTCGCCGACCTTGGTACCCGACGCCTTGCGAATGGAACCATCGAGATAGAGCAGGAAGCCGCCGTCCCCCGCGGGCATCATGTTGACGCGCGCGGGCGGCTCAGGCTGACCATTGACCTGTACCGTAACCGGGATCGGCCGTTTCCAGTCGGGCCGGATTTGCTGCGCCCGCGCTTCGCTGACCATCACATAGGGGTTGATACCCCGCAGCTCGATCCGGGCCGTGAACTTCATCGCAGACCCGTTGGCCAAGCGCGCATCACCCGCGCAGCACCGCCCCCACCTTCGCCGCTGCTGCGACCACCTTGTCGGCGATCGCCTTCAGCTCGGCGTCGGTGAAGCTTTTTTCGACCGGCTGCAATTCGACCTCGACCGCCAGGCTCACCTGACCTTCGGGCACGCCTTGGCCGGTGAAGCGGTCGAACAGGCGAGCATCGACAATGCTCGCCTTGTCGGCGCCGCGGATCGCGCGGACCAAGTCGGCGGCGGTCAGGCTGGTCGGCGCCAGGAACGCGAAGTCGCGGCGCACCGATTGCAGTGCGGGCGGGGTGAAGGCGGCGCGTGCCGGACCGCTCGCGCGCTTGGCGGGATTGGCATCGAGGAAGATCTGCACCGCCATCACCGGGCCGTCGACATCAAAATGGCGTGTCAGCAGCGGGTGGAGTGCGCCAAATTCGGCGAGCACCGCCTTGGGGCCGAGCCGCAGCGTCGCCGACTGGCCGGGGTGCCAGATGCTGCCTTCGCTCACCGCTTCCATGACCTGCAAGCGGTCGGCGGGGGCGCCCGCGGCTTCGAGCAGCGCCAGCGCTACGGCCTTGGCGTCGAACGCGTCGAACGGCGCCGCCTTGCCCGCCTGCCACCCGCGTGCGCGCTTGTCGCCCGCCATCAGCACGGCGAGCGTCGGATGCTCGGCGCCCGCCAGATAACGCCGCCCGATTTCGAACAGGCGGATGCTGTCCGCGCCGCGGTTCTGGTTGCGCTGCGCCGCGGCGAGCAGGCCGGGGAGCAGCGACGGGCGCATGACCTTCAAATCTTCGCTGATCGGATTGGCGAGCGACCAGTCGCCGCCGCCGAACGGCGCCGCGTCGCTCTCGCTGATGAACGACCAGGTGACGGCTTCATGGAAGCCCGCCGCCGCCGCGGCGCGGCGCATACGGCGTTCGGTCAGCTGTTCGGGGGTCGCGGTCGGTTTGGCGACGCCATCACTGCGCGGCAGTGGCACCGACGCGATCGCGTCGAAACCGGTGATGCGCGTGACCTCCTCGACCAGATCGGGCGCGCCGTCGACGTCGCGGCGCCAGCTTGGCACCGCGACCTGCCAGCGGCTGCCCTGTTCGATCACGGTGAAGCCCAGCGCGGTCAGGATGTCCTTTTGCCGGTCCGGGGCGATGGCGATGCCGCCCAGCGTCGCCGACAGCGTGGGATCGTAATCGACCGTCTTCACCTCGGCGGGCGGGGTTCCGGCGCGGGTCACCGCCGAGGGAGTGCCGCCGCAGATCGCCAGCACATGCGCAGTGACGATCGCGGTCGCATCGTCCAGAAACGCCGGGTCGACCCCGCGCTCGAAACGGCTGCGCGCGTCGCTGGTCAGCGCCAGCGCCTGTCCGGTCAGCGCGATGCGCTCGGGGGTGAAATAGGCGACCTCGATCAGCACGTCGCTCGTCGTCTCGCTGCACCCACTATGCTCGCCGCCCATGATCCCGGCGATGTCGTGGACGCCGATGTCGTCGGCGATCACCGTCATCGTGTCGGTGAGCGTATAATCCTTGCCGTTGAGCGCGGTGACCGTCTCGCCCGCTTTGGCGCGGCGCGCGACGAGCGGGCCCGTCAGCTTGGCGCGATCATAGATGTGGCTGGGGCGGCCCAGGTCGAACATCACATAATTGCTGATGTCGACAAGCGCCGAGATCGAGCGCTGCCCGACCGCTTCGAGGCGGCGGCGCATCCACTCGGGGGCGATGCCGTTGGCGACGCCACTGATCGTGCGACCGTAAAAGGCGGGGCAGCCTTCGGGATCGTCGGTCCGGATTTCGGTTGCGGGGGCGCCTTCGCCCGCGATCGTCGGAACGGCGAGCGGCTTGAGCGTGCCGAGCCCCGCGGCGGCCAGGTCGCGCGCGATGCCGCGCACGCCCATGCAATCCTGCCGGTTCGGGGTGATCGAAATGTCGATGACCGGATCGCCCGCGCCGCTGTAATCGGCAAAGCTGGTGCCCACGGGCGCATCGGCGGGCAGCTCGATGATCCCGTCATGGTCGTCGCCCAGCTCCAGCTCGCGCGATGAGCACATCATGCCGTTCGATTCGACCCCGCGCACCGCGGCGACTTTCAGCTCCATCCCGTTCGCAGGCACCACCGCGCCGGGCAGTCCAAGCACGCCGACCAGCCCCGCGCGCGCATTGGGGGCGCCGCACACCACGGTCAGCGGCGCGCCGCCGTCACCGCTATCGACGGTGAGCACCTGCAATTTGTCGGCCTGCGGATGCTTCTCGGCGGTCAGCACCTTGGCGACGCGGAAGCCCGCGAACTTGTCGGCCGGATTTTCGACGCCTTCGACCTCATGGCCGATGCGGTTGAGGGTATCGACAACATCGGCGACGGTGAAATCACCGTCCAGATGCTCGCGGAGCCATTCGAGGGTGATCTTCATGCCGAAATCCCCCCGCTCAGCGTCGGGACACTCAGCGCGCCGAATCCATAGTGGCTGAGCCAGCGCAGGTCGCCGTCGAAGAAGGCGCGCAGGTCATCCATGCCATATTTAAGCATCGCCAGCCGATCGACCCCCACCCCGAAGGCAAAGCCCTGCCATTCGTCGGGGTCGAGCCCGCAATTGGCGATGACGCGGCGGTTGACCATCCCGCTACCGAGCAGCTCCATCCACGCATGGCCGTCATCGTCGCCGTGTCCGCCAACGATGCGGCGGCCCTTTTCTTGGCGGTAGCCGACGTCCACTTCCGCCGAGGGTTCGGTGAAGGGGAAATAGCTCGGGCGCAGCCGCAGCACGATGTCGTCGCGCTCGAAATAGGCCTTCAGGAACGTCTCGAGCGTCCACTTCAGATGCCCCATATGGATGCCGCGGTCGATGACGAGACCTTCGACCTGATGAAACATCGGCGTATGCGTCGCGTCGCTATCGCTGCGATACACGCGGCCCGGCGCGATAATGCGGATCGGCGGGGCTTCCGACATCATCGTCCTAATTTGCACCGGCGATGTGTGCGTCCGCAGCAACATACGCTGCGTGGCACCTTCGCCAACTTCCGGGAAATAGAAGGTGTCGTGCATCGCGCGCGCCGGATGCGTCTCCGGAATATTGAGCGCCGTGAAATTGTGCCAGTCGTCCTCAATCTCGGGACCGGTCGCGACGGCAAAGCCCATGTCGGCAAAGATTTCGGCGAGTTCGTCCATCACCTGGCTGACCGGATGGACGCTCCCGCGCGGGGTTTCGGCGGCGGGGAGCGTCATGTCGATCGCTTCGGCGGCGAGTTTGACGTCGAGCGCCGCTGCGTCGAGCGCCGCCTTGCGGCTGGCAATCGCGGTGGTGACACTTTCACGCAGGGCGTGGATCTGCGGCCCCTGCGCCTGTCGCTCTTCGGGGCTCATCCCCCCCAGTGTTTTCAGGAGCGCAGTGATGCTGCCTGCCTTGCCGAGCGCGGCGACGCGCAGCGCTTCGAGCGTGTCGAGGTCGCTCGCCGCATTTATGTCGTCCACCAGCCGGGCCTGAACGGCCTGAATATCGCTCATCATCATTCGTCCTGCAGCGGCGACCAAAAGCCGCGCCGCCGCTTGCACCGAACGCAATGCGTGGGTCAAGCCCCGGGGCTATCCGCCGGGCTTGTGCAGCCCCTGGACCGGCGCGCCGATTGCTGCGGCGCGCGCCTTGGCGGCGGCGCCCAGGATCGGTTTGGGGCGCGCGGCATATTCGCGCGGGCTCATTCCCATGAACTTGGCAAAGTCGCGGGTGAATTGCGCCTGGTCATAATAATGATGATCCATCGTATCGATCCACGCCATCGACGGGTCGAGCATGAAGCGCGCCAGCGAGCGTAGAAAGCGCTGGCGGCGCAGCAGGAGCTTGGGCGAAAAGCCGAAGGCGCGATGGCTGAGGCGTTCGATCGAGCGTTCGGACAGCCCCAGCTTGGCCGACAGGTCGGCGACGGTCGACAGGTCGTCGTCAACAAGCGCGCGGTGCGCCGCGAGGATCGCGGGATCGTCGGGCGGGGCGTCACCCAACAAAGCGCAGAAATGGGCGTCGATCATGGCGGCGGCGGCATCGACATCGTTCACCCCCCGCAACTTTTCGCCCAGCGGCACGAATGCGGCAAAGGCGGGGTGCGCGGCACCGTCGCAGAACTGGTCGGCCATTTCGTCGGCCGGCAGCGGGATGAGCTTTGCCCACCCCAGTGGCACGATGCCGATGCCCCAGACGCGCATATTGCCGACGGCGAAATAGGTGGCGGTGCTCGTAGGGCCGGTCGCGATAAAGTGCGGCGTCGGGACCGCCGGGGCGCCGCCGACCGACGCCAACGGGACGTCGCCGTCGACGAAGCGCAAATTGGCCCATTCGGGGTGAAGATAGTCGTCGACGCGGGTCCCGGCGGGCACCGACACTTCGGTGAGATAGATGGTGCTGAGATAGGAGCGCAGCGCCGACGACACCGCGAAAAACCGGGTGGCGATTCGGACGTCGGACGGGGTGGCATCGGGCGCGCTGCGTTCGGGCATCGACATCCATCTAACGAGCATTAACGACGAAAAACAACATTTTGACGCTATTCTCTGTCGGGTTTGTACAATTTTCTACGTTCCAACTTCTTCATAGTTGCGCCAATCATCCTTTGGAGGTGCTCTCCGACGGGCAAAAATTTGCAAACTTCACCCGGCCGGCAGCTTTCTGCGACCCACGGCTTTTCGGAACGGGCGGGGGGGCGATGGTTTCCCACTGGAACCATTGTCGAAGCGGCGCGAGGCGAAAGCTTCGCGCCGCTTCTTCGTTCGGGGTGAGAAGCGGACGTTGATGGGAATCGTCGCCGCCGCGCAGGCGGGGGCCGCTCGTCGTCTACTCTTGCATTGCTGCGTAAACCGACAGCGGCCCCCGCCTGAGCGGCGGCGACGGCCAGTTTTGTCCCCCGCCGACATCCCAGCCGCCCAAACCCCAACGAAAAAGGGCGGCCCCGCCGGGACCGCCCTTGTTTCGTGCCGTTCGGCCGAAAAGCGTCAGGCTGCCTTGGGCAGCGCCGCTTTCGCCTGGGCGATGATGGCGGTGAAGACCGCGCCTTCGTTCATCGCGAGGTCGGCCATGACCTTCCGGTCGAGCTCGATCCCGGCCAGCTTCACGCCGTGCATGAACTGCGAATAGGTCAGGCCTTCGGCGCGGACCGCCGCGTTGATGCGCTGGATCCACAGGCCGCGGAAGCTCCGCTTCTTAACCTTGCGGTCGCGATAAGCATATTGGCCGGCCTTTTCGACCGCCTGCTTGGCGATGCGGATCGTATTCTTGCGACGGCCATAATAGCCCTTCGCCTGTTCCAGAATCCGTTTGTGCTTGGCGTGCGTCGTCGTACCGCGTTTGATGCGTGACATGGTCTAGCGCTCCTTACTTCAGGCCGTAGGGCGCCCAGAGGCGCACATGGGCTGCGTCCGAATCGCTGAGCACGCTGGTGCCGCGGTTGGTACGGATATACTTCGCGTTATGCGAAATCAGGCGGTGGCGCTTGCCGGCGACGCCGTGCTTCACCTTGCCCGAGGCGGTGAATTTGAAGCGTTTCTTCACACCGCTCTTGGTCTTCATCTTGGGCATTTTGGTCTCCTTTTGAAGTCCGTTTGCGTATCGGCCTGGCAGCCCTTGTCGCCAGCCGGTACAATCGGAAGCGGCGCGCTTAGGGGGATTCGCGCGGAAATGCAAGCGTTGCAGGTGTCGCAGCGCCGGGCGCGCATTCAATGATGGCAGGCGAGCCCTTCGATCACATCCTCGAGCCGCGCCGGATCACCAAGCGCGATGACATGGCCCGCACTGTCGGCGCTCAACGGGTCGCCGTTCCAGTCGCACATCGTCCCGCCCGCACCCTCGACGATCGGTGCCAGCGCGGCGAAGTCGTGGAGCTTGAGGCCAGCCTCGACCACCAGATCGATGTGACCGCTCGCCAGCAGGCCATAATTATAACAGTCGCCGCCGAAGACCATGCGCTTGTGCGCGGTCTTCGCCGCGAGCGCCATGAAATGTTCGGCGTCATGATTGTCGAAATATTGCGGGCCGGTGGTGGCGAGCACCGCGTCGCCGAGCGAGCGGCAGCTTCGCGCCCGCGCCGGCTGGCCGTTGAACAAGGTCGGTTGTCCAACCGCGCCGACCCAGCGTTCGCCCGCGATCGGCTGGTCGATGATGCCCAGCACCGGCCAGCCGTCCTGCAGCAGCGCGATCAGGGTGCCGAAGATCGGGCGTCCGGCCATGAAGCTGACGGTGCCATCGATCGGGTCGAGCACCCATTGGCGCGACGCTTCCGCGCGCTCCGTCCCATATTCCTCGCCGATGATCCCGTCGCGCGGCGCTTCGGCGTCGAGCAGGCGGCGCATCGCGGCTTCGGCGGCGCGGTCGGCCTCGGTCACCGGTGAGGCGTCGGCCTTGGCTTCGTGCGCCCAGGCCGAACGGAACAGCGGGCGGATGGCCGCGCCCGCCACATCGGCGAGGCGATGGGCGATGGCAATGTCGGATTCGAGCGTCATGCGATCAGTCGAACAGCGACGAGACGCTCGATTCGTCGGCGATGCGCTTGATCGCTTCGCCGAGCAGCGGGGCGACGGTCAGCGCGCGAACCTTCTTGCTGTCGTTGACCGCATCGGTCGGCTGGATCGAATCGGTGATGACGAGTTCGGTGAGCTCGCTCGCTTCGACGCGCGCGACCGCGCCGCCGGACAAGACGCCATGGGTACAATAAGCGACGACGCCCTCGGCGCCCGCAGCCTTCAGCGCCCCGGCAGCGTTGCACAGCGTGCCCGCCGAATCGACGATGTCGTCGATCAGGATGCAGAAGCGCCCGGACACGTCGCCGATGATGTTCATCACTTCGGATTCGCCAGCACGTTCACGGCGCTTGTCGACGATCGCCAGCGGCGCATTGTCGAGCCGCTTGGCGAGCGCGCGGGCGCGGACCACGCCGCCGACGTCGGGCGACACGACCATCAGATTGCGGTCGCCGAAGCGCGCCTGGATGTCGGCGCTCATCACCGGCGCGGCGTAGAGATTGTCGGTCGGAATGTCGAAGAAGCCCTGGATCTGCCCGGCGTGCAGATCGATCGCGAGGACGCGGTCGGCGCCCGAGGTGGTGATCAGATTGGCGACAAGCTTCGCCGAAATCGGCGTGCGCGGGCCGGGTTTGCGATCCTGGCGGGCATAGCCGAAATAGGGGATGACCGCCGTGATGCGTTTCGCCGACGCGCGGCGGAGCGCGTCGGTGATGATCAGCAACTCCATCAGATTGTCGTTGGCCGGAAAATTGGTCGGCTGGACGATGAACACGTCCTGGCCGCGAACATTTTCATGGATCTCGACGAACACTTCCTCGTCGGCGAAGCGGCGCACGCTGGTGTCGGTCAGCGGCAGTTCCAGATAGTCCGCGATGGCGCGGGCGAGAGGCAGGTTGCTGTTGCCGGAGATCAGTTTCATGGGGTGCGCGGCCCTTTCGCGGCGGATAGGATTGCGCGCCCCTTAGCCAGCGGGGGGCGATAGGGGAAGAGCTTAAAGCCATCCAGCGGCGCGAAGCTGCGGCATCATGTCGCGCGATACCGGCACCTCCTGCCCGCCAGCCAGCGTCAGGATCGCGGTCCGTCCGTCGCGGCGCACCGCGGTCACCCCGCCGCGCGCTACCCACCAGCTGCGATGGACGCGCAGGCCGTCGGCATGGCCGAGCCGCTCGATGGCGTCGCGCAGCCGCATCAGGATCAGCTCTTCGCGACCGTCGCCGATGACGCGGACATAATGATCCTCGCCTTTCAGAGCGCGCACTGGACCGAAGCCGGGCGGGAGCGGCAATGTCGGCGCCGTCGGTGCAGCAGCGCCGCCCCCGGCATTCGCGGCGACGGGTTTCGGCGTGGGCGGAGCCACCGGGGCCGTCGTCGGTTCGGGATCGGCGGCGGGGCGGAAAAGCAGATACATTGCCGTGTGGATGATCACCCCGATCACCAGCACCTGCAGATAGATCGCGCCGAGCAGCGGCGACTGGAGCGCCTCGCCAACCGATGCGCGCCGCCAGAGCAGCATGACGAGCATGGTCATCGGCATCGAACCGACGACCAGGCCCAGCGCGATGGTCACCGCATAAGGGATGCGCACCGCCTCGGCGAGCCAGCGCGCCACGGCACCGAGGCCGCCAAAGATCGGATAACCGCAGAGGACCAGCAGCGGCCACAGGACCAGCCGCTGCACCAGCGGCAATTCGTAGCTGCCGAAAGGGCCGATCAGCGCGAGGATGATCCCCGCGACGATCATCAGGAAGCTTTCGATCGCAATTTTCCGCGCCATGACGCCGGTCTGGCTGCCACTTGGCGCTTCGTCAATTGGCAGCTGCGCCGGATTCGCGAAGTTTTCGGCCGGACCGGCGAAGTCGCGATTGCCCGCCAATTGCCGTGCGGCATCTGCGGTGCATCGACCAGCAAGGACTATCCGATGACCACCCAAGCCGCAGCCGCCTCGCCCATCCGCCGTTACGCCCCCTTTATCCGCGCGGTTGCCCAGACTGCCGCGGTCACCGCCGCGGTCCTGGCGCTGGGCTATCTGATGCGCGGACAGGGCGAATATCGCACCCCGGCCTGGGCGCTGTGGATCCATCTCGGCACCGTGATCCCCGCGGTGCCGCTCGGCGCTTTCGTGCTGTGGGCGCCCAAGGGAACGCGCGGGCACAAGGCGGCGGGGCGCGTCTGGGCGCTGCTGATGCTGGTGACCGCGATCGACAGCTTCTGGCTGCGCGGGCTGACGGGCGGCATCGGGCCGATCCACATCTTTTCGGTGATCACCCTTTATTCGATCCCCATGGGCATCTGGCATGCGCGGCGCGGCAATATCATTGCCCACCAGCGCGCGATGCGCGGGGTTTATATCGGACTGATCGTTGCGGGCGCCTTTGCCATGATGCCGGGACGGTTTCTTCCCGATCTTCTGTTCGGCTGAGCATTGCAATCGCCGCCGCCGGGCGTATGGCTCGGCGGCATGACCGACGCCGTCCAAACGCTCACCATCGTGATGGCCCAGATGACGCAGGCGGTCGGCGACCTTGCCGCCAATGCCGACGCCATGCGCAGCGTTCGGGCGCGCCACCCCGAGGCCGACCTGATCCTCTACCCCGAATTCCAGTTGATCGGTTATCCGCCCGAGGATCTGGTGCTGAAACCTGCGCTGGCGGAACGCGCCGCGATCATGCTGGCCGAATTGGCGCTGGAAACCGGGGATGGCGGCCCGGCGATGCTGGTCGGGTCGGTCGAACGCGATGGGGCGGACCTTTATAACATCGTCGCGCTGCTCGATGGCGGCAAGATCGTCGCCACGCGGCGCAAGCACGAATTGCCCAATTACGGTACTTTCGACGAAAAGCGCATCTTTGTCCCCGGGCCGCTCCCTGATGTCGTCGATTGGCGCGGGATCAAGCTCGGGTTGCCGATCTGCGAGGACGGGTGGCTGCCGAAAGTTTGCCGGCATCTGGCCGACCAGGGCGCCGAACTGCTGATCTCGGTCAATGGCAGCCCTTACGAAATCGACAAGGACGAGCGGCGGCTGACGCAGGTCTTCGCCAGCCGCGTGGCCGAAACCGGGCTGCCGCTGATCTTCCTCAACCGCATTGGCGGGCAGGACGAAATTGTGTTCGACGGCTGCTCGTTCGTACTCAACGCCGATGGCACGACGGCACACCGGCTGACCGATTGGGAAGAGGAAGAACGGGAAACGCGTTGGACAAAGGATGGCGCCGGTTGGACCTGCGCCCCCGGTGCGATTGCCGAATGGGAGGCGCACCCCGCCGACATTTACAGCGCGATGATCGTGTCGCTGCGCGACTATGTGACACGCAACCGCTTTCCCGGCGTCGTGCTCGGGCTTTCGGGCGGGATCGATTCGGCGATCTGCGCCGCGATCGCCGCCGACGCGCTGGGCCCCGACAAAGTGTGGTGCGTAATGCTGCCGAGCCGCTTTACCAGCCAGGCGAGCCTCGACGATGCTGCGGGCTGCGCCGAATTGGTCGGGTGCAAGCTCGACACCATCCCGATCGTCCCGGCGGTCGAAGCGTTCGACACGATGCTGGCGGGTAGCTTTGCCGATGTCGATGTCGACATCACCGAGGAGAATGTCCAGTCGCGTATCCGCGGCGTGACCCTGATGGCGCTGTCGAACAAATTTGGTCCGATGCTGCTGACCACGGGCAACAAGAGCGAGATGAGCGTCGGCTATGCGACGATCTATGGCGACATGGCGGGCGGCTATAATCCGCTCAAGGACGCCTATAAGATGACGGTGTTTGCGGTCGCCAAGTGGCGCAACGAAAATGTTCCTCGCCTGTCGCGCAATCCGGTCGCGCCGGTGATGCCGGAAACGATCATCACCAAGCCGCCAAGCGCCGAGCTGCGTCCCGACCAGAAGGACGAAGACAGCCTGCCGCCCTATCCCGATCTCGACCGCATGCTGCACATGCTGGTCGAAGAGGAAGCCAGCGTCGATGATGTCGTCGCGAAATATGGGTTCGACCGCGATGCGGTGGTACGGATCGAACGCTTGCTGATGCTCGCCGAATATAAGCGGCGTCAGGCGCCGCCGGGGGTCAAGCTGTCGACGCGCAATTTCGGGCGCGACCGGCGTTATCCGATCACCCACGGTTTCCGCACCGGCTGACCCCCCATCGCCGATTACGGGCGGGTACCGGTACGCCTCCCCTCTTCGTTCCCTTGCCGCTCGCCGCTAAGCTCGCGGATCGGGAAATAATAATGGGGGAGCAAGATATGGCGTTATTTGGTGAAAAGGCGTCACCGCAAAAGGCCGAGCGGGCGCTCGACGTGCTGCGGATCACCGTCGCGTTACTGATTCTGATTCATGGCGCTTTCCGCTTGATCGCGGGTGGCGTGGCGCCATTTGGCGTCTGGCTGGAAAGCCAGGGCTTTCCGATGGGATTCGCCTGGGCGCTGGCGGTGACCCTGTTCGAACTCGTCGGCCCAGTACTGATGCTCGCTCGGCGCTGGACGAGTTTTGCCGCGCTTGGTCATGCGGCGATCCTGACGCTCGGCATGATCATGGTCCATTTGCCCTTTGGCTGGTTCGTGGTCGGCGCGGGGCGCAATGGAATGGAATATAGCGTCATCCTGATCGTCTCTTTGCTCACCATCGCCTGGGCTTATTGGCCGGAGCGCCGCCGCGGCGCCTGACGCGGCACGGTTGGGGTCGCGCGCGGCGGGCGAAGTGGTTATAGGCGCGCGGCATGACCGTCGTGACCCGCTTCGCCCCCTCGCCGACCGGCACCCTGCATGTCGGCAACGTCCGCACCGCGCTCCACAACTGGCTATGGGCGCGGAGGCATGGCGGGCGTTTTCTGCTCCGCATCGACGATACCGACCTTGAACGGTCGAAGGACGAATATGTCGATGCGATTCGCGCCGACCTGGCGTGGCTTGGTCTCGACATCGACGGAGAGGCGCGTCAGTCGGCGCGTTTTGCGCTGTACGAAGCCGAATTCGACAAGCTCAAGGCGGCGGGGCGGGTCTATGCCTGTTACGAAACCCCCGAAGAACTCGACATCCGGCGCAAGATCCTGCTCTCACGGGGATTGCCGCCGGTCTATGAACGCAAGGCGGCGGATGCCCCCGTACCCGACGGCGTGGCGCCGCATTGGCGTTTCCGCCTCGACCATGACGCGCCGATCGAGTGGGCCGATCTGGTTCGTGGAGAACAGCATTTCGAGCCAAAAACCATGTCCGATCCCGTGGTGCGCCGCGCCGACGGCAGCTGGCTGTACCTGCTGCCCAGCGTGATCGACGATATTGAAATGGGCATTACCCATGTCGTGCGCGGCGAGGATCATGTGTCGAACACCGCGACCCAGATCCAGATGTTTGCCGCGCTGGGCGCCGCGCCACCGCATTTCGCGCACGAGGCGCTGCTGGTGGGTACCGAGGGCAAATTGTCAAAACGGCTCGGTTCGCTCGGCATGGCCAGTTTGCGCGACGAAGGGATCGAGCCGATCGCGCTCGCGGCGCTGCTCGCGCGGCTGGGTACCAGCGATCCGGTCGAGCCGGTGACCAGCCTGACGCCGCTGATCGAGCATATCGACTTTGCGCGCTTTGGCCGCGCCCCGGCGCGCTTCGACGAGGCCGAACTGGCGCTGCTCAACCAGAAGATCCTGCACCAGACCGACTATGAAACGGTCGCCGACCGTTTGCCCGCCGCGATCACCGCGGCACGCTGGCATGCAATCCGCCCCAATCTGATGACCGTGGCAGAGGCCGCCGATTGGGTGGGGGTGTTCGACGGACCGCTTTCGCCGCCGCTCGCCGACCCGGCCGATCGCGCGGTGCTGACTGCCGCCGCTGCCGCTGCGCCCACGATCGACTGGAGCGCCGACCCCTGGCATGTGCTGACCGCGGCGGTGAAGGAAGCGACCGGGGCAAAGGGCCGCCGCCTGTTCCTGCCGCTCCGCCGTGCCCTGACCGCGCGCGACCATGGTCCTGACATGGCGGAACTGCTGCCGTTGATCGCGAAAGATCAGGCGATCGCGCGGCTGGCCGCGAGCTAGCCAAGCAACAACGGCAAGCCCGCGACCTGCTTCCCTACCCTTAAGCTTGACATAGATAGTTATGATATACTATCACTAGTACCGGACTTGGCCGATAGCAGTGGTCAAAGCACGGCGGGGCCGGGTCTGACAGGCAAGGAGAGATGCCATGACCCTGATACCCTTGATTTCGACCATCATGACCGCGCCCGAGGCGACGACGGCGCCAGCGGCGGGACCGACCTTGCTGCCGCGCAACAGCTATGGCAGCGACCATGGCCGCCATCCGGTGGCGGCGCTCTTTGCCATCGGCCTGCCCGCCGCGCTCGTCGTCGCGGTCGCACTGTCACCGATGGTCATGGTGGCACCGCCGAAGACCGAACCGCTGCTGGGCACGCTCATCGACCTTGCCAAGCCGATCGAACCGCTGCCGCCGCAACCGGCCAAAAAGGTGGAGCCGATCGAACGATCGTCCTCCGCAATCGATACCGTAAATTCGCCGATCGATGCCGATCCGACCACCGACAATCGGGTCACCGAGGGGCCGGTCGTCATTGACTCGGGCCCGATCGATCCCGGACCTCCGGCCCGGCCCGCCGATCCGCCGCCGCTTCCGAAGCTGGTTCTCGCCGAGCTCGACCCCCGTTACGCGGGCGCCTTCCAGCCCGACTATCCAGCGAGCGAACAGCGGCGCGAGATCACGGGCGTGGCAAAGGTCCGCGTCCTCATCGGCACCGACGGGCGGGTAAAGGCCGTCGAGCTCATCAGCACCGACAGCCCCGGCTTCTTTGTCGAAACCAGGCGGCGCGCGCTGGCAAAATGGCGCTTCAAGCCGGCGACGCGCGGCGGTGTGGCCGAAGAAAGCTGGAAGGTGATGACGGTTCGTTTCGAGATCAAGGTGGCCTGATCGCTCGGCAAGACCCCTCCTGGGCGGACGGCTCGCTGCCGTCCGCCCGCTCTTTTGCTTGACAGAAGCGTCGAATCCGGTCAGAGGCGCGCGAAGTTTTGGGGGCGGCGCGGCGTCGCGCAGCCCCTGAGTTTTTTCACACCAACGCCGGGGCCCTTAGTCCCGCCGCGTCCTCCGGAGCTCCGGCGGATGTGCAGTTATTTCGAGGAACAGGGCCATGGCCAAGCCGACGACCGTCAAGATCAAGCTGGTTAGCACCGCCGACACGGGCTTTTTCTATGTCACGAAAAAGAACCCGCGCACGATGACCGAAAAGATGTCGGTGCGGAAGTACGACCCGCGCGTGCGCAAGCATGTCGAGTTCAAGGAATCGAAGATCAAGTGATGCATCGACCCGTTCGGCAGTGCTGGACGGGCTGACGATGCATCATCCCGGCGAAGGCCGGGATCAAGGGGCGGCCTTTTGCGCCGCCCTTTTCCGTGTGCGTATGCAGGCTTCGGGGCTGTCGGGCGACGTTACCTCTGAGCGTCGCCCCCGCGCAGGCGGGGGCGCAAGCGGCCTATTCCTGCATCGTCGCGTAAGCCGGCGGCGGGCCCCGCCTGCGCGAGGGCGACGGCCAGTTTCGGCCCCTTACAAAAATCCCGCGCTATCCGTTCGACCCGCCGTTCTCACCCGTCGCGCAGCGGGCGCCGCGCGACGTCGTTTTCGATGATGTTGCGGATCGCGATCAAGGTCGTGAACGAATGAACGCCCTTGTCCTCGCCCAGCGCGCGGCGGGTGAAGGCATCATATTCCTCCATCGAGCCGACCTGCACCTTGAGCAGGAAATCATCCTCGCCAGTGATGTCCCACGCCCCGGTAATTTCGGGATGATGCACGATCGCGCGGGCAAAATTGTCCATCGTCTGCGGCCCCGCCTGCTGCATCTGGACCAGCACATGCATGGTCAGCGCCGAACCGGTGAGCGCCGGATTGACCACCGCTATGTCCGCAACAATCACCTTTTCATCGCGCAGGCGCCGCAGGCGGCGCAGCACCGCCGATAGCGACAGGCCGACCTTGTCGGCGAGCACGCGCGCGGGCTCGAGGTTGTTCTGGCGGACCAGCGCCAAGAGCTGCCGGTCGAACCGGTCAATGTCGGCGATTTTTCGCATGATTGATCAAATAGCACAAAAATTGGTCGCCCACACGGTCAATTTTGGCGCCAATCGCCATTCCCCTGGGCCTAAAAATCGCCCGTCGGGCCCGCCCTCTCTCCCTTGCTGCGGCGCCCGACGCAGGAGATGAACAATGACGATAATCCCCGATTCGAACCGGTTCCATCGCGTGTGGAGTGCGGTGATCGAAGCATCCTCAGCCATGGTGGCGATCCATTATGCTGCCCCGTGGAGCGAACGCAGCCCTTCGCGTGGGACGGAGAAGGTACGACGTTATAACGGCTGACGTCGCGGACTGGCCGGGCCTCGCTTTGGCGTGCGTGCAGGCGTTAGGGTTGGGGTAGGCAGCGGACATGCTAACAACGTCGCCCCCGCGAAGGCGCGGGCCGCTAGCCGCCTATTTCTGCGCTGCCGTGTAAATCGACAGCGGCCCCCGCCTGCGCGGGGGCGACCTGTTGCTTCGGCCGCGCGCCCACGCCTGCCCGCTCAGGCAAACGCCCCGACGCTTTCGATGAACTTGATCACCGAAATCGGTTTCGACACATAGGCTTCGGCGCCGGCGGCGCGGATCTGTTCCTCGTCGCCCTTCCCGGCATAGGCGGTTACCGCCATGATCGGCACCGCGCGCAGCGTCAGGTCGGCCTTCATCTGCCCGATCAGCTCGAGCCCGCTGACATGCGGCAGCTGGATGTCCATGATGATCAGGTCGGGGGCAATCTCGCGCGCTTTGTTAAGCGCATCGCGCCCGTCGCGGACCGGGTGCGCGGTATAGCCATGGGCGTTGAGCAGGTCGCAGAAGAGGCGCAGGTTCAGCTCATTATCCTCGACGACCAATATGGTCTTGCCCATGATACTCCGCTTCCCCACCTTGCGTTCGCGGCCCGTTTAGGCGAATCGGCCGCACGACACAATTGCCTCCCGTTGAAGGGAAAAATGCCTTGCACGACGATGACGCGGCTCTGGCGCTTCAGGCGCTCGGCTGGATATTGACCGACGAACCGCGCGCCGAGCGGCTGCTCGGGCTCACCGGCCTGGCGCCGAGCGACCTCCGATCCTCACTGGGCGAGCAGGCGACACTCGCGGCGATCCTGTCGTTTCTGACGAGCCATGAAAACGACCTTGTCGCCTGCGCCGATGCGCTGCAGGTGCCGCCCGCCGCCATCGCGGCGGCGTCGCTGCGCCTGGAAGGATTGCACCGATGAACCGCCCGCTCGTCATCACCGATTGCGACGAGGTGCTGATGCACATGGTCGTTCCATTTGCCGAATGGGTCGATGCCGAACATGGCGTGCTATTTCGCATCGAGGATGCGAGTTTCGCCGGGGCGCTGAAGCGGAAGGAATGCGGCACACCGCTGGAGGCGGCCGAAGTCTGGCCGCTGCTCGACAGCTTTTTCCGCACCGAAATGCCGCGGCAATATCCGATTCCCGGCGCGCTCGCCGCGATGGCGACGATCGCCGAACAGGCCGATATCGTCGTCCTGACCAATGTCGGCCCCGACCATCAGCAGGCGCGGATCGACCAGCTGGCGAGTCATGATTTCCACGCGCCGGTGATCGGCAGCCGCGGCGGCAAGGGCGAACCGGTGCGCCGCCTGCTCGAACAATATCGACCCTCGGTGGCAATCTTCATCGACGACCTCGCGAACCACCACAGCTCGGTGGCGCACGAAGCGCCCGAAGTGTGGCGGCTTCATCTGGTTGGCGAACCCGCGATCGCCGACAAGATCGTCCCGGCCCGGCATGCCCATGCGCGCATCGACGATTGGAATGTCGCGCGCGACTGGATATTGGCGCGGCTGACCGAAAACATCCCCGCCCCCACCCCCGAACTCGCATAAAGGACGCATCATGGACATCGCCGCCAAACTCGCCGAACTCGGCCTCGAACTTCCCAAGGCTGCGGCCCCGGTTGCCGCCTATGTCCCCGTCGTCGAGCAGAATGGTCTGCTCTATGTCAGCGGCCAGCTGCCCTTTCGCGATGGGCAGGTTGTCACCGGGCGCCTCGGCGACGACATGGATGTGGCGGGCGGTCAGGACGCGGCGCAGCGCGTCGCGCTGATGCTCGTCGCGCAGATCGGACAGGCGATCGGCGGCGACTGGTCGCGTATCGAGCGCGTCGTCAAGCTCGGCGTCTTCGTCAACAGCGCGCCGAGCTTCACCGATCAGGCGAAAGTCGCCAATGGTGCGTCGGAACTGTTCGAGACGCTGTTCGGCGAAGCGGGCCGCCATGCGCGCGCCGCCGTGGGCGTTGCGGTGCTGCCGCTCGGGGCTGCGGTCGAGGCCGATGCAATCGTCGCGGTGAAGCCCGCCTAAGGCTGGCGATGGCCGAAGCCGACCCGCCCGCACGGACGATCTCGCTCGGCACCGGTGTCGCTGCAATCGATGCCGCGGCATGGGACGCGTTGCATGACGGCGGTAATCCGTTTGTCAGCCATGCGTTCCTGTCGTTGCTTGAGGAATCGGGCAGCGTTGGGCCGGGCACCGGCTGGCAGGCCGCGCCGCTGCTAATTGAGGATGCGGCGGGCGTGCTGCTTGCCGCCGCGCCTGCTTACCTCAAATCGCACAGCCAGGGCGAATATGTGTTCGACCAGGGCTGGGCCGACGCCTGGGCGCGTGCCGGCGGGAGTTATTATCCCAAGCTTCAGATCGCAGCGCCTTTCACCCCCGTGCCGGGGCCGCGGCTGCTGGTGCAAAGCGAGGAGGATGCGGCGCTGCTGATCCGCGCCGCAGAAGCGTTGGTGCGCCAGAATGGTCTGTCGTCGGCGCATGCGACCTTTGTCGCGCCCGACCAGATGCCGCTGTTCGAAAACGCGGGCTGGCTGGTGCGCCGCGACATCCAGTTCCACTTTGCCAATGCGAACTACGCCCGCTTCGACGAATTCCTCGCGACGCTGACCTCGGCAAAGGGCAAGCAGCTGCGCAAGGAGCGCGCGCGGGCGGTCGAAGGGTTGCGGATCGAGGAGTTGACCGGCGCGGCGATCCGCCCCGAACATTGGGATGCCATGTGGCTCTTCTATCAGGACACTGGCGCGCGCAAATGGGGGCGTCCCTATCTGACGCGCGCGGCGTTCGACCTGATTGGGACGCGGATGGCGGAGCAGGTCATCCTGCTCATCGCTTATGATGATGACCGGCCGGTGGCGGGCGCGCTGCACTTTCTTGGCGCCGACACGCTCTACGGCCGCTATTGGGGGTGCCTGACCGACATCCCCTATCTGCATTTCGAGCTATGCTATTACCGCGCGATCGACATCGCGATCGCGCGCGGGCTGCGCCGGGTCGAGGCGGGCGCGCAAGGCGGGCATAAGCTCGCGCGTGGCTATGGCCCGGTCGCGACATGGTCGGCGCATTTCATCGCCGATCCGGGATTCCGCCGTGCGGTCGCCGATTTTCTGGAGCAGGAGCGCCGCGCCGAAGAAGCCGAAATGCAATGGTTGGAAGGGCATATGCCCTTTCGGCGGGCGGATTAGGGCGACCGCCGGGATATTTGGTTCGCACGAAGACACAAAGACGCGAAGATGTCGCGTGGACCGCGAAGTGGCTCTGTCATATAACCTAACCGGGAAAAAGTGGGAGGCCTGCTGGCCCGAGCCAACCTCTTCGTGTCTTTGTGTCTTTGTGCGAAAAATTCAGGCAGCAAACCGCCGCGCAGCCGGACGACGCGCCGTCTCGTCGAGCCAAGCGCGCGCTTGGCGCTGCGCTTCGGCGATTTCGTCGCGGCTCATTTCGTCGGACAGGTCGGCGCGGCATTGCTGGCCTTCCTTGTTGCCGCCCAGCGCCGCGAGATTGAACCATTTATGCGCCTGGATCAGATCGACATCGACCCCGCCGGTCCCGGTGGAAAATGCGATCCCCAGATCGAAATAGGCATTGGCGTCGCCGCGCGCCGCGTCGAGCAGGCGGCTTTCGATCAGAAATTGCGCGGACTTCAGACTGTTGGCCATAAAAACCCCCTGTCGCCTCCCCCCACAGGAGGCTTCGGGGTCTAACCTTGCGACTTATGGTCAACAAAGCGTTAACGCGGGGCGCGATTTCTTGTGGATAGTGCGCCAAAGTGGCGCAATTCTGCCGATTTTCGTCGTAATCAACTCACCGGATAATTGTCGATCAGCCGCGTTTTGCCCATCCGCGCGGCGGCGAGCAGGCGCGCCGGGTTCCGAAAAACGGTCAATCTTTCAAGGCTGTCGGCATCGGCGAGCGCGACATAATCGACGCTGTCAAAGCCGCCTGCGACGATCGCCGCCGCCGCTTCGGTCAACGCCGCATCGACATCGCCGCCCTGGGCAATCGCTCTTGCAGCGGCTTTCAAGGCATCGGGAAAGGCGGTTGCTGCAGCGCGCTGCTCGGCCGACAGATAAGCGTTGCGCGACGACAGCGCGAGGCCGTCGGGATCGCGCGCGATCGGGGCACCCAAAATGTCGAGGTGGAAATCGAGGTCGCGCGCCATGCGGCGGATGATCGCGAGCTGCTGCCAATCCTTTTCGCCGAAGATCGCGATGTCGGGACGGACCTGGTTGAACAATTTGGCGACGACGGTGGCGACGCCGTCGAAATGACCGGGGCGGGCGGCGCCGCAATAATCGGCGCCAAGTTCGGCAACCTCGATATGCGTGCTATGGCCGCCGGGATACATGACCGCGACGTCGGGCGCCCAGAGCAGCGCGACGCCTTGCTCGACCAGCAAGGCCGCATCGCGCGCTTCGTCGCGCGGATAGGCGGCGAAATCCTCGTTGGGGCCGAATTGGGTCGGGTTGACGAAGATCGAGACGACGACATGGTCAGCGACGCGCCGCCCCATGTGGACGAGCGAGAGGTGGCCGTCGTGCAGCGCCCCCATCGTCGGCACCAGCGCGACACTTTTGCCGCCCTGCTTCAGCGCCGCGATGCCGCGGTGCAGCGTCGCGATGTCACGGATGATTTGCACGCTTGCCCGCCCTCCGATAATGGCGACGCAACGGCCACCCGAGCGGCTCCCATGCGCCGCCAACAGGAAAATCGCAACGCTCATGACGAACCCCGCCCCGCACCGCATCATCTTTGCCAATGAAAAGGGCGGGACCGGAAAATCTACCTGCGCCGTCCATTTCGCGGTCGCGCTGGCGAGTCAGGGGTGGAAGGTCGCGGGGCTCGATCTCGACCCGCGCCAGCGTACCTTTCACCGCTATCTCGAGAATCGGACCAACACCGCCAAACGCCGCGATATCGTTTTGCCGACGCCGCATTTCGAAGTGTTCGATGGTTCGACGATCGAGGAACTCGACGCGCAGGTCGCGCGGCTGTCGCACGATGTCGATTATTTCATCGCCGACACGCCCGGCCGCGACGATGTGTTTGCGCGCCATCTGGCGACGTCCGCCGACACGCTGGTCACCCCGATCAACGACAGTTTCATCGATTTCGACCTGATCGGTCAGGTCGATCCCGAGAGTTTTCAGGTCACTCGCCCCAGCTTTTATTCGGAACTGATCTGGGACACGCGCAAGGCGCGCGCCAAGAGCGACGGGCGGACGATCGACTGGATCATCCTGCGCAACCGCCTCCAGCATGTCGACGCGCATAATATGCGCCGCGTCGGCGAGGCGCTGAACCAGCTATCGCGCCGCGTCGGCTTCCGTGTCATCCCCGGGCTTGGCGAACGTGTGATCTATCGCGAGCTGTTTCCTGCGGGTCTGACCCTGCTCGACAAGCCGCATCTCGGCGGCATGGGGATCGGCCATGTCGTCGCGCGGCAGGAATTGCGCGAAGCGATGGGCGGGCTGAACCTGCCCGCGCGCGAGCGGCTGCACCCCGACGGCGATCTGTTCGCCGCCGCCTGACACCTCCCCCACCGCACAAGACTGAGAGCATTATGACGCACAATTTCCATCCCACGATGCTGCGCGAATATGACATCCGCGGCGTGGTCGGCGACACGCTGTCGGACAAGGACGCCTATGCCATCGGGCGCAGTTTCGCGACGCTCGTCGCGCGCGGAGGGGGCAAGCGGATCGCGGTCGGTTATGACGGACGGCTGTCGTCGCCGATGCTCGCCGACGCGCTGATCGCCGGGATCAACGCGGCGGGTATCGACGCGCTGAACGTCGGGCTCGGGCCGACGCCGATGCTCTATTATGCGGCGTCAACCGAAGAGGTGGATGGCGGCATCCAGATAACCGGCAGCCACAATCCCCCCGACTATAACGGCTTCAAATTTGTGATGCAGGGGCGTCCTTTCTATGGCGCCGACATTCAGCGGATCGGGGAAATGGCCGCCGCGGGCGATTGGGAAACTGGCGAAGGTGCCACGCAGAGCATCGACATCATCGACGCCTATGTCGACCGGCTGGTCGAGGGTTTCGCCGGTAGCGCCTTCCGCATCGGCTGGGATGCGGGCAATGGCGCGGCGGGGACGGTGATCGAAAAACTCACCGCGAAGTTGCCGGGCGAGCATTTCCTGTTGTTCACCGACATCGACGGCCATTTCCCGAACCACCATCCCGATCCCACCGAAGAGAAGAATCTGGCCGATTTGCGCAAGCTCGTCGCCGAGAGGAATCTCGATTTCGGCGTCGCTTTCGATGGAGATGGCGACAGGATCGGCGCGATCGACGGCGAGGGACGGGTGATCTGGGGCGACCAGTTGCTGCAAATCTACGCCGCGGCGTTGCTGCAGGACATGCCCGGCGCGACGATCATTGCCGATGTTAAGGCGAGTCAGGCGCTATTCGACCGCGTTGCGGAGCTCGGCGGAACGCCCTTGATGTGGAAGACCGGCCACAGCCTGATCAAGGCAAAGATGAAGGAAACCGGCAGCCCGCTGGCGGGCGAGATGAGCGGGCATGTCTTCTTCGCCGACCGCTATTATGGCTATGACGACGCGCCTTACGCCGCGGTGCGGCTGATCGAGGCGGCGACGAAGCTCGGGCAAAGCGTTACCGAATTGCGCGGCAATATGGCGCCGATGGTCAACACGCCTGAACTCCGCTTCCAGGTCGACGAGGTGCGCAAATTCGCCATTGTGGATGAAGTATTGGCGCGGCTGGCCGCATCGGGGGCAAAGGTCGATCGCACCGACGGCGCGCGGGTGCTGACCGACGACGGCTGGTGGCTGCTCCGCGCCTCGAACACGCAGGATGTGCTGGTCGCGCGCGCCGAAGCGAAGGATGAGGTCGCCTTGGCACGGTTGCTCGCCGCGATCGACGAACAGCTTGCGCAGTCGGGGGTGGTACGCGGCCCACAGACCGGGCACTAGGCCCCCTTCGCGCCGCCTTGCAATAATCTTGCCAGATTGACCTTGGCCGCGCTCCTCGGGTAACGCCCGTGCATATGTCTTCAGGAAGCGATCCAGCATGACCCACGACGAAGCGACCCCGGCCTCGCTGACCGCCGACGCCGATCACGGCGTTGCAGAGCATAAGGCGCATGTTCGCGATGACGCGGCAGCGGGCAACGGCCTTGCGGTCATTTCGATCGCCAAAAGCTATGACAAGCGTACCGTGCTGTCCGATGTGTCGCTGTCGGTCGGCAAGGGCGAAGTTGTCGGCCTGCTCGGCCCGAACGGCGCCGGCAAGACGACCTGCTTCTATTCGATCATGGGGCTGGTGAAGCCCGACGCCGGCCGCATCATGCTCGACGGCGCCGACATCACCGCGTTGCCGATGTACCGCCGCGCGATCCTGGGTCTCGGTTATCTGCCGCAGGAAACCTCGATCTTTCGCGGCATGACGGTGGCGCAGAATATCGGCGCGGTGCTCGAACTCGCCGAACCCGACAAGGTGTCGCGCGAGAGACGGCTGGAGGAATTGCTCGACGAATTCGGGCTGACCCGGCTGCGCGATTCGGCGGCGATGGCGCTGTCGGGCGGCGAACGGCGCCGCGCCGAAATCGCCCGCGCGCTCGCAGCCAACCCGTCGATCATGCTGCTCGACGAACCCTTCGCCGGGATCGACCCGCTGTCGATCAGCGATATCCGAGATCTGGTTGCCGACCTCAAGACGCGCGGTATCGGGGTGCTGATCACCGACCATAATGTCCGCGAAACGCTCGACCTCGTCGACCGCGCGTGCATCATCTATGACGGCAAGGTGCTGCTCGCGGGTTCGCCCGAAGAGCTGGTCGCCGACCCTGAGGTGCGGCGGCTGTATCTGGGCGAGGGTTTCTCGTTGTGATGTTAGCGGGCCGCCGCCAGAAAAATTTCCATGTGTCCCCGCGAAGGCGGGGACCCATCTCCGGTGGGTTCGAAATGGCACCGACCGGCGATGGGCTCCCGCCTCCGCGGGAGCACGGCGGGGAATAATTTAGCCCGCCATGGCGTTGGGTCCGCGCCTCGATCTCCGCCAGTCGCAATCGCTGGTGATGACGCCGCAGCTGCAGCAAGCGATCAAGCTGCTGGCGCTGTCGAACCTCGAACTCGAAACCTATCTCGCCGAGGCGCTCGAGGGTAACCCGCTGCTCGATGCGACCTCGGGCGATAGCGACGGTAGCGCGGGCGATGCGAATGACAATCCCGGTGACGATGCGCCGATAACCGAGGCAGCATCGCTCGATGCCGACCATGCCTTGTCGTCGGATAGCGGCACCGCGAACGACCTTGATGTCGATATGACCGCCGAAAGCTTTCACCACGACAGCGTCAGCGACAATGTCGGCTTGTCGGGCAGCGACAGCGAAGGCATCGATTTCGACAGTTTTGCGGGCGAGGACGAAACGCTGCACGGTCATCTGCTTGCGCAGGTCGGCGAGCGCTTTAGCGGGCTGGAGGCAATGATCGCCGAGCAGCTGGTCGCGCTGATTGACGAGACCGGCTATCTGCGCGCCGATCTCGCCGAGGTGGCGCAGCGACTGGGCGTGCCGCTGGCGCTGGTCGAGAATGTGCTGGCCGGCGTGCAATGTTTCGATCCCTCGGGGGTCGGCGGGCGCGATCTTGCTGAATGTATCGCGATCCAGGCGCGCGAGGCCGATCGGTACGACCCGGCGATGGCCTGCATGATCGCCCACCTCGACCTCGTCGCCAAGGGCGCGTTCCCGCAATTGAAGCGCATCTGCGGCGTCGACGACGAAGATCTGGCCGACATGATTCGCGAATTGCGGGGTTATGATCCCAAGCCCGGGCTGAAATTTGGTGGTGACGCGGCGCAGGCAGTCGTCCCCGACCTGTTCATCCGCCAAACCGCGAAGGGCTGGGCGGTCGAGATCAACAGTGGCACCCTGCCGCGCCTGCTCGTCAATCGCCGCTATTATAGCGAACTGGCCACCGGCGCCGCCGCCAAGAGCAAGGCGTGGCTGTCCGAACAGCTGGCGAGCGCGAACTGGCTGGTCCGCGCGCTCGACCAGCGGCAGCGCACGATCATCAAGGTGGCAAGCGCGATCGTCAAACAGCAGGAGGGGTTTTTCCTGCACGGCGTCGCGCATATGCGCCCACTGACCTTGCGCCAGGTCGCCGAAGAAATCGGCATGCACGAATCGACCGTCAGCCGCGTCACCAGCAACAAATATCTCAGCTGCCCGCGGGGGCTGTTCGAGCTCAAATATTTCTTCTCGAGCGGCATTTCGGCGACCGAGGGTGACGGCGCGGTGTCGGCCGAGGCGGTGAAGAGCCGGATCAAGGCGATGATCGAGGCCGAAGATGCCAAGGCAATCCTGTCCGACGAGACGATCGCGCAGAAACTCTCGGCCGAGGGGCACGACATCGCGCGGCGCACCGTGGTGAAATATCGCGAGGCGATGGGCTATGGCTCGTCGGTGCAGCGGCGGCGGCAGAAAGCTTTGGCGGGTTAAGAACCTCGTCACCCCGGACTTGATCCGGGGTCTATGACCTCGCCGCAGCTATGGATGCCGGATCAAGTCCGGCCTGACGAAATTAGGGGCGTGAACCGGTTGACTTTTCGCCTGCATCCCCATAGTTGCGCCGCTTCGCGTCAACACGCCAAGATTTACGGAACAGAACGATGAAGATTCGCAACAGCCTGAAGTCGCTGAAGGACCGCCACCGGGATAACCGCGTTATCCGCCGCCGTGGCCGCACCTATGTGATCAACAAGACCAACCGCCGCTTCAAGGCGCGCCAGGGCTGATTGTCCTGTCGGGGCGTTTTCCGCCCCGCGCGTATAACGAAGTCAGCGTGACGCCGTCGGATGCTTCCGGCGGCGCTTTCGCGTGTCCGGAGTGCCCATGATTCGCCAATCGGTGATTTTTGATGTCGGCCGCGTCCTGTTCGACTGGGACCTCCGCCACCTGTTCGCGAAATTGATCGACGACCGGGACGAGCTCGAATGGTTCGTGACCAACGTCGTTACGCCCCAATGGCATTTCCAGCATGATGCCGGGCGCCCGCTCGCCGAGATGCTGCCCGAGCTCAAGGGCGAATTTCCGGGACATGACGATCTGATCGACGCTTATGCGGCGCGCTTCAACGAAACGATTCCCGGGCCGATGCCGGGCAGTCTAGAGCTCGTGGCGCGATTGGACGCCGCGGGGGTGCCGCTGTTCGCGATCACCAATTTCGGCCATGAATTCTGGGAAGGCTTCCGTCCGACCCAGCCGGTGTTCGACCGTTTTCAGGGTATCATCGTGTCGGGCACCGAGAAATTGATGAAGCCCGATCCCGCGATCTACCGCCTCGCGATCGAGCGCTTCGGCATCGATCCCGCGGGCGCGCTGTTCATCGACGATGTCGCGGCGAATATCGCTGGGGCCGAATCGGTCGGCATCGCCGGCCATCTGTTCGGCGGCGCGGCGATGCTCGAACGCGATCTGGTCGCGCGCGGCTATCTGCCAGGCTAATCGAAACGCAGCACCAGGCGGCGCGTCGTGGTGATTGGCGCGGCAAAGCTGCCGTCGGCCTGCGCGCGCAAATCGGCGATGCCGAACGGATTGACGATCCCCGCGCGGCTCAGTCCGCCTTTGGGGTCGAGCCCGACGATCGTCAGCGGCGCGTCGCTTCGCTGCATCGCGGTGCCGAAATAGGCCAGCATCGCGGGGTGCTGGTCGGCGGTGCCGACGCACAGCCCCGCCTCGATCCGGAAGCGCACCGCGCCTTCGACCGCGACGTCGCCAAAGGTGCCGCGATAGCGCTGCGCCGCGAGCGGGCATTCGGCGGCGACCAGCCCGGCGGGTGCGGCACGGAAGGGCGCGGCGATCATCTGCGCGGTGGGTTCCATGCGCGACACCCACGACGCATTGGACAGCAGGCTGACGGCCGTGCGTTCGCCGCGCCACAGACCGAGCGTGCTGCGCGCGCCAAGCGCTACGCCATTGTGATGGACGATGGGCGCGCCGTCGGCGTCGCTCCCGATGCGCCAGCCGAAACCGACCTCATAATCCTCCGCTCCTGCCGCTTTGCCATCGGCGAGCTTCACCGGCACGAGCATCGCATCAAAGGTATCGGAGCGCACGACGCGGCCGTCGATCATCCGTCCGCCGAAACTTGCGACCGCACTCGCGGTGCCACTGAGCCCGCCGCCGCCCCAGGTGTAGCTGAAATCGTGGCGCGGCAGATCGACCACGCGCCGCTGGTCGAAGCCATAGGCGCGCGAGGCGTTGGGGTCGCCGCTGTCGGTCGCGTCGGCGCGAATCGCGAGCCCCGGTGCGACCTTTTTTGCGACATAGTCGGTGAAGGGGCGTCCGGCCTTGTCCTCGACCAGCGCGCCGAGCAGGCTATAGCCCCATGACGAATAGCTGTAGGTGGTTCCCGGCGGGCTCAGCAGGTCGCGCCCCGCGAAAATCGCGACGGCATCGCGCCCCGTGGCGTAGTGACGCGATCCGCGATCCGCATCGATCGCCTGATAATGCGGCAGGCCCGAGACATGCGCCGCGATCTGGCGTGGGGTGATCGCCGGCCAGCGCGTATCCAGCCATGGCAATTGGCGCTGTACCGGCGCGTCGGGATCGATCCGGCCTTGTTCGGCAAGCTGCATGACGGCGGCGACGGTGAGCAGCTTTGAGACGCTCGCGAGCCGGAACAGTGTGTCGCGCGTGACTGGCGCCCCGCTAGTGCGATCGCGCTGCCCGCTCGCGCCGTCCCAGACGATGCGGCCGTCCTGCCACACCGCGGCGGCCATGCCGGGGACGCCGTTGGTTTCGCGGAGCGTGTCGAGCAGGCGCTGCGCGACGGCAGCCCGGTCGGCGTTAGCGCCGGTTTGCGCGCACGCGGGCGCTGCGCTCGCGAGCAAGGCGGTGGCGCCCAGAATATATGCGATCGGTCGTAACATCATCGGATCCCCTCCCTTTGGTGGAAGGGCGGAATGAGTCCGATCTGTCGCGCCGATGTGCCGAAATGTCGCGCGCCTGTCGCACGCCTTGGGGCTATTGGTACCGGTACCTTATTTCTCGACCCCCAGCTGCGTCAGCACGAAGGCGAACTCCTCGGCGTCCTCGCGCAGCGCGCCCCAGCGGCCCGACTTGCCTGCATGGCCCGCGCCCATGTTGGTGCGTAGCAGCAGGGTCGCGTCGTTGGTGCGCGTCGCGCGGAGTTTGGCGACCCATTTGGCGGGCTCCCAATAGGTGACGCGCGGATCGTTGAGCCCTGCCGATACGAGCATGGGCGGATAGGCCTTGGCGGTCACATTGTCATAGGGGCTGTAGCTCAGCATATAGTCGAACGCGGCCTTGTCGGTGATCGGATTGCCCCATTCGGGCCATTCGCCGGGGGTCAGTGGCAGCGTCTCGTCGACCATCGTGTTGATCACATCGACGAAGGGCACGCCCGCGAGCACCGCGCCCCACAGTTCCGGCGCCTCGTTATAGACGACCCCCATCACCTGCCCGCCCGCCGAGCGGCCTTCGATCGAAATCTTGCCCGCGCTTGTATATTTGGCGGCGATCAGCCCTTTGGCGACGTCGATGAAGTCGTTGAACGTGTTCTTGCGCGCGGTGGTCTTGCCCGCGAGATACCAGGCGCGGCCGAGGTCGTCGCCGCCACGGACATGCGCGATCGCATAGATCATGCCGCGATCGACGAGGCTGAGGCGCGTGGTCGAAAAGCCCGGCGGCACGCGGTAGCCGTAGGAGCCATAGACATAGAGGTGCAGCGGCGCGCTGCCGTCCCGCGGCGTGCCCTTCTTATACACCAGCGACACCGGCACCGGGGTGCCGTCGCGCGCGGGCATGTTCACCAATTCGGTTACATATTCATCACGATTGTAACCAGACGGAATCTCCTGCACCTTGAGCGTTTCGAGTTTGCCGCTGGCGATGTCGTAATCATAAACGGTGTCGGGGGTGACCATCGATTCATAGTCGAGCCGCAGCTTGTCCTGATGATATTCGGGATTGTCGCCCAATCCCGCGACATAGGTCGTCTCGGGAAATTTGATGCGGCCCGGGGTCAGCGGCGCGTCGTAGCGGCGGACATCGACCTGATCGACGCCCTTTTCGCGCGATTCGAGGACGAAATAGTCTCGGAAGATCGACAGGCCGGTGATGTAATTATCGTCAGAACCGGGGATCAGCGTTTGCCATTCGCCCGGGTTGTCGAGGCTGGCGGTCGCGACGCGGAAATTGGCATGATCGTCGTTGGTGTGGATGTAGAGCGTCTTTTCGCGGACATCGACGCTGTATTCGCGGCCCTTCTTGCGCGCCGATACCAGCATCGGCTGGGCGCCCGGATCGTCGGCAGGAAGCAGATAGACTTCGCTCGTTTCATTGTCGCCGGTCGCGATCACGATATAGGCGTCGTCGGCGGTCTTGCCGATGCCGACCCCGAAACCAATGTCGGCTTCCTTGTAGATGCGGACATCTTCGCTGACCGGGGTGCCCAGATAATGGACATGGACATTGTCGGTGCGCCAGTTTTCATTGGCGAGGCCATAGAGCAGCGCGTCGCTGTTCTCGGTCCACACCAGCGACGACAGGGTGCCGGGGATGACGTCGGGCAGCGCCTTTCCGGTCGTCAGGTCGGTGAAGCGTACCTCGAAGCGTTCCGAGCCATTGTCATCGACGGCATAGGCCATCAGCTTGCCATTGGGGCTGATCGCGACGTCGGACAGGCGGAAATATTCCTTGTCCTTCGCCATCGCGACCTCGTCGAGGATCAGCGCGGCATCACCGCCCGCCGCGGGCCGCCGGTACCATTTCTTATATTCGGCGCCTTCCTCAAATTCGACCCAATAGACCCAGTCGCCGTCCTTTTGCGGCACGCTCGAATCCGCTTCCTTGATCCGGCCCTTCATTTCCTGGAACAGCGTCTCGACCAATGCGGCGTGCGGCTTCATCGCCGCGTCGAAATAGGCGTTCTCGGCTTTCACATAGTCGAGCACATCCTTGTCATCGATCACCGGATAGCTCTCGTCCTTCAGCCAGTGATACGGATCGGAGAGCTTCTTGCCGTGCAGCTTCATTTCATGCGAGCGCTTTTCCGCGACGGGGGCGGCGGGCAGGGCAGGGGCGGGGCTGGTCAAGGCGGCGTCTTTCTGTTGGGCAAGCAGGGGCGATGATGCGAGAAGCGGGGTGGCAATTGCCGCCAGAAACATCCAAATAGCGCGCATCGAAAAATCCCCCGCGGTGTCGCCCGGATCGGGCGGGATCGCCCGCGATGTAGGAATAAGGAACGTCTGATGTCCAGCACCATCCACGCCAATCGTCTTGCCCGCGTCCGCGCCGAACTGAAAGCGCAGGGTCTGGATGGCTTTGTCGTGCCAATCAGCGACGAGCATATGAGCGAATATGTCGGTGATTATGCGCAGCGCATGGCGTGGCTGACGGGCTTCGGTGGATCGGCGGGAACGGCGGCGGTGTTGCCCGAAAAGGCCGCGGTCTTCGTCGACGGACGCTATACGGTGCAGGTGCGCGATCAGGTCGACGGCGCGCTGTTCGACTATGTCGGCGTGCCGCAGTCGAGCGTCGCCGAATGGCTGGGTGCCAATATCAGCGCGGGGCAGAAGGTCGGCTATGATCCGTGGCTCCACAGCATCGACTGGGCGCGCGGCCTCGAAAAGGCGCTGGCGGCGAAGGGGGCGAGCCTCGTTGCGGTCGACGCGAACCCGCTCGACGCGGCGTGGGACGACCAGCCGGTGCCGAGCGCGGCGGTGGTCACCGTCCACGACGCGGCGCTCGCCGGGCAGGCCGCGACCCAAAAGCGCGAAATCATCGCCGACTGGCTGAAGGCGAACGGCCTCGACACGACGGTGATGACCGCGCTCGATTCGATCGCGTGGACGTTCAACATCCGCGGTACCGACGTTAGCCACACGCCGGTCGGGCTGGCCTTCGCGCTGCTCCATGCCGACGCCACGGCCGACCTGTTCATCGCGCCCGAAAAAATGACCGACGCGGTGCGCGCGCACCTTGGCAACAGCGTCCGCATCCACGATCGCGACGCGTTCGAGGCGGCGCTCGCCGACCTTAAGGACAGACGGGTAGCGGTCGATCCCGACCGCGCGGTCGCGGCGATCTTTACCGCGCTCGAGGGTGCGGGGGCGAAGATCGCGCGCCATCGCGATCCGGCGGTGCTGCCCAAGGCGATCAAGAATGACGCCGAACTCAGCGGCACGCGCGCGGCGCATGTCCGCGACGGCGTCGCGGTGTCGCGCTTCCTTAAATGGATGGAGGAGGTGGCGCCGCAGGGAGGGCTCGACGAACTCGGCGCCGCGGCGAAGCTCCGCGAATTTCGCGACGCCAATGGCGCGCTGCGCGACCTGTCGTTCGACACCATCTCGGCGGCCGGTCCCAACGGCGCGCTGCCGCACTATAAGGTCGATGAGACGACCAACCGCGCGATCGAGACCGGCACGCTCTATCTCGTCGATTCGGGCGGTCAGTATGACGACGGTACCACCGACATCACGCGCACGATCGCGATCGGCGCGCCGAGCGCCGAAATGCGCCGCCGCTTCACCCAGGTCCTGAAAGGCCATATCGCGCTCGCGACAGCGCGCTTTCCCAAGGGCACGCGCGGCAGCCAGCTCGACATCCTCGCGCGGCAATATCTTTGGGCCGACGGGGTCGATTATGCGCATGGTACCGGGCACGGCGTCGGCAGCTATCTGGCGGTGCACGAAGGGCCGCAGCGCATCGCCAAGCCCGCGGGCGGACAGGCGGGGACCGAGGAGCCGCTGCATGCGGGCATGATCCTGTCGAACGAGCCCGGCTATTACAAGGCGGGCCATTTCGGCATTCGCATCGAAAATCTGGTGGTGGTGGTTCCGGTCCGCATCGATGGCGCCGAGGAGGATATGCTGGGGTTCGAGACGATCACCTTTGCCCCGATCGCGAGAGATCTGGTCGAAACCGCGCTGCTGTCGCCCGCCGAGGCCGACTGGCTCGATGCCTATCATGCCGAGGTGTTCGCCAAGCTGGCGCCGGGACTGAGCGCGGACGATCGCGCCTGGCTCGAAGCGGCCTGCGCGCCGCTCGACCGCACCCCCGCCGCACTCGCGGCCTGAGGCGGCGATGGACAGCAGCAACGGCGAGGTGCCGCGCGAGGATTTTCGGGTCCACGAAACAGTGCGCGTGCGCTTCAACGAGATCGACGGTCAGAACATCGTCTTCAACGGCAATTATCTGGTCTATGCCGATATCGGCGTGACCGAATATTTCCGCGCCTTGGGAGAGGGGCAGCCCGGCCCCTATTTTCACCAATATGGTACAGATATTCGCGAGACACGGTGCGAAATCGAATATCACGCCCCCGCCCGGCTCGACGAGCAGATTACCATTGCGGCGCGAGTCAGCCGGTTCGAGCGGACGAGTTTCACCGTCCATTGCGCGATTTTTCGCGGCGCCGAGCGGTTGACCGATATCGCGATCAGCTATGCGCATGTCGATCTCGACAGCGGCGGCGCAACGCCCTTACCCGGCAGTTTTATCGCCGAAGTGCGCCGATTCGAAAAGCGGATGCCGTTGCAGGCGTGATTCGCGAATCATCAGGAAAGCCGACTAGCGGCATCTCTCAACCAAAAAGGTCGAAAAAAAGGGCCGCCCGAGGGGCGGCCCATGAAAGTTTTGGGAGAGGATGCCTAAAAGGCATGCTCATATTGCAGCGCACAAAAAATTGTGCAACTGCGAAATGAGCATCTGCAATTGCATTTTTTGCAATCTATGGCCGGCGCTGCAATCGTTCGGTGCAATCGCCGCCCTCTCGCCAATCGCCGCGAGATCGCCTAAATTGCCGCCATGGGAATGTTCAACAACGTCGATATCGGCGGCGGCCTGTCCGATTTCTGGGCCTATGTCCGCGAACCGCGTCCGCACCGCTGGGCCAGCTGGGGCGTTGCGATCGTGCTGCCGATCGTCGTTTTCTATGGTTTTTCCGAGCATCTGATCCGCACCGAGGAGCCGAAGGTGCAGATCATCTATTTCGAAAACTGGTCGGCCGACCGCAGCGCCGCCGAAATCCGCGCCGATTGGGTCGCGCGCGCGAAAGAAACGACGCGCGCCAATGCCGAAAAGCGCGCCGAATATCAGCGACTCGCCGATATGATGGGGGTCGAATATGATTCGGCCGAGGCCGACAAGGTGACCCGCGAAACGCTGGGCGAAGCGGAAGCGGCGGCGGCGAAGCAGAAAAAGCCCGTCGCTGCGGTGCGTTCGACGCTCGCCGAACGCGCCGCGCGCGGGCCGCAAGCGCAGGCAGCCGACTGAGCGCATGCAACGACGGCCCGCCGATGCCGACTGGATGGCGGTCGCCATCGCGCTGTCGCGGCGGGGCCGCCCGGCGGCGGCGCCCAATCCCAATGTCGGCTGTCTGATCGTCAAGGACGAGAAGGTCATCGCACGCGGCTGGACGCAAGCGGGCGGGCGCCCGCATGCCGAGGCGATGGCGATCGCCGCGGCGGGAGACGCGGCGCGCGGCGCCACCGCTTATGTCACCCTCGAGCCGTGCGCCCACGCCAGTCCGCGCGGACCGTGCTGCACCGATGCGCTGATCGCCGCGGGGGTCGCGCGCGTGGTCGTTGCGGCGCAGGATCCCGACCCGCGTACGAATGGCAAAGGCATGGCGCGGTTGCGCGATGCGGGGATTGCGGTCGTCGAGGGCGTCCTGGCCGCCGAAGCGCGCGCCGCGATGGTGCCCTGGTGGACGCGGCAGCTTGCCGGACGTCCGTTCGTCACCCTCAAGCTTGCGACCTCGCTCGACGGCTGCATCGCGATGGGTGACGGGTCGAGCCGCTGGATCACAGGGGACCGCGCGCGCGCGCATGGTCATCTCGAACGCGCGCAGCATCAGGCGATCCTTGTCGGGCGCGGGACGCTCGACGCCGATGCTCCGCGGCTCGATGTGCGGCTGGCCGGATTGGCGGACCGCAGCCCGCAGAAGCTGCTGCTGACCTCGGGCAACGCGCCCGCAGGCTGGACCGCCGTTGCCTCGCCCGATGCGATCAACGATGTCAATTCGGTGCTGGTCGAGGGCGGCGCCGGGGCCGCGTCAGCCTTTCTCGCCGCCGATCGCGTCGACCGCCTGCTGCTCTACCGCGCCCCGATCCTGATCGGCGGCGGCAAGCCCGCGCTGGGCGACATCGGGCTGACCGATCTGGCCGACGCCCATCGCTGCTGGCGACTGACCGACAGCCGCCTGCTTGGCAGCGACCGACTCGACGTTTACGAGCGGGTCAGAGAAGGATAACGAGCCCCATGTTCACCGGCATCATCACCGACATCGGCACCGTTCGTTCGCGCGAGGATCGCGGCGACACGCGGCTGGTCATCGCCACCCGCTACGACACGGGCACCATTGATCTGGGGGCATCGATCGCCTGTTCGGGGGCGTGCCTGACCGTCGTCGACAAGGGCGCCGATGCGGACGGGCATTGGTTCGCGATCGATGCGTGCGCCGAAACGCTCGCCTGTACCGCGCCCGGAATGTGGGACGCGGGTCGCCGCCTGAACCTCGAACGCGCGCTGAAGGTCGGCGACGAGCTGGGCGGGCATATCGTCACCGGGCATGTCGATGCGGTGGGATCGATCGTGTCGGTCGTGCCCGTCGGCGACAGCGTGACGGTCACCGTCGCGGCACCCGCCGCGCTGGCGCCGCATATCGCGCCGAAAGGATCGATCACCGTCGATGGCGTATCGCTGACGGTCAACGACGTGACCGACCAGCCCGATGGCAGCGCGCATTTCACGCTCAACATCATTCCGCACACGCAGGAAATGACGACGCTTGACGAAGCCGCGGCGGGGCGTCCGGTCAACCTCGAGATCGACATCCTCGCGCGCTATCTGGCGCGAATGCAGGCGCGGGGATAGTTGGCCTGCAAGGCCGGTTACGCGAGTATCTCACGCAAAGGCGCAAAGGCGCGAAGAGGAAAACCAGCGCGGCGGGCCTTTCGATAATCTCACACAAAGGCACAAAGATGGCCGCCTTCCCAAACACCGCAGTGCGAGAGCCGCGCGAGGCGCCTTTTTGATGCTCGCCTGCGGCGACAAGCGACGGCTGCGCAAAAGCGCGCCATCTTTGTGTCTTTGTGTGAGATTCCTTTTTCTTTGCGCCTTCGCGCCATTGCGTAGGAAAATTTTCCTGCACGACGCTGGCGGCCTCAGCCTTCCCCCCACGGCCCCGCAATTTCCGGGTCCATCGCGATCATCGACCGCCGCATTGCGATCCGTCCGATCCGCAGCAGTTCGGCCTTGCGACGCGCCGGGGCGAGGTTGCAGCTCGCCGCTTCGCGCGCCACCGCGGCGCCATAGCGGTCGGCGATGATCAGGCCGGAGGTTTCGGGGCGATAATCGGGGGTGTCGAGGATCGCGGGGTTGAGCCCCGCCGCCAGCGCCCAATAGAAACGATCGCACCAGTCGCAATAGTCGGGCCATTTGCCGTCGCCGTGCAGGTCGGCGCGGCTGACCTTGATCTCGACGATTGTGATGTTGCCCTTGGCGTCGATCGCGGTCAGGTCGGTGCGCCGCCCGTTGGGCAGCGGCACTTCGGGGATGGCGACCAGCCCCTGCTGCGCGAACAGGCGGCACACGCCGCGCGCGACATCGGCGGCGGTAAGGACATCAATCGACATGGCCGGACATCTGCATGATGCTGGACGCGATCCAAAAGCCGTAGCCCTGAGCCTGTCGAAGGGCGCCTATCCGATAAGCGCCCTTCGACAGGCTCAGGGCTACGGTTTCAATCCAGTCGTCGGCAGACGATCAGAACGGAACGTCGTCGTCCAGATCGTCGTCGAAGGGCGGACGTCCGCCGCCTCCGCTCGAACCGCCGCCAAAGCCGCCGCCGGACGATCCGCCCGAGCCGCCGCCCTGGTTCCAGCCGCCACCCGAGCCACCGCCCGAACCGCCACCGCTGCCCCAGCTATCCTCGCCGCCACCGCCGCGCGATCCGCCGCCGCCACCCGGCGCGCCGTCGAGCATGGTCAGCGTGCCGCCCATCCCCGCGATCACCACTTCGGTGGTATATTTGTCGTTGCCGTCGCGGTCCTGCCATTTGCGGGTGCGCAGGCTGCCCTCGATATAGACTTTCGAGCCTTTTTTGAGGAAGCGTTCGACGACCCCGACCAGCCCTTCGCCGTTGATCACGACATTATGCCATTCGGTGCGCTCCTTGCGCTCGCCGGTCATCCGGTCCTTCCACTGTTCGGAGGTCGCGATGCGGATGTTGGCGATCTTGCCGCCATTCTGGAACGACTTGATTTCGGGATCGGCGCCGAGGTTGCCGATCAAAATTACCTTGTTGACGCTGCCAGCCATGCCGCTCCGCTCCGCTTGAATGTTGGAAGGATCAGCCTAGTCCAAAGGCAACGGCTGTCCAGTATGTGATGCCAGCAGCGGCATAGGCGAGCGCGAACAAATAGCCAACCATGAACAGCGGCCATTTCCACCCATTGGTCTCGCGCCGGGTGATCGCGATCGTCGATATGCACTGCGGCGCGAACACGAACCAGGCAAGGAACGCGAGCGCCGTGGCGATGCTCCAGCGGCCCTGCAAACGCTCGCTGAGCGATTGCGCCATCGCCTCTTCATCATCGCCCGCCTCGATCGCATTGGCGGTGGCAAGCGCCGACACCGCGACCTCGCGCGCCGCCATCGCGGGGATCAGCGCGAGCGCGATGTCATGGTTGAATCCGATCGGCGCGACGACGACTTCCAGCCCGCTCGCGATGCGGCCGGCGACGCTGTAATCGACCTGGCTTTCCGTGCTGTCCGTCGGCACCTTGGGGTAGCTCAGCAGCAGCCACAGCGCGATGGTGGTGGCAAAGATGATCGTTCCGGCGCGGCGCAGGAAAATCCACGCGCGCTGCCACAGCGCGATTGCGACGTCGCGCAGCCGCGGCCATTGGTAGCGCGGCATTTCCATCATGAAGCCCGCAGCATTGCCCTTGGCGACGGTGCGGCGCAGCACCAGCGCGACGACCAGCGCGCCAACGATGCCCGACAGATACAGGCCGAACAGCACGAGGCCTTGCAGGCCGACGGGCGATCCGCCGACATTGCTGTTCGGAATGAAGGCGCCGATGATCAGCGTGTAAACGGGAAGCCGCGCCGAGCAGGTCATCAGCGGCGCGATCAAAATCGTCGTCAGCCGGTCCTTGGGGTCGGGGATCGCGCGCGTCGCCATGATCCCGGGGACCGCGCAGGCGAAGCTGGAGAGCAAAGGGATGAAGCCGCGGCCCGACAGCCCGACCTTCGCCATGATGCCGTCCATCAGAAAGGCGGCGCGGGTCATGTACCCCGACGCCTCGAGCAGCAGGATGAAGAGGAACAGGATCAGGATTTGCGGCAGGAAGACGATCACCGATCCGACCCCGCCGAGGATGCCTTCGATGATCAGCCCGCGCAGGAAACCGTCGGGCAGCGCGGCATCGACCGCGCCCTGCAGGGCGCCGATGCCGCCCTCGATCCAGCCGATCGGCGCTTCGGACCAGGCATAGACGCCCTGGAACATCACGAACATCAGCGCGAGCAGGATCAGGAAGCCGAGGGCGGGGTGGAGCAACACGGCATCGACGCGCTGCGTCCAGCGGCGCACCGGGGTTTCGGACAGTGTCGCGGCGCGCGCGATCGCGCGGGCGCGCTGGTGCAGCGCAGCATCCGAGGCGGGCGGGGCGGGCTGCGCAGTCGCTTGCGTCTGGTGCGACAGGATCGCGCCGTCGACCGCGGCGAGCAGATCGGTCAGCCCGCGCTTGCGCACCGCGACGGTCGGGACCACCGGCACGCCGAGCTCTTGCGACAAGCGCTGCGGGTCCAGCACCAGCCCGTCGCGCTCGGCGAGGTCGAGCATGTTGAGCGCGACCACCGTCGGCAGCCCGAGCGCGATCAGTTCGAGCGCGAAGCAGAGATGGTTGTCGAGGTTGGCGGCATCGACGACGACGACCAGCGCATCGGGACGCCGTTCGCCCGCCTGCTGGCCCAGCACGACGTCGCGCGTCACCGCCTCGTCGGGGCTGGCGGGGGTCAGGCTGTAACTGCCGGGCAGGTCGACCAGCGCCAGCGGCCGCCCGTCGGCAAAGCTGGCGTGCCCCGCCTTGCGCTCGACGGTCACGCCGGGATAATTGGCGATCTTTTGCCGCGCGCCGGTCAGCGCGTTGAACAGGCTCGATTTGCCGGCGTTGGGATTGCCGACCAGTGCGATCGTCGGGATGGCGCCGGTCATGATGCGGTGGACGCCACTTCGATCATCGCCGCCTGGCGCGCGCGGATGATGACCTGCATCCGCCCGATCGCCAGCGCCAGCGGATCGCGCGAAAACAGGCTGCCGCGGTGGAGCGGGGTGACTTCGATCCCTTCCATCAACCCGAATTCGCGCAGCCGTCGCCCTTCGTCATGCGACATGGCGTCCCAATCGATACGGGATATACGGACGGCGACGCCCAATGGCGCGGAGTCGAGCTTCGAGTTCATTTGCGAGCGATTATCAATAACACCGGGGGAGCGCCAGTGCTTTATCGTGTCGCTATCGCCCCGGATAGCGCAGCCGCCCGACAAAGCGCGCAAGGCTGGGGCGTTCGGTGATGCGCGATGCACGGCGGTATTTCCAGCTTTCGAAGCGCATCACCTGGTCGATCCGGCGCGCGAGGAAGGCGCGGGTGTCGGCGTAACCATCGCTCTCGTCGTTCAGGAACACCGCCATCGTCGAGGCATAGACCGCGCCGAGGATCGCGCGCTTGCTGTAGTGATTATAGTCGGTCGCGGTGTCGCCCGCGAGCCGCCACATCGCGTCGGCGCTGCGCCAGCCGAGCTTGGCCGCGAACGGCACGTTGGTGGGGAGCGCCAGCAGCGCGAGTGCGCGGCGCAGCGATTCGCGGTCGGGGGCGAGCAGGTCGAGGCGCGTTTCGACCAACGTCGTGATGCGCTCGCGAATCTTCAGCGTGGCCAGCCTGTCGGCGGGCCATTTCGCTGCCATGCGATCGTCGATGTCGGCGAACCACGCGTCGACCATGTCGCGCCCGCCGCCGGGAAAGGCGAGGCTGGCGACGTCGGGATCGACCGCGGCGCGGCGCGCGGCGTCGGCGAGCGCCGCAGCGCTGAAGCCATCGAACGCCGCCGACGACGCGATCAGCGGCGCCAGCGCGGCGCGAATCTCGTCGAGGGTCGGATCGGCGGGAAGGATCGAAGCCATCGGATTTAGATAGGCGCCGCGCGGCGGTTCGGCAACCGGATCAGCACCAGCGCCGCGCCGACCATCATGCCGCCGAAAATGTCGATGGGGCCGAGCAGCTCGCCGAATGCCAGCCAGCCCGCGAGCGCGGCCACTGCGGGCTGGACGAGCAGGGTCAGTCCGATCACCAGCGGTGAGAAGCGCGGCAGCGACCAGGTCATCAGCCCCTGCCCGATGATCTGGCTGGTCAGCGCGAGCAGGATCAGCGGGGTCCAGTTCTGCGGCATGATCGCCTCGCCCAGACCGAAGGCCGTGCCGAATAGGATCGGCACGCACACCACCGACGAAATCGCGAGCGCGGTCCAGGGTTCGAGCGTGCCGCGCACGCGCTGCATCAGGATGACATAAACCGTGTAGAGCACCCCCGCGAGCAGACTGAGCAGGTCGCCGACCAGATAGGCGGGCGACAATTCGTAGCTCTGCCCCATGAGCAGCGCCGATCCGGCAAAGGCGAGCAGGATCGCCAGCGCCTGCCACCCGCGCGGCCAGCTGCGCGCAAGGAAGATGCCCCAGATCACGAGCAGCAAGCTAGCACAATTGCCGAACAGCGTCGCATTGGCGACCTTGGTCTGGAGGATGCCGATGTGCCAGGCGACGAGGTCGAGCGCGAAAAAAATGCCCGCGGCGCTCGCAACGACGATGGCATTTCGGGGCGGCATGCGCCCGCCGCTCTCGCGCCACGCCAGCGCGAGCAGGAAGGGCAGGGCGATCGCCATGCGCCAGAAAGCCGACGCGGTCGGCCCGGTGTCGGCGAAGCGGACGAGCAGCGCGCCGACCGACAGCGAGATATTGCCCGCGAGCAGCGCCAGAAACGCCCAGCGTCCGACGACCGGGATCGGGCGTTCGTCTGGGTCGAGGCTTTCGATCTTGGCTGTCATTTAGATTTTCTTTTGATACTGACCATTGTGCAGGCACCGCAGCGTCCATAGCTTTGCGGGCCATAGCGGCGCCCCGATCGGTCGTCGCCGGAAATTTGGAACGTGGAGGATTTATGGCCGTATCGCTTTTCGACCCGATCAAGCTGGGCGCCATCGAGGCGCCGAACCGCATCATCATGGCGCCGCTGACCCGCGGCCGCGCCGGGCCGGGCTTTGTCCCCAACGAACTGGCGGTCGAATATTATCGCCAGCGCGCCTCGGCGGGGCTGATCATTTCCGAAGCGACCGGCATTTCGCAGGAAGGGCTCGGCTGGCCGTCGGCGCCTGGCTTGTGGACCGACGCGCAGGTCGAAGGCTGGAAGCCGGTCACCGACGCCGTGCATAAGGCGGGTGGCCGTATTGTCGCGCAGCTGTGGCACATGGGCCGCCTCGTCCATTCGGTGTTCAACGACGGCAAGCCGCCGGTGTCGGCTTCGGCCACCGTCGGCGCCGGGCGCGCGCATACCCCTGTCGGTCGCCGCGACCTGGAAGTTGCGCGTCCGCTGGAATTGAACGAGATCCCCCGCGTGATCGCCGATTATGTCCACGCCGCCGAAAATGCCAAGAAAGCGGGGTTCGATGGGGTGCAGCTGCACGGCGCCAATGGCTATCTGATCGATCAGTTTTTGCGCGACAATTCGAACCTGCGCGACGATGATTATGGCGGCCCGGTCGAAAACCGCATCCGCCTGCTGCGCGAAGTGACCGAAGCGCTGACCGGCGTCTGGGGTGCCGACCGCGTGTCGGTGCGCCTGTCGCCGAACGGCGAAACGCAGGGCGTCGACGACAGCGCGCCCGAAAAGCTGTTCCCCGCCGCCGCCGCCGCGCTCGATGCGCTCGGCATCGCTTTCCTCGAACTGCGCGAACCCGGTCCCGACGGGACGTTCGGCAATACCGATGTACCCAAGCAGTCGCCTGCCATCCGTCAGGCGTTCAAAGGCCCGCTGATCCTCAACAGCGACTATGACGTGGCGAAGGCCGAAGCGGTGCTCGCCGAGGGGGTTGCCGACGCGATTTCCTTTGGTCGTCCGTTCATCGGCAATCCGGACCTCGTCGAACGGATCAAGAGCGGCGCCGCATGGGCCGCGGATAATCCGCAGACCTGGTACTCGCCGGGCCCCGAAGGTTACACCGACTATCCGGCGTTGGTGGACGCGTAAGCTGTGTCGATCCTCCCCGTGGCGCAGCCATGGGGAGGTGGTAGCCTCAGAGAGGCTGACAGAGGGGCATTGGCGCGCGGTCGGCGCTCCTCCACCACCGCCTGCGGCGGCGGTCCTCCTCCCCATCGCTTCGCGACAGGGAGGATCAGCTAACCCTTCTCCGCAATCGCCTTGTCGACAATCCCGGCGCCCAGCGGACCGAGGATGTTGCTGCCGAAACGGAACAGCAGGAAGGCGCCGACGAACAGCAGGATCGGCTGGATGATCAGCGCGAAGATCGCGGCGGTCAGCAGCACGAAAAACAGCGTCACAAATCCGCCGCTCAGCGTCTGCTGACCCTTTGGGCCAAGCTCGATCGTGCGCGGCCCCTTTGCATCCCACCATTTGCCGGTGACGATCGTCTTGCGACCGCCGCGCTGCGGCGCCGGACGGCTGGGGACGCGCGCCGGGGTTGGTGCGGTGTTCGGTGTCGGCGCCGGCGGGTCCTTTGGCCCGTTTGCCCACGGCCGTTTGCTCGGGTCGGTGGCCGCGCCGCTGCTGCGTTGTCTGGTGGGGGCAGGCGTGGGCGGCTGGTTCGGCGCGGGCCGCGCGCTCAGCCCCGATTCGGCACGCGCTGCGGCTGACAGGTCGGGTGTCTGGCTGGGCCGTTCGGGGCGGATCGGTTCGACGCCCAGCTGGCGATCATGAATTTCCATGCGCTCGGCGGCGCTCAGCGGCGTCTGGCCGGTTTCCCTGTCGATCACCACCAGCCGCCCGCCGCGCTCGACGACGGAAAAACGGCTGGGGGGCGGGCGATCAACCAATGCCGAATTGTTCCTTCAGGGCCAGCATGGCGATCGCGGCCTTCGCCGCTTCGCCGCCCTTATCCTTGCGCGTCTTGTCGGCGCGCGCAAGCGCCTGTTCCTCATTCTCGACGGTCAATATGCCGTTGCCGATCGCCAGCCCGTCGAGGGTCAGCGCCATGATGCCGCGCGCGCTTTCGTTCGACACGACCTCGAAATGATAGGTCTCGCCGCGGATCACGACGCCGAGCGCGACATAGGCGTCAAAGCGCCCGCTGTCGGCGGCGAGCGAGATCGCCGCGGGCACTTCGAGCGCGCCAGGCACCGTCACCGTCTCATGGCTATGCCCTTCGGCTTCGAGCGCGCTGCGCACGCCGTCCAGCAGCATGTCGTTGAGGTGCGAATAGAAACGGGCTTCGACGATCAGGACGTGCGCCATGTCATGCTTCTCCGGGGATCGAGCGTTCGCCGACGACCGACAGACCATAGCCCTCCAGCCCGACGAGATTATTGTGCGACGGGGTCAGCAATTCCATCGCGTGGACGCCGAGGTCGGCGAGGATCTGCGCGCCGATGCCATAGGTGCGAAGGTCCATGCCGCCGGTCGGCGGCGGGGTCGCTTCGGCCTCGGCCGATCCGGGCAGTGGGCGCATCAGCATGACGATCAGGCCCGATCCGGCTTCGCCGATTGCCTCCATCGAGCGTTGCAGGCGGCGCTTTTTCGGCCCCGGACGCCCCATGATGTCGTCAAAGATCGACACCGGGTGCATACGGACTAGGGTCACCCCGGCGGGTTCGACCGCGCCCTTTTGCAGCACCAGATTGACGCTGCCGTCGATCTTGTTGCGATAGGATTTCAGCCGCCAGTCGCCGCCATAATCCGATTCGAAAGGCTCGTCGGCGACGCATTCGACCAGCCGGTCGTTACGGTGGCGATAGGCGATGAGGTCGGCGATCGTGCCGATCTTCAGCCCGTGGCGCCGCGCGAAAGGAATGAGGTCGTCGAGCCGCGCCATCGAGCCGTCGTTGTTCATGATCTCGCAGATCACCCCCGACGGGTTGAGCCCGGCGAGCCGTGCGATGTCGACCGACGCCTCGGTGTGACCGGCGCGCACCAGCACGCCGCCATCGCGCGCGATCAGCGGAAAGACGTGGCCGGGGGTGACGATATCGTCGCGGCCCTTCGATGCGTCGATCGCGACCGACACGGTGCGCGCGCGATCGGCGGCGGAGATACCGGTGGTGACCCCCTCGCGGGCTTCGATCGAAGTGGTGAAGGCGGTTTCGTGGCGGGTGCCGTTGGCGCGGCTCATCAGTTCAAGGCCGAGCTGGTCGACGCGCGCCTTCGTCAGCGTCAGGCAGATCAGCCCGCGACCATGCGTCGCCATGAAATTGACCGCGTCGGGGGTCGCCATCTGCGCCGGAATGACAAGATCGCCCTCATTCTCGCGGTCCTCGTCATCGACCAGGATGAACATGCGGCCGTTGCGCGCTTCGGCGATAATCTCTTCGGGCGTCGCCATCGGCGACAGGTCGCTGCCGTGCGCCAGCCAGTTTTCCAGCTTGCGCAATGTTTCGGCGGTGGGATTCCAGCCGGGCGATTCGAGGTCGCGCAGGCTGTTGGCATGCAGCCCCGCCGCGCGGGCAAGGCCCGACCGCGACATGCTGCCGTCATCGACGATGGCGCGGATGCGCTCGATTAGCTGTGTGGACATGATCGGGATGTCTCACACTGTAATGTGATTGTCAATCAGGGAATCACATTGATCCCGTCAGTTCGGGCCGAAGCTCGGCCCCAGATCGCGAACCGGACCATCGGGCTTGGCGTCGAGAATCGCCGTCAATTGCCCGGTGCGGTCGTCGCGCTTGGCGTAGTCGCGCGCCGACATGCCGGTGACATGATCGGCCTTGTCGGGGTTGGCGCGGTTGCGCACGAGCAGGCGAACCATGGCGACATTCTTGGTCTGCACCGCCAGAATCAGTGCTGTTTCGCCGCGCCGATTGGTCTGATCGACGGGCGCCTTGGCGTTCAGCAGATCCTGCGCGCCGTCGGTGAAGTTGAGCAGCGCGGCGTGCATCAGCGGGGTCATGCCCTGGCGATCGGCGATCGCCGGATCGGCATCCTTGGCGAGCAGAAAACGCAGCCAGGTCGCGTCGCGGCGCTTGGCGACGATTGCCAGCGCGGTCTCGCCGGTGTCGGCATTGCGCGTGTTGATCAGCGTCGCATCGTCTTTCAGCGCTTCGGTCGCCTTGGTCCCGTCGCGGTTTTCGACCGCCTGCAAAAAGGCGTAGCCGCCGCGGAACTGCGCTTGCGCCGGGCCATGGAGCAAGCCGGTCGTGGCGACGAGCGCGAGAGACAGGGCGGCGATGCGGAACTCCGCGCGTCGGAACATGATCGGGGTGACCCTTGGCAAGCATCGGCGCGACATCGCGACGACAATAGTTGATTTTCGCGGCTTAGCCGACCAAGGCTGGCCGCATGATGAATATTGCGAATATGGGACAAAAGCTTGTCCGTGCAAGCCTGATCGTCGCTTTCGGCGCGATGCTGGCTGGATGCGGCGGTCCCGTCGATGCGCCGCCCGCGACCCCGCCGCTCGAAGGGGCGCGGATCGGCGGGCCCTTCACGCTGACCGACCAGAATGGCAAAACGGTCCGCGACAGTGATTTTGCGGGCAAATACCGCCTCGTCTATTTCGGCTACAGCTTTTGCCCCGACATCTGCCCGGTCGACCTGCAAAAGCTGATGCGCGGGCTGGCCGCTTTCGAAAAGGCCGACGCCGCGCGCGGGGCCAAGGTCGCGCCGCTGTTCATCACCGTCGATCCGGCGCGCGATACCCCCGAAGCGCTGAAGCCGTTCGTGGCGCGCTATCATCCGCGCCTGCTTGGCCTCACCGGCACCCCCGAACAGATCGCGGCGGTCGCGAAGGCCTTTGTCGTCACCTATAACAAGGTCGATGGTTCGGCCCCCGACCGCTATTTGATGGCGCACAGCCAGCTCGCCTTCCTGATGGACCCCGCGGGCAAGCCGCTGGCGCTGCTGCCGCTCGACGATCCGTCGACCGATGCCGATGAAGGCGCGCCCGCAGCGGTTGCCGCCGATCTGGCGAAGTGGGTCAAATGACCGCGGATGCGGCGCCGCCCCCCTTTTGGGAAGCGCCGCTCGCCAGTCTCGACGCGGGGCAGTGGGAAGCGCTGTGCGACGGGTGCGGCAAATGCTGCCTGCACAAGATCGAGGATGAAGATACGGGGCGCATCTATCCGACCAATGTCGCGTGCCGCCTGCTCGACCTGACCACCGCGCGTTGCGGCGATTACAAGCATCGCCGCCGCCATGTCCCCGATTGCCTGACGCTGACCAAGGCCAAGGTGGCCGATATCGAATGGTTGCCGCAAAGCTGCGCCTATCGCCTGCGCGCCGAAGGCGAGCCGCTCCCGGCCTGGCATTATCTGGTGTGCGGCGACCGCGACGCGGTGCACCGCGCCGGGCAGTCGATCGCCGGCTGGACGGTCAGCGAGAATGTCGCGGGACCGCTGGAAAATCATCTTGTCGAACGCGTGGTTTAATTCGCGCGCCGAGGCGCCCTACATCCAGGTCGGCGACGACGCCTGGCCGGTGCGTGTCGTCCAGCACGCGCAATCGCGGCGCTACCGCCTGATATTCGACGCCGCGCGCGGCCAGTTGCGGCTGACCGTGCCGCGGCGGACAAATATCCGCGCGGCGCTGAAATGGGCGAGCGAGCAGCAGGGGTGGCTGGCCGAACAGGTCGGCAAGGCGGCGCTGCCGGTGATCGTCGGTCCGGGCGCTTCGGTGCCGTTCCGGGGTATCGATCGCCGGATCGAATGGCTGCCCACGGCGCCGCGTGCAATCGCAATGACGCCCGATGCCCTCCACGTCGGCGGTCCCGCCGAAACCGTCGGTCGCCGCGTCGAACGCTGGTTGAAAGCGCAGGCGCTCGACCTGCTCGACCGCGAAAGCCGCGAGATTGCCGCTGGGGCGGGGCTGGCGGTTGGCCGTGTCGGGGTCGGCGATCCGCAGAGCCGCTGGGGGAGCTGCACCTCGGGTGGTGATCTGCGCTATAGCTGGCGGCTGGTCATGGCGCCCGACCATGTCCGCCGCGCAACCGTCGCGCACGAGGTCGCGCATCTCGAACATATGGACCATGGCCCCGCCTTCCATGCGCTGGTCGACGAGCTGCACGACGGTGATGTTGCCGCCGCCCGCGGCTGGCTGCGCCGCGAAGGGCGCAGCCTGCACCGCTACCGCTTCGTGGCCTAGACCTTAGTTGAACTCTGCGGGTGGCGGTCGCTGCGCGGGCGCCTTTGTCGCGGGCGGTTGCCCCTTGGGCACCGCCCCATTTTTGGGCGCCGCGCCGGGCTCGCCGGGGCCGCGCCGCCCGGTCTGCTCCTCGATCCACTGCTGATCGAGCACCGGGCCGTTTTCGGGCGCGGGCGCGGGTGCGGCGCTTTCGGGCGGTCGCATGTCATAGGGCAGCTCGATCGGCATGCCATTTTCGTCGACCAGCGCGCCTTCGCCGGGTTCGCCCATATAGGCCTCGTCCTCGTCCTCGAGCTGCCATTCGGGCAGCACGACTTCGGTGTCGAACGCCTCGGCCGGGCGCCGCGCCACCGCGACGCGCATATAATCGGCAAAGGCCTGCGCGGGCGCGCGCCCGCCCTGCAATCCGCCGACCGCCTTCGCATCGTCGCGGCCCATCCACACGCCGGTGGTCAACCCGCTCGAAAAGCCCAGGAACCAGCCGTCCTTGTTGCTCGATGTCGTGCCGGTCTTGCCCGCGACGGGGCGGCCGATCTGCGCGGCGCGGCCGGTGCCGGTGTTGACCGCGGTCTGCAGCAGGTCGGTGATCCCCGCGGCGACCCAATTATCGACCAGCACCTGCCCGCGTTCCGCGGGACGCTGATAGAGCAGGCGTCCGTCGGCGGTCGTGACCTTGGTGATCGCATAGGGTTCGACCGAAATGCCGCCGCGCGATACCGCGGCAAAGGCGGCGGCCATGTCGATCACCCGCACTTCGGCGCTGCCCAGAACCATCGACGGATGGGTGTTGACCGGGGTGGTGATGCCGAACCGGCGCGCCATGTTGGCGACCGCGGAAAAACCGATTTCGTCGCCGAGCTTCGCCGCGACGGTGTTCACCGAATAGGCAAAGGCGCTGCGCAGATCCATCGGGCCGGCGAAGCGTCCCGACGAGTTGCGCGGCGACCAGCCGTTGATCGTCACCGGCTCGTCGACCACCGGATCGTCGACCTTATACCCGGCCTCCAGCGCCGCCATATAGACGAACAGCTTCCACGCCGATCCCGGCTGGCGCAGCGCCTGCGTCGCGCGATTATAGTTCGACGTCACATAATCGGTGCCGCCGACCATCGCGCGCACCGCGCCGTCGCGGTCGAGCGAAACCAGCGCCCCCTGCACCCCGCGCGGCGTATTGGCCTGGATCGCCGCGGTCGCCGCGCGCTGCATATTGAGGTCGATCGTGGTGTAAACGTCGAGCGCCTCGCTGCCTTCGTCGATCAGCATGTCGAGCTGCGGCAGTGCCCAGTCGCTGAAATAGCGCGCGCTGTTCTGCCCGGTTTCCTGTGCCAGCTGGACGTCGGCGGGTTTGGCACTGTCGGCCTGGCTCTGGGTGATCACCCCGGCGTCGACCATCACGCTCAGCACGACCCCCGCGCGGCCGAGCGCAGCGGACGCGTCGGCGGTCGGCGAATAACGCGACGGCGCCTTCACCAGCCCCGCGACGACTGCGGCCTCGGACAGCGACATTTCGGTCGCGCTATGGCCAAAGAAACGGCGCGACGCGGCATCGATGCCGTAGCTGCCGCCGCCGAAATAGACCTTGTTGAGATAGAGTTCGAGGATCTCGTCCTTCGAAAATTTCCATTCGAGCGCGAGCGCGAGGATCATTTCGCGCGCCTTGCGCTTGAAATCATAGCTGTTCGACAGAAAGATGTTGCGCGCCAGCTGCTGGGTGATCGTCGAGGCGCCCTGCAGGCGTCGTCCGCTGCCGCGATTCTGGACCGCAACCACCGCGGCGCGCGCCATGCCGACCGGGTCGAGCCCGGGGTGATAGCGAAAGCGCCGGTCCTCGACCGCGACCATCGCATCCTGCATCACTTGCGGCGTTTCGCGCAGCGTCAGCCAGCGCCCGTAATTGGGGCCGAGCGACAGGAACACGGTGCCATCGGCGGCGCGGACGCGGATCGTCTGTCCGGCAGGCGATTTCTTGAGCTCCTCGAAACTCGGCATGCGCTGCACGGCGATACTGACGGCGACCGCCAGCGCGACGAGCGCAACGACCGCGAGCGCAAGCCCCCAGCGGAAAATGCGGCGCACCCAGACGCGAAAGCGCGACGGCGCGGCGTCGGACGTGCCGCTCCGGCTAGTGGACGATGGCGATTGTTTCGACGAAGCCTGCTCTCTTTCGCGGCGCAAAGCCCGTATTCCTTCCCTCGCTTCGCCCCTGATCTCTCAGTCCGGTGGCAGCGTTTCAGCCTTCGCCGGTCTCAGCCTCATCCGGCCCGCGCTCGGCGAAGTCAAGCGCCGCGCTGTTGATGCAATAGCGCAGCCCCGTCGGGCCGGGGCCATCGGGAAAGACATGGCCGAGATGGCCGTCGCATTTGGCGCAGCGCACTTCGGTGCGGACCATGCCGTGGCTGGTGTCGGTCAGTTCGGTCACCGCGTCGTTTTCGGCGGGTGCAGTATAGCTCGGCCAGCCCGAACCGCTGTCATATTTGGTGCGGCTGTCGAACAAAGGTTCGCCGCATCCGGCGCAGCGATACAGGCCGTCGCCCTTGTGGTCGGTATATTTGCCGGTGAAGGCGCGTTCGGTGCCGCCCTCGCGCAGCACATGGTGCGCCATCGGGTCGAGGGGTCTTTGATCGGTCATGGCGGATTTCTCCTTGGTGCGAGCCAGTCTTGGGCGGCATCGCGGTTCGCCCGCAATATCGTGTCGAACCCGCGATCCCGCAAGGGGGAGCTGCTCAGCCGTCGCCGATGCGCGTCGCGCGCGAGGCCGCGCGCACCAGTGAAGGAAAGGCGTTCGCGAGCGATGTCAAACTGCCCGCGGTCCGGGGGTTTTCGCCGAGCCGCCAGACGGTGCTCGCGATGGCGAAGGGCCGCCGCAGGCGCGCCGCCAGCGCTTGTTGGAACGCGGGGGCGGCATCGCTGCCGCCGCGCCGCCACGCCGCCACCGCCGCGTCGCCGCTGGCAAGCGCCAGCCCCATGCCCTCGCCCGCGAGGCTGGGGATCACCCCCGCCTGATCACCAAGGCGGAACAGTCCGGGCGCGGTATCGGCGCTGCGCCAGCCATAGGGGACGTGGCCGATCGCATCGATCGACCGCGACCAGTCGGCGAAGGCGCACCGCTCGCCAAGGTGCGGATGTGCGGCGCCGAGAGCCCGAAGCAGCGCCGCGGGATCGCCGCCCGCCGCGTCGAGCCGCGATTTGTGCGTGGCGAGGCATAGATTGGCGCTGCCATCCTCTTGCCGCACCAGCCCGGCATAGCCGCGGTCGAACAGGTGCAGCTCGACCGCATCGCCGATCAGGCGATCGAGCGTAGGGTGCGGCGGCACCCGCAGCCGCAAGCCCATGACGGGGTCATGTTGCTGCCATGCCGCGGGTTTGCGCGCCTGGCCGCGAAAGCCATGCTTGCCCGACGCCAGGAATAGCGACGGCGCCGAAAGGGTCGCGCCGTCGCGCGTCTGCACGGTCTGGCCGTCGATCATTGTCGCATGGACACCGCGCCACATATCGGCCCCCGCCGCGACCGCCGCCGCCTGCAGGACGGTGTCGAGGCGGCGACGCGATACCCCCAATGCGGCTTGTGGAAGGTCCGTCTCGCTGCGCCGCGACCCAGCAAACAGCCGCACCCGCGTGACCGGCTGCCCGCCGAGCGCGGCGCGATCGATCCCCAGCGCATCGAGCCGTGCCAGCGAATGCCAACTCAGGAAACCCCCGCACAGCGCGTCGTCGGTTTCGCGTGTCCTCTCGAGTAACTGCACGGCGGCGCCAGCGCGCGCCAGCCCGATTGCCGCGGCGGCACCCGCGGGTCCAGCGCCGATGACGATCGCGTCGGTCACCTGATCCGCTCGACGCAAAGGCGATAGGGAAAGCTGCGAAAGATACGCGCTTCGGCGGCACTGTCCGGTAGGGCGTCCGCCAGCATCGCCCGCCATTCGGCGCGGCGAAAGCTGCGACCGACAGACAGCTGGCCATCGCGGCGCACGATCGGATCGACCCACGCGAGCGCCGCGAGCAGCGGATAACCGGCAAAGGGCAGGCGTTGGCGGTGGAGGTCGTTGACCAGCCAGCCGCGCGCACTCTCGGTGTCCATGAAACGCAGGAATTCGGTGCGCTCGGCGGCACGCATATGGTGGGTGACGAGGCTGGAGAGGATGATGTCCCACCCCTGCCCGGCCAGATCGCGGTAATCGCCGGTGATCAGCTGGGCGCGCCCGCCGACCCGTGTTTTGGCGACCGGGGCGCTATTGGGGTTGAGATCGACCCCGACCAGATCGAGCGCGACCCCGCGCTTGCTCCCCCAGCGGGCGATCCGCGCCAGCATGTCGCCGCTGCCGAAACCGACATCGAGAATCCGCCATGGTCTTGTCCCGACCCCACGCGCTGCAACGCGATCCAGAAAGCCCAACGTCGGGCGCGCCGCCAGCGTCAGCGCGTTGATCCGCGACAGGTCGGCGAGCACCCGGGCGTAGCGCGCGGGGGCGAGCTCGGCCGCGTCCATCTCCTCCTCCGCGTCGATCGGCGCGTGAAGACTGGTGAAGGGGTTCATGCCGTGAAGCGGATCGCTTCGGCGGCAAGGCCCGGGCCAAAAGCGATCGCCAGCCCCTCGCCCGTCGCCCCGCGCGCCATCATGTCGGCGAGCACGAACAATATCGTCGCCGACGACATATTGCCAAAGCGCGCGAGCACTGCGCGGCTGTCGGCGAGCGCCGCCGCCGGGACGCCAAGCGCCGCCTCGACCGCGTCGAGCACCGAACGCCCGCCCGCATGGACCGCGAGCAGCGGCGGCGGGCCCCCGGCGCCGAACAGCCGGCTGCGAACATCGGGCGCCGACAGCGCATCGCGCAGCCGCCCCGGAACTTCGCCCGACAATTGCATGGCAAAGCCGGTGTCGCCGATGTCCCAGCGGATCAGATCGGCGCTGTCCTCCAATGCCAGGCTGGCGCCCTCGCCCAATGCCAAACCGACGGGATCGGCGGACACGATTGCCGCCGCGGCGCCGTCGCTGAACTGGAGCATCGCGAGCAGCGGTTCGGGCGTGTCTTCGAGTTGTAGGTGCAAGGTCGACAATTCGACGCTGACCACCAGCACGACCGATTGCGGCTCCGACCGCACGATATGCCGCGCGGTGCGCAGCGCGGTGACCCCGGCGTAGCAGCCCATGAAGCCGATCAGCACGCGCTCAACCGTCGGCGCGAGGCCGAGCCGCCGCGCGAGGATCTGGTCGATCCCCGGCGCGACAAAGCCGGTGCAGCTCGCGACGACGATGTGGGTGATCCGCGCCGCATCGAACGCGTCACCCAGCGCGGCAATCGCCTCCATCGCGAGCTCGGGGGCATGGTCGGCATAGGCGCGCATCCGCGCCGACGTCGGCGGCAGCCCGGCGACGTCGTAGAAGCCGCCCGACGCGACCGGCGATCCGCCGTCGGAGGTGGGGGGCAGCACCGACCAGCGATGCTCGATCCCCGACCGCGCGGTCATTCGCGAAAAGACCGCGCGCACGCGCTCGTCGGCGAGCCGCGGGGTCGCCCAGTCGATAAAGGCCTGGTGGATGTCGTGGCCCGGCACCGCGGTGGCGAGCGCGTTCAGCCGGGGGGACGGCGGGGATGTGGTCATCGCGCACATGTGGCCGAAAAGCCGGAAACTAGCCAGCGATTAGCGGTGCGGCCATTTTACGCGGGATTAACCATGATGATGCTAAGCCGTCCGCTGTGAAACTGCGCCTTTTCCTTGCCTTTGTGCTGACCAGCCTCAGCGCACCCGCGGCGGCGGCGCAGTGCCTGCTCTGCGCGCCCGACAAGGCATCCGGCGCGGCGGCGCGCGAGGCCGAGGTGCCGCTGCGCGTTGAGGTCGAAACCCGCCTCGACTTGGGCCGCGTTGCGGTCGGCGCGATGGGCGGCGCGGTGACGGTCGATCCAGTCTCGGGCGCCCGCCGCCTCAGCGGCGACGTCGTCGATCTCGGCGGTTTCGCACTGACCGGTATCGTCACGGTACGCGGCGCGCCCGGCGCCGAAGTGCGCGTCATCCTGCCAGCGAGCGTCGATCTGGAAGGCGGCCATGGCCGCACCGCGCGCGTCACCGACCTCGCTACCGACCTGTCAGCGGCCCCGCGGCTCGGCCCCGACGGCCGCCTGCAATTCCGCTTCGGCGGGCGACTACAGATCGCGGGCGCCGACGACGGCGACTATCGCGGGCGGATTCCGGTGACGGTGGAGTATCAATAGGGCGGATGCAATGTCAGAACGCGGTCGTTCATTCTGCCGCGAGTGGCGGAGAGCCAGTGATTGTTCCTACCCAAAAGAGTCCATCATAATTCGGTAGCGGATCGCCGTCGGTCGGTGAGGTAACGGAGATAAAGGGGCTGCGGTTCAAGTCCGCATTTCCCCGCATCGGATGCAGCCCGCACGTCGGCGTATCTTCGGTGAGAGACGTCTCGTCACGCGCAGCTGCCGTCGCTTTTCGGATGCAGGCCCAGCTGGTGCCAGCGGCGTACTGCATATTCAAGGTCAGGGTATTGCCGAATCCGTTCAGACGCGCGGCCATCGGATCGAACTGGACGCCATCCCAATTAACGCGCTGTTTTCCAGCATGAAAATTTCCCACGAGCACTAGGACGCGATCGTAATTTCCCTGTTCGGCTGCGTGCGCGATATTCTCGGCCTGCGCCGCTTCGTGGGGTCCTTGCCCCGCCAAATTGGCATAGCGCTTTGCTTGCGCTTCATCGCGATCGCCATTGAACGCGACGACGCCAATGGGCAGGCCTTTTTCTTTCAATTCGTGCAGATCCACCAGCATCGCGAACATCGCCTGACTGGCGACGCCATCCTGACGCCCCACCCAGCCGATCTTTGCCAGCGCCTTGCCGAACTGATCGCTCGGCAATTTCCACGCGGCTTGCAACGCGGCGTCGTCGGTCGCATCCTTCTCAACGGCCAACAGAATTCGCTCGCCCTTGGTGGCCAGTGCGCAGGCCAGACTACCGACGAAGGCTGGTGCTTGCTGGGTGCCGTGCAGCTCGCCAAAGACGATATAGCGCGGGTTTCGCCGTTCCGCTTCGTCCCATCCGTCGGGTTCGCGGCACCCCTCCGCTTGCGGCACCGGCGCGATCGGGCTTGCGCTCACTTGTCCCGGATCGGACGCCACCAAAAGCAACAGACCCGCCATCAGCGTCATAACCGCATCTCCAAACGCAAATCATCGGCTCGAGGCATAGTCCGGCTTTTACGGCGAGTGACCGGCCAAAATGACCTAGTTCCCCCGCGCCCCAAACAGCGCGGTCCCGACGCGGACGTGCGTCGCGCCCAGCATCACCGCGGTTTCATAATCGCTGCTCATTCCCATCGAGCGCCCCGGCAGGCCGTGGCGTTCGGCTAGCTCGTCTAGCAGGGCAAAGAAGGGCGCGGGCTCGATGTCTGCAGGGGGGATGGCCATCAGGCCGTCGATCGTCAGCCCCGCCGTCTCGGCTTCGGCGAGTAAAGCGGGCAGGTCGGCGACCTTGCAGCCGCCCTTTTGCTCCTCGTCGCCGATATTGACCTGTACGAACATCTGCGGCTGCCTGCCCGCCTTGTCGCAGGCTTTCGCGAGTGCCTGTACCAGCGACGAGCGGTCGACCGAATGGATGGCATCGAACAGCGCGACCGCTTCGTCGGCCTTGTTCGATTGCAGCTGGCCGATCAGGTGGAGCATGATGCCGGGGGTTTCGGCGCGCAATTCGGGCCATTTCGCCGCGGCTTCCTGCACGCGGTTCTCGCCGAAATGGCGCTGGCCCGCCGCGATCAGCGGGCGGATTGCAGCGGCGTCGTGCGTTTTCGACACCGCGATCAGGCAGATGTCATCGGCCTTGCGGTGCGCGCGCGCCGCCGCATCGGCGATTCGGGCCTGTACTTCGCGCAGTCTGTCCGCTGTGTCGCTCATCGATCATCCCGTCCCGGCGCGTTGCGTGCGCCTGCGACGCGCCTATAGGAAGGGCGATGGTCCGACGCCACCCCCTGCCGCCGCAATGGCTGTTCAGCGACGAGCGGTTGGCGGCCGGTGTCGTGCGATTGGCCGCATTGCTGCCGCCGGGCAGCGGGATCGTGCTGCGCCACGACAGGTTGAGCGCTGGCGCGCGCTGGCGCCTGTTGCGGCGGTTGATGCGAATGGCGCGGGCGCGGGGGCTAGTGATTTTGCTTGCCGGGTCGCCCGCCATGGCGCGGCGCTGGGGCGCCGACGGGGTTCACCTCCGCCAGCATGATGCGCGCCGCGCGGTGCAGGCGCGTCGGCTCGGTCTGCTTGTCACGATGCCGGTGCATGACGCGCGCGAGGCGCGCGCCGCGCGCCGCGCAAAGGCCGACGCGGTCTTCATCTCACCGCTGCACCCGACACGCTCGCACCCTGGCGCCAAGGCGCTTGGCACAGTGGAGTGGTCGCGGCTGGCGCGGCTCGCGGGCGGTCAGCCGATCGCGCTCGGCGGGATGACGCGCACCCGTGCCCAAATGCTGAACCGTCGGACGAGCGGACTGAAACCCGGCTGGGCAGCGATCGATGCGTGGGAGAAAAAGGCGGCGCGGCGCGGGGTAAAGGCTGCGTCGTTATTTGGGTCAGAGCGAGTCGAAAATCGTGACGTTCCGTGACCCGGAGCGCAGCGCACTTAATGTGCGTGAGCACCGTAAGCGCGGAAGGTTGCTATTTGCAGGCCGCTATGGCCCGAACAGCGATGCAGCCTAGAAGCGGAAGGCGGTTCCGACATAGACCGCCTGGCTGTCGCGACGCGAGTCGGTCAGCGGTTCGACGCGGTCGTCGGCGCGGTAACGGACGCCGGCCGTGACATCGATATTCTTGGTCAGGCGATAGCTGCTGACCACATCGACCGCCGCGGCATCACCCGGTGCGGTGATGCGATCGGTCGCGCCGCTCGGGTCGGCGGGGCGGCTGATCATCCGCGTCGCAAAACGCGATTTCTTTTCGGCCTGTTCGGGCGCCTTGGCGACCGGCAGGTTCCTGAGGTCGGTCCCGCGCGGCAGCGTCGGGGTGACGAATTTTTCGAACCCGACCGACGCGCCCAGATTATAGGCGACGGGGGTGATCGCGATCGGCGCTGTGCGACCCGCGGCAATGGCCGAGGTGCGTGCGGCGCTCGATGCGTCGTCGCGCGCCCGAATCACAACAGTGATCGCGCGGTTCTTGCGGCTGTTATCGGTGAGCGCGGGCGTGAAGCTGAAGCTGCGGCGCTGTTCGGCCGACATCTTGGCATAGCGCGCGATCAGGCGGGGGTCGCCCGAAGCCGGCGTGAATTGACCCAGCAAAGTTTCGGACAAGGCGGTGTCACGGATGCGTTCCGAGCGCGACATGGCAGCGAGCGCAGGCGGCAAGGCAAGCGAAATCACCGCCAAAGCGGTGAGACTGCCCTTCCAAAAATGCCGCGGTTTCCGCGTCATGACCCTGCGACTCCAACCCCAAGTGATTCACGAGATAGGCTGCCTGCGACCATTTTGCCAGTGATTCCCGGCTAATTATTATGGCCAAACCGCTTTTCGATGAAATTGTTGCGCGATCACCACAGTCGCTCGGCGAATCTGACCAGAATCTGAACCGCGCCAGCGCCGAAATTGCCGCGCTTGCGGGGCGGCGGCAAGGGCGATAGAGACGCTGGCAATATCGTTCTGCGCGGCGCGGTTCATGCGATCCGGCCGCGCCCAAATAGATAAGGTGTTACCGGCATGTCCCAGCTTTCCGTCCTTGCTTCGCGTGGTCGCCGTCCGATCGCGTTCGCGCTGCTCGGGCTTGCCGCGCTTGGGCTTTCGGCATGCGCCAACAAGGATCGGCCGCGCGCCGACCTCGCCGCCAGCCAGGTCACGACGATTGGCGTCAACAGCTATTTGTGGCGCGCATCGCTCGACGCGCTGTCGTTCATGCCGCTGCTCCAGGCCGATTCGTCGGGCGGCGTCATCATAACCGACTGGTACGCGAACCCGGGCAATCCCGGCGAGCGGATGAAGGTGACGGTGTCGATCCTCGACCGCGACCTGCGCGCCGATGCGCTGCGCGTTGCCGCCTCGCGCCAGGTGGCGCAGGGCACCGCATGGGTCGACGCGCCGGTCCAGGCAGCGACCGTTCAGAAGCTTGAGGAAATCATCCTCACCCGCGCCCGCGACCTGCGCCGCAGCGCCTTCAAGGACTAATCGGGCGGCGCGGCTTCGCGCCGACCACCAGACAAACGGGGTAACCGACAAATGACCCGCGAACCGCGCTTTGGCGCCCTCGCCGCCGACGCCCGCTGGCAAAAGGCGTGGGAGGCGGCGAACAGCTTTGCCACCACCGACAGCAGCGACAGGCCCAAGGCCTATATCCTCGAGATGTTCCCTTACCCCTCGGGACGCATCCACGTGGGCCATGTCCGCAATTACACGATGGGCGACGTGCTGGCGCGGTTCAAGAAAATGACCGGGCATGACGTGCTCCACCCGATGGGCTGGGACGCGTTCGGGATGCCGGCCGAAAATGCCGCGATGGAAAAGGGCGTCCATCCGGGCGGCTGGACGCGCGACAATATTGCTGCGATGCGCGCGCAGCTGAAACGCCTCGGCCTCGCGATCGACTGGAGCCGCGAGCTCGCGACGTGCGAGCCCGATTATTACGGCCAGGAACAGGCGCTGTTCCTCGACCTGTTCGCGGCGGGGCTGGTGACGCGCAAGGAAAGCTACGTCAACTGGGATCCGGTCGACATGACCGTGCTCGCCAACGAGCAGGTCATCGATGGTCGCGGCTGGCGCTCCGGCGCGCTGGTCGAAAAGAAAAAGCTGTCGCAGTGGTTCCTGAAGATCACCGACTTTGCCGACGATCTGCTCGAAGGGCTCGGCAGCCTCGACAAATGGCCCGACAAGGTGCGGCTGATGCAGGAAAACTGGATCGGCAAGTCGCAGGGGCTGGAATTCAGCTTTAAACTGGCGGGCGGCGCGCCGGGTTTCGACGTCTTCACGACGCGCCCCGACACGTTGTTTGGTGCCAGCTTCGCGGCGATCTCGCCTGACCATCCGCTTGCCGAGAAACTCGCGAAGGATTCGCCCGAGCTGGCGGCGTTCATCGCCGAATGCCGCCGTCAGGGCACCGCCGCCGAGCAGCTCGATACCGCCGAGAAAATGGGCTTCGACACCGGCATTGCGGTCGAACATCCGCTCGATCCCAATTGGCATCTGCCGGTCTGGGTCGTGAACTATGTGCTGATGGACTATGGTACCGGCGCGATCTTTGGCTGTCCGGCCCACGACCAGCGCGACCTCGATTTCTCGCGCAAATATGGCCTGCCCGTTCACCGCGTGATCGCCGATGGCGACGAAACCGCCCAGCATTTCACCAGCGATGAGGCCTATACCGGCCCGGGCCGCCTCGTGAACAGCCACTTCCTCGACGGCATGAGCATCGACGAAGCCAAGGCGGCGGTCATCGCGCGCGCCGAGCATGAAGGCTGGGGCAAGGGCACGACTGTGTGGCGCCTGCGCGACTGGGGCGTGTCGCGCCAGCGTTATTGGGGGACGCCGATCCCGTTCATCCATTGCGACGCGTGCGGGACGGTGCCGGTCCCCAAGGGCCAATTGCCCGTCGTGCTGCCCGAGGATGTCGATTTTTCGGTCCCCGGCAACCCGCTCGACCGCCATCCGACGTGGAAATATGTCGCTTGCCCGACCTGCGGCGGTGCGGCGGTGCGCGAGACCGATACGCTCGACACCTTTGTCGATTCGTCCTGGTATTTCCTGCGCTTTGCGAGCTCGCCGAGCGACCGGCCCTTCGACCCGGCGGTGATCCGCCGCTGGCTGCCGATCGACCAATATATCGGCGGCGTCGAACATGCGATCCTTCACCTGCTGTACGCACGCTTCTGGACGCGCGCGCTACACAAGATGGGGATGATCGACATCGTCGAACCCTTCGCCAGCCTGTTCACGCAGGGGATGGTGACGCACGAGACGTACAGCCGGTCGCAGGGCGAAGGCCTGCCGCCGATCTTTTTCACGCCCGACGAGGTTCGCCGCAGCGCCGATGGCGCAACGCTCGAAGCTGATGGCGCGCCGGTCGACGTCGGCCGCGTTATCAAGATGTCGAAGTCGAAGAAGAATGTCGTCGATCCCGACGCGATCCTCGACCAATATGGCGCCGACGCCACGCGCTGGTTCATGCTGTCCGACAGCCCGCCCGAACGCGACCTGCCGTGGAGCGAGGCGGGGATCGAGGGGGCGTGGCGCTTCGTTCAGCGTCTGTGGCGCCTGTTCGGCGAGACCGAAAATGTCGGTGATGGCGGTGAGGACTCGGGCCTCGCGCGCAAGCTGCACCAGGCGATCGCCGGGGTCGCCGCCGACATCGAGGCGCTGGGCTTCAACAAGGCGGTCGCCAAAATCCACGCGCTGGCGAACGACATCGAAAAGGCGAAACCTTCGGCGACGCGCGCGGAGGCGTGCCTGACGCTGATCCGCCTCGTCGCGCCGATGCTGCCGCACCTAGCCGAGGAAGCCTGGGCGGCGCTGCCCGAAGGTCGGCGCACCACGACGCTGATCGCCGATGCCGCCTGGCCGACCGCCGATCCGGCGCTGCTGGTCGACGATGAGGTCACCATCGCGATCCAGATCGCGGGCAAGCTGCGCGATACGATGACGGTGGCCAAGGGGCTCGACAAGGATGCCACCGAAACGGCCGCGCTCGCGCGCGCCCGCATCGTCGAACTGCTCGGCGGTGCGGCGCCGAAGAAGGTGATCGTGGTCCCCGACCGGCTCGTGAACATTGTTGTTTGACACGCGGGTCTTGGAATCTATCGCCCCCACTTCCGTTCGCATCGAGCGAAGTCGAGATGCGTCTGGCACAGCATCAGCGTGTCTCGACTTCGCTCGACACGAACGGGATTTGGGGGCATCGTCCGACCATGCGTAACCTTCTCATCTCGTCGCTCATCGCCGCCTCGCTGACCCTTGGCGGCTGCGGTCTGCGGCCGCTCTACGCGAACGGCAGCCGCGGCGCGGTGGCGACGGTGCTCGCCGATGTCGATGTCGCGCCGATTGAGGGGCACTCGGGCTGGCTCGTCCGCAACGCGCTGCGCGACCGGTTGCAGGCGACGCAGGGCGGACAGGGCGCGGGCAAGCGGCTGCGGCTCGACGTGCGGCTCGAGGATTCGATCACCGGCTTTGGCGTCCGCGCCGACGATGCGGTGACGCGCGAGCGTCGCACGCTGCGCGCCCGTTACCAGCTCGTCGATGCCGCGAGCGGTGAAGTGCTGCTCGACGCGACCGCCGCCCAAGATGCCGGGATCGACGTCGTGGGCAGCGAATATGCGACGATCGCCGCCGAATCGTCGGCGCTCGAACGGCTCGCTTCGGGGATTTCGGATCAGATCGTCACGCGGCTCGCGGTCTATGCCAATCGTGGCGGCGGCCGGACGGCGACCTCCGCGCCGACCCCGTAGCCGGCGATGAAGACGGTCAAGCCCGCCGATCTCGAACGCCAGTCGCGCCTCGACCCCGCGCTCCGTTTCACCCTGCTGACCGGTCCCGACGAAGCGACGATGGCCGCGGTCGCCAGCCACCTAGTCGGACTGGCGGGCAAGGACGCCGAACGGGTCGACCTGTCGGGATCGCAGCTGGCGCAGGATCCTTCGCTGCTCGCCGCCGAAGCCGCGTCGATGTCGCTGTTTTCGTCGGCGCGGATCATCCGCCTCGAACTCACCGGCAGCGGCGACGACAGCGTCCCCGCAGTCGAGGCGCTGCTGGCTGCTGACACCGTCATCAACCCGGTGATCGCGACCGGCGCATCGGTCACCGCCAAGTCGAAACTGGTCAAGCTGGTCGAAACGTCCGATCACGCCGTCGCCGCGATCTGTTATCAGCCCGACCGCCGCGCGCTGGTCGGCATCGCGATTAGCGCCGCCGAGGAGCAGGGATTGCGGCTCGCCAACGCCGAAGCGCAATTGCTGGTCGATCTGGTGTCGGGCGATCAGGCGCTGATGCGGCGCGAGATCGAGAAGATGGCGCTGTATCTCGACGCCGCCGCCGATCGCCAGCGCCAGGTCACTCCCGCCGACATCGCCGCGCTCGGCGCCGCGACGCATGAGGAAGACGTCAGCGAATGCATCAATGTCGCGCTGGGCGGCAAGGTGCGCGACCTGCCCGACATGCTGGCGAAGGCCGCGGCGGTGGGCGTCGCCGAAATCCGCATCATCCGCGCGCTGGCGATCCGCGCGCTGGCGCTGGCGCGACTGCGCGCCGAGGTTGATGCCGGGGCGCATCCCGCCACCGTCGTCGCGGCGCGCACCAGTGGTATTTTCTGGAAGGAACGCGACGCGGTTACGGCGCAGCTGCGCATCTGGGATTCGGTGCGCGTCGCCCGGTTGATGAGCCGCCTGATCGAATGCGAACGCGCGCTCAAATCATCGGGAACGCCCGGCGGAGTACTGTTCCGCAAGCTGATGACCGACATCACGCACCAGGCGGCGCGCGCGCGGTAATAACTCAACCGGTCCTGCAAAATTCGAACCCTAGCCATGAGCCTGTCGAAGGGCGCTTATCGGCATAAGCGCCCTTCGACAGGCTCATGGCTACGGTGATAGTGGCCGGCGCCCAAAGGAAAGGGTCTGACGCAACAGTGCCCGGCTGCGACAGACCCTCCCTACGCCCTCCCCGACCGGGGAGGGGGAGAGGCCGGATCAGAACTGGCCGCGCAGCGTCACGCCATAGGTGCGCGGTTCGCCGGGGAAACCGACGAACAGCTGGTTGGCGGTACCGCTGAGCCCGCTCGATGCGGGCGCCGCGACGGCACGGAAAGTGCCGCCGCCCTGCAGCGGCATATCGGCGCCGATCTGATAATAACGCTTGTTGAACAGATTCTGCCCCCACAGCTCGACCCCCCAACGCCGATCGGAGCCATAAAGGCCGATCCGCCCGTTGAAGATCGCAAAGCCGTCCTGCACCTTTTCGACGTCGAGGTCGGAACCGGTGTTGGTGTCGCTTTGCAGGCGGGTGTCGAAATAGACGAGGCCGCTCATCCCCGAACTGCCGATCGGCGGTGTCCAGCTGATCCCCGCGGTCGCGACATAGCGCGGCGCGTTCGACACCCCGCGGCCGGGCAGCTGGAACAGCACTGGCGACAGTGGCCGCCCGCCCGTGCCCACCAGGTTGCGGCGATAGAGGGTGTCGACATAGGTCAGCCCCATGTTCACCGACAGATAACGCGCGGGGCGAATGAACGCCTCGATCTCGACCCCTTTCGACCGTACCCCGGGTTTCAGCCGGTTGGCGGCGCAGCCGCCGGTGGTCGCCGATCCGTCGGCGTCGGCGCCGCCCAGATCATCCTTGCACGCCTGGATATTGGTGACCTCGAAATTCACCCCGTTGAAGGTGTTGAGCTGGTAATTGCTATATTCCTGAAAGAAGGCCGCGACGTTGAGGTCAAAGCCCGGCCCGTCAAATTTGACCCCGATTTCATAGGCATCGACCTTTTCGCTGGCGAACTGCAGGTCGCTCGCTTCGGGGCGTCCGTTGCCGCTGGTGTTGGCGGGCAGCGCCAGCCGCGCCGCGCAGGCGGTGTCAAACGTGACGTTGCAGGTGCGGTCGAGCGCCGAAAAGTCGAGGTTGAACCCGCCCGCCTTATACCCCTTGGACACCGAGCCATAGACAAGCAGCTCGGGGGTCGGTTTCCAGCTGAGCACCGCGGTGCCGGTCCATTCATTGTCCTTGAACTTCGTTCCGGCGGTGCCGCGCGGCAGATCGGGCGCGGTGCCGTTGATCACGCAGGGCAGGGTCGCGAGCGACTGGAACGGCGAATTGACCACCAGCGGACAGATGCCGTTGTTGAAATTGGCGTCGGCATCCAGCGTCTTGCGCTCGCTGGTATAGCGCGCGCCGATCGTCAGCGTCAGCATATCTTCGACGATGTCGAAGCTGTTGTGGGTGAAGACCGCGAAGTTGCGGCTTTTCTGGGCAAAGGTCGATCCCTGGTCGCCAGTGCCGTTGATCGCCAACGTCGGCTGGCCGAGCGCCGCGGCGAGCGAGCCGAAACCGGGGCGCGCCGGGTTCGCGATCAGCGCCGACAGCAGCGGGATCGACGCGCGGCGTGGGTCGCCGACCGGCAGCGCCGACAGCGCGGTGATCGTCCCCTGCACCACCGGCACATTCACGCATTGCGGGTTGGTCGGCAGCACCGCGGTCGGCAGCGCACTGGCGAACAGCAGGCAGTTGGCGAACTGTTCGTAATTATTGCCATAAACAATGTCGTCATCGACATCGAGTTTCTCATTGGCGTAATAGCCGCCGACCAGCCAGTCGAGCCGCCCGTCGAACGCCTCGCCCTGCAACCGCAATTCCTGCGTGAACAGGCGGAAACGGCGGTCGAGGTCGGTGCGGCGCAAGATGTCGAGGGCGCTGAAATCGGCGTCCTGGCCCTGCGCATTCTTGTAATCGCGATAGGCGGTGATCGAGGTCAGCGATGCGCCGCCCAGATCCCAGCTGAGCTCGCCCGACAGCCCCCAATCCTTCGTATCCGAACGATAGGTCACGCCGGGGGTCGTCGCCTGGGTCCGGATGAAGCTGGTGCCGGTGGGCGGCACCTGATGGTTGGCGCCGAGCGCTTGCAGCACCGGCAGCAACGTGTTCGCCGATGCGATGGGGAAACCGTCGGCGCCGCGCGTCAGGTTGCGCACCGGATTGAGCAGCACGCCGCCGCAGCAATTCTCGCTGCGCTCGCTGTAATCGGCAATCAGGCGCAGCTTCACCGTTTCGCTCGGTTCGAGCAGCAACTGGCCGCGCGCCAGCCAGCGGTCGCGGTCGTTGATGTCGGGCTCGCCCGCGGTCGCATTTTCGATAAAGCCGTCGCGACGTTGCCACACCCCGTCGACGCGCACCGCGGCCTTTTCGCCCAGCGGCGCATTGACCATGCCGTCGACGCGCCAATAGTCGTAATTGCCGAAACTGACCGACCCCTTGGCGCCGAACGCCCCAAGGTCCGGACCCTTGGTGACAATGTTGATCAGCCCGGCGGTCGAGTTGCGGCCGAACAAGGTCCCCTGCGGACCGCGCAGCACTTCGACGCGTTCGATGTCGCCGAGTTCGGACAGGCCGACCCCGGTGCGGCTGCGATAGACGCCGTCGATGAACAGCCCGACCGAGCTTTCGAGGCCGGGGTTTTCACCCACCGTGCCGATGCCGCGGATGCGCGCCGAGAAATTGACCTCGCTGGTCGCCCCCGACACCAGCAGCGACGGCGCCACTTGACCCAGCGCGCGCACGTCGGTTGCGCCGGTCTTTTCCAGCGTCTCGCCGGTGACTGCGGACACGGCGATCGGCACGTCGGACAGCGCCTCGCTGCGCCGGGTGGCGGTGACGATGATCGTCTCGTCGCTCGTTTCGGCCCCGGCGTCCTGCGCCGTGGCGGGCGTCGCCAGCAGGGCAAACGACAGCGACACGCCGACCGCGCTGGCGCGCAGCAAACCGGCGGTACGGCTGGAAATATTGGTCATGGATCTGGCCCTCCTCAATCGGTCAAATTTTGCGGGAGAGCGGCACGATTTCTTGTTTGTGGCGGAGCCTATCATGACATCGCGGTGGCTGGCCAGTACCAGCCCGCGCCGTAACGTCATTGCGCGCCGAGCGCGGCTTTTCGGTCACAGCTGTCAGAGGTAACAGCTTGACGGGCGCGGCGGCGTTTCGGGGCAAAAAAAGAGGGCGGGACCGATGGTCCCGCCCTCGCTGTCGTCAAGGACGATGTGCGGTCAGAACTTGCCGCGCAGCGTCACGCCATAGGTCCGCGGTTCGGCCAGGAACTGCGAGAAGATCTGGCGGCCGCCCGGATATTGCGGGTCGACGAACGGTGCTGCCGTCGTCCCCGCCTGGAACGGCGAGTTGAACGCGACCTGGGCGTAGTTTTTGTTGAAGATATTCTGCGCCCACAATTCGACGCCCCACTTCTCGTCGGGGCCGCGCAGGCCAAGGCGCGCGTTGAACAGCGCATAGCCATCCTGCGCCTTTTGCGGGAACAGGTCGGACCCGGTGTTATAATCGCTGGTCATGCGGCCATCGATATAGACCAGGCCGGTCAGCCCGCTGCTCCCGATTTCGGGCGTCCAGGTCACGCTGCCGGTCGCGACCAGTTCGGGCGCGTTCGACAGATTGTTGCCGGGCAGCTTGCGCAGCGCCGAATCGAGCGGCGTGCCATTTTTGGTGCCGACCAGGTCGCTGCGATATTTGGTGCGAGCATAGGTCAGGCCCGCCGCGACGCGGAAGTTGCGCGCCGGGACCAGCTGCGCCTCCAGCTCGAACCCCTGCGTGCGGACGCCGTAGGTGACATCGTCGGTCGCACAGGTGCCGGTGGCGTTGCTGAGGTCGGTATCGGCGCCGGGGCCGCCGACCAGATTGTCACAGCCGTTGATCGTCTGGACCAGGAACACGGTGCCGTTGAAGGTGTTCAGCTGGAAATTGCTGAAATCCGACCGGAAGGCCGACAGGCTCAAGCTGAACGGGCCCGTCGAATATTTGGCACCGATTTCATAGCTGTCGACCAGTTCGGGATCGAACTGGAGATTGCCGACGAGCGCCTGTGCGCCTGCCTGTCCGCCAAAGGGCACGATAGGCGACTTCAGTGCCGAACGATCGAGGTTGAACCCGCCCGCCTTGTAACCGCGGGCAAAGCTGGCATAGAGCAACAGGTCGTCGATCGGCTTGTACGACAGGATTGCCGTGCCGGTCCATTCGTCCTCGCTGCGCTTGTCGTTGATCGACACGCCGTTGAGTTCCGCGGTGGAATTGCCCTGACAGCTGAGACCGATCAGCGCACCCGCGAGCGCGCGCGCGGTGGCGGTGGTCGCCGGATTGGTCGCATCGTCGAGCACCAGCCCCTGAACCGTCGTGCAGACGGTATTGTCGTTGCCGAAGGTCGCATTGAACTTCTTTTTGTCGTTCGTGTAGCGCAGCCCCAGCGTCAGGTCGATCTGATCGGTGATGTGCACGATATTGTGGGTGAAGATCGCCCAGTTGGTACCGTTCTGGAAATAGCGGTCGTTGGTCGAGCCGCGGTCATTGAGCCCATCGAGCGCGGTGAAGGCGGCGACGATGTCGGCGCCCGAAATCGGCCCGCTCGCCCCGGCAATCGTCGCGGGCCCGACGCCGGGCGCAACGCACAGAGGACTGGTCGGCGAATAAAGGCCTGCGAGACCGCCGCCCGAGATGATCCGGCAGTTGGCGAAGCGACCATATTGGCTGCCGAACCGCAGATTGTCGCGAACGGTCAGCTTCTCGTTGGCGTAGAAGCCGCCGACCAGCCAGTCGAGCGTTCCGTCGAACGCCTCACCCTGCAGGCGTAGCTCCTGAGTGAAAGTGTGGAACTGGCGATAGGCATCGTCGCTCGGGGCGCGATAGAGGATGTCGACCGCGCCATAGTCGGTGTCCGACGCCTGGCCCGAACGATATTCGCGGTACGCGGTGATCGACGTCAGCGTCGCGCCGCCGAAATCATAGTCGATCTGGCCCGAGAAGCCGTAATCCTTGGTCTGGCCCTCGAAGCTGCGCCCCGGGCTGACCGAGATCGCGCGGCCATAGCCCTGATTGAACGCCGACAGCGGCTGCCCCAGGTCGCGCAGCACATTGATGATGTTGTTGCCGTTGGGCTGCAACGGTGCCAGCGGCGTCGACGGGTTGTTGAGGTCGCCGATATACGGATTGACGCTGTTGTCGACATAGGTCGCGGCGCAGCATTTTTCGTCGCGATAGGTATAATCGGCGATCAGCCGGATCGACAGTGCGTCGGTCGGTTCGAACAGGATCTGGCCGCGCAGGAAATAACGGTCGCGGTCGTTGACGTCGGTGTTGTTCGTCGTGTCGCGATAGAAACCGTCGCGCTGGACATAGACGCCGTCGAGGCGCGCCGCGATCGTTTCGCTGAGCGGGCCGGTGACGCTGCCGGTAAAGCGCAGAAAGTCGTAATTGCCATAGGTGATTTCGCCGTTGGCGCCGAAATCAAACTCGGGCTTTTTCGAATAGATGCTGATCAGGCCTGCCGACGAGTTGCGGCCGCCCAGCGTGCCCTGCGGCCCGCGCTGCACTTCGACGCGGTCGATTTCGCCCAGTTCGTTGAGGCCGATCCCCGAACGCGAGCGGTAAACGCCGTCGATGAACACGGGGACCGAGCTTTCGAGGCCGGGGTTGTCGCCGACGGTGCCGATGCCGCGAATACGCGCCGAACCATTGGCTTCCGACCCGGTCGACGAGACGAGCAGCGACGGGGCGACCTGGTTCAGCTGGCGAATGTCGTTGGCGCCGCTGTTCTGCAGCGTTTCGGCGTTCACCGCCGAAATCGCGACCGGCACGTCGGACAGCAGCTGCGAGCGGCCCTGCGCGGTCACGATGATCGGCGTGTCGTCGCTGTCATCGACGGTTTCGGCGGCGGGGGCGTCCTGCGCAAAGGCGGGCGCGGCCACGACGGCCATGGCGATCGACACACCCAGCGCCGTGGTGCGCATAAATCGGGCAGCACAAAGGGAAGATGATTTCATGTCGGGCACTCCTCTCAAAATTTCATTATTTTTGTTGCCGCGGGAACATAACTCAATTGCGTGTTCGATCCAGCGAAACGCCCGCATTTGCGTCGTTTTTGGCAGGGTGATGCTTTTTGGTCACAGCCAAAAAAGCGCCCGTTCGGCGATGTTTAGCGGCTAGTTTGCGCGTCGGATGCGGCTTGCCGTAGCGTCATCGCGCGTGCGACCAGCGCAGGGGAAGCAAAGTTGGCGGTCCCCCGCGACCAGCATCGCGCGATAGGGCCCGACAAAATTTTCGGCGATCACCGGGTCGGTGACGGCGAGTCCGCCGGTCAGGGTGCCGAAGGCGGGCAGAATCAGACGCCGGTCGTCGCCCGCGAAGCAGGGGCGCGACACATGGCGGCCGCGGACGGTCAGCCGCAGCTTGGGGTGGAAATGCCCCGAAACTTCGGGGCGGTTGTCATGGGCCACGCTCTGGTGCCGAAACACGATGCCGTCGGCGACATGCTCGTCGGCGATCTCGCCGCCCCACGCGCCGCCGGTCAGCCCGTCATGGTTGCCCGCGATCCACAGGAGCTGCGTCGCGCTCGCCTGTTCACGCAGGCGCGCGGCGATTGCCGGGACGATGCGCGCGGCGGCATCGCGGTCGTGGAAACTGTCGCCGAGGCACCAGATCGCGCGCGCGCCGGTTGCGGCGGCGAGCCGCGCCAGCCGGTCGAGCGTATCGTGGCTGTCATAGGGGGGCAGCGGCTGGCCCAGCGCCGCATACCAGCTGCCCTTTTCCAGGTGCAGGTCAGCGACGATCAACGCGCCGTGGCGCGGCCAGAACAGCGCGCGATCGGCCAGCATCTGAAAGGACTGACCGGCAAAGGAAAAGGGCGCGGCGGCGGACATCGCGCCGCTATGGCAAAGCGATCCGGGTCTAGCTACCCCGCGCAGACATATTCGCGGCAAAGCGTTGCCCGGTTTGCCGGGTCGCCCCGTCGGGCAGGTCGAACACGACACGCCGGTTCGGGAAATCGATCTCGACCCGGTCGAACAGCGACAGGCTGTCCATGCCGAGCAGCAGCGCGGGCCGGTCGTGAAGGCCGAGGACGCGGAACGCCTGGCTGTCGGCAAAGCTGACGGGCAGGTCGTTAACGTCCATGCCGTTGATGACGATGCGCTTGATCGCGGTGCGCACCGCGGGGACGTCCTCACCCGTCACCGCGGTGAGCTCGGTCGCGTCAAAGGGCAGGCGGTTGGCGCGCCGTTCGGCGACGAGCCTTTGCAGCGCCATGTTGCCGACGCTGGTCTGCGCGCCTGTGTCGACGATCACGTCGATGCGTTTGCCGTGCAGCCGCGCATCGGACAGGATCAGGCGCCCCGCCGAATTGCGCGCGGTGACGACGATCGCGTCATCATCCTTGATCAGCGACGGGGCGCGGCGGCGCGTTTCCAGAATCTGCATCGATTCCTTGCGGAAATCGATCAGCACCCGGCGTTCCTCCAGCATGTCGACGCCGATCAGGCCCGCGGCGCCGATGTGGCGGCCGTGAAAGGCGGGCGCCTCGACCGATGCCAGATGCAGGTTCGACATTTGCAGCGCCGCGATGCGGAAACTGGGGACGGTCGCCGACCCGCCGATCGTCGCGAGCCGCAATTTGCCGCCCTCGGCAAGCCCGAGCCGCGCGGCGAGTTCGCGCGCGATGACCGTGCGCTCGGCGCCGGTATCGACCAGAAAGGCGAACGGGCCTTTGCCGCCGACCATGACCTGAACCGACATGCGCCGCGTCGCGTCAAGGTCGAACGGCTGGATGAAGGGGACGATTTCGCTTGTAGTGGCCGGTTCGATCAGCGCGTCGACCGCGTCGGCGGCGGTCGGCGGCGGGGTCGGGGCCGCTATGGCGGGCGGCGCGGCGGGGGGTGTTTGGCTGGCGCCGATCAGCACCGGCGCGGCGAGTATTGCCGTCCAGAACATCGACCGCCTGAATAGGTGGGTCATCGCGGGCATCCTCTATATGTTTTGCCGCAATCTACGCCTCATCCGGGCTGGCAGCAAGCGAAACGCCGAGGTGACATCTTATCCTCCCTGTAGCGCAGCGATGGGGAGGGGGACCGCCGCCGCAGGCGGTGGTGGAGGGGCAACGAGGGCAGTGCCAAAGCCCCTCCGTCAGCGGCCACGCCGCTGCCACCTCCCCATGGCTTCGCCACAGGGAGGAGCGATCAATTCGACCCCATCGCCTGATCCGCGAGCGTGTCGGCGAGCTCGCCGAGCAGCGCATCGTCGACATCGGCGCCCGCGACGCTTTCACGCCCGATCAGCACCAGCACCGGGATTGCCAGCGGACTGATCCGCTCCAGCTTATGGTGCAGCATCGTTCCCGCCGCTCGGTCGAGCAGGTCGCCAAGCCGCGCGACGTCGGTCAGCCGCTCGCGCGCGTCGGCCCATGCGGCCTCGAGCAGCAGATGGTCGGGTTCATATTTGCGCAGCACGTCGAAAATCAGGTCGGTCGAAAAGGTCACCTGCTTGCCGGTCTTGCGCTTGCCGGGATGCTGGCGCTCGATCAGCCCGCCGATCACCGCGACCTCGCGGAATGCCCGCTTGAGCAGGTGCGATCCCTCGACCCACTGGGCAAATTCATCCTCGAGGATCGCGGGGTCGAACAGCGCGGCCGGATCGGCGACCGGGCGCAGCGACCAGATCGCCAGCGCATAATCGGAGGCGACGAAGCCCAGCGGCTGCAGCCCGGCGCGTTCCATCCGCTTGGTGATCAGCATGCCCAGCGACTGGTGCGCGTTCCACCCTTCGAAGGGATAGGCGACCAGATAATGATTGCCCTCGTGCGGGAAGGTCTCGACGAGCAACTCGCCGGGTTGCGGAAGGACCGATCGCAGCGCCTGCATCTCCAGCCAGAAGCGCACATCGGCGGGGAAACGCTGCCAGCACGCCGGGTCGGCGAGGAACCCGCGCACGCGGTCGGCGAGCCGTGTCGTCAGCGCCATGCGCGCGCCGACATAGGAAGGGATGCGCGCCGGTTTGCTCGTCGCACGGACAAGAATGTCGGTGTCGCGGATGCCCTCGACCTCAAGGCTGAGGCCGGCAAAGGCGAAGGTGTCGCCCGGCGACAGCGTGCTCGCGAAATATTCCTCGACCGTGCCGAGGCGCCGTCCGTTCCTGAACCGCACGTCCAGCGTCGGGGCATCGACGATGATCCCGGCGTTGAGCCGGTGCTGCGCCGCGAGCCGCGGATGCGCGATCCGCCAGCCGCCCTGCCCGTCGGGGGCAAGGCGGCGGAAGCGGTCGTAGCTTTTGAGCGCATAGCCGCCATCGCGCACGAACCCCAGCAGCCGGGTGAAAAGCGTGGCGTCGACCCATTGATAGGGCGCGGCGCTACGAATTTCGGCGAGCAGCGCATCCTCCCTAAACGGCGCGGCGCAGGCGAGCGCCATCACATGCTGCGCGAGCACGTCGAGCGCGCCGGGGCGAAAGCGGTCGGCGTCGCGCTCGCCCGCCTGCACCGCATCCAATGCCGCCTGCGCTTCCAGATATTCGAAGCGGTTTCCGGGAACGATCAGCGCCTTGCTCGGCTCGTCGAGGCGGTGGTTCGCGCGCCCGATGCGCTGGAGCAGCCGCGACGACCCCTTGGGCGCCCCCATCTGGATCACGCAATCGACGTCGCCCCAGTCGAGCCCGAGGTCGAGGCTGGAGGTCGCGACGAGCGCGCGCAGCCGCCCCTCTGCCATCGCCGCCTCGGCGCGCTGGCGCGCCTCGCGGTCGAGGCTGCCGTGGTGGATCGCGATCGGAAGCGACAGGTCGTTGACCTTCCACAGCTCCTGAAAGATCAGCTCGGCCAGCCCGCGGGTGTTGCAGAAAATGATCGTGGTGCGGTTCCTTGCGACCTCGGCCATCACCTGATGCACCGCATAACGCCCCGAATGCCCCGCCCATGGGACCGCGCCGTCGGGCAGCAGGATCGATATGTCGGGATCGGCCCCCGCCTCGCCCGCGACGATCGTGACGCTGTCGCCCGCCGCGCCCGGCGCCAGCCATGCGGCATATTGCGCGGGATCGGCGATCGTCGCCGACAGCCCGACGCGGCGCATGGCGGGGGCGATGTGCTGCAATCGTGCCAGCGCGAGGCTCAGCAAGTCACCGCGCTTGCCGGGTGCGAAGGCATGGATCTCGTCGATCACCACCGTCTTGAGGTCCGCAAACATCGTGAAGCTGTCGGGATAGGAGAGCAGCAGCGACAGCGATTCGGGGGTGGTGAGCAAGATATTCGGCGGTCGGCTGCGCTGGCGCGCCTTCTTGTCCGACGACGTATCGCCGCTGCGGCTTTCGACGCTGATGGCGAGGCCCATGTCGGCGATCGGACCGAGCAGATTGCGTTCGACGTCGGCGGCCAGCGCCTTGAGCGGCGAGACATACAGCGTGTGCAGCCGGTCGGTCGAATGCTCAGCCAGATCGACAAGCGTCGGCAGAAACCCCGACAAAGTCTTCCCTGCCCCCGTCGCCGCGACGAGCAGCGCATGCTCCCCGCGCGCCGCCGCGCCAAGCATATCCGCCTGATGCCGCCGCAGCCGCCATCCGCGCGCGGCGAACCAGTCAGTGAAGGGGGCGGGGAGGCGCATGGGGACGATGTGGCGGTCGCAGGACGCGGGGGCAAGCGTTTCGGGTGAGGTTGGTTCGTGATGTCCGAGGCGAGGAACGGCTGGAAACGACCGATTGCGGACGTGTCTTCTCCCCTCCCTTTTAGGGAGGGGCTGGGGGTGGGTAGCCGCCGAAGGCGGCATTCTGCCTCGGCTCGCTTCGCTCGCGCCCACCCCTAACCCCTCCCTGAAAGGGAGGGGATGGCTTAAAACCACCCCAAAGCCGCCATTCCTATAGCCCAGCCGCCATTGCCTTCAACAGCCCACGCCAATGCTCGCCCAGCCGCCGCTGGAGCAGCATCAGTTCGAAGCCGTGACGCGCGACGTGGTTTTGCGGGATGCTGTCCCAGCCGCGATGCTCGACCGTGACGCGCGTTTCGGCGCCGACCGCTTCGAAGTGGACATCGACCTCGGTCGCCTGATCGCCGCGAAAGCTCGGCAGGCGCCAGCCGAAGGCCAGCCGCTCGCCGGGCAGCCAGTGGCGCACCGGACCGATTTCCCACTCTTCGCCATCGTCGAAGCGCGTGACGAGGCGGCCGTCGGGGCCCGCGGGATCGAAGCGCAGCGTCCCGTCGCCGCGCCGGCTGAGCTGGAACAGCGGATGGCTTTGCCACCAGATGCCGATGTCGCGCGTGAAGGCGGTGAACGCCGCCTGGGGCGTCGCCGCGACGCGCAGCGCGACGATGACCGCGGCGCTCATTCGCCGCCCTCGACATGGACCTTGAACGCGGCGAGCTGGTGCGTCCACAGCGCCTCGGTCTCGGCAATCCATTGCTTGAGCTCGGCGGTCGCGCCGTCTTTCAGCGAATAGATGCGCACGCGCGCGTCGAACGCGGGGTGGCCGTCCTCGACCAGCCCGCCCTCCTTGAGCGCCTTCAGATGCCGGCTCATCGCGGGCGGCGCGAGACCGAGCTCGCGCGCGAGGTCGCCCGCGCTGCGCGGCCGCCGACCGAGCAGTTCGATCGCGCGCCGCCGCACCGGGTCGGCGAGCGCGCCGAGCGTCCGGTCGAGCGCCGCGCTCAATCTTCGAGCCGCGTCTTGGTGGTGAAGCCGCCAGCCGCGTCCCATTCGCTCGGCGTTTTCGCCTCGACGGTGACGCCGAAGGACCAGATATGTCCTTCGCGATCCTTGGCGCGATAGGTGCGGTCGCCGTAAAATTGCGTCGCGGGCGGCGCGACGATTTCGGCGCCCGCCGCGCGCGCAGCCTCGCAATGCGCGTCAATGTCTTCGCCGAGGGCGAGCTGGACGCTTACCGACTGGGTGTTCTTGCCGCCGATCGATTGCGGGCTCTTGTGATCGTCCGACCATTCGGATCCAATCATCACGACCGACGCGCCGAAGGTCATTTCGCCGTGGGCGAGCTTGCCGTCGGCATCGACCAGCGCGAACAGCGGTTCAAATCCGAACGCCTCCTCGAGCCAGCGATAGGCGGCGTTGGGATCGCGATAGCAGACGGTGCTCGCCAGCCCCTTTGGTCGTTGCGTGTCGGTCACCGGTTTCTCCTTCGATTCGCATTTTGATTTTGCATATCTAGAATAATTTCTGAAAATTAAAAATAATATTTGCGAAAAAGATGATAGAGCGAGCCATGACCCAATCGATCGAACAATCCGTGCGCGAAGCCTATCAGGAAGCGCTCCCCCTTTGCGGGCGGGGCAAGGTCGCCGACTATATTCCCGCGCTAGCAAGGGTCGATCCGAACAAGCTCGGTTTTGCGCTCGCGCTCCCCGACGGCACCGTCCTCACCTCGGGAGACGCCGATGAAGTCTTCTCGATCCAGTCGGTGTCGAAAGTCTTCACGCTGGCGCTCGCGCTGCGCCGCGTCGGCAGCTCGCTATGGGACAGCGTCGGACGCGAGCCGTCGGGCAGCGCGTTCAATTCGGTCGTCCAGCTCGAAAGCGAGCACGGCATCCCGCGCAACCCGCTGATCAACGCGGGGGCGATCGCCACGACCGATCGGCTGATCGACGGGCGGGACGGCGACGCGGTGGCCGAAGAGATTGTCGAATTCATGCGCGCCCGCGCGGGCGATGACAGGGTCGAAATCGATTTCGACGTCGCTTTTTCCGAATCCGAAACCGGCGCGCGCAATCGCAGCTTGGCGCATTTCATGGACGCCTTCGGGAACCTTAAACATCCGGTGGAAACCGTCGTCGGCGTCTATTTCCGCCAATGCGCGATTGCGATGAGCTGTCGCCAGCTCGCCCGCGCCGGACTATTCCTCGCGATGGAAGGCCGCGACCCGCTGACCGGCGAGCAATTGATCGAGCCGCACCGCGCGCGCCGCATCAACGCGATCATGATGCTCTGCGGCCATTATGACAATTCGGGCGAATTCGCCTTTCGCGTCGGCCTGCCGGGCAAGAGCGGGGTCGGCGGCGGCATCCTCTGCATCGCGCCGGGGCAGGGGTCGATCGCGGTGTGGTCGCCGGGGCTCAACGAGGCGGGAACCTCGCTGGCGGGCGCTGCGGCGCTCGAACATTTCGCCTATGCGGCGGGCTGGTCGGTGTTCGACTGATTTTGGCCGATCGGGAAACGACACCGGCCCGCCAGAATTGGGCGGGTGGGCCGGTGCCAAGCTCAATCGTCGAGCAGTGCTAGCTTGACGCGCGCGGTGCCGCTGCGGTGCATGCCGATTTCGCGCGCCGCGGCATGGCTCACGTCGATCACGCGGCCGTGCGAAAATGGCCCGCGGTCGTTGATGCGCACGACGATGCTGTCGCCCGTCGCGACGTTGGTGACGCGCACGCGGCTGCCAAAGGGCAGGGTGCGATGCGCCGCGGTCAGCTGGCCGGGGTCAAAGCGTTCGCCGCTCGCGGTACGGTTGCCTGCGAGTTCACGGCCGTAATAGCTCGCCATCCCGCCGCCAATTTCGGTTTCGGCAAAGGGTTCGGAGACGTCAGCGGCAACGGCAAGGTCGGCAGACGCGGCGGCAAGTGTGATACCGGGCTCGGCCGGTGATTCCTGCGCCGCCGCGGGCATCATCAGGCACAGCGGCAATGCGGCGATCGTCAAGGCACGCATGACATTCCCCCTCTTTCGGTGCGCTCGCCTTTGATCCCGCTCTCCTGCTCCCGCAAGCACAGCGCGGCATGGCGAGCCGAAAGTGCGGCGGGCGGATCAGCCTTTTTCGATGCCCAATTCGGCCAGACACGCCGCGCCGTCGGCCACCAACGCCGCCTGCCGCGCCGCGTCCCAGCGCGCCAGAGTGCGATACATCGGTGTCATGCGCGGGTTGTTCGCCAGCCGATCGCGGTGGCGAATCAGGAACGGCCAGTACAGGCGGTTGAACGGGCAGGCGCCGCTCCCCGCCTTCGCCTTCACGTCATAGCGGCAGCCGCGGCAATAATCCGACATGCGGTCGATATAGGCGCCGCTCGCCGCATAGGGCTTTGACGCGAGCAGGCCGCCGTCGGCGAACTGGCTCATGCCGACCGTATTGGGCAGCTCGACCCATTCATAGGCATCGGCATAGACGGCAAGGTACCAGAGGTGCAGTGCGTGCGGGTCGATCCCCGCCAGCAGCGCGAAATTTCCCGTCACCATCAGCCGCTGGATATGATGGGCATAGGCAGTGTCGCGCGTCTGTTCGACGCAGGCACGCACGCACGCCATGTCGGTGTCGGCGCTCCAATAGAAATCGGGCAGCGGATGGCGGGCATCCAGTGCGTTGCGCTGGGCATAATCCGGCCCCTCGCGCCAGTAAATGCCGCGGACATATTCGCGCCACCCCAGGATCTGACGAATAAAGCCCTCCGCGGCGTTGATCGGCACATCGCCCGCGCGCCATGCGGCATCGACGCGCCAGCACACCGCGCGCGGGTCAAGCAGGCCAATGTTGAGGTAGAGCGCGATGACGCTGTGATAGAGCCAGGGCTCGCCCGCCAGCATCGCGTCCTGATAATCGCCGAAGCGCGGCAGCGCGTCGGCGACGAAGGCGTCGAACTGTGCCTCGGCATCTTCCGCTGTCACCGCGAACCAGAAATCGTCCAAGCTGCCGAAACGATCGGGAAAGCGCGCCGCGACCATAGCCAGCACATCTTCCGTAACCGAATCGGGTGCAATCTGCCGCGGCCGCGGCATCAACAGATCGCGCGCCGCGGGCTTGCGATTCTCTGCATCGAAATTCCAGCGCCCGCCCGCCGGATCGTCCCCTTCCATCAGCAATCCGGTCGCGCGCCGCATCTGACGGTAAAAATACTCCATGCGCAGGGCCTTGCGCCCCTCGGCCCACGCCGTGAAATCGGCATCGCTGGCGAAAAAACGGTCGTCGGGGCGAACCTCCACCGGCACCGCGATCGCCGCCGCCCAGCCCGCCATCTCCTCGCGCAGCCGCCATTCGCCCGCTTCGGTGACGACAATGCGTTCGGCGCCGTGGCGGATCAGCGCCCGCGAGACCTCGCCCCGCAAGCTGCCGCTGTTCGGCGGATCGTCGAGCTTGATATAATCGACCGTCCAGCCCGCGGCGCGCAGCGCGTCGGCATGATGCCGCATCGCGCTGAACACAAACGCCAGCTTCTTGCGGTGATGCCAGACATAATCGGCCTCCGCCGCAACTTCGCCCATCAGAATGACCGACGTAGAGGGGTCGGTACCGCGCAAGCTGCTGATGTCAAAACTCAGCTGATCGCCGAGGATCAGGATCAGCGTGTAGGCGGCCATAATTGGCGCTGCCTCGCCGTCAGACGTCCAGATTCGCCACCGACAGCGCGTTGGTCTGGATGAAATCGCGCCGCGGTTCGACTTCGTCGCCCATCAATCGCTCAAAGATTTCGTGCGCGATGTCGGCCTGTTCGGCCTCGACGCGCAGCAGCGAACGATTGGCGGGGTCGAGCGTGGTTTCCCAAAGCTGCTCGGCGTTCATCTCGCCCAGCCCCTTGTAGCGGCTGATCGACAGCCCCTTGCGGCTGTGCGCGAAGATCGCTTCGAGCAGTTCCGACGGACGCGTGATCGGCGTGACCTTGGCGGTGCTCGCGGCGGGCAGATCGGCGTCGCTTGCCTCGGCATCGCCTTCGGCAATCTCCGCCGCGGCGATCGCGGCGGCATCGGCGGCGAGGGCCGCGGCGCTGCTGCCTTTCACCAGGCGGCTCGGGTGCGCATAGGTTTCGGCCTGTTCCGCGGCGAGCTTGTGCAGGCGGCGGCTCTCCTGGCTGGCGAGGAACGCCGCGTCGATCCCATGATGGTCGCTGACCCCGCGCCAGCGCTTTTCGAGCGTGTAGCCGCCGTCGTTCGCCACCACCGTCCAGCTCGCTTCGGCGCCGCCGGTCAGCGCGCGTTCGGCGGCATTGAGCCATTCGGCGGCGCGCAGCGCGGCTGCAGTGCGACCGGTGCTGTCGAGCGCCGGATCGAGCGCGCCGTTGAGCGCCAGCGCCTCGACCAGCTCGTAATTATGGCCGCGCGGCACATAGCGCATCAGCGCGCGGAGGCGGCGGCCATGTTCGATCAGCTCGCGCAGGTCGGCCCCCGACCGCGCGCCGCCCGTGGTTTCGAGCATCAGCGCGTCGATGCCGCCATCGACGAGATAGTTTTCGAGCGCGCTGTCGTCCTTCACATAGACTTCGCTGCGGCCCTTGGCGACTTTGTACAGCGGCGGCTGCGCGATGTAGAGATGCCCGTTCTCGATGATCTCGGGCATCTGCCGATAGAAGAAGGTGAGCAACAGCGTGCGGATATGCGCGCCGTCGACGTCGGCGTCGGTCATGATCACAATCTTGTGATAGCGCAATTTTTCAAGGTTGAACTCGTCGCGGATGCCCGTGCCGAGCGCCTGGATCAGCGTACCGACTTCCTTCGACGAGATGATCCGGTCGAACCGCGCGCGCTCGACGTTCAGGATCTTGCCCTTCAGCGGCAGGATCGCCTGCACATGCCGGTCGCGGCCCTGCTTCGCCGATCCGCCTGCCGAGTCACCCTCGACCAGGAAAAGTTCACACTTGCTGGGGTCGCGTTCCTGACAGTCGGCGAGCTTGCCGGGCAGGCTCGCGATGTCCATCGCGCCCTTGCGCCGCGTCAGTTCGCGCGCCTTTTTTGCGGCCTCGCGCGCCGCGGCGGCGTCGACGACCTTCTGGATCACCGCCTTGGCATAGGCGGGATTTTCCTCGAGCCATTCGGTCATCCGGTCGGCCATCAGGCTTTCCAGAGGCTGCCGGACTTCGGACGACACCAGCTTGTCCTTGGTCTGCGAGCTGAATTTGGGGTCGGGCAGCTTGACCGACACGATCGCGGTCAGCCCTTCGCGCATATCGTCGCCGGTCAGCGAGACTTTCTCTTTCTTGAGGATGCCCGACTTGTCGCCATAGCCGTTGATCGTGCGGGTCAGCGCAGCGCGGAAGGCGGCAAGATGGGTGCCGCCGTCGCGCTGCGGGATGTTATTGGTGAAACACAGCACATTTTCATAATAGCTGTCGTTCCATTCGAGCGCGACGTCGATGCCGATGCCGTCGCGCTCGCTGCTGATCGCGATCGGATCGGGCAGCAGCGCATTCTTGTTGCGGTCGAGATATTTGACGAACGCCGCGATGCCGCCTTCGTAAAACAGGTCATGGCTGACATGCTCGGCGTGGCGGGCGTCGACAAGCTTGATGCGGACGCCCGAATTGAGGAAGGCGAGCTCGCGGTAACGATGCTCGAGCTTTTCGAAATCGAACTCGAGGACGTTTTTGAACGTCTCGGTCGACGCCATGAAGGTCACGCGCGTGCCCTTCTTGCCCGCAGGAGCCGGACCCGTGACCTTGAGCGGCGCGACCGAATCGCCATGTTCGAAGCGCATCCAATGTTCTTCGCCGTCGCGCCAGATCGTCAGCTCCAGCCACTCGCTAAGCGCGTTGACGACGCTGACCCCGACCCCGTGCAGGCCGCCCGACACCTTGTACGCATTGTCATCGCTGGTGTTCTCGAACTTCCCGCCGGCGTGGAGCTGGGTCATGATGACCTCGGCCGCCGAAATGCCTTCCTCGGCGTGGATGCCCGTGGGGATACCGCGACCATTGTCCTCGACGCTGACCGATCCGTCGCTGTTCAAGGTGATCAGGACCAGGTCGCAATGGCCTGCGAGCGCTTCGTCGATCGCATTGTCGCTGACTTCGAACACCATGTGATGCAGCCCCGACCCGTCGTCGGTGTCGCCGATATACATGCCGGGCCGCTTGCGCACCGCATCCAGGCCCTTGAGAACCTTGATCGAATCGGCGCCATAGGCGTTGGTGTTGGGCTGGTTGGAAGGCGCGCTTGGCGCGCTGGATTCGGGCGTGTCCGTCATATTGATTATATAGGGTCGAAGGCCGCAAAACCCAAGCGAAAATGCGGGTCTTGGCCAGTTTGTGACGAGCGTTGCATGGTCCCGTTGCGACGGCTAGATTCGCGCCATGAAAACCACTCCTTCGCCTCGCTTTTCGCCCCGCCTTTCGCTGGCGTTCGCTGCCGCGCTCGCGGCGCCGCTGGCGGCGTGCAGCCAGCCCGCGCCGCCCGCCGAAAACGCTCCTGCTGTATCGGGCGAGCCGCTCGCGACGCGCGCGGTGATGATCGGCACCGAAGGACCGAGCCTGCCCGCCTGCTCGAGCATCAGCCGGGTCAAGCCGGGTGGCACCGATGTGTTCTGGGCACCGGGTGAAACGCGCGCGGTCAAGGCAAAGCTGGCCGGCGGTGCGAATGTGTCGCTCTGCGAAGCTGCCGAGAATGACGCGTGGTTCGGCATCGTCTTCGCCGCGCCCGGCACCGATCCCGACATGTGCGGGGTCGGCAAATCGGTCGCCAGCGCGCGCGAATATCAGGGTCCGTGCCGCTGGGGCTGGATCCGCGGCGGGACGGTACAACTGGGAGGATGATGTAAGCCGTCGCCCCCGCGAAGGCGGGGGCCGCTGTCGTTTTACACAGCGAAGCAGAACTAGGCTGTTAGCGGCCCCCGCCTTCGCGGGGGCGACGGGCAGCTACCGGCAGTCCTCGATCACCCGCCCGATTTCCGATTGCACCGGCAACGTCATCGCGCCGCCCCCCGGCACTTCGAGCGCAAAACGGCCGCGGCTGAACGCGATACGGTCGAGCCGGGGATCGCGGCTCGGCAGGGCAGCGCTGCCGCCGTCAAAGCGGATCTGGTCGGTCCCGGCGCTGGTGCGCAGGCTGACTGCCCCGGCCAGCGCCGACGTCAGGCGGATCATATCGCCGCTGCACGCCATGGTGAGCAGCGGATTGGCGCTGCCGGTCGGGACGAAGGCGGCGGCGCGGCTGCCCGCGTCATAACGCCAGCTGCCCGCATCGACGGCGCGTTCTTCCCAGCCGCGCGTCGGGGTCGGCAGCGGCGCCGGGGTCGGTGCGGCGGCGACCGGCGCGGGTCGCGGCGGCGGCGGCGCGGGGGTCGGCACCGCGGCGCAACCGGCAGCCGCCAGCAATAGCGGCACCGCCAGCCCATATCGTGTCCACATCACCTGCCGCCTCATATCAAAATCCCTGCCAATCGATCACTTCATCCAGTCCCACGCGCGGCACCGGCCACTGGTTCACCGCGGCGCTTTCGTCGGCATAGCCGATCGCGAGGCCGGTGAACAAAATCTGGTCGTCGCCGAGCGCCAGCGTCTGCCGCACGGTTTGGCCATACATCGCCCAGCATTCCTGCGGGCAACTGGCGAGGCCATGCTCCACGAGCAGCAGCATCACCGATTGCAGCCACATCCCCATGTCCGACCATTGCGGCGGCCCCATGATGCGCGAACAGTGGAGGAAAAGCATCACCGGTGCGCCGAAACCCCGGTAATTCTCCACGAACTGAGCGAGGCGCCCCGCCTTGTCCTCGCGCGGGATGCCGAGCGACGCGTAAAGCGCTTCGCCGACGCCGAAGCGCCGCACTTCCCACGGATCGGTCAGGCCTCTGGGATAAATGTCATATTCGGGCTGGTAGCCTTCGCGTCCCATCGCCAGTCGCGCGGCCACCGCGTCCTTGACCGCCGCCCACGGTTCCCCGGTCAGTACCGTCGCCTGCCACGGCTGGAGATTGCCGCCCGACGGCGCGCGCTGCGCCGCGCCGAAAATCTCGCGGAGCAGTGCGGGATCGACGGGCTGGTCGGTGAATTTGCGCACCGAGCGCCGCTGGTGCAGCGCGGCGGTCACGGACATCGGATCAGTCGCTGGCATATTTATCCTCTCGCCGTTTGCCGAACAGCAATTTGCGTTCGAGCCGGGCTTTCAGTTGGCGGTAATAGCTGAGCAGGAAGACGTCATCCTCTTCGGCGATCGCGCGGCCGATCTTGGCGCGGATCGTGTCGGCGACCTCGCGCATCGCGCGCGCGTCCTTGCTGCGCAGCACGCGTTCGAGCTCCTGCAACTCGAAAATGCCATAGACCGAAAGCTCGGCTTCGCTGAATAGCATCGCGTCGCCCGCGGCATCGGTGGCGATGTCGGCGTCGAGCTTCACCCGCTGCGCCATCACCACCCAGGTTCCGGCGATCAGGTCGCCCATCCGCATCCGGTCGCGGTTGAATAGCAGGAACAGGCTGAGCGTCAGCGACCACAGCACCCCCGCCAGCATCGTCCACCCCGACACCGCATCCTCCGCCGCGCCGACGCCGACCATCATCAGCGGCAGGAACAGCTCAAGCTCGCGGATCAGGTTGCGCGCGACCACCGTATCGGCGGTCAGGCGGCCGCCGTCGCGCGCAACGACGCGAATGCCCATCAGCCGTTTGCCCGGCGTTGCGGCGCGCGATCCGAGCTCGAAGCCGACGAACCAGAAGGTACGCAGCACAAAGGCGCCGAGCATCCAGACGACGATCGTGATGTCCGATTGCGACGCAAAGCCGATCCACAGCATGACCAGCGAAAAGAGGAACAGCGCCAGCACGATCAGGATGAGGTCGACCAGCAACGCGCCGAACCGCAGCCCCGAACTCGCGATCTTGAGCTCGAGGTCGACCCCCTCGGGGGTGATGAACTGGCGGACTTTCTTTGCCCGCGCCGCGCGCGATTTGGCGTTGGCCTGTGCGGCGGTGGCGTTCACGTCACATCCTCGCGGCGCGGGAGGTAATAATAGCCGATCCAGAACAACAGCATCAGCGTGCCGATACCATAGCGCAGCATCGTGTCGGTGATCAGCTGGCGCCCGAACCCTTCGAGCAGCCCGGCCATGAACAGCATCAATATGACCCCGATCATCACCTTGCCCGCGGTCCGCCCGGCGTGCGAGGCCGCCTGCAACCGGCTGCGCGCGCCGGGAAACACCACCGCGGCGCCGATGCGCAGCCCGGCGGCACCCGACAGCGCCGCGGCGAACAATTCGGTGGTGCCGTGGATGAACAGCCAGCCGCCGAAATCGAACCCCAGCCCCTTGCCGGTAAACACCGCCATCATCGCGCCGAGACCGATGCCCTGATAATATTCGAGCATCATCGTCGGGACGCCAAAGGCGAAGCCGAGCGCAAAGGACAGGATCGACACGCGGCTGTTGTGGGTGAACAAATATGTCGCAAAGACGTGAAGCCCGCTTTCGCCCTCGCCCGCCGCCTTGCCATGGCCCAGCGTCGATTGCAGAAATTCCTTGGTCGCGCGCGGGTCGCGCCCGCCCGCCATGTCTTCGCCGACGAAATTATAATACCATTCGGGGTTGCTCGCGACGAGCGAGTAGCTGGTGATCGCGCCGAGCAGGATGATCAGCGAAATGATGATCGTCTCTTTCCACACCGACCGCACCGCCGCGGGCCAGTCGTAGAGGAAAAAACGGCGGATGCGGCTCCAGCGCGTCTCGCGCACGCCATAGACGAGGAAATAGCCGCGGATCGACAGCGCCTCTAGATGGTCGAGCAGCGCCTTGTCGAGGCTCGTCGCGCGCGCGATCGACAGCGATGACAGGGTGGCGCGATAGAGCAGGGGCAGCTGCAACAGCTCGTCGCTGGTCAGCGCCTTGGCACCCTTTTTCTCCAGCTTGGTGAGCAGCAGGTCGAATGCGATCCAGTCGGCCTCGCGCTCGGCGCGAAAGCGGCTGGCCGAAAAGCTGGGGGCGTCGAGCGCGCGGGCGGGGGGCGCCGCGGGGATCACAGCGTGCCCGCCCGCTTGATGCCCAGATAGGCCTCGATCGCGCTCGCCCCCATCGCGTCGGCGGGGACTTCGAGCACGTCGGCGCCCAGCCGCTGCAGCCGCGCGATCACCAGCAGGCGGTCGCGCAGCATCGCTGCGGCGACGTTCGACCGCGTGACATCGGCGCCGGTTTCGGGGCGGCGGCGTTCCTCGCCCTCGACCTCCTCGTCGCGGATGACGACGAACAGCAGCCGGTGCTTCTTGACCAGCCGCCCGGCGGCCCGGATCATCAGGTCGGCGCTCGTCGCATCGGTGAATTCGGTGAACAGGATAATCAGCGAGCGGCGGTTGAGCTGCGCGCCGAGCGTGGTCAGCGCGAGGGTAAAATTGCTCTCGACATGGGCATAATCGATCAGGCTCGCGGCGCGCTGCAACGCCGGGAAATCCTGCGTGTGCATATAGGCGGGGGTCAGCGCCTGCGGCTTGGCCGCGAAGGAGAACAGGCTGATCCGGTCGTTCAATTTGAGCCCGACATAGGCCAGCAGCAGCGCCGCCGACACCGCGCGGTCGACGCGCGGCATGCCGCCGACGGGTTCGGCCATCGTCCGCCCGCCGTCGATCGCCAGCACGACGCGGTTGTCGCGCTCGACGCGATATTCCTTGGCGAGCAATTTGACGTGGCGCGCCGACGCGTTCCAGTCGATCGCGCGCCGATCCATCCCCGGCTGATATTCGGCGAGCGCTTCATATTCGCTTCCCTCGCCGCGCAGGCGTTGCTGGCGAAGGCCGAACCAGCTGTTGCGTTGGAACAGGCGGCTGCCTTCATCGGTCACCGCGCGCAGGCTGGGGACGACGCCGATCATGCCGTCGATCGCAAATTTGCGCTGTTTCCAGACCAGCCCCAGCGGCCCCGCCCAGCGGATCCACAGCGCCTCGATCGCCGCCTGCCCGCGCCGCGACGCGGTGAGCGGCAGGGTGCGGGTCAGCGCTTCGCCGTCGCTCGTCCGGCGCATGTCGCTCGCGAGCCGTCCACCCTCGACAAACCGCTCGTCGAGCGCGAGCGCCAGTTCGGCGCGCGGCGGCACCGCGCGCCCGCGCGCGGCGAGCGTCAGGTTGAACGGATCGCCGACCCCGACCTGATGCGGAAAACGCGCATCGAGGCTGAGGTGGCGCGGACTGGCACCCGCGACCGTGTCGAGGATCAGGCATGCCAGAACCACCCCGATCCACCCGGGCGCTACCAGCCACAGCTCTGGCCGCACGAGCCCCAGCGCGAGCGCCATCGGCGCGCCGAGCAGCAGCAGGTAGATTGCGCGACGGGTGGGGTAGATCATGCGAGACCATCCTCCCTGTGGCGAAGCCATGGGGAGGTGGCAGCCCGAAGGGCTGACGGAGGGGCCGTGACACTACCGTTGCCGCCCCTCCACCATTCGCTTCGCGAACGGTCCCCCTCCCCATCGCTGCGCGACAGGGAGGATTGTTTGCAAATCCCCATCACCGCGGCACTTCCTCACGTTCGAGCAGCGCCGCGACGACCTGTTCGACGCTCCGCCCCTCGATCTCGGCCGCCGCCGACAGGATGACGCGGTGGCGCAGCACGCCCGATGCCAGTTGCTGCACATCGTCGGGGATCACATAATCGCGTCCGTCGAGCGCCGCTGCGGCGCAGGCCGCGCGCGCCAGCAGCGTCGCGGCGCGCGGGCTGGCGCCGCATTCCAGGTCGGCGCTCTCGCGCGTCGCGCGGATCAGGCGGACGATATAATCGACGATTTCGTCGGCCAGCCGGACGGTGGCGATGGTGTCGATCGCCGCCGCGATCGTCTTGGCATTGGCGACCTCGGTCACCCCGAAATCGGCGACGGCGGGGCTTTTGAAACGCCCGCCATGGTCGGCGACGATACGGCGCTCCTCGTCGGCGGCGGGATAATCGACCACCAGCTTGAACAGGAAACGGTCGAGCTGGGCCTCGGGCAGCGGATAGACGCCCTGTTGTTCGATCGGGTTCTGCGTCGCGAGCACGGTGAAGCGCGGGCTCATGACATGCGGCTCGCCGTTGATCGTCACGCGGCGTTCCTGCATCGCTTCGAGCAGCGCGGCCTGCGTCTTGGGCGGGGTGCGGTTGATTTCGTCGGCGAGCAGCAGCTCGGTAAAGATCGGTCCCTTGGTCAGCGTGAAACTCGACGTCTGGAAGTTGAACAGGTTCGAGCCCAAAATGTCACCGGGCATCAAATCGGGGGTGAACTGGATGCGCCCGAAATCGAGCCCGGTGGCGCGCGCAAAGGCTTGGGCGAGCAACGTCTTGGCGGTCCCCGGCGGGCCTTCGAGCAGCACATGCCCGCCCGCGAGCAGCGCGATGGTGACCATGCGGGTCAGCGGTCCCTGCCCGAACACGACCTTGGCGACTTCGCCTTGGATCGCGGCGCCGAGCGCCTGAACGCTTTCGATGGGATTAGCTGTCACGCAGTAGATCCTTCCTGATGTCGTGCAGCGCCTGCGCGTCTGCCAGAAATTCATGAGTGTTGCGCGCGAGCGGCAATCGCCGGGCGAGCGCCGAAAACAGCTCGCCGCCGCCGCGCAGATGCTTGTCGATCCAGCGGTCGGTCGCAGCGTCGTCGAGCCCGGCGGGGGCGTGCAGTCGCCGCGCGATCGCGCTGCGCTGGCTGCGGACATAGGCATCGGCGCCGTCGAGCTCGCGCCGCGCCTGCTTGATCAAATCGGCGCTGTTGGCGATCAATGCCGCCTTCGACACCGCGATGGCGCGCGCCGGTTTCAGCGCCGGGCCGAACCGCATCCACGCCTGCCACAGCGCGAGCAGCCCCGCCGCGATCAGGCACAGGGTGATGCCGATAAATGGCGGCACGAACGCAAAGCGCAGCAGCGAGCGCTGGCTGCCGAACCCGTTCAGCGTCAGGTCGAACGCGATCCCGTCGGCGTCGGCATCCTCCGCCACCGCGTCGATCAGCATCGCCGCGGCGCGAGCGCGATCGCGGTTCGCAAAGGCCAGGTTGTTGACGAAATCGGGGTCGGACAGGATGTAGATTTCGTCGTGGGTGCGCTTGGCGAGCAGCGCGCCGCCGTGCGGAAAGCCGATCATCGTCGCGAAGTCGCCGGAGGTCATGACCTGCGCTCGCAGTCCGCTGAGCGGCAGCGCGACGTTGCGCCCGCCGACGAAGCCGGTCGCGGTGGCGCCGCGCGCGTGCGGCTCGCTGACGATCTTGTCGATCGCGCCGATCGTCGGCGGTAGCAATTTGGGCGACGGGGCGCTGGGAAAGCCTTGGCCCGACCAGCCCGCCTTGTCCGGATGCCGCCCCGTCTGCCATTTCGGCAGCACGATGAGCACCGGCCCGCCGCGGTTCCCCTTGATCACCCGCGCCAGATCGTCGGGCTTGGTCTGGTGGGAGGGGGTCAGCACCAGCAGCTCGCGCCATTCATCCTCATATTGCGGCGCCTCTTCGCTGCGGCGCAGATCGACCATCGCGTCGCTGCGTTCGAGCAGGTCGACGATCCCGGCATAGCCCGGCGCTGCTTTCGACAGCGCATGGCCGCCGCCGTCGTTGCCGCTGCTGAGCTGCGGGCCGAGCGCGATCAGCGCCCACAGCGCGATGAACGCGATCACGCCGATGACCACGACCCCCGCGATCAGCCGCGGGTTGAACCCGCCGTCGCTCGCCGCCCCGCCGCTCATGCCCGCGCCCAATTCTTCGGCACCGTCAGTTCGGCATAGGCGCTACGGCACTGTTGCCACGCATCCGCGTCGATCGATCGTCCACCGAACAGGCTGATCTCGACCGCGCGCGCGATGCGGCTGAAAGCGCCCTGCGCAACCACCGGCAGGTCGCGCGCCTCGGCAAGATCGCGCGAGGTCATCGCGGGTTTGACCAGCCCCGGACGACGGCCGTCGATATCCTCGACGCTGCGATAGAGCAGCAGGTGCACCGCCTCGGCAAAGCGCCCCTCGGCGGCCAGCGCATCGGCTTCGCTCAGCAGCGCGCGCGCGGCGCCCGCTTCGGCCAGCCCGATGTCGTCCGCCGTGTCATCGTCGCCGCCCGTGCGCCGGAACGGCAGATTGTCGACCCAGCGCGCAAAGGCGGGGACGAAATGATAGAGCAGGAACAGCGCGAGCAGCGCGACGCCGACCCACAGCAGCGGCTTGGCGGCGGGCGCGCTCCACTGGAAAAAGCTGCCGATCATGTCGAACAGCGATTTCAGCCATTCGGGGGTGGGTGGCGGTGGCGGTGGCGGCGGCGGGAACGCGGTCTGGATCTCGCCGCCCGCGATCGTCTGGCTATAGGCGGGATCGACGAGTTCGGGATCGATCAACCACCCGCCACCGGCGCCCGGCGCTTCGGCGGCCGCTGACGCCTGGGCGATCCACAGCGACATCATGCCCAAAAGACTGTTCCGCCGTGCATTGTCATCGCGCCAAGGCGTAGCGCGAGGCGGCGCGCGAAGGCAAGAGATGCTTGCGTAGGCGACTGCCCCGTTATAGCGCGCTGCCGCAAGGGTCCGATGGTTGCGGGCGTAACCAGCCGCCAGAATGGGCGAGGCCGAACGGGAGGAATTTTAAGTGGACGCGGCGCAGGCAGTACATGAAAAATTCCTCGCCGCGCTGGCGACCGGCCGTTTGCCGGGCCGCGCCGATGCCCCCGATCCCGCCGCGATCGGACTGTCGCGGGCCGACGCCACCGACATTTTCCTGTCGCAGCTGACCAGCCGCCAGATGGACCGCCTGTCGCGCCACCTGCAGGCGCGCGGCGAGGGGTTCTACACGATCGGATCGTCGGGGCATGAGGGCAATGCCGCGGTCGCGGCGGCGCTGCGCGTCACCGACATGGCGTTTCTCCATTACCGCTCGAACGCCTTTCAGCTCCACCGCGCGCGCCAGCTGCCGGGCGGGACCCCGACCTGGGACATGCTGCTGAGCTTTGCCGCGTCGAGCGAAGACCCGATTTCGGGCGGGCGGCACAAGGTGATCGGGTCGAAACCGCTCAATATCCCGCCGCAGACCTCGACGATCGCCTCGCACCTGCCCAAGGCCGTCGGCGCCGCCTTCTCGATCGGCATCGCGCGGCGGCTCGGCATGGACGGGCTGGCGCTCCCCGACGATGCGGTGGTGCTGACCAGCTTTGGCGACGCGTCGGCGAACCATTCGACCGCGCAGGGGGCATTCAACACCGCGGGCTGGGCGGCGTTTCAGGGCTCGCCAATGCCGCTGATCTTCCTCTGCGAAGACAATGGCATCGGCATTTCGACCCGCACGCCGACCGGCTGGATCGAGGCGCAGTTCCGTCACCGCGCCGGGCTGCACTATATCCAGTGCGACGGCAGCGACCTCGCCTCGGCCTATGCCGGGGCGTGCGAAGCCGCCGATTATGCGCGGCGGTATCGCAAGCCGGTGTTCCTCCACATGGCGACGGTGCGGCTCTACGGCCACGCCGGGTCGGACGTGCAGGGCGCCTATCTGCCCAAGGCGCTGATCGAGGCCGACGAGGCGCGCGACCCGCTGCTCGCGGGCGCGGCATTGATGGCCGGGCAGGGGTGGATGACCCCCGCCGAGATCGCCGACGTCTATGAAGACATCGGCGCGACGCTGGCGCGGCAGGCCGAGGCGGCGATCCTGCGCCCCAAGATCACCACGCCCGCGCATGTGATGCAGAGCATCGTGCCGCCCAAGCGCGAGCTTGCCCGCGCGAACACGCCCTCGGACGAGGATCGTAAGGCGATGTTCGGCAGCGATGCAGGCGCGATGGACAAGCCGCAGCATATGGCGCGGCTCTTGAGCTGGGCGCTCGCCGACCTGATGCTCGCCCACCCGGAAATCGCCGTGATGGGCGAGGATGTCGGGCCAAAGGGCGGAGTCTATAATGTCACCGCGAAGCTCCACCAGCGCTTCGGCTCAGCGCGCGTGATCAACACCTTGCTCGACGAACAGGCGATCCTCGGGCTCGCGATCGGCATGGCGCACAACGGCTTTGTCCCGATGCCCGAGATCCAGTTCCTCGCTTATGTCCATAATGCCGAGGACCAGATCCGCGGCGAGGCGGCGACCTTGAGCTTCTTCTCGAACGGCCAGTACACCAACCCGATGGTCATCCGCATCGCGGGGCTCGGCTACCAGAAGGGCTTCGGCGGCCATTTCCACAATGACAACAGCCTCGCGATCTTCCGCGACATTCCCGGCGTGATCCTCGCGGTCCCGTCGAACGGCCGCGACGCGGTCGCGATGCTGCGCGAATGCGTGCGGCTCGCGCGCGAGGAACAGCGCGTCGTCGTCTTTGTCGAACCGATCGCGCTCTACATGACTCGCGACCTCCACGAGGAGGGCGATGGCCTGTGGACGAGTGTTTATGAGGCGCCCGGCGCCGCCGCGCCGATCGCTTTCGGCGACGTCGGCGTCCATGGCGACGGCAGCGACCTCGCGATCGTCACCTATGGCAACGGATATTATCTCTCGCGGCAAGCCGAAAAGCTGCTCGCCGCCGATGGCGTCAAGGCGCGCGTCATCGATCTGCGCTGGCTCGGTCCGGTCGACGAAGACAAGCTCGTCGCCGCGGTCGGCGATGCCAATCGCGTCCTGATCGTCGACGAATGCCGCATCACCGGCTCGCAGAGCGAGGCGCTGATGGCGACCTTTGTTGAGCGCACGCCGGACAAGAAGCTCGCGCGGATCGCCGCCGACGACAGTTTCATTCCGCTCGGCAAGGCCGCAACGCTGACCCTGCCCAGCCGCGACAGCATCGTCGCGGCGGCGAAGGAGCTGCTCGCATGAGCACCCGCAAAACCGCGCTCGTCGTCGCCCCCGGCCGCGGCACCTATGGCAAGGGCGAGCTCGGCAGCATCGCGCGGCTGCACGGCGCGCGCTTCGCGGACCTCATCGCCAACTTCGACGCCCAGCGCCGCGAGCGCGGCCAGCCGACGGTGACCGAACTCGACGGCGCCGATCGCTTCAGCGTCGCCACCCACATGCGCGGCGACGTTGCCGCACCCTTGATCTACACCGCGACCGCGCTCGATTATCTCAGCATCGACCGCGAAAAATATGACGTCATCGCGGTCGCAGGCAATTCGATGGGCTGGTACAGCGCATTGGCGCTCGGCGGTGCAGTGTCGGTCGCGGATGGCTTCCGGATCAGCAATGCGATGGGCCTCAACAGCCAGACCCACGGCCCCGGCGGGCAGATTTTGCTGCAAGTCGTCGACGAGGATTGGCGCCCGGTTCCGGGCTTGCGCGATGCGCTGTTCGCGCTGGTCGATTCCATCGCCGCGCGGCCCGGCCACGCCCTCGCGCTGTCGATCGATCTTGCCGGGATGCTCGTCTGTGCGGGCGACGAAGCGGGCCTCGCCGCGCTCCTCGCCGAAGCGCCGCCGACGCCGGGGCGCGATCCGCTGCGCCTTGCGGGCCATGGCCCGTTCCACACCCCGCTGATGTTCGGCAGCGCGGACAAGGCGAAGGCCGAACTGCCGCCCGCGCTGTTCGGCGCGCCGACGATCCCGATGGTCGATGGTCGCGGCCATGTCTGGCGCCGCTTTGCCAGTGATCCGGCGGCGGTGTGGGATTACACCTTTGGCCACCAGATCCTCGCGCCCTACGACTTCGCGCTGTCGGTGCAGGTCGCGGTCAAGGAATTTGCCCCCGACGTCATCATCCTGCCCGGTCCCGGCGACACGCTGGGCGGCGCGATTGCGCAATCGCTGATCGGCATCACCTGGCAGGGGATCGCGGGCAAGGGTGATTTCATGGCGCGGCAGGCATCGGACCCGATCCTGCTGTCGATGGGCCGCCCCGAACAACGCGCGCTCGTCACCAGCTGACGTTGCACGGGAAACGAATAGGGCCGGCAGGGAAAGGAACATTCCCTGCCGACCCTGTCGGTCGCGCGCGATCAGGTGGGGTGGACCGCGCGCGGGTGAACGGCAGCGCCCATGGGGACCAACTCAAGAGCGGTGCGCCGTTCATTTGCCTTATAGGCGGCGCGCGGCGAGGTTGGCCGCGCCACGCGGCGATCATGCACCGAAATGGACCGGATTGACCGCGGCGCCGCCCGCCTGCTCGGCGATGAATTGCCAGCGCAGCAGTTCGGCGACGCTGTCGGCCCCGGCGCGGCGCATGATCTTGGCGCGGTGAACCTCGACCGTGCGCGGGCTGAGATCGAGCTGCCGCGCGATCGCCTTGTTGCCGAGCCCCGCGGCGATCGCGTCCAATATGCTGCGCTCGCGCGGGGTCAGCGCCGCCAGCCGCGCCTCTGCCTCGCGGCGCCGGTGCAGCGCCGCTTGCCGCACCTGCCAGTCGTCAGCCGCCGCGTCGATGACTCGGCGCACGATGCGCGGGTCGAGCGGCGCCGCGAGCAGGTCGCGCGCGCCGCCGCGCAGGATCGCGCGCGATTCGGCGATGCTCAGCTGCTCGGCGGCAACAAAGACCGCCAGATCGCCGCGCCCAGCGATCCGTTCGAGCAACGCCGCGCCGCTGACCCGCCCGGGCTGGTGCCAGCGAAAGAGCAGGATCGCGCCGCCGCCCTTGCCGTCGTCGCCGTCGCCGTCGATCCAATCATCGGCGCTGGCAAAACAGCGGACAATCCGCCCGGCGCCCACCGCCAGCGCGCGAAAACAGGCCGCGCGCTCGGCGGGATCGGGCAGGATCAGGTGGATATGGCCCGCAACATTGCTCACCCGATCCTGCTGCCCCCGCCGCGTCGCCGCGACCAGCGCGAATCGATCGGCGACGGCGCCGTTCCGGAGCGATCGCGCGCTGCTTGCCGCGACCGGTGCGATCAGCCGGTGATCAGTTGAACCGCCGCAGGTCCGTAAAGCGCTACCATGAAGATGCCGGCGGTCACCGCGCCGACGAGCAGGCTGCGCCGGTCCTTGATCGCAAAGGCGACCGGATCGCCCTCGACCTCGCCGCGCCGCGCCATGATCCAGATACGGTTCAGCCAGTACAGCAGCGGCAGGCAGAGCAGCCACAGCATTTGCGGCTGCGCATAATTGGCCGCGGTCGCCGGATCATGGGCAAAGAGCGCCAGCACGAGGATCGCGACCATCCCCGCCGAAATGCCCGACATCATCACGACGTCCAGATCGCCGCCGACATAGCCGCGCCCGCTCAGCAGGCGCGCGGGCTCGATCGCGTCGCGCATTTCGACATAGCGCTTCAGATAGGCGAGGCTGAGGAACAAAAAGACCGAAAAGAGCAGCAACCAGAAGCTCAAGGCGACGCCGATCGCGATCGCGCCGATCCAGATGCGGATCGTGTACAGCGAGGCGAGGACGATCGCGTCGCCGACCATCACCGCCTTCAACCGGAACGAGTAAGCGGTCGTGATCGCCATATAGGCGAAGAACCAGAGCATGAGTTCGGGCCCGCCGAGCCACCAACCCCCGGCCAGCCCGATCGCCGCCAGCAGCAGCGACAGCCCCAGTGCGGCGGGAATGGTCAGGTCGCCATGCGCCAGCGGGCGCTTCCATTTGGTGCGATGCGCGCGGTCGGCGTCGATGTCGAGCAGGTCGTTGAGCAAATAGATCGACGAGGCGATCAGCGACATTAGCAGCGCCGCCGCCACCGCGGTCAGCAGCACCGCGGGGTTTGTGAATTGGCCCGATGTCATCGCGGGAACGACCACCAGCGCGTTCTTGGCCCATTGGTGCGGCCGCATCGCCTTGACGATGGTGCGTACGGCGCCGGGGCGCGGGTCGCCGAGCCGCGCGACCGTCGACCCTGCCGGAACATGGCCGACCGACCAGCCCTGCCGCGCCTCGCGCCACAGGCACGTATCGGCGCGGCTGTCGCCGACATAGTCGAACGGCGCGTCGTCGATGCGGGCGCGGATCGCGGCCAGTTTTGCCGGACCTTTCAGATTGGACCGGCCGCGCGTCGCGATAACCGGATCGGCAAGCCCCAGATGATCGGCGATGCCGCGGATGTGGCGCCCGTGGCTCGCGCTCGCCAGGATCACCGGGCGCCCGACGGCCTTTGCCTCGTCGATCAGGCGGAGCACTTCGGGCCGATAGGGCAAGCGCGCCGGATCTATGCGGTCGCGCCGCGCCGCCAGTGTCTTGGCGACCGCGCGCCCCGCGATCAGCCAGCCCAGCACCGCGATCAGCGCCGCGATGCCCGACCGAGCGATCCGCACAAAGCTTTCGAGCGAGAGATCGGCGCGCACCAGCGTCCCGTCGACGTCGACGAACAGCGGCACCGGCTTGTCAGAGCGGAGGGGCTGCTCAGGCGGCACTGGGCGATCCCCTTCGCGCGAAAAACCGCTCGATCCAGGCGGCGACCGGCACCGCCGCCAGGACGATCAACAGCGGAATCACCGGATCCCGGTATCGGACGATGATATAGGCGGCGGCGTGGATCAGCCAGAAGCCCGCGATCATCGCCACAAAAATCCATTTGGCGTCGGGCGCGACCCGCCGCGAGGCGAAGGCGAACAGCCCGAGCAGCAGGATCAGGCCATATTGCGCGACCTCGACCAGCCGGATCGCGGCGACCGCTTTCGACGCCGCCATCTCGCCCGCGTCGGGGAGATTGGGCTGCCAGAAATAGACGAGTTTGAGCGCCGCGAGCCGCGCCGCCGCGCCGGGGTTCGCGGCGATCCAGTCGAGCGCTTCGGCTTGCAGGCGGTCGGCGTTGCCGACCTCGCCCAGCTGAGCGCGCGTCGCGTTCCAGTCCTTGCCCAGCGGCGTGTCGGCGATGCTGACGAAGCGGCCCGTCGCCGCGGGGTTGTTGCCCAGATACAGGTTGAAGGCGGCGTTGGTGGTCAGCACCGGGCGCCCGACCATCTGGTTCGTCGTATAAAGCCACGGCGCCATCAGCACCGCGGCCCCGGCGACGAAGCACAGCCCCGCGGCAAAGGCCGACGCAAATCTGCCGCGCGCGCGCCACAGCAGCAACAGCGCGGCGCCAACGCCAAGGCAGAGCAGCAGCGCCGATCCGCCCGTGATCAGCGCGGCGCCCCACAATAGCCCGGCGACCGATGCCGCGGCCATCGGACGCTGGTCGCGCGCGATCGCGATCGCGCACAGCGCGATGCCGAGCAGCAAGGGCGTGGTCAGATTCTCCTTCGCCAACATCGTCGCGTTCCACAGCCCGGGCAGCCAGAGCGCATAGGCGGCGGCGGCGAGCAGCCCCGCGCTGCGCTGCGCCGACAGCGCAAAGCCAAGCCGGTAGATCAGCCAGACGCTGATCGCGCAGAGCAGCATGTTGACCGCGAGCGCCGCGGGCACCGAACTGCCCAAAATCGCTAAGAAGGGCGCGAGCAGCAGCGGGTAACCCGCGCTGTAAAAGGCGTGCTGCCCGTAATGATCCGCCAGCTCGCCGCGTTCCGCCAGACCCTCGGCCATCGTGAAATAGGCGAGCGCGTCGCTTTCGAGCAGATGTTGCAAGGCCCAGGCAGCGGCCAGTCGCAGGCCGATCGCGACCAGCATGATCGTGATGAGCAGGATCGCGCTCGTCCGCGGCGAAAGCTGCGATGACGAAGGGCTCATGACGGGCGCGGACGCGATCATCGGGCGGTGCCTGAACGCCGCGGCAAGGATTTACGCGGACCGCGCGACGAGCACGCAGCCCGCGGCGATCATCAAGGTTCCGGCGATGCGCGCCGCGCTCAGGCTTTCGTCAAGCCACCAGGCACCGGCGAGCATCGTCAATATGAAGCCGATCCCCACGAACGGATAGGCCAGCGACAGCGGCGCGCGGCCCAGCACGAACAGCCAAAGCAGCGCGCCGACACCATAAAGACAGAGGCCGAGCAGGATCATCGGCGATTGCACCAGCCCGCCAATTTCGCCGCCGATTCCCGCCGATCGCCCGCTCGCGGCGGACGTGGTCCCGACTTTCAGCGCCAGCTGCGCGAGCGCCGACAGGCTGACGCTGGCGAGAATGAGCAGGAACAGGCGCGCAGTCATGGGCGATCTTTCGGTTTATCAGCGGTTTGCCATTAGTCGCGGCGTTTCAAGATAAGATTAATTGCCGCGCGATTGTCGAGCAAATTCGCGCGATCGGGTCGAGCCCGTGCGGAACGGCTGGAAATGCACTGGTGCATGGCCGGTCTTGCGGCGCTCGCACGCCCAGGGAACGATGGCATGATGATGACAGCTAGCGCTCTCTTTCGCTTGATGGCCGCCCTTGCCATCGTGTCGGCCCCGCCGGTCGCGGCGGAAAGGCCGGCACGTTACAGCGAGGAAGCGATCCTCAACGGCACAACCGTCGCCATCGCGTCGCAGCAGCTGTGCGGGTTTCGCGTCGACGAACCGGCGATCCGGGCATTTCTCGCGGCCAAACTTCCCGACCTTACGCCCGAACTGATCGCGCTTCAGCTGCGCGGCTATGCCCGCATCCTGCCGACGCTGGGCCCCGAGCAGCGCCAGCGCCATTGCACCGAAATCCGCGAGCTGGCGGCGGCGGCCGGTTGGCTGCGCTGACACAGTGGCTGTCGGCCCACAAGACATGGTGGCGGGCTGGTGACCCCTACGGGAGGGGTCGGATGGGCTACAAGCCCACGGTTTTCCGTCATTTTCTGCGACGTGAGACGACGCATGTGTACTCAGTGGGTGTACTCACGATCGTGAGCACACTGTCGCGATAGCCGTTGATGAGGTGATCTGTAAAGGCTGCTTTGTCGCGGACGAACATTGGCTGAATGTGGTCGACGTCAACCTCAACGGCAGCTTCTGGTGCGCGCGAGCGTTCGGGCGGCATATGCTGGCGGCAGGGCGGGGGAGCATCGTCAATGTCGGGTCGATGTCGGGCTTCATCGTCAACCGGCCGCAGCCGCAAAGCTATTACAACGCGTCGAAGGCGGCGGTGCATCAGCTGACCAAAAGCCTGGCCGCCGAATGGGCTGGCCGCGGCGTGCGGGTGAATGCGGTGGCGCCAACCTATATCGCGACGCCGCTCAACGCTTTTGCCGACCAAGAGGGCGAGATGTATCGCCGCTGGATCGACGGCACGCCGATGGCGCGGCTGGGCGCGCCCGAGGAGGTGGCGGCAGTGATCCTGTTCCTGGCGTCGGACATGGCGAGTCTGATGACCGGGAGCGTGGTGCTGGCCGACGGTGGATATAGTTGCTGGTAGCGGACGCCAAAAACATCGTCATTGCGAGTGAAGCGAAGCAATCCAGAGCGGTTTACGCCACTCTGGATTGCTTCGCTTCGCTCGCACCACGCTCTGCAAACCCCGTCTGCGGATCGGCACAATCGTCAACCTTTCATATAGGTCAAAAAGCTGTCAGATAGGTTTCGACGGGCGGCCAAGACCGCCGTATCTGGGGATGTCTGATGACCAAGCTGAAATTTGCCGTTTCCACCGCCGTGCTGGCGACCATGCTCATCGTGGCGCCGACCTATGCACAGGATGCGGCCGCGCCTGCGGCGAACGACGCTGAAGACGAGGGCATCATCGTCGTGACCGCACGTAGTCGAACGAAATGAGCCCGAGCATCCACAGCGGGGGCACGAGCAGATAGCCCGCCACCTCGACGATCGGTCCGATGACGTCGACGATCCACACTTGTCCGAAGCCGACCAGGCCGATCCGGCCGTAGCGGGGATTGAGGAACATGTCCTTGTGTGCCCGGAAGGTTTCAAGTGACCCGCGTTGCCAGCGCGCCCGCTGGTTGCCGAGTATGGCCGCCGTCTCGGGCGCCTCGGTCCAGCTGACCGGCTCCGGAATATAGACGATCCGGTACGGGCGCTTCAGGTCGCGCATCCGGCGATGGAGCTTGACCACGAGTTCCATATCCTCGCCCACCGTGTCCGCGCTGAAGCCGCCGACATCGATCACGCTGTTGCGGCGAAAGAGACCGAATGCGCCGGAGATGATCAAAAGCGTCTGCATCTCGCTCAGTCCGAGCCGCGCCATCAAGAAGGCGCGCAGATATTCCACAACCTGCATCAGGGCGAAGAAGTTGCGGGGCAGGCGCGCTTCGACCACGCGTCCCCCTTCGACGCGGCAGCCGTTGGCGATGCGGATCGTTCCCCCGACGGCGACCGTGCGCGCCGGATCGTCGATAAATGGGCGCACGGCTCGCATCAGCGCGTCAGGCTCGAGCAGCGTATCAGCGTCGATCACGCATACGAGCGGCGTCCGGGCGACGTTGATGCCGGCATTCATCGCATCGGCCTTGCCGCCATTTTGCTTGTCGACGAGGAACAGGCGCGGCCGAGCGGGCGCGGCGTAGAGGCCGCGGATCGGCTGATGCGCAAGCGCGCGATCGTGATAGCGCGCGACGGGCCGCATCGAATAATGGTCGATCAGGGTCTGGAGCGTCGCATCCTTCGATCCATCGTTGACGACGATGACTTCAAAATCGGGATAATGGAGCGCGAGCAGCGCCTCGACGCTCTCGATGATAGTGACTTCCTCATTATAGGCAGGGGCGACGATGGCGATCGAGGGCGCGATATCGCCAAAGCGGTCCCATAGCGCGCTGGTCGAGGCGTGGGCCGGTCGGCGATGGAGTGCGAGGGCGGCGAAGAGCAACTGGACGATGTAGAATAGGATCTGGATCAGTCCGCACGCAATCACGAACAGTGTCACGATCTCGGCAGCGCGAAACAACCAGTCCGGAGCGCTGATCACGGCGCAAGACCCCGTTCCGCCAGCATCGCTGCCGCCGCCTCGCGGGCTAGTTCGCCGCCGGATGCCGCTGCTTCCCGGAGGCGGACGATGCCGGTGTCGCCCAGCTGGAGCAATGCTTCTGCCGAGCGGAAACGTACCCACCATTCCGGCGCGTCGAGCAGGCCCGCCAACTGATCGGCGCTTTCAAGAAGCGCAATCCGGCCTGCCGCGCCTGCAGCGGCGACGCGCGCGGGCATCGAATTGCTGGCGAGACCCGCCAGCACCGCGTCGCGCGCGGCGGGATGGCCGATACGCCCCAGCGCATGAAGGTATCGGGGCAATTCCTCGCTATCGTCGGGCGCGCGAAGGCCGAGCTCAACGATAGCGGGGACGAGGCGATAATCGCCGGACACAGCCTGAGCCTCGATCGCGGCAAGACGGACGGATAGCGGCAGGTCGGTGTCGAGCACCAGGGCTTGTACTTCGTCGGGCGCTTCTTTGGCATAATGACGAAACAGGGTGACCGTCAGCAGCGAAGATCGATGGTCCCGCAGCCCAAGGCGGGCGACCAACTCGTCGAGCCCTGGGCGGTTGTCGCCGCGTCCGAGAGCCAAGGCCGCCGCAAGCCGGATTTCGTCGTCGCGGTCGCCGAGCGTATCCAGCAACGCTTCGCGGGACAGGGCATCGTCGAACAGGGCGAGGCCCTGGACCGCGATCATGCGCCGCCGCCGCGAGAACGACCGCAGTTGACGCCTCAGCCGATCGGGCACCCCGAGTTCGGCCGCCTTCCCGATAAATTGTATCCGCTCGGCGCCGCGGACGAGCTGGATGAGGTCGAGGGTCAGTTGCGTCACGACAGAATCTGCCATGCCTTCTATGCCTTCGCGCGGTGGGTCTGCTGTAGCGAGCAGGAGCGGCGCAAGCCGCCGCCGCGCTGCAAGCAGCCGGTCTCTCCGCCGAGTGGACAAAGCGCGGAGCAGGACAAGTAACGACATCACCGCGAGCGCCGCACCGGCGAGGAGTAATGAAAGATCCCAGATCAGCCGCAGCATCGTCAGAAGCGCAGCCCGAAACCCACCGTCAACTGCGTACGATCCGCTCCCGTCTCGCGATCATCGTGCGCGACCGCGAACCGGAGCGCGTAATCACGACCGAGGTCGAGTGAGACGCCGCCGAACAGACTCCGGACATCGACGACCACCCCCTCATCGGTGTCGGGAGCGTCGCTGTAGCCCGCGAACAGGCGCAGCGGTTCGCTGGCCTGAACATCGCCGCGGACGACGAACCCCGATCGATGCGTCCCGCGTTCGTCGAAAAGGTTGATCCATCGGCCCGTAAGCCAGAAGCGCCCGCCGAGATATTGTTCGATACCGGGGGTCAGACTTTGGACATCGCCTACGGCGAACCGGGCCTGCCGGCCATCCAGAGTCAATATCGTCGCGTTGGGACCGCCGTTGACGCGAAGCGATCCTCCAAGGCCGAGCTGCCATTCCGGACGGAAATCGGCATTCGGCGTGCCCCCCAGCCTCGCATAGAGTCGGGCTGCCTCTGACAGGCCATAGTCGATCTGCGCTTCGCCATAGACATCGTCGCGGGCGAAGCGGCGGGCATATTCAATCCGTGCGCCGATTGCGGCTCGGCCCTCGGATCGGCGAAGCTGAAAGGCAAGCTCGCGCCAGTCGGGTTGGGGACCGTCAAGCCAGCTGTACGCGGCGTCCACATCGATTTGCCAGCGCGGACCGGAAGAGGCGTCGGCCAGTTGGTTACGAAGCTCCGCTATCTCCGCACTTTGCACACCCGCCGCGTCCAGAGCGCGAAGCGCCGCGGCGCGGTCACCCCGCCGCTGAGCAACCCGGGCGAGGCCGACATGGGCGTCGGTATAGCCGGGCGCGACGGTTAGCGCGGCGCGGAATGCCGCCTCCGCCGCATCCAACTCACCCAAGGCCATGCGCGCGAGGCCCAATTGGACCTGTGCGTCGCTGTTGCGGGGATTGGCTGCGATCAACGGTTCGAGCAGGGCAGCGGCGCGGGCCGCGTCCCCGGCAAGCCTGGCTTCGACAGCCATGTCATAGTCAGTGGACCGCGCATCCTGCGCTTGCGCTGCGGTGGTGCAGCAAAGCGCCAAGGCGAAAAAATAGATTCGGGTCATCGACGCGCCGTCACAAGGCGGGCCAAACGGCTCATCAACTCTTCCGGAATAAACGGCTTTACCAGATAATCGTCGGCGCCTAGCTCGAGCGTGCCGACGATGTCCTGTTCCTGGCGCCGGGCGGTGAGCATGATGACCGGAATGGCGGCTGTGGCTGGATCCGCCTTCAATCGTCGCAACACCTGTTGGCCGTCGAGTACGGGCATCATCATGTCGAGTACGATGGCATCCGGGTCACATTCCGATGCCTGCCTGACGGCCGCGCCGCCGTCTGCTGCTACGACGACGTGGTAGCCGCGCGCTCCAAGCCGATGCGTGAGGAGTTCTACCAACAACTCGTCATCGTCGCATACCAATATCGTCTGCATCGTTGGCAACGCCTCCATTTTTCTCCTTACCTCAATACGGTCGCTCGCGACGCGTTGCATCGGTGCCGAGGTGCAATTGCGCCGATTGGACGCATAATAGCGACCGTGGGCTTGACGGTGCGCCGTTACTGTCTCCAACTGGGACTGTTCGGCTACGCCCGCGATTAGAAGCACTGAATGTTTCGGCGTGCTGTCGTGCGTGACGCCGGGACGAGCCACAGACCCTCATGTCCGCAATAGTCCATTCCTGTCGCGAAGCCGAGGTCTGCCGAGTATGTCCGCTTTTTGATTCTTCCGCCCGAAAGCTGCCCGACCGCAACCGGCCAGATACCGTCGGCATCGGTGCCGATGCCGACGGTTCGTGCTACGACATTTCATTAAGCAACGTCGGCGAAGCGCAGCAGGTCGATCATCTTGAAATCATCGCCCTTTTTCGAGGCATCGACCGTCGGCAGGAATGGCTGCCATTCGGGATCTTGCGCCAGATAGCTGCCCTTGTCGCCCTGCAGCAGCCCCAGGAAAACCTCGGTCACGATCCGCGCCCCGACCGGTCCCAGCCGCTCACCATTCTCCACCACCTGCGCTTCACGCAATATATAGAACCACAGCGGCGTCCGGTCGTCGAAACCATGGGGTTTGAGATCGGCCAGGTCTCCCTTCGATAGCTCGGGCAGCTTCATCGCGCGCGCCACCCGCTGGCCCGACGGCAGCGAGAAGGTCAGATGGCGCAGTAAGTTGCGCTGCGCGAGCGAGGCCGGGTTCGTCTTGGGATCGGGGTTTGGCACGACGGATCCCGGCAGGCGGAACAGCGAAGTCGACAGGGTGGAGTCGATCTTTTTGTTCGGCCTGACATTGCCGTCGCTGAAGTCGAAAAAGGTCGGCCAGTCGATGAAGCGCCGCGGCGCACGGCAGCCGCCCGACAGATCGTCGGGATCGTTCGGATCGGACGGGGTCGGGGTAAAGATCATCGCAAAGAACGGGCTGCCGCCGTTGCCGGTGAAGTTCGCGCGGTATGACGGGCGCACCTGGCTGTGCCCGAACCGATAGGCGGCGACCGAAAATTCGACCGGGATAAACGGCTCGTTGCGCCAGTTGTAATATTTGCGCCCGTTGGTCAGCACATCGTCGACCACCGCATCGCCGCATGTTTTGCGCAGGAATTCATGGACGATGATCCACTGGTAGTGCCAGCGCACGATCCGCTGCGCTTCGGCGAAAATCTCGTCCGATCCGGTCAGCTTGATCTTGGTTTTCACATGCTCGACCACCTGATTGTGGAATTTCAGGAACGCGACCTGAAGCTGCCCGATGATCAGATTCTCGTCGTCGCGCGGATCGGCGATCAGCGCGACATTCTGGCTATTGCGCGGCACGTCGAACTTGTTCGCGGTCCCCGTCGGCTCGAGCAGGAATTTGCCGCCCTTGCCGCCCTGCGTGTCGTACAGATGCGGGCTGCCGCCGGGTCCGGCGCCATAGACATTGTCGAGGCCCAAACTCGGCGTGCGGAAATTGGCGATCTGTTCGGGATCGACCTGCCGTTCGAGGCTGGAGGTCGGGTCGAAGGTCATGTCGTGATCGAGAAACTGGCCCAGAAAGGTGAAGCCCGCGGTCAGTGTCGGACTGTCGCTGTTCTTTGCCGACAGCGCCGGGTTGGTGATCAGCTCGGCGGGGGTCTTGGTCAGATTGTCCTTCGCATCCATGATGCCGCCGACCTTGCCGATGTCGAGCAGCGCGGCACGCACATCGGGGGTGTCGGCGGCAAAGGGCGGCAATTCGCCAAACATGCGGCCAAAGCGGCCGGCGTCGGAATATTGGGAACGAGGCGGAACGATGTCGCGCGGATATACGCCGTGGCGAGGCATGGTGTCTCTCCTGTCTTTATGACGATGTTTTGGGTTTTCGGGACGATCCGCTCATGACGGGAGCTGGCATCCGCTTTTTTGGTACGACACCTAGCGCGACGCTGGCCTTCAATTCCTTGAATGGGAAGTCTATAATCTGGTTAGCGAAGCGTTCAGTTGCCGAGACGGTTATGCGGCAAGCCAGTTTGAAAAATGGGTGGGCGATTGGGGGCGCGTCTCCAAGGAACTATATTGCCGACCGCAAGGCTGAGGGGACTCATGGCGAGAACAGGGGCCGCACAGCTGTGCGGACCGATGTCTGCTTTCGACATACGGAAGCATCGACGTCGGACGGGTGGAACTCGGCCAAGCGTGGATCATCCGACCAAGCCCATCACTGCCTAACAGTGTAAACGCCGCTGCTTGTCAGATCTTGAGCGAAAGCGTCACCATCCAGAACGAGGATTTATCCCAGAAGCGCGGCGAACGGACTTGCCACTAGACTGGCGACAAACGCTGCAGCGAGCGCTTTGGTCGTGGTTGCGGGCGGACCGCGACGAGGAGATAACCTCATCTAACGCTCTTCAATTGAACGGCTAATGCTCCGCAAATGTTGCGGCTCTTTTGGCGTTTCCGTACAAGCCGGGGTGCTGGCCCCGCGTTATAGGCGTCTTGCGACCCAGCAAAGCTCTTCCTCGATGAGGACAGAACTTTTCATCTGGCGCCCGTCCGATCTCGATCCGGCGGGCGCTATTTTTTGTCATAGTCGGAAGTCGGTGGTGACGTTGCTCAGCCGGATTGCGCCGGTTCATGCGCGCGATGACAGGCCGCAATTGCATCCGAAGGCCTAGAAGATGTGTGTGCCCGTTCGGCGAGGCTGCAGCTTTGCTGGCAGCTCGGAATCGCAGCAGCGCTGAGACCATTCTCACTACATCTTAACTACTCGGGCGATACCATTCTTAAGCCGCACGGGACGACGAAGACAGCGACCCTTTCCCCGTCCCGTGCGCACCGGGAATTTGCAATCTCCCGGATTTGCATTAACGTCCTCAAACAGTTCAAGAAACAGGTAGAAGAGGAACAAACCTCGCAACGTGGCGGTTGCGCGCGGCAGGCTTGTGACTCCGAGGTGCGGTTCTAGCGCATCATATGCATCATCGATGGTAGCTTCCACGAACTTGCTTGTCGTGCCCGCCAGCCGCCGACTCCCATGAAGACTATCGTCGAAGCGCGAACATCATTCTTCCGGAGTTGGTTTCAGGGCCAGCCAGTGGGGTCAGGCAAGCTCCGACTACCTCCACAAACGATCGGGCCTCTTGGCCCGGCCGTCGCTCGTCCCCTGTCTGATCGCTTCGGCCAGAAGTCGGTGGTGACGTTGCTCGGCAGGATCACCCCGATTCATACAAGCGATGGATCAGTTCCCCAAGCTCTCCGGACAAATCGACCTCGGCTTCAATCGTTTGAAAATTCCGTTTGAGCTCTGCGATCCGGAGTAGCGAAGCTGAGTTGGCTGTCTGGTCCCGGCCGTGAAGGTCGGCGCGATAGGCGAGTTCAACCACCATCGACCTGACGCACTCGGCAAGCTTGGGGTGTCCCATTTCGCGGAAACCCGCCGCAGACGCGCCCCAACTTGTGACGCGCGCATTGGCGGGCACGCCAATTCTGCTATCTCCAGTCATGAAGAAGATTACGACCGCGGTATTCCAGATCCGTTTTTCCGCATCGGTCAATGTGTCCTTGCCTTGCTCGGAGATCTTCCGTGCGGTGGCCTGCAGCACGACATTGACTGCATCCGCGTTTGTTCGTGCGTTGGGGCCGCGCGGCGCTGCACGCGGTGCCGAAGGTTTTGCCAACTGCTTGACGAGCAGGCCTAACAACATAAGGCGAGTGTCGGAACTAGAGTGCCGGGAAGGATGGGGAAGCTGTGGGCTGGGCGCCGCACCAGAGCATTGGTCCGCGCGAGCCGCGCTTGACCCGATGCTTCTTGTCGATTGCTGACGACCACGCCTTCATAGGATGTCGTAGCGCACAGAAAGGCTTCCCGCGGCCCATTGGCAGCGATGGCCGCCGCGGCGGGAATGAGCTGCCAGGGCAGGGCGTCCTCTATCCTGCCGCCTAGAAGGCAAGTGATCAGCGGCGCCAGGAACAGACGCGCCGCCGTGAGCGCTGCAGTGGGATTTCCGGGGAGTCCCAGAATATGCGACGCTCCGTACTTTCCGTACCACACCGGCTTGCCGGGCTTGATCGCGACATCTGCGAAAGCAATTTCGAAACCTGCCTGCTCGAACGCAGCGCGGCCAAAGTCCCTATCACCGCGCGAGGCGCCGCCGAGAACAACGACGATATCGGCAGTCGCCAGTTCCGTCGCATTTGCGATCGCGTCTGGATCATCCGCGAACCGGGCCTTCGACGCCACCGTCGCGCCTATGGAATGGCAGAGCAGGTCGATCGCGGCGCTCAGGCTGTCGGGGACTGCGAAATTATCGTCGCCAGCGGAGCCCGGCGCGGCGATCTCGTCTCCCGTCGCGAGAAGGGCGACGCGCGGGCGCCGCGATACGGTCAGTTCGTGATGGTCGGCTGCCGCTGCTGTTAGGGCTGCTGCTGACGTGATCTTTGTGCCCGCGGGAATGAGCAGCTGGCCAGACGCAAAATCGGACCCGCGTCGCCGGATATGCGCCTTGCCGCGCGGGGCATGTTCGATGGTCACGGCCGACTCGCTCGCGCTGCAATATTCGATCATGACGACGCGATCGGCACCCCGGGGCAGGGGAGCGCCGGTCATAACGCGTACCGCCTCGCCCGGCTCGATTTCACCTGCGTCTTCGCTGCCGGCATAGCTTGTGCCGATCTCTCGAAGCGTCACACCGTTATCGTTAAGGTCGTGATCGCGCACCGCGTAGCCATCCATCGCGGCGCAGTCCCGGCGAGGTGAATCTAGGCGGGCGTAGACAGGGGCGGCCAGATAGCAGTGGCCCGCATCGGCGAGCGAAACGACCGCGGCGTCTAGAGGCTTTGCATGAAGAGCGAGGATGGCCAGCGCCGTATCAAAATCGATCGACGCAGCGCATTCGGCAACGGCGCTCACGTCGATCTGCTTACCCAATTACCGGCTCCGCGATCGCCTCGAGATTGACCGATGCGACGCCTGCCTGGGCAACCGCCGCCCCGATCAGGATCAGCGTCGGCGCATCGGCCGCGAAGGATTTAGTCGCCAGTTCGAGCAGGTCAAGGCGCGTGGCTAGTCGCCGCTCCCGGTGACTGCTGACGTCGCACGCGATCAGGACGGGCATCGCGCCGGGCATGCCTGCGCGCATCAGGCCGCGCATAATCTCTTCGGCTGCATCACGCCCCATGTAGAAGACGAGCGTGGATCCACCGTGCGCGAGCGAGTGCCAATCGATGCCGAGCGCCGCGCCGCGTTTGCTGTGGGCCGTGACGAACCGGACCTCGCGCGCAACGCCGCGGAGCGTGAGCGAAATGCCGGCGGAGGCTGCTGCGGCGCAGGCGGTGGTGATGCCGGGACAGATGCGGACGGGAAACCCGGCGGCGCGAAGCGCGCCAAGCTCTTCGGCCGAGCGAGCGAAGATCGACGGATCGCCGCCCTTCAGGCGCACCACTTTTTTCCCCGTCGCCGCAGCGTCGACGAGCATGGCGTCGATAGTACGCTGGTCCTTCGAGTGACGACCCGAGCGCTTGCCGACGCTGATGCGCGCGGTTCCCGGAGGGATCAGCGCCAGCACGCCTTCGCCGACAAGCGCATCGTGAAAGACGATGTCGGCGCGTTCGATCAGGCGCACCGCTTTCATCGTCAGCAGTTCGGGATCGCCCGGACCGGCGCCGACCAGCCATACGCTTCCCGGCGCAAAATCGTCATGCGGCATCGATCTTCTCCTCGGCGATAAGTTTGGCGAGCGCGGGGCGGCACGACCCGCAATTGGTTCCGGCGCCGATCGCAGCGCCGATCGCGGCGACATCGGCCAGCCTTTGGTCGCGGATCGCGGCGGCAATGGTTTTGAGTCCGATATCAAAACAGACGCAGATGACGGGTCCGCGGTCGGCTTGCACCCCCGGCGCGCGACCCGCGAGCAGGGTTGGCGCGACCTGCGGGGCGGAAAGCTGCGCGATCAGCCAGTCGCGCGGCGGCAACTCGCCGCTTTCGGTGACGAACAACGCGGCGGCGAGGCGTCCGTCCGCGATCACCGCGATCCGGCAGGTGCCGCGCGCCGCGTCCTGCGCCTCGATACGTTCGCCCCTCGGCAGCAGCGCCTCAATAACGCGCAGGTCGCTGTTGCCCGCGAGCTCCCACAGCGTGCCCGACGGCACCGAGATGCGTGTCGCCCACAGACACGAGGGGCGATCACCGGGTGCGTTCGCGAGGAGCAGGAAGCCGCGCCATTTTGCCGCGACCGGCGTGATCGCTGCCGGGGTGCGTTTGAACCCCGGCTGGCCCGACACCGGATCGACCAGGGGGCGGGACAGGAGTCCGGTTCGGCCGCCGCTGCTCGTCCGGTCCGTCCAGTGGATCGGCACGAACATTTCACCGCGCCGCTGGCCGGCATGGAACGCGACGCGGAAGATACTGTCGCCCTGCGGCGTATCGACGCGCGCGAGGCCGCCTTCGGTGAGATTGAGCACCGCGCCGTCGACGGGATGAACCTCGACCAGCGGCTCCTCGCGGTGCCGTGCCAGCTTGGGGGCGAGGCCGGTGCGGGTCATCGTGTGCCACTGGTCGCGGTAACGTCCGGTGTTGAGCGTCAACGGCCATTTGGCGAGCGGTTCGGGCAAGTCCTTCTGAACAACCGCGACGAGCCGCGCGCGGCCGTCTTCGGTCGAAAAGCGACCGTCGGCAAAGGGGTGGGCGCCGCCCCAGCGGGACGGCGCCATATCGTCATATGCGGCATTGCCGCCCTGCGCCGCGCCGGGGAGTGCGAACAGGCGGGCGCCGCCATTGTCATAGGTCGACAGGCGGCAATGCTCGCGCCAGATGTCGGCGGGACGGTCATAGCCGAAGGCGGTTTTCCACCCCATCCGCTGCGCGACTTCCTTGATGATCCACCAGTCGGGCATCGCCTCGCCGGGCAGCGGAAACAGCGCGCGCTGGCGGCTGACCATCCGGTCGCTGTTGGTGACGGTGCCGTCCTTTTCGCCCCAGGCGGCGGCGGGCAGACGGACATGCGCAAAGGCGCCGGTGTCGGTATGTTCGATCACGTCGCTGACCACTACGAACGGGCAGTGGGCGAGCGCCGCGCGCACCCGGTTGGCGTCAGGCATCGAGACGGCGGGGTTGGTCGCCATCACCCATAAGGCCTTGATGCGGCCTTCGCCGATCGCGCGGAACATATCGACTGCCTTGAGTCCCGGCTTTTCGGCGATGGTCGGCGCGGCCCAGAAACGCTGGACGCGTGCGCGGTTCTCGGGGGCAAAATCCATATGCGCCGCGAGCGTCGAGGCGAGCCCGCCAACCTCGCGTCCGCCCATCGCATTGGGTTGCCCGGTGATCGAGAAGGGCGCGGCGCCGGGTTTGCCGATCCGTGCCGTGGCGAGGTGCAGGTTGAGGATCGCGTTGACCTGATCGGTCCCGGCCGTCGCTTGGTTGATCCCCTGGCTGAACATCGTGACCGTGCGCGGATGGGCGGCGAACAGCTCAAAGAAACGCCTGAGGTCGGCAGCGCTCACGTCGCACGTCCGCGCCACCGACCACAGGTCGTTCCCCCCTCCAAGTTCGTCCCAGAAATCTTGCGGAACCGCGACATGCGCGGCAAGGTATGTGTCATCCACCACGCCCGCCTCGCGGCAATATTGCAGCAGCCCGTTCATCAGCGCGACGTCACTGCCGGGCCGGATCGCGAGATGCATGTCGGCCTCCTCGGCGGTTTCAGTCCGGCGCGGGTCGATGACGACAAGCTTGGCTCCCGCATCGCAGCGGGCGCGGATACGTTGATAGACGATCGGGTGGCACCAGGCGGTGTTCGATCCGACCAGCACGATCAGGTCGGCGGCGTCGAGGTCGTCATAGGTCGCCGGTACGATATCCTCGCCGAACGCGCGCATATGCCCCGCGACGGCGCTCGACATGCAAAGGCGCGAATTGGTGTCGATATTGGCGGTGCCGATGAAGCCCTTCATCAGCTTGTTGGCGACATAATAGTCCTCGGTCAGCAACTGCCCCGAGACATAGAAGGCGACGCTGTTCGGGCCGTGGCGCGCGATCGTCTCCTTGAACCGCTTCGCAACGAGGTCGAGCGCCTTGTCCCAGCTAGCCCGCTTGTTGCCGATCATGGGCTTGAGCAAGCGGCCTTCGAGGCTAACGGTCTCGCCCAGATGCGTGCCCTTGGAACAGAGTTTGCCATTGTTCGCGGGATGATCGGGATCGCCCGCAATCTCGACCTGCCGTTCGCCGGTCACGTTCGCGCGGATGCCGCAGCCGACGCCGCAATAGGCGCAGGTGGTGCGGATCACTTCGCTCATCAGGCCGCGGCCTTCAATGTACCCGCGCGGCAGATCAGCACGCGGCCGCCGTCGATCTTGACCGGGACCGTGGGGGTGCAGCCCTTGTCCTCGCCCAGCGCCTCGCCGGTGGACAGCGAAATCCGCCAGTTGTGGAGCGGACAGGCCACCGCGCCGCCGTGGACGATCCCTTGCGACAGTCGCCCGTGCTTGTGCGGGCAGCGGTCGAGGAGGGCGAAGACTTTGCCCTCGGCGGTGCGAAACACGGCGATGTCGTCGCCGCCTGCGACCTGGACGGTGCGGCTGCCGCGCACGGGGATTTCATCGACCCAGCCAATGTCGAGCCATTCTGCTGTAGTCATGCCATTTCTTCCTGCGGGGTAAAGCGTGCCATCGGCGCATGATGTTCGGCTTCGGCCCCCTCGGCGCGCTGCGCCCAAGGGTCGTCCTGCGAAAAGCTTTGGGCGTAGAGAAAGCGCGCGCGCAGCGCCTCCCGGCCCGCGGCGTCGTCGACGATCCGCGCCTTGATCTGCTCGACCCCGACGCGCTCGATCCACGGCGCGGTGCGCTCCAGATAACGGGCCTCTTCGCGGTAGAGCTGGATGAAGGCGGCGCAGTAATCCATCGCCTCCTGCTCGGTCGCGACCTTGCAGAGGAGGTCGGTGGCGCGGACATGAATACCGCCATTGCCGCCGACGCGCAGTTCGTAACCGCTATCGACGCAGACGATGCCGAAATCCTTGATCGTCGCCTCGGCGCAGTTGCGCGGACAGCCCGACACCGCGATCTTGAACTTGTGCGGCATCCAGCTGCCCCAGCTCATCCGCTCGATCTTGACGCCCAACCCGGTCGAATCCTGGGTGCCGAAGCGGCACCATTCAGATCCGACGCAGGTCTTCACCGTGCGCAGCGCCTTGCCATAAGCGTGCCCCGACACCATCCCGGCGGCATTGAGATCGGCCCACACCGCGGGCAGATCCTCCTTCTTGATCCCGAAAATGTCGAGCCGCTGGCCGCCGGTGACCTTGACCATCGGCGCGTCATATTTCTCGACGACATCGGCGATCGCGCGGAGTTCGGTGGGGTTGGTGAGCCCGCCCGACATGCGCGGGACGACGGAGTAAGTGCCGTCCTTCTGGATATTCGCGTGCAGCCGCTCGTTGACGAAGCGGCTCTGCTGGTCGTCTACATAATCGCCGGGGAGCGCGCAGAGCAGATAATAGTTGAGCGCGGGGCGGCATGACGAGCAGCCGTCGGGGGTCGTCCAGTGCAGCTGCTGCATAACTTCGGGGATTGACTGCATGCTCTGCGCGACGATTTCGCGGCGCACGTCGTCGTGACCGAAGCTGGTGCATTTGCACATCGTCTTTGGCCCGGCCTGTACCTCGTCGCCCAATGTCAGCGCGAGCAGCGTTTCGACGAGGCCGGTGCATGACCCGCAGCTGGCTGACGCCTTGCAGGTGCTGCGCACCGCGTCGAGGCTGCGCGCGCCCTTGGCGATGCACGAGACGACCTGGCCCTTGGTGACGCCGTTGCAGCCGCAAATCTCGGCATCGTCCGAGAGCGCCGCAACGGCCGCCTTAGGGTCCGCGGCGCCGCCTCCCGCGGCGAAGGCCTGGCCGAAGATCAGCAGGTCACGAAGGTCGGAGACATCCTCCTGCTTTTTCAGCAGGTCGAAGTACCAGCTGCCGTCGGCGGTATCGCCGTAAAGCACCGCGCCGACGATGCGGTCATCCTTGACGATGACGCGCTTGTAAATGCCGCGGCTAGCATCGCGCAGCACGATGTCCTCGCAGCCGTCGCCGCCCGAAAAATCGCCTGCCGAAAACACGTCGATGCCGGAGACCTTGAGCTTGGTCGAGGTCACCGAGCCGCGATAGCCCGTGGGCTGTTCGACCAGCCCGTCGGCGAGGCTGCGGCACATGTCCCACAACGGCGCGACGAGGCCGTAAACCTGCCCATCATGCTCGACGCATTCGCCGACCGCGAGCACGGCGGGGTCGCTGGTGACCATATGGTCGTCGACCTGGATGCCGCGCCCGACCGCGAGCCCGGCATCGCGCGCAAGGGCGACCGAGGGGCGGATGCCGACCGCCATGACGACGAGGCTCGCGGGGATCAGCGTTCCGTCCTTGAGCTTCACGCCCTCGACCTTGCCGTCACCGACGATTGCGGCGGTGTCGGCGCCGGTCAGGATCGTCTGGCCGCGGCCTTCCAGCGCCTGCTTGAGCAGCCAACCTGCCGCCTCGTCGAGCTGGCGTTCCATCAAAGTCGGCATCAGGTGGATGACGGTGACCTTCATGCCGCGGAGCGAAAGTCCGTGCGCGGCCTCCAGCCCGAGCAGCCCGCCCCCGATCACTACGGCGTCGCCCCCGGCGTCGGCCGCCGCGAGCATTGTATCGACATCGTCCATGTCGCGAAACGCGATCACGCCGGGCAGATCCTTGCCCGGCACCGGGATGATGAAGGGGTCGGAACCGGTGGCGATCAGCAGCCGATCATAGGCGTCGGTGGTGCCGCCGCGCGTCGTCACCGTCTTTGCGGCGCGGTCGATCGCCGCGACCGGATCGCCCGCAACCAGCGCGATGCCGTTCGCGGCATACCAGTTGGCGTCGTTGATCACGATGTCGTCGAAGCTCTTTTCGCCCGCGAGCACGGGGGAGAGCATGATGCGGTTGTAGTTGACCCGCGGTTCGGCGCCGAAAATTGTTACCCGATAGCGGTCGGCGTCGCGCGCGAGCAGCTCCTCGACCGCGCGGCAGCCGGCCATGCCGTTGCCGATCACGATCAGATGCTCGCGCGTGTCGGCGCCGCGGTTAAGGGGGCGGTGTTCCATCACAGCATCCAGTCCAGTTGCAGCCAAAATTTGTCGGTGTCGGTGGCGAAGCTATCGGCGCGGTAATGCGCGTAGCGCACCGAGCCGGTGATCTTGCCGAGCCTGGCGCTCGCGAGCAGGTCGATCTCGTCGCCATAGGAACGGCTCGCGCGGTCGCTGCGATAGTCGTGATAGGCCGCCTGCACGGTGACGGCTTTCAGCGGACCGACCGCGTCCCAGCTCCACCCGGCGTTTGCATACAAGTCGCGCACCCCGTCGGGCGGGGTGACCAGAAACTTGTCGCCCCAGCCCTGGAATTTGAACCCGGTGGCAAGCGGGGTTTGGAAGCTGGTGAGTGCAGTGCCCCCAATCGCTCTTGAACTGGCGCCCAGCACTTCGTAGCCGACACCCAGCCGCGGGCCGCCAAAATCGAGAGCAACGTCGGCGAAATAATAGTCGGCGCGATAGTCGTTAGGATTGCGGTGCCAGTCGGACTGGTGCGCGTAGCTCAGCTGATACGCAATCTTCGCCTTACCGAGCGGCTGGTTGCCGTCGAGCCGGACCCCGTAGCTCTGGCTCGACATGCGGAAACCCTGCATCGCCGCTTCGTCCTGATCGACCAGATAGGCGAAGCCGCTGAGCTTGCCGACGGGGGTCTGGGCGCCAACATTGGCAAAGACATTGTCGCCCGACACCGCCTGCTGCCGCGCGCCGACGCCGTCGATGCCCCAGATCGTCCGCACGCTCCACGCATAGGCTAGGTCGACTTTGAGACCCTTGAGCGGCGTCACCTCGGCGCGCACCGCGTCATAGCTCTGGCCGTTTTGACGAAAACCGACGCCGCCGACGAAACGCTCGTCGTCGAAACCGATCCGCTGCCGCCCCGCGGTCACCGTGAAGGCGGGCGAGGCGTAGCGCAGCTGGGCGCGGGTGAGGGCGATGTTTTCGGGATCGGCGATGATCGGCCGGGTCGCGGCACCGTGGAGACCATCGAAATACTGATCGACAAGCGCTAGATTGCCTTGCCCCTCTACCAGCACCGACCAGCGCCCCGCCCTGGCCTCGACCCCGGCGCGCAGGCGCAGGGTCAGGGCTTCGGCATCGGCCGCCAGACCGTCCTGATCGACCGTTTCATGGCGGAGGCGGGCTTCGCCGAGCGGCTTGATCTGGACGGCTTGGGCATGCGCCGGCCCGGCCGGCGCGAGCGCCAGCAAGAGAATGAGGGTGCGGGCCATGGCTAGATCCGCACGCCTTCGGCGGCGCCCCAGGCCCTGCGCCACTGGCTTTTCACGAACAGCAGGCCGATCAGGGCGACGACGGCAAGTCCCGCGAAGATGTAGAAGCCCGGTGCGAAGCTGCCGCTCCACTGCTTGGCAAAGCCGAGCGATGAGGCGAGGTAGAAGCCGCCGATGCCGCCCGCCATACCGACCAGCCCGGTCATCACGCCAATCTCGGCCGAAAAACGCTGCGGTACAAGCTGGAACACCGCGCCGTTGCCGGTGCCGAGCGCGAGCATCGCGATGACGAACAGGCCGAGCGCGGCGGGCAGCGTATCGGCCTGCGGCACCCCAGCGAGCGCCAGCGCGGCGACGACATAGACCATCATCAGCGCCTTGACCCCGCCGATGCGGTCGGCGAGCGCGCCGCCCATCGGGCGGACCAGCGACCCGGCAAAGACGCAGGCCGCGGTGCAATAGCCCGCCAGCACCGGGGTCAGGTGGAACTGGTCGGTGAAATAGATTGGCAGTGACGCTGCGAGCCCCACAAAACCGCCAAAAGTCACCGAATAAAAGGCCATCAGCCACCAGGCGTCGGCGGTCTTGAGCGGCTCGAAATAATGCGCGAGTTTCTTGGGCGCGGGTGCGTTCGGCGCGTCTTTTGCCATGAGCAGATAGACGAAGAAGACGATGGTGAGCGGGATGCAGGCGAGGCCGAGTACCGCGTTCCAGCCGAACATGACCGCAAGGCCTGGGGCGAACAGGGCTGCGAGCACGGTGCCCGAATTGCCCATGCCGGCAAGCCCCATCGCCTTGCCCTGATGCTCGGGCGGATACCAGCGGCTGGCGAGCGGCAGCGCGATCGCAAAGCTGGCCCCGGCAAAGCCGAGCACCACGCCCAGCGCGAGCGTGCCGGTGAAGCTGGTCACCCCCATCAACCATGCGAGGAAAAGCCCGGCGATCACGATCACCTGGCTGATCGCGCCGGCGCGCTTGGGACCGATGCGATCGACAAGCAGGCCGTTGACGACGCGCAGCAGCGCCCCGGCGAGCGTCGGCACCGCGACCATCAGCCCCTTTTGCGCCGGGCTGAGCCCCAGGTCGGCGGAGATCGCGGGCGCGAGTGGGCCGAGGATGACCCACACCATGAAGGCGAGGTCGAAGTACAGGAAGGCGGCGACCAGCGTCGGCCAGTGCCCGCTGGACCAGAAATTCGATTTGGGCGCTGTGGCTGCCCCCGCATGTGCCGTCGTTATCGTCCGTCCCCTTCGTGTGACGGGCAATAAAAAAGCCGCCAGGACAGCGGCCACGCGGGCGCATCCTGACGGCTTCATTGCCTGTTGGATTACGGGAAAAGGCTTCCCGCCTGCCGCGCGGACCGGCCCCGTCGTTGGAGCCGTAGCCGCTTTATCCTGCCCCGGCAGCCTTGCCGAGTGCCCTTAAGCTGCCTGATTCGTAGGCAGCGCGCAAGCGGTTATTTCGCAGGTGCAGCATAATTTGAAACTCAGGGAAGATCAGCAAGATAGCCCAGAATATCGTCGGGATCGAAGGCGCGACCGTCGAAAAAGCGGTCGCTGCCGAGCAGCAGGCGCCCCTGTACCGACCCGGCGCCGAGTGGGGTATCGATGCCGCCTTCCAGCTTCGAACTCGCCCCCGGCAGCGGTGCTCCCGACCCGGCGAGCGCGGCGCGATAGATGTCGGGGCGGAACACTGCGGCTGCGGTGGCGGCGTCGGCGCTCGAGTAGGGGGTGCCGTCCCAGCGCAGCATCTGCGAATAGAGCCACGCGGCCTGGCTGCGCCAGGGGAAGTTGGCGGCTTCGCGGTGCTGGAACATGAAATCGGGAAAATGGACCGGTTCGCCGCCTGGGGTCAGCCGGATATGATCGGTGATCCCGCGCAGCACCGCATCGCGGGGCGCGTCCAGATATTCGGGGCGCGCCAAAATGGCGGCGCTGTCCTCGGCGGTGCCGGGCTCGACGAAATGGGCGGCGGCGGCGCGGAGCGCGCGCAGCAGCGCCTCGACTGCATCGCGGCGGTCGTCGACGACGGCTTCGCGCAGCGCGAGCACCTTTTCGACGCCGCGGCGCCAGATCTGCGCGGTGGCGAGCGCGATATGGCCGACGCCGCGCTCGACCGCGATCGAGTTCCACGGTTCGCCGACGCAGATGCCGTCGACCTCGCCGGCGGCCAGCGCGTCGGCGGCAAAGGGCGGGCTGGTGACAACGATGTCGACATGAATATCGGGGCGGATACCGACTCCCGCGAGCCAGTATCGCAGCATATAATTATGGCTGGAGTAGCGATGCACGACGCCGAAGCGCAGCGGCTTGCCCGCAATTTTACGCGCCGCGGCGACGCGCTGCAGCGCCGCGCCAATTGTTGCGGGATCTCCCAGCGTTTCGCCCAGTCCGACATCCTTGGCGAGCTCGGTCGAAAAGGTCACGGCATTACCGTTGAGCCCCAGCACGAACGGCACCGCCATCGGCACCGCCGGGCGGTCGCGGCCGAGCGCCGTCGCGATCGCCAGCGGCGCGATCATGTGCGCGGCGTCGGTATGGCCATAGAGCAGCCGGTCGCGCACCGTCGCCCAGGTCATGTCGCGGACCAGCTCGATCTGCACGCCTTCGCGCGCCGCAAAGCCCAGCTCGTGCGCCAGGATCGGCAGCGCGGCATCGACCAGCGGCAGAAAGCCGATGCGGAACGTCTCGGCGCTCATTCCATGTCTCCCAGCAGCGCGTCGCTGGTCACGATCGCTTCCGCTATTTCCGAAATGCGGCGGTTGGTGCGCATCGCCTGACCGCGCAGCAGTGCATAAGCAGCGGGTTCGTCGATCGCGCGCCGTTTCATCAGGATCGCCTTGGCACGATCAATCGTCTCGCGTTCGACGAGGGCATTTTTTGCCTCGTCGAGCTCGCGTTGAAGCCGCGAAAAGGCCTGAAAACGGCGGATCGCAAGGTCGATCACCGGCTTGATCCGCTGTTTCGACAGCCCGTCGACGACATAGGCTGACACCCCGGCGTCGATCGCCGCGCCGGTCGCTTCGGCATCGCTCTGGTCGACGAACATCGCGATCGGCCGCGCCAGCGCGCGCGACATGGCGAAGAAATCCTCGAGCAGATCGCGGCTGGGATTTTCGAGGTTGATGAGGACGACTTCGGGCTGGGCGACTTCGATCTGCGAGGCCAACGGACCCGCCGTGTCGATCACCACCAGATCGTCGAGTCCGGCCTCGCGCAGGCCATCCGAAATGATGGCAGCGCGCGTCGTGCTGGTGTCGATGATCGCGATCCTCATGACCGCGCCTTTACGCTGCGGCGCACAAATCTGCTAGCAGGTTTCAGCTTTGCTATGGATCGCTGCTGCCGAATGGCCGCTATTTGATATTTTGAGCTCAAAGCCGACAGGCGGCTATCGGCCAATCCGCGTCGGTTGATCCGCGTTCGCATGGAACGTCAAATCGGTTCAGGCATTTTCCTTGCGGAAGGAAATCAACGATGCCTGCACGCGCATACTGGAAGGGCCAGATCCGCCTCGCGCTGGTGTCGATCCCGGTCGAAATCTATTCGGCGACCAAATCGGGCGCCGCGGTCAGTTTTCGCCAGATCCACGAACCGAGTGGAAAGCCGGTCAAATATGAAAAGACCGTGCCCGGCATCGGCGCGGTCGATCATGACGACATCGTCAAGGGCTTCGAGCTGTCGAAGGGCAATTATGTCCTGCTCGACGAGGAGGAGATCGAGGCGGTCAAGCTGGAGAGCAAGCGCACGCTCGAGCTGGTCCAGTTCGTCGATGCCGGCGACATCGACATCCTCTATTATGCTAAGCCCTATTATGTCGTCCCCGCCGACGAACTGGCCGAAGAAGCCTATATCGTGCTGCGCGAAGCGCTCCGCCGCACGAAAAAGGTCGGCCTCGGCCAGCTTTCGCTGCGCGGGCAGGAACAGCTGGTCGCGCTGCGCCCCTGCGGCAAGGGCCTGGTGCTGGAGGCGCTGCGCTATGCCGACGAAGTCAACAAGGCGGCCAATTATTTCCGCGACGTCGGCAATGCCAAACCCGACGCCGACCTGCTCGACCTTGCCGAAACGCTGATCGAAAAGAAGAGCGGCGCGTTCGACGCCAGCGACTATCGCAACCATTATGTCGACGCGATCGAGCGGCTCGTCGCCAAAAAGGCGAAAGCCAAAGGCAAACGCGTGCTGGAGGATGTCGAGGAGCCCGCCGCCGCCGACCGCGGGTCGAACGTCATCGACCTGATGGCGGCGCTGAAAGCATCGGTCGACGGCAAGAAAAAGCCGCCCGCCGCAGCCGCAAAGAAGGCGCCCGCAAAGAAACCGGCGGCGAGAAAGCGCGCCTGACATGGCGCGCACCGATCCCCTCGCCCAATATAATGCCAAGCGCGACTTCAAGCTGACCCCCGAGCCCGCGGGCAAGGTCGCCAAAGGTGCGGGCAACCGCTTCATCGTTCAGAAACATGACGCGACGCGGCTCCATTACGACTTCCGGCTCGAGGTCGACGGCGTGCTCAAAAGCTGGGCGGTGACCAGGGGGCCGAGCGCCGATCCGGCCGATAAGCGGCTTGCGGTGCGCACCGAAGACCATCCGATGAGCTACGCCGATTTCGAGGGCGTGATCCCCAAGGGCGAATATGGTGGCGGCAGCGTGATGCTGTGGGACCGCGGCACATGGGAGCCCGTCGCGGGCAAGAGCGCGAAGGACATCGACAAGGGCCATCTCCACTTCACCCTCGACGGGACAAGGATGAAGGGCGAATGGCTGCTCGTCCGCATGAAACCGCGCGCGGGCGAGAAGCGCGAGAACTGGCTGCTGCGCAAGATTGACGATGCCTATGCCGGCGGCCCCGACGATCTGGTCGGCCGGCATCTGACGAGCGTCCTCACCGACCGGACGATGGCCGAGATTGCGGGCGACGAAGGCGGCGAACAATCGCTGAAGGGCGCCAGCGGCGCCGCCTTTACGAAGAAGATGCAAGCCGCCGCCACGCACAACAAACGGGTTGCAAAGCCCCAAGCCAAGGGCAAGCTGCCCAAATTCCGTGCGCTTCAGCTTGCGACGCTCGTCGATGCGGTGCCCGCGGGCAACGGCTGGTTCCACGAGATCAAGTTCGACGGCTACCGCGCCCAGATCGCCGCCGCGGGATCGGACGTGCGCGTCTACACCCGCAACGGCCTCGACTGGACCGACAAGTTCGCCCCGCTGGTCGGCCACATCGCCGCGCTCGATCTGCCGCCCTGCCTGATCGACGGCGAGATCGTCGCCTATGACAAGGACGGCAATCCCGACTTCTCGTCGCTGCAAGCCGTCCTCAAACGCGGCCATGGCGCGCAGGACGCGGGCACCGACCTCCATTTCTTCGCCTTCGACCTCATCGAACTCGACGGCAAATCGCTTACCAAGCTTGGCAATCTCGAACGCAAGGAGCGGCTCGAAGCGCTGCTGCGCGATGCCGCGCCGCCGGTCGCGGTCGCCGACCATGTCATCGGCGCGGGCGAGAAGCTTTACGCCGCGATGTGCGGCGCGGGGCAGGAAGGCATCATCTCGAAACGCGCCGACGCCGTCTACACCGGCCGCCGCAGCCGCAACTGGGTCAAGGTCAAATGCACCCGTCGCCAGGAATTCGTGATCGTGGGCTGGAACCCCTCATCGGCCAAGGGCCGCCCCTTCGCCTCGCTCCTCCTTGCGCAGCGCGAGAAGGGCGACCTCGTCTACAAGGGCAATGTCGGCACCGGCTTCGACGCCGCCACCATGGCCGACCTTGCAAAGCGATTCGCGCGGCTCGAACGCAAGACCGCCCCGCTCGACGTCGACGCCACCACCGCGCGCAAGGCGCATTGGCTCCGGCCAGATCTCGTCGCCGAGATCGCTTTCGCCGAATTTACCGCGAGCGGATCGGTCCGCCACGCAAGTTTCCTCGGCCTGCGCAGCGACAAGGAGGCAAAGCATGTGACCCCCGAAACGAAACAGCCCGCGCCGCAACCCGCCAGCGACGTCACGATCAGCAGCCGCGACCGCGTCATCTTTCCCGAGGCCGGGGCGACCAAGGGCGACCTCGCCGACTATTATGCCGCGATCGCCCCGCTGATGCTCCCGCACATGGCGCGCCGCCCGATCAGCCTCGTCCGCTGTCCGCAGGGGCGCGCGAAGAAATGCTTTTTCCAAAAGCATGATTCGGGCAGCTTCGGCGACCATGTCCATCATGTCCCGATCCAGGAGAAGGACGGCGGCCATGAGGACTATCTCTATGTCGAGGATTCGGACGGCATCCTCGCGTGCGTTCAGATGGGGACGATCGAATTCCACGGCTGGGCGAGCCACGTCGATGCGATCGAGCGGCCCGACCGCCTTATCTTCGACCTCGACCCCGACGAAGGGCTGGGCTTTGCCGACGTCAAAAAGGCCGCGACCGACATCCGCCGCCAGCTCGCCGACATCGGCCTCGTCAGCTTTGCGATGCTGTCGGGCGGCAAGGGTGTGCACGTCGTCGTGCCCGTCGACCCTGGCCACAGCTGGGACGCGCACAAGGATTTCGCCAAACGCTTTGCCGAGGCGCTGAGCCTTGCCGAGCCCGACCGCTATGTCGCGACGATGAGCAAGGCGAAACGCAAGGGCAAGATCTTCATCGACTGGCTGCGCAACCAGCGCGGCAGCACCGCGATCATGCCCTATGCCGCCCGCGCGCGCGAAGGCGCGCCGGTCGCGGTACCGATCGGCTGGGATGCGCTCGCCGATGTCGACAAGGCTGGCGCCTGGACGATTGGGGACGTCCAAGAGCTTCTCGACCGCGCGGCAAGCCCCGACCTCAAGGGGTGGGCTTTCGCAAGCCAGTCACTTCCTTGAATTTGACAGTACAACCCCAAATTCACTCGACTGGCTGCTTCTCGGTATCATTCGCCATAAGCTGCCGGTCCGCAATCGGCCATTATTCGCCGGTCGGAGAGAGGAAGAAAGACAGGAAATGTGTATCGGACCAGCCACTCTTTTTCCCGGCGGCAAGCGCTGCGATATCCAGTCTCGCCTGCCGCACGATCGTCAGGCGCCGTGACGGGATGACGTAGAGGCGCTGGTCGCCTGCGCCTGCCGCGACGACCAGGTCGGCCGGGAGCGTTGGCGCATGCGCAACGATGTCGGTCGAGCGCGTCACAGGATCGTCGGAGGGACTCGCTCGCGGAAGCCACCAGGTCAGGCCATAGGCGGGGTTGGCATCGCTTCCTTTGAACAACTCGGCCAAGGCCGCGGGATCGACAAGCGCCTTGCCGTCCTGCGTGCCGCCGCGGCGCACGAATTCGCCGACTTTTGCCCATTGCTCTGCGGCGAGTACCAGCCCCTGCGGCATCAGAGGCGCGCCATCCGGTCCATTGCGCCAATCGCCGATCGTCACTCCGAGCGGGGTCAGGATGCGGCGCTCGAGATAGCGGCGCGGATCGGCATCAAGGCTTGCGGCGGCCAGCTTGCGGCGTATAATCTCGCCGATTATCTGCATCGGCGCGGGGCCATATTGGAATTTCGTGCCGGGATCGGCGGCGAGCGGGGCGTTCACCGAGTCGAGATAACCCCGTGGCCGACCGACGGTCGACGCCTGTCCACTGGTCATCGCCAGCAATTGCCGGATCGTGATCGCGGCCTTTTTTGGGTCCTCGTGCCATTCGGCGAGCGTGGCCGACGCAGGTTCGTCGAGCGTGAGCAGCCTGTCCTGGACCGCCGCTGCCGCCATCAGGCCCACCAGGCTCTTGGTCCCCGACCAGAGTTCCTGCGGTGTCGAGACGCCATCGGAGGAGCAGCGGACCTTCCCGTCCTTGAGGACGAGCACGGCGACGCCTTGATGCGCCGACGAATAGGCCAGCGCCGCGGCACAGCCGGGAGCGGGGGCGGCCTGCACCGCCGGGGCTGCTGCGCAGCCCGCGAGCAGGAGAAGGGGGGCAATGCGTTTCAAATCCGGCTCCTGATTCCGATGCTTGTTTTTATCATTATTATCGATAATATTCCGAACTTCAATGATCGTTTGCTCCCGTGTTTTCCCGATCTAGGATGGCACCGGCAGACAGGGAGCCGAACGGGTGGAAATGGCCGCGACGAAGACCGACGACGAGCAGGCGCCGACACAGGACCGGGTTATCGCACGGTTGCTGACCGACGACATCGTCGAATGGCGGATTCCGCCGGGATCGTGGCTGCGCGAGCGTGAGATTGCGGCGCGCTTTGGAGTCAGTCACGCACCCGTTCGCGAAGCCTTTCGGCATCTCGCGAGCATCGGGCTGGTCAAGGTCGTGCCCTGGCGCGGCGCTTATGCGATCGACGTCGACGACCATGGGGCGGATGAGATCTACGAGCTGTGGAAAGCGCTCTTCGGGGTCGTTTGCCGCCTCGCGTGCACGGCGATGAGCGACCGCGACGGGCGCGAGCTGATGCACCGGCTGATCGAATATAAGGATGTGACCGAACGAACCACCAATTCCGCCGAGCATCTCAGGGTCTCGAACCGGATCGGGCGATTCATCGCCAAGCGATCGAATGCGCCGATGGCGCTCGAGTTGCTCGACCGGCTGGCGCTGCTCGCGCGCTGGCAGCACAATGTCTACACCGACGAGTTTGTCGCGACGCACGGCGAGGGCGAGGTCGGCCGCCGGTCGGCGATGCTCTATGAGCAGCTTTGCCGGCATATCGTCGCGCGCGAACCCGACGACGCCGACCGCGTCGCGCGCGACCTGATTGCCACATCGCAACAGAATTTCGCCGAGGCGCTGGCGGAATATAAGGCACGGCGGACCAAGGCAAAGCCTGGCCGTCGCCGCGCCCGCGCGTCGTGACGCGGGGTTATGCCGGCCGGCGGAGCCTGCTGAAGGCAGGGCTTGCGGCGCCGATCGCTTTTCAGGCTGCTCCCGCCTTCGCCGCTGGGGGCGATGATGCCATATTCGCGGCCGAACGGCTTTTCGCCGATGTGAAGGCCTACGCCGAAGCGGGCAATAAGCAGTCGGGCGGGGCGGGCGATCGCTGGGCCGCCGACTGGGCTGCGCGGCGGCTTGCTGCGGCGGGCTTTGCGGTCGAGCGCCAGTCGTTCGACGTGCCCTGGTTCGAAGCGGCGACATGCGAATTGGCGCTCGGCGATCGGAAAATCCCCCTGATGGCGCAGCCGCTCGCCGTGCCGACGGGCGTTGGCGGGATCGGGGCGCCGCTGCGGCTTGCGGAGGTCAGCGATCGGCTCGATGGCGCGATCGCGGTGGTGCGGCTGCCGTATCGCCGCTGGTCGAGCCTGCTCGACCGGGCGGTGCGCGATCCGCTGGCCGATGCGCTGGCGCGGGGCGCGGCCGCGGTCATCCTTGTGACCACAGGGCCCACCGGCGAGGCGCTGCTCCTCAATGCGCCGGCCGATGCGCCGCTGTCGGACAATCCGTTGGCGCTGCTGGCGCCGCGCCTTGCGGCGCCCGTCATCGAAGCGGCGCGGCAGGGGCAGCCGGCGATGCTGGTGCTGCGCGGGAAGGGCGGTTCGCGCGTCGCGGAGAATGTCGTGGCGCGGCGCGTGCGCAAGGGGCGCCGCTGGCTCGTGGTCTCGACCCCGCGCTCGGGCTGGACCGATTGCGCGGGCGAACGCGGGCCGGGTTTCGCGATCTGGCTCGCGCTCGCCGAATGGATGCCGCGCGCCTTCCCCGATCATAGCCTGCTCTTCGTCTGCAACAGCGGGCATGAATATGAAAATCTGGGTGCCAGCCATATCGTCGAAAAGGTCGGGCCGCCGCCTGCCGACACCGATCTCTGGCTGCATCTCGGCGCCAATGTCGCGACGCGCGACTATCAGGACATGCCCGGGCGCCTGTTGCCGTTGCCGAGCGCCGATCCCTTCCGCTTCCTGATGACCTCGGCCGCCTTTGTCGATCGCGCCCGGTCGGATTTCAGGGGGTTGCCGGGACTGGAGATGGCTTATCCCTCGACCGAAGGGGTCGCGGGCGAACTCTCCGAAGTGGTCAAGGCCGGCTATCCGCATCATGCCGGAATTTTCGGCGCGCACCGCCATCATCACGCGCCGACCGACAATCTTTCGGTCGTCGCGCCCGCGCCGCTTGCCGCTACGGCGCAAGCGGTTCGCGACTTCCTCACCGCCATCATTCCCGTCCGCCGCTGACCGGCGTCGCCGCGAGGGCGATGTTTCCGGCTTGACTCGCGTCGCCATATGCACAAAATTATCGATAATAATTGCAATAACGACATGGGAGGGATTTATGGGACGCAAGGCGCAGCTTCTTTTCGGTACGGCCGCGCTCTGGGTGGCGGCGGCCGCGCCCGCTTCCGCCCAAGATCGGGCTCCCGAGGCTCTTCCGGCCGATACGGCGGCGGAAGCGGGCGATGACGGCGCGATCGTCGTCACGGCGCGGCGCCGCGAGGAACGCCTGTCCGATGTGCCGACCGCGGCATCGGTGATCGACGCGACGGCGCTCAACGATCGCGGCGGGGCGACGGGAAGCGGCGAACTCCTCGCCGACCAGCCGAGCGTGCGCTTCAACAATCTCAGCTCGTCGATCACGTCCGAAATTTCGATCCGCGCGTCGTCGACGGCGCGCGCGACCAACGGTGACCCGAGCGTCGGCCTCTATCGCAACGGCGCCTATATCGCGGGCGGTCCGGTCGGCGGGCGCAACTTCACGCGCCTCGATATGCTCGACATCGGCCGCGTCGAGGTGCTGCGCGGGACGCAGGGTGCGCTCTACGGCCGCAACGCGGTCGGCGGCGCGATCAACATCATATCGGCCGAGCCCGAATTCGACCTGTCGGGTTGGGCCAGCGTGCGATACGGGTTCGAGAACAACAGCCTGCAATTGCAGGGCGCGGTGAATGTGCCGCTGGGCGACGGGATCGCGGCGCGGATCAGCGGCGATCTGGTCGAACAGGACAAGGGCTTTTTCTACAACCCCGACAACGACGTCTATTTCGACCGGCAGAAGGGGCATGGCCTGCGCGGGCAGATCCGCCTGAAGCGCGGACCGGTCGACGCGGTGATCATGGCCGAGACGCAGCGGCTGACGACGCCGTCGATCCATTATCAGATCTTCATTCCGGCCGGCACGCCGGGCTTTCCGGGCGGCTATATCCAGGACCGTTTCCGTTATCCGTGGAGCACCGCGCCGCGGGCGTCGCAGGACGTCGACGCGTTGCAGGCGATCGTGCGTGTCGATCTTGGCGGAGCCGACCTCACCTCGACGACCTCCTTCCGCAAGCGACACAGCGAATATGATCTCGACAATGATGCGGTCAGCCCCGCCGAACTGGCGCGTGCGCGCGCCGCGGGCGAAGTCGGGCCGCTGACCCCGCTCGACCCGGGCAGCGCGTCCTATGTGGTCGATACGACCGACAATTTCTCGCAGGATATCCATGTCAGCGGATCGAACGACCGGCTGACCTGGCTGGTGGGGGCGGAAATGCTCCTCCTCGACAGCGATTTTTCGGTGACGACGACGCGCACGCCGACGCTCGCCAACCCGTCGCCGGGCAATATCGCGCCCGCGCGGCTCCATTTCGAAAGCTATGCCGCCTATGGTTCGCTCGGCTTCGACCTGACCGACAGCCTCAATATCACCGGCGAATTGCGCTATACGCACGACAGCCGCAGCATCAGCGCGCGGCTCTATGATCTCGGCACCGGGCTCCCGATCGGCGGGCCCTCGCGGATCATCGACGACAGCATCACCGCCGACAATCTCTCCTACAATGCGACGCTGTCGTACAAGCTGGCACCCGACATCCTCGCTTATGCCAAGGTCGGGAGCAGCTATCGCGCTGGCGGCTTCAACACGCGCTTGTCCGACCCGCGCGCGCCGAGCCCGGTGCAGGTGTTGTTCGGCAACGAAAACAGCACCAGCTACGAGGTCGGTTTCAAGGGTAGCCCGATGCGGCGCGGCTATTTTGCGGTCGCGGGCTATTATACCCAGCTCGACGATCTGATCGCGCAGGTCGACGACGGCTGCGCGCTGACCAACCCCACCTGCCCGGTCGCGGCGGTGAGCTATCTCACCAACGCGGGCGATGCGAAGAGCTGGGGCGTCGAAGCCGAATACAGCCAGGGCTTCGACCTTGGCCAAGGCAGCGGGCGTCTGGCGCTGAGCGGGTCGCGGCAGGGCGGCAAGGTGAAGAGCGGGCGTTACGACGGGCTCGACCTCGCGCAGGTGCCCGACTGGCTCGCTTCGGCGAACCTCAACCTGCGCGCCCCGGTCGCGAAAAATGTTTCGCTGACCGGCAACATCCTGGTCAGCGGCCAATGGGGCGGGAAGCAGGAACTGACCGCGACCTCGGTCGACCTCGACGACTATGTGCTCGTCAACCTGCGCGTCGGGGTCGAGTTCGGGAAGGTGAGCATCAGCGCCTTCGCGAACAACCTCTTCGACAAGGTCTACTATGTCGCGCAGGCGCCGACGATCAACCGCTACAGCCAGCCGCGAGTGATCGGGGTCGAAGGACGTATCTCCTTCTGATCCGGCGGCCGCCGCGCCGCGTTCAGCGGCGCCTCCTTTCGAAACGTGCAACGAAGAGGATGGGAGAGACGATATGGTTGAACGAAAGACATGGGCGTGGCTCGCCGCCGGTGCGGTCGTCGTCGGCGCGGGTGCCTTCGCGCAAAGCGGCGTGGGGGACCGCGGCAGGGGGGATGCGCGTCCGATGGTGCAACTGCCCCCGGCAGCGGTCGTCCCGGCCAGCTCCGCGGCGTCGGCCCCGACGGCGTTGTCGCCTGCCAGCCTGACCACGACAGTGGGCGGCTATACCTACGACTGGACCGCGCTGCAGGCGGCCATCGATGCCGACGCCGAAGTCGCGAACGGCTATTTCATCGTCGGTAACGCCACAGACCCCGACTATCTGTTTGCATATGAGAAGGGCAGCTTCGGAATCGATCGGGTGACGCCACTCGCCTCGGCCACAAAATGGTTCGCAGGAACGCTCGCCATGCGGATGGCGCAGGCGGGGATTGTCACGCTGGACGACCCGATGCGGCCGCCGCTCGCCTTCTGGACGACGACCGGGACAAAGAAGGACGTCAAGCTGAAGCATGCGCTGTCGATGACGTCGGGGTTCAACGGCAGCCCGCTGGTCGGAGGGTGCCAGCTGACACCGGCGCTGATCCTGTACAATTGCGCGAAAAATATCCACGACCTGCGATACGACATCCTGCGTCCCGGCAACGCGCCGGGTGCGCAATATAGCTATGGCCCGCACGGGATGCAGGTCGCCGCCGCCTATCTCGAGGCGAAGGATGTGAGCATCCAGCCCGGAACGACGCCGGCGCGCCAGCGCACCTTCCACGAACTTTTCGCCCAGCATGTCACGACGCCGCTCGGGATGACGAGCACGACATGGTATGATCCGGCGGGCAGCGCACCGACGAATCCGTGGGTGGCGGGGGGCGCCTATTCGACCCCGCGCGACTATGCCAAGCTGCTGCGTGCGCTCCTCGGCGGCGCCTTTGTGACCGACATGACCGCCTTTACTCAGCCGCGCACGACCGGCCTGCCGCGCGTCTTCGTACCCTCGGGAGCCTCGAACTGGGAATATGCGCTGGGCTCCTTCGTCGAATGCGACACCCCCTCGGCCTGCGCGACGTCGATGATCAATTCGGCGCCGGGCGCTTATGGATGGACGGGCTGGATCGATCGCGGAACCGGCTATTACGGCCTGATCGCGACCGAGATTTCGAGCGGCGGAGATCGTAAGGGCACCGAACTGGAACAGGAGATGCAGGGCCTGATCGAAGCGGCTATCGCGAGCCGCGTGCCTGCGCCTTAAAATCTTGTTCGCAGCGCTTTTGGTTCGAGTGTCTGCTTCTCCAGATTTCGAACCAAAAGTTGCCTGACCGTAATCGGCCAGTTCGAGCTGAGGACCTGTTCCCTTGGGCAATGTTGCAGCGAGGGAGCCGCGCCACAGGCGCAATAACGTTTGCCCAAATGAAATTTTGGTGCGCGATAGTGTTTGGCGCAGAAAGATGAGGTCTGTCTAAAGTTGTACCAAGACTCATGTAGACTGGAGCCGCGGTGCCATTCTTTATCAGATCAACACGCGGCAGTTCACGCGCGAAAGAACGTTTCGAGCCGCCGAGACGCAGTTGCCCCGCCCTAAAAAGCTCGGCGTCGATATCATCTGGCTGATGCCGATCCATCCGATCGGCGAGAAGAACCGCAAGGGCAGCCTCGGCTCGCCTTATTCGGTGAAGGACTATTATGGCGTCACGCGCGGATGAACCTAAGGGCATAGACATCGAGCATCGTCGGGTCGAGCGGGCGAATTGCGCTGCCGCCTGGAGAACGTTGATGCAGCACAGCGACGATGATCGGCGCCGCCAGAATGATTGCCGCCCCCAGCATTTGTCCAGACTGCATTTGGCTCGTCTCGGGATGCTTCAGCTGCGCGATGTCCGGCGCCTTCCAGTTAAAGGTTGGAGCCGGCTGCTCGGCGGCGGATGGGACGGCGCAGGCGCAAGCCGTGACGGCCGAGAGGGAGGCAAGGCGGGCGGCACGGACCCAAACGGGAGATCATCGGGCGACCCCTCCGGTGAGCGGGGTGACCCGCGTCATTGCGGCGGCCGCCAGCAGCAAGGTGCCCGACGCGAACGCCATCGTGTAGATCGGGGCGCCGGGAAAGAAGGCGGCCATGATCGACCCCATGATCGTGGCGACAAGCAGCTGCGGAACGACCACGAAGATATTGAAGAGGCCCATGTAGATGCCGAGCTTTCCCTGCGGCAGGCTGGAGGCGAGGATCGCGTAAGGCATCGCGAGAACCGAAGCCCAGAAGATGCCGATGAGGACCTCGCTCGCAACAAGATGCGTGGGGTCGCGCAGCAGGAAAAAGCTGCCATAGCCGAGCGCACCGCAGACAAGGCCGGCGATGTGCGTGCGGGCCTGCCCGATGCGCCTGGATAACCAGGGCAGGAGAGTGAGCGCGGCGACGGCGGCCACACCGTTATAGATAGCGAAGAGCGTGCCGACCCAGTTGGCGGCGGTCTGATAGGCGGCGCTCGCCGCATCGGTCGTCCCGAAATGATATTGGGCGACGATGGGCGTGGTGTTGATCCACATGATGAACAGCGCCGACCAGCTGAAGAACTGGACGAGGGCGAGCCGCTTCATGATTGGCGGCATACCGGAGAAATCGCCGACGATGCTCGACAGCATGTTGGTCTCGTTGCCACGGCGCGCGAGGGCGATGGCGATGAGGCTTGCAAGGCCGTAGGCAATCAGCAGCGCGCCGAGGAGAAGAACCTCGCGGAGCAGCGAATATTCCTGCCGGATGGCCATTACGCCGAGACCGGCTACGATCCAGGCGGAGCAACCGGCATAGCTTCGCGACGCAAGCGCGCGAACCGCGGGCTGGGTCTCCGCTTCGGCGGGGCCGAATCCCGCCATCTCGACCGGATCATATTCGCGGGTCGTCACCACCGTCCACAAGACCGAGAGGAAGAGGGCAAGGCCGCCGAACCAGAAAGCGTAGCGGACGGTGTCGGGAATCTCGCCGGGCGGCGCGACATTGGCGACCCCCAGCAGGTCCATGAACGACGGAAAGAGCGAGCCGACGACCGCGCCCGCGCCAATAAAGGCCGTCTGGACCGCATAGCCCGCACTATGCTGGTCCTTCCGCAGCATGTCGCCGACAAAGGCGCGAAAGGGCTCCATCGAGATATTGAGCGAGGCGTCGAGGAGCCAGAGCGTCGTCGCCGCGAACCAGATCGCCGGGCTTTGCGGCATCACGAACAGCGCGATCGCGGCGAGAATGGCGCCGGCAAGAAAATAAGGCCGACGGCGGCCGAGCCGCCCCAGCCAGGTCCGGTCGCTCATATGGCCGATCACCGGCTGGATCAGCAGGCCCGTCAGCGGTGCGGCGACCCAGAGGCCGGGCAGTTTCTCGATGTCTTCGCCAAGCGATTGGAAAATCCGGCTCATATTGGCGTTCTGGAGCGCGAAGCCGATCTGGATGCCGAAAAAGCCGAAGCTGATGTTCCACAGTCCGGCGCGACTTTGCCGCGGCTTTTCCATCACGTCTCTCCCCATCGGCCGCATGGCGCGCGGCTCTTTAGCCGCGCGATCTTGCAGCAGCGCCCGGCAAGAGCAAGCGGCGGGCGGGGCGATCGGGTCAAGGTATACGAATACTTAGCCGATCAGGGCGATGTGCTTTGCCTGCGGATCAGCCGCGTCGGCAAGATGCATCGCCCTGCGGGCCGACCGTCGATGCGGCCGAGCAGCGCATCGACGAGCAATTCCCCGGCACCCTTCAAGTCCTGCATCACCGTTGTCAGCGTCGGCGACGTCAGGCTGGCCGCGGGGATGTCGTCGAACCCGATCAACGCGACGTCGCGCGGCAGTGCCAAGCCGGCTTCGACGAGCGCGCGCATGGCCCCGATCGCGATCAGGTCGCTGGCGGCAAACAGGGCGTCGAACGGAATGCCCGTGGCGAGGAGCGCGCGCGCGGCTTCATAGCCCGATTGCTCGGAAGAAACGGCAGGCTGCTGCAGCCGCGGATCTGGCGTCAGGCCCGCGGCCGTCATCGCCCGGCAAAGGCCCGCATAGCGATCCTGAAACTCTGGCGCGTGGTTGGATGCGTCGCCCAAGAAGGCGATGGATTTGCGACCTATCTCGATGAAATGCTCGCCTGCCTGAACGCCGGCACCGATATTGTCCGACCCGACCGTCAATCCGATATTGTCGTCGGCGACCGATCCCCAGCGGACAAACTTCGTGTCCATCTCCACCAGATGCTCGAGCTTGGCCCGATAAAGCTGATAGTCGCCATAGCCGAGCAGGATGATGCCGTCAGACCGGTGGCTGTCCTGATAGTCGACGTGCCAGTCGTTATTCATTTGCTGGAAGCTTATCAGAAGATCATAGCCGCGCAGGGCGCACTGCCGGGTTATCGAGCCGAGCATCGAAAGAAAGAAGGGGTTGATCATCGACTCGTCTGGGGTCGGATCCTCGAAGAAGAGGAGCGCGAGCGTGTGGGCGCGCTGCGAGCGGAGGCTCGATGCATTCTTGTCGACGGTATAGTTGAGCTCGCGCGCAATCCGCTCGATGTTGGCGCGGGTGGCGGCACTCACCGATTTGCTGCCGCGCAGCGCGCGCGAGACGGTCGGCTGCGACACGCCGGCCAGATAAGCGATATCGAAACTCGTAGGCTTGGCCGTTGGCGGTCGCCCCATATCCTTCTCCCGGTTCGGTCGGCTTCAGGCCGGCCCGTCCTTGCGTCGAGACTAGCGAGCGCCGGCCGTACTGCCAATGGGTCGAGCCCATCGCGCTGTGACATTTACGCGACAGCGGCTGACGGGCGACGATATGCGTATACGTATACCCTATGGTCGCGCGGCCGATTTGGTCTCAATTGCTGGACCGACGATGGGAACACCCACGCGATGACGAGGATGCCGTGCGGCGCGATCTGCCGCTCCCGAGCCGTTGCGCGAACGACCCCCCATCGCAGCAGGGGAGCCTTTATGCGTAATTCTATCAGCCTCCGCCGCGGCGCCAGCACCGTAGCGCTCGGCTTTGCCTTGACCGCCATGCTTTCGGGCACCGCGATGGCGCAGGACGGCGCCGCCGCGCCCGCCGACGAGGCCGCGTCCGACAGCGACATCGTCGTCACCGGCTACAGCGCCAGCCTCCAGAGCGCCGTCAACGCGAAGAAGAATCGCGACCAGGTGGTCGAATCCATCTCGGCCGAGGATATCGGCAAGCTACCCGACGCGTCGATCGCCGAATCGATCGCGCGCCTGCCCGGCCTGACCTCGCAGCGTGTCTCGGGCCGTTCGAACTCGATTTCGATCCGCGGCTTTGCGCCGGACTTCTCGACGACCTTGCTCAACGGCCGCGAGCAAACCTCGACCGGCGACAATCGGGCGGTCGAGTATGACCAATATCCGTCCGAGGTCGTGAACCAGGTCCTCGTTTACAAGACGCCGATGGCCTCGATCGTCGGACAGGGGCTTTCGGGCACCGTCGACCTGCGCACCATTCGCCCGCTCGACTATGGCAAGCGGGCGATCTCGGTCGGGGTTCGCGGCACATGGGCCGACCTCGGCAAGCTGAACGCGGGTTCGAAGAAATACGGCTACCGTGTGAACGGCGTCTTCGTCGACCAGTTCGCCAACGACACGCTCGGCGTGGCGCTTTCGGCATCCTATGTCGACGAGCCCTACCAGATTCAGGAATTCAACGCCTGGGGTTATGCCGGCGGAGGCACCGCGGCGAGCCCGGTGGTGATCGGCGGCTCCAAAAGCTATGCGACCTCGACCCAGCTCACGCGCCTTGGCCTCCAAGGAACGGTGCAATGGCGGCCCACCCCCAATTTCACCTCGACGTTCGACGCCTTCTACTCGGACTTCAAGGATGACCAGATCAAGCGCGGCATCGAGCTTCCGCTCGGCTTCGACGTCAACAATGATCCCGCCAGCCCCAACGCCACCAAGCTGACGATCACCGATATCGATTCGAGCGGTCAGTTCGTGTTTGCGCGCGCCGGCCGCTTCTCGAACGTCGAGGGCGTCGTGCGCAACGACGTGTTCGAGCGCAATGCAAAGCTCTACAGCTTCGGTTGGAACAACCGCTGGGAAGGCGACGACGGCTGGAATGTCACGGCCGACATCAGCATGTCGAAAACCGACCGCAACGAGCTGATCTTCGAAAGCAATGCCGGCACCGGGCGCGGCGCCGACGTCGGCGCGACCGACACGATCGGTTTCACCAGCGACCGCAACGGGACCATCTTCAGCCCCACCCTCAACTATGGCGACTATAACCTGATCCAGCTGACCAGCCCCCTGGGTTGGGGCGGGGATCAGACGGGCGTCGATGGCGCGCGGATCCGCGGCGGCCAGGACGGCTATTACAACAACCGCATCATCAAGGACGAGCTCTGGCAGTACCGTGTCGAAGTCGAACGCGAGCTTGAGGGCTTCCTCCGCTCGGTGCAATTCGGCGTGAACTATACAGACCGCTCGAAAAGCCTTGTTCCCGACGAGGCGTTCGTGGGTCTGGTCGCGAATACCGACGGTCTGACGAGCGTGACGATTCCCGAGCAATATCGTCTTGGGACGACGAATCTCGCCTACCTCGGGCTCGGGCCCGTCGTCAGCTACGATCCGCGCGAGTTGCTCGCCGGCGGCCTCTACCAGCTCGTGCCGAACCCTTATGGCGACGTGGTGGTGAAGGCCTATGACGTCAGCGAGAAGGTGATGACGACCTATCTCCAGGCGAACATAGACCAAGAACTGGGTTCGTCGGTGCTTACCGGCAACGTCGGTGTACAGGCGATCTTTACGGATCAGAATTCGAACGGCGCCACCGCATCTTTCGCCGGCACCAATCCCAACGGTTCACCCAATATCGTCGGGATCCCGCGGCGCGAGAGCACCGATTATGTCGATGTGCTGCCCAGCCTCAATCTCTCGCTTCGCACCGCGAGTGACTTCGTGATCCGCGCCAGCGTCGCGCGTGAGATTATTCGCCCGCGCCTGGACGACTTGCGTGCGACGCTCAGCTACGGGACGACGATCGGCGACCCGGGCGGCATGGTCTGCCCAACGGGGCGCACCTGCGCCGTCGTTCGCGGCGGTTCGGGCAACCCCGACCTGCGACCGTGGCGCGCCAACGCGGCCGACCTCACCTTCGAGAAATATTTCGGGTCGAAGGGCTATCTTGCCGTCCAGCTCTTCTACAAGGATCTCAAGAGCTACATCTACAATCAGGACATCGCGTTCGACTTCACCGGCTATCCGATCCAGGCGCCGGGGAACGACGGCAACGGGCTGCCGATCATCGTCAATTACATGGGCACGATCAACGCGCCCATCAACGGCAAGGGCGGCAAACTTTACGGTGTCGAACTTGCCGGCACCTTGCCGTTCGGCGAGATCGTATCGGCGCTCGACGGGTTCGGTGTGACCGGCGGCGCCTCCTACACCAAGACCAAGATCGCGCCCACGCCCGGCGCGCCTGCGGAGGATATCCCGGGCTATTCGAAGTGGGTCGCGAACGGTACGGCCTATTTCGAGAAATGGGGATTCAACTCGCGCGTCAGCGCCCGCTACCGCTCGAGCTTCATCGGCGAGGTGTCGGGCTTCGGTGGCGCTCGCGTGCGGCGCCGCGCCCGGCCCGAGACGATTATCGACGCACAGATCGGCTATGACTTCCAGCCGGGCAGTGCGCTCGAGGGCCTCTCGATCTTCGTCCAGGGCCAGAATCTTACCGACGAGCCGTTCGTCACCGATGATCCGCGCGATAGCCGGGCGGTTATCGACTATCAGACATATGGCCGCCGGTTCCTCGCGGGCGCCTCGTTCAAATTCTGAACCCTCCCTGGGTGGGAGCGGCAGGGTCGCGCCGCTCCCATCATTTTGTTGCGCCGCCGGGGCGGCGCTGGTCAAAGGATCGCCATGCGGTTGATGATCATCGGGGGCGGGACGGCAGGCTGGATGGCGGCCGCCTGCCTGCGGCGGTTCCTGCCGCGCGACTGGTCGGTGCGGCTGGTCGAGTCCGATGAAATCGGAACGGTCGGCGTCGGCGAGGCGACGATCCCCCAAATCCGGCTTTTCAACGATGCGCTCGGCATCGACGAAGATGAATTTCTGGCGGCGACGCAGGGAACGATCAAGCTCGGGATCGAGTTTCGCGACTGGACGCGCGTCGGCCATCGCTACATGCACGCTTTCGGGGCGATAGGCCGCGGTCTGGGGCTGGTCGATTTCCACCATTATTGGCTGCGCGCGCGCGCCGCGGGACTGGCCGAAAGTCTGGACCATTATTCGCTGAACGAGCGGGCGGCGCGCGCGCGCCGGATGCAGCGGGGCGCGCCCCGCACATCGCGCTACCTCCTCGAAATGCCCTATGCCTACCACTTCGATGCAGCGCTGTACGCGGCCTTCCTCAGGCGCCGCGCCGAGGCGGGCGGCGTCGAGCGCATCGAAGGCAGGATCGGCGAGGTGCGCCTTGATCCGCAGCGCGGCGACGTCGCCGGCGTGACGCTGGACGACGGACGGCGGTTCGACGGCGATTTCTTTATCGACTGCTCTGGCTTTCGCGGATTGCTGATCGAGGGCGCGCTGGCGAGCGGGTACGAAGATTGGTCGCGCTGGCTGCTTAACGATCGCGCTGTGGCGGTGCCCTGCGCCCACGGTACGGTGCCGCAGCTTCCGTGGACCGGCGCCACGGCACGCGATGCCGGCTGGCAATGGCGCATTCCGCTCCAGCACCGCATCGGCAACGGCTATGTCTATTGCTCGGCGCATATCGGCGACGATGCTGCCCTGGATACGCTGCTCTCCAATCTCGACGGCGCGGCGCAGGCGGAGCCCAACCAGCTGCGTTTCGTCAGCGGCAAGCGACGGCGGATGTGGAACCGCAATGTCGTGGCGCTCGGCCTTGCGAGCGGTTTCATGGAACCGCTGGAATCGACGAGCATCCACCTTGTTCAGGCTGGAATTTCGCGGCTCGTCAAAATGCTCCCGTCAGGCGCCGCCGACCCTGCGGTCGCCGCGGAATTCAATCGGCAGAGCGACTTCGAATGGGAGCGTATCCGCGATTTCATCATTCTTCATTTCAAGGCGACCGAGCGGCGGGACACGCCCTATTGGCGGGACCGGGCGGAAATGGACGTTCCCGACACCCTTGCAGCCAAAATCGACCTCTTCCGCGCGCAAGGCCTGATCTTCCGCGAACATGAAGAGCTTTTCACCGAATCGGGATGGCTGCAGGTGCTGGTCGGACAAGCGGTCGAGCCCCTGCGCTGGCATCCGCTTGCCGACAGTCTCGAACCGGCCGAGCTAGCGCAATTTATAGCCGGCATCTCGCTGACGATCGAGCGCGAAGTCGCGCAGATGGAAAATTACGACGCCTTCCTTGCCGCGGCGCGTCCCGCAGGAGTTGCTGCATGATCCGTTGGTTCGTTCCGCTCGCGATGCTTGTCGCTTCGCTTCCCGCACCGGCGGCTGCGGAAGATGCGCGCTCGCGTCCCGTCTCCGACGACATCATCTATTTCGTGCTGCCCGACCGTTTCGAAAATGGCGACCGGTCGAACGATCGCGGCGGGCTGAAAGGCGATCGTCTTGCGACCGGTTATGATCCGACCGCGAAGGGATTTTATCATGGCGGTGATCTTGCCGGGCTTACGCGACGGCTCGATTATATCGAGGGTCTCGGCGCCACCGCGATCTGGTTCGCGCCGATTTTCCGCAACAAGCCGGTGCAGGGACCGAAAGGCGACGAAAGCGCTGGTTATCATGGCTATTGGGTCACCGATTTCACGAGCGTAGACCCGCATTTCGGCTCCAATGCCGAGTTCAAAGCCTTCGTCGACGCCGCTCATGCGCGCGGGATGAAGGTCTATATGGACATTATCACCAACCACACGGCCGATGTTATCCAGTATCGCGATGGCGATGCGTCGAGCTATCGTTACCGCAGCCTCGCCGACTATCCCTTTGCGCGGCGTGGAGGGGTCGACGGACCGGCGATTAATCCCGGTTTCGCAGGTGACCGCGATCCGAGCCCCGATAACTGGTCGAAGCTCGTGGACCCCTCTTTCGCCTATCAGCCGTTCGTCCCGAAGGGCGAGGAACACAGCAAGGCCCCCGCGTGGCTCAACGATCCGGTCTATTATCATAATCGTGGCAACAGCGACTGGGTCGGCGAGTCCGCCCTCTACGGTGATTTTGCAGGACTCGACGATCTGGCGACCGAGAATCCCGAAGTCATTAAGGGCTTTATCGAAATATACGGACGGTGGATCGACGAGTTCGGCATCGACGGCTTTCGCATCGATACCGCCAAGCATGTGAACCCGGAATTCTGGCAAGCCTTCGTCCCCGCGATGCAGGCGCGTGCGCGGGCCCGCGGAATTCCCAATTTCCATATCTTCGGGGAAATTTACATCGACGCGCTCGATCCCGGTGCGCTGGCGGCCTATACGCATTCCGCCGGACTTCCCGCGGTGCTCGATTTCGCCTTCGCCCGGGCCGCGATCGACGCGGCGAGCGGAACGAAGGGGACCGACCAATTTGCCCGCCTGTTCGACGGCGACATCCTCTACAAGGGCGGCGCGCGCGCCGCGCTGACATTGCCGACCTTCCTCGGCAATCATGACATGGGCCGTGTCGCGACCTTCGTGAAACAGGCGAACCCCGAAGCGGACGAGGCAGAGCTTCTGGCCCGCGTCAAGCTCGCGCACAGCATGCTACTCACCCTGCGTGGCATCCCCACCATCTACTATGGCGACGAGCAGGGCTTCCTGTCGGACGGCAACGACCAGCTCGCGCGCGAAGACATGTTCGCCTCGAAAGTCGCCGTCTACAACGATAATGATCTCGTCGGCAGCAACGCCACGACCGCGACCGCGAACTTCGACGCCAGCCATCCGCTGTATCGCCATATCGCGACGCTCAGTGCTATTCGCCGGCACACACCGGCGCTCATGCGCGGATCCACGACGGTGCGGGCCTTCTCGGACAAGGGCGGTCTGTTAGCCGTGTCGCGCTTCGATCCCGACACCGGCCGCGAGGTCGTGCTCGCCTTCAATACGTCTACAACGCAATTGTCCGCTAACATCGCGGTCGATATGAAAAGCCGGGCCTTCGAGGCGCTTTCAGGCAATTGTCCGGCAGCCTCCGCCGCGCCCGGCACCCTTGCCATCACCGTCCCGGCCTTCGGCACCTTGATCTGCCAGGCCGGCGAATAGGCGAAAACAACAGTGACGATAAACCAGCCCCTCGCAAAAGACCCGCATAGCTGTACCGAAGCCTCTCCGCCTTGGTGGAAGGGTGCCGTCATATATCAGGTCTATCCGCGTAGCTTCGCCGATTCGAACGGCGACGGGGTTGGGGACCTTGCCGGCATTACTGCCCGGCTCGACTATATCGCGTCCCTCGGTGTCGATGCGATCTGGCTTTCTCCCTTCTACCCTTCGCCGATGGACGACTTCGGATATGATATTTCCGACTATCGCGGCGTCGATCCGATTTTCGGGACTCTCGACGATTTCGATGCACTCATCGCCCGCGCGCACGCGCTTGGTCTGAAGGTAACCACCGACCTGGTTTTTGCCCACACGTCGGATCGCCATGCCTGGTTCGCCGAAAGCCGCACGAGCCGCGAGAATTCGAAGGCCGACTGGTATGTTTGGGCGGACGCGCGGCCCGACGGTACGCCGCCGACCAATTGGCAGTCGGTGTTCGGGGGCCCCGCCTGGACGTGGGACGCGCGCCGCGGCCAATATTATCTCCATAATTTCCTAGGCTCGCAGCCGCAGCTCAACGGGCATAACCCCGACGTGCAACAGGCCCTGCTCGACGTCGTGCAATTCTGGCTCGACCGGGGGGTCGACGGCTTTCGTATCGACGCGATCAATTTCGCGATGCACGATCCCGAACTTCGCGACAATCCGCCGGCGGCGCCCTCGAACAAGGTCCGGACGCGGCCCTTCGATTTCCAGCAAAAAATCTACAACCAGTCGCACCCCGACATCCCGTTGTTTCTCGAACGGATTCGGGCGCTTACCGATCGCTATGCCGACAGGTTCACTGTTGCGGAGGTCGGCGGCGACGACGCGGTGCGCGAGATGCGGCAGTTTACCGCCGGCGGGCACCGGCTCAACAGCGCCTATGGCTTCGATTTCCTCTATGCGGACCAGCTGACCCCGAAGCTCGTTCGCGAGGCGGCGGAGCAATGGCCCGATGCGCCCGGGACCGGCTGGCCAAGCTGGGCCTTCGAAAATCACGATGCGCCGCGAGCTCTCTCCCGCTGGACTCCGCCCGGCGCCGACCGCGCGGCCTATGCACGAATGAAGATGGCGCTGCTTTGTGCGCTGCGCGGCAACATCATCATTTACAACGGCGAGGAATTGGGACTGGACCAGGTCGACATACCTTTCGAACTGATCAAGGATCCCGAGGCTCTCAAGAATTGGCCGCTTACCTTGTCGCGCGACGGCGCGCGCACGCCGCTCCCGTGGGAGGGCGGCACGGCCCATGCGGGCTTTTCCAGCGCTGAGCCTTGGTTGCCGCTGGGCGCGGCACATGCGGCGCTCGCGGTCGACCGGCAAGAGGATGATCCGGCCTCGCTGCTGCATCTGACGCGTCGACTTGTGGCGCTGCGCGCCGGGTACCCGGCCCTCCGCGCGGGCGATAACCGGAACTGGATAACCGAGGGCGATCTGCTCGCCTTTGACCGAATTGCCAGGGACGATCACCTTCGCTGCCTCTTCAATCTTGGAAATGGAACAATCGACATTTCCGGGCACGCGGGTGTCGGCACGCCGGTCGTGGCGCTCAACGGAGCCACCATCGATTGTCTGCCGCCCTGCGGCGCGCTCTGGCTGAACGTCCAAGGAGATATGTGATGCGCCGTCTGGCTCTGGCCGCCTTTGTTTCGTTCGCCCCGGTTCCCCTCCTCGCCCAGCCGGCGCCGGCGACGCAAACCGCCACCTCGCCCGACGGCAGCATCGTTCTGACGGTGTCCACCGACGGCGACCAGCGACCGACATGGTCGCTGTCGCGGCGGGGCAAGCTGCTCATCGCGCCCTCGAAACTCGGGTTCATCCTGACGGACGGCATCGGATTGCAACGCGGCTTCTCGATCGTCGACAGCGAGCGCAAGCGTTCCGATACGCGTTGGGAGCAACCGTGGGGCGAACGCCGCTTCATCCGCGATGTGCACAACGAACTGCTGGTCCGGTTCCGGCAAGAAGAGAGCTGGGGCGGCCACGCGATGAACCTTCGCTTCCGGCTTTTCGACGACGGCATCGGCTTCCGCTACGAGTTGCCCGAACAACCCGGCTTCAAGACAGCGCATATCGCCGACGAATTCACCGAGTTCGACATCGTACCCCAAGGGACGGCCTGGTGGATTACCGGCGGCGAATGGAACCGCTATGAGCAGGTCTACCAGAAAACGCCGATCGACGCCGTCGCCACGGCGCACACGCCGTTGACCATGCGCCTCGACGACGGGACGCATCTCGCCTTTCACGAGGCCGCGCTGGTCGACTATGCGGGCATGTGGCTCAAGCGCGCTGAAGGGCAGAAGTTTCGCGCCACCCTGTCGCCGTCGTCGCGCGGACCGCGCGTCACGCGCGATCTGCCCTTCGCGACGCCATGGCGGACGATCAGGATCGCGGATTCGGCGGCGGGTCTCGTCGAAAACGACCTCGAACTCAACCTGAACGAGCCGAACAAGCTCGGGGACGTCAGTTGGGTGAAGCCGATGAAATATGTCGGAATCTGGTGGGGCATGATCCGTGGGGACTGGAGCTGGGCCGAGGGGCCGAAGCATGGTGCGACGACCCAGAGAACCAAGGACTATATCGATTTTGCCGCGAAACACGGGTTCGGCGGGGTTCTGGTGGAAGGCTGGAACAAGGGCTGGGACGGAAACTGGTTCGGCCATGGCGACAAATTCAGCTTTACCCAGCCGACCGCGGATTTCGACCTCGCGGCGGTGACCGATTATGCGAAGCGCAAGGGCGTGACGCTGATCGGTCATCACGAGACGGGCGGAAACATAGCCGTTTATGAGGCGCAGCTCGAAGATGCGATGAGGCTGTATGGAAGGCTTGGCGTCAAAGCCGTCAAGACCGGTTATGTTGCCGACGCGGGCGGGATCATCGCACCCGGCGATGCGCCTGGCGAAACCCGCATGGAGTGGCACGACGGCCAGCGGCAGGTCGAACATCATCTCAAGGTCGTCGAGACGGCGGCCCGGTACAAGATCGCGGTCAACCCTCACGAACCCGTGAAGGACACCGGCCTTCGCCGCACGTACCCGAACTGGGTCGCGCGCGAAGGTGCGCGAGGCATGGAATATAACGCCTGGGGCGCCTTCGCCAACGGCCCCGATCACGAGCCGACGCTGGTGTACACGCGCATGCTATCCGGACCGATGGATTTCACCCCCGGCGTGCTCAGCCTCGAGGGCGCAAACAAGGCGCCGCTGGCCTCGACGCTTGCGAAGCAGCTTGGGCTCTACCTTGCGATATATTCTCCCATCCAGATGGCCGCGGACTTCATCGAAAACCTCGAGGCGCATCCGCGCGAACTCGACTTCATTTCCAAAGTCCCTGCCGATTGGTCCGAGAGCAAATTGATTGCCGGAGAAGTCGGCGACTATGCGATCTTTGCCCGCAAGGACCGCGCAAGCGCCGACTGGTATGTCGGCGGCGTCAACGATGCGACCGAGCGGACGCTGTCGCTGCGGTTCGACTTCCTCGATCCCGGCAAGACCTATACGGCAACCATCTACAAGGATGGCGAAGGCGCAACCTATCTCACCGACGCCCGGCACCGCATCGCCTATGACAATATCCGGGTGAAAAAGGGCGACACGTACCGCCTGTGGCTCGCTCCGGGCGGGGGAGCGGCCATGCGCCTGCATCCCGGACGATGACGATCCGGCGGCACCTGGTGGCGGCGCTGATGGCGCTGTGGGCGCTGCTCGCCCTGCCTGCCGAAGCCGCCGATCGCGGCCGTCTTCTCCAATATGATCATGTCTTCGCTGCCGGATTGCCCGAGCAACGCCTGACGATCTGGCTGCCGCCCGGCTACGACAAGGGCGTCCGTCGCTATCCGGTCGTCTATATGCACGATGGCCATAATCTCTTCGATCGGGCGTCGTCGAACTTCGGGAAGATATGGGAGGCTGAGCGCCGCACGGACTGACGGGCAGGCGCTCGCGAATTGCCGAGATTATCGGGCAGCATGCCCAGGCCGTTTTGGGGAGATATAGATATGGCGATTGTGCCGCAGGATAGCGCGATGGATGCGGGCCGAGGAACCGAGCCGGGCGGCCATGTCGATGCCCCCGAGCTGCGCCTGTTCGTGATGGGCCTGTTTTTCATCTTCGGTGGCATCACGTCGCTGAACGATGTGCTGATCCCCAAACTCAAAGAGCTGTTCACGCTCAACTATACGCAGGCGATGTTGGTGCAGTTCTGCTTCTTCACCGCCTATCTGCTGATCGGCATCCCGGGCGCCAAGCTGGTCAAAAGGATCGGCTATATGCGCGGCGCGGTGGCGGGACTGGTGACGATGATGGTCGGCTGCCTGCTCTTCATCCCGGCATCGCAGACCGCGACCTATGGGCTGTTTCTCTTTGCGCTGTTCGTCCTCGCCAGCGGGGTGGTGATCGTGCAGGTCGTCGCCAACCCGCTGATCTCGCTGCTGGGCAAGCCCCAGACCGCGCATAGCCGCCTGACCTTTGCGCAGGCGTTCAACTCGCTCGGCACCACCATCTTCCCGCTCGTCGGGGCGGGACTGATCCTCGGCTCGCTCAAGGATGTGTCGGCGGAGGATCTGTCGGGGGCAGCGCTGGATGCCTATCGCGTCGCCGAGAGCGAGGCGATTGTTCACGGCTACCTCGGGATCGCGGCGGCGCTCGCGGTCGTTGCGGTGGCGGTGTGGATGTTCCGGGGGCGGCTCAAGGACGAGAAGCATGAGGCCAGCAGTGGCTTTGCGGGCCTCGATCTTCTCAAGCGTCCACGCTTCAGCTTCGGGGCGCTGTGCATCTTCCTCTATGTCGGTGCCGAGGTGTCGATCGGCTCGCTGGTTATCAACTATCTCGCGCTCGAACGCGTGCTCGGCCAGCCCGAGTCCGCTATCGGCTGGATGATCGCGCTCTATTGGGGCGGCGCGATGCTCGGGCGCTTCATCGGCTCGTGGATCATGTATCTCGGCGTCAGCCCCGGCAAATTGCTCGCGGCGGTGGCGGTTGGCGCCATCACGCTGATCCTCGTCTCCGCCAGCAGCAGCGGGACCGTCGCGGCCTATTCGCTGCTCGCGATCGGCCTGACCAACGCGATCATGTTCCCGACGATCTTCAGCCTCGCGTCCGAAAAGCTTGGACCGCGCGCGGCGGACGGGTCGGGCATCATCAACATCGCGATCTTCGGCGGCGCCGTCGTCCCGCTCGCGACCGGCGCGCTCGCCGACCTGACCGGCAGTCTGGCGCTGGCGTTGTTGCTGCCCGCCCTTTGCTATGCAGTGATCGCATGCTTCGGCTATTATGCCCGGCGCCCGGCTGTATAACGCGGCGTCTTGCAATTGAGTTTGGCGTCGGGGACTGACCCGACACCGAAGAGGAGCACTATGACCGAGACCGTAGTCGCAGTCGATATCGGCGGCACCCATGCGCGCTTTGCGATCGCCGAAGTCGCGGGCGGCCGTGTCGTGTCGCTGGGCGAGGCAACGACGCTGCACACCGCCCATCACGCCAGCTTCCAGTCGGCGTGGGAAGCGTTCGCGCGCCGCGATGGCGGCGTGCCGCGCAGCGTCGCGATCGCGGTCGCGGGACCGGTGCGCGGCGAGGTGATCCGCTTTACCAACAACCCCTGGCTCATCCGCCCGGCGTTGATCGGCGAAAAGCTGCACGTCGACCGGCATGTGCTGGTCAATGATTTTGAGGCGGTGGGCCATGCGGTCGCGCAGGCCGACGAGGGCTATTTCGAGCGGCTGAGCGGTCCCGACGAACCGCTGCCGGCAACGGGCACGATCAGCATCATTGGTCCCGGTACCGGGCTGGGAGTGGCGCATATCTGGCGCGACGGCAGTGATTATCGGGTGCAAGCGACCGAAGGTGGCCATATCGATTTTGCACCGCTCGATAGTATTGAGGACGCAATACTTGCGCGGCTGCGCGAGCGCCATCGCCGCGTGTCAATCGAACGCATCGTTTCCGGTCCCGGCATCGTCGACATCTATGAAACGCTGGCGGCACTCGAAGGGCGCCCGGTTGCGTCGCTCGACGACCGGACGATCTGGACGATGGCAATGAGTGGTGAGGACAGCCTCGCCGCCGCCGCGGCCGACCGCTTCTGCCTGTCGCTCGGCAGCGTCGCGGGCGATCTGGCGCTGGCGCAAGGCGCGAGCGGGGTGGTCATCGCGGGCGGGCTAGGGCTACGCATCCGCGACAGCCTCGTCCGCTCGGGCTTTCCCGAACGCTTCGTCGCCAAAGGCCGGTTCGAAAATCTGATGTCGGCGCTTCCCGTGAAGCTGATCACCCATCCGCAACCGGGCCTGTTCGGCGCCGCAGCGGCCTTCGCGCGGCAGTTTTGCTAAAACCTAAGAGCTGATCAGTAACACTTAATAGCGCCGTCAATCCCAGTCTCCGGTCCATAGGTTGGGGTACGTCAGCTTTCGCCATTTTGCGGATGGGACCTGACGGTCCGCCACTTGCAGGTTCAGCGATAGCCTGCGCTCCCAGCGAATTTAATGATCCGCGAAACTGCAGCGCATGCTCGCACATCATTTCCTAACGGCGTGGCGCAATGCCGGCGGTCAATAGATCAACCATCGTCGCCGAGATGGCCTCCGCGGTAAGGGGGCCGTCGGGACGATGCCAGCGCGCTGGCCAGTTGAGGGCGCCGGCAAGCGTAAATGCCAACAGCTTTACATCCGTAGGTTCTATGGAACCATCAGCGACTGCTTCTTCAATCAAACCGCGCATCCTTGTCGCCTTTGTCGAAGCAAATGGCATACGGCCGCTGATCGACAGCAGTTTTGGGCTGGACCGGCTAGGCGACGCGTTTCGGTATCAGTTGTCGGGGGGGCATATTGGAAAGATAGTAATCGATTTGTCAGGCCGGTAGCCCTGGTGTTTAGTGCTTTGCATCACTCAGCATCATCCAAGTGAAAAACCAAATCATCATCTAAGTCGGTTTCGACGCTCTCGATGATGCGATCGGCTATGCCACGAAAGCTGAGCGCCCAATGCCCGATCACATCGCCGAGCCGGCGACCGATAACGTTGGTGCGAATTGTTTCGGGGAGCGTAGTCTGCGTAACAATGACGCTGTCATTCTCGATAAGCAGCCCTGCGAAGCAGAGAGTTTCATCAACGCTCAGCCCCATAGGCAGCGAGGTTAGCGCTGTGCAGTCGTGGAGCAAGAGCGAGCCACCTACGCGCATCCCATTCGGCAACGCGGTGATAGCAGTGCACCTTCTCATTACGTTGCGAGGATATGACCCCGAACACCGTGATTACGGCAAGGTCCGCCAGAACTGGCTGCGGACGGACAACTCTCGCAAACGCCTGGCCGAGCGTTGGTGGGATCGGACCGGGATCGTCCCGCCGGAATATGTCATGGCGGCGACGGCCCAAAAATCTCGCTGAGAACCTGCCGGCACCGAGTGCCGACATCGCTCGGTGCCGAAAACCCTGCATATCGCTTGACCGTTTCGGACGCTTCGGAAGGGTCGGTCAGCGATGCCTGCAGGCCAAAGGGGAGAGGAGTTGAGCGGAGAGGAGAGGGTGATCTTAAGGTCGGAGGAGAAAAGAAATGTTTAGCGTTGAATCGATGGTTGTGGTCGTTGCCGTATATGCCACGGTCATTTTTGTGCGTGAAATGCCGCGCCTGTTCGCATGGCTGACCCTCTCGCTAACTGGCATTCCGAGGTCGTTGCAGCCTTCCCCGAGATCGGCCGGCTGACGACCCCTTGGCGCTGGTCGAACGCTGGCGCGGACGATCTGGGGCAATGGCTGCTCGGTGCCCGAGAGGCGCTGTCGAAAGGCTTGTCGATCGACCTTCGATCATGCCCGAACCGGATATTCTGGCACCCAATCGGAGCGGACACCAATGCGACGATCACCGAACAGGTCCGCGTCCAGTTCGACATCTCGCGCAATAGCCCGAACGAGAGCATCCTTATCGTCGGCGATCCTATTCGAGCGGGATCGCGGCACGATTATGCAAGTCGCGCAGCCGGCGTGAGCGTCGTCGAACCCGTGGACTTTCGGGATATTGTGAACGCCGCCGAGAATATGGATGGCCTCGGCGGCAACGCACTGTTGCAAGCCTGCATCGCGTTCCTGATTCAGGTCATGACGAATGTATATGGTGATCGGCTGCAACAAAGGATTCAGTCGATACAAGCTGATCGAAATCGGACGCCGCCGACTCCGCAGGAGTTGGCCGCCATCGCGCTGTTTAATCAAGGAGGCTATCCGCAGGCGATCGAATTTCTGAAGAGCATGGCTGCGGATCGCGAGCGCCGGATCTATAGGCACAGCGCGTTCAACATAATGATTGAGGCACTGACGATTGCTTCAGGAGGAAGCACCGATCTCCGCTCTGCAATCGCCCTTCTTCGAGAACGGAATCGACAGGCGGGACGCATCGTGCCGTCCAAGGCGGTCGGTTCCACTCTGCTTCTGAAGGGTCTTGAGGCGCAACATGTCGTCATACTCGACGCAGATCAGCCCGGGTCGGCAATGTCCCGGCAGCATCTCTATGTCGCTTTGACGCGCGGGGCCCGATCGATTCACATTTTTTCGCGCCGCCCTACATTGCCCGGATAGACAGGCATTGAAGAGTCGATGCGGAAACAAGTGAGGGATTTAAGAATGACTTGGCCTGCAGCGATTACGTTGGCGATCGCCGTTCTAGGTGCTGCGCTCGGGATTTTGAACACCTGGAACAGCATTAACGACAGGCGGGTGCGGATCCGTGTTGTGCCCAAGTGGAGCATTGCGCCGGGCTTCAGCGGAATGGCGATCGAAGTCGTCAATCTGAGTGCCTTTCCCATAACCATTTCGGAGATCGGATTTACGATCGGACGCAGTCGCGGGACATTGCCCCGGCGAGCGCCGATATCAGCCCAGATGTTCGTCGACGGAACGGCCCTGCCTATCAAGCTCGATCGACACGCCTCGTTCAGCGGTACATTTCACACAAGTGTCTTAGAAAACTTCGATATCAGAAAGGCCTACTGCCCCTCGTCCGCCATAATATAATCGGGATCCTGCCGGTCAGTTTGCCGGATGGTTTCTACGAGCGACATGCTCGTCTTGAAACTGAGGGCCGCCGCAAGCGCCTCGGACAAATGCGAGGACTTGTCCTTTGGGAAACGGTGACGGAGCGTTTGCTTGACGCTGTAGACTGCCTCTTCGGTGAGCGGAATCGCCGCCATGGATCAATCCTTCCAACTGGTCGATGGCCACAGTTTAAGCATCGACCTCAATGTGAAGGTCGATCCGGTACCCAGAAACAGTCCGCTTTAACTCTATGGCAGGTCGGGCGGGACGGCCTGCGATGTTTTTCGCTCAGCATCCGATGATTCGTCAAGGCCCCAGTTAAGTCGAAGGTAGTTTCAAATCGGCAGCAGTGATCGAGCGGTTATGTTATCGCGCAAGCTCCTAACGGTAGGGCTCAACTTAAAGGGTATACCCGTTTCTGAAAACTGAACCACAGCTCGCCAGGGTCTCGATGGACCGAAGCATGGTGAGCCTCGATTCGCGCGAGTGTTTCGGGAGAAAATTCATCGTCGAGATCGCTTCCCGCCAACTTTTTGCGATAGGCGATCCATTCGGCGGGGCTCATGTCTTGTGCGGTGGATCGATGGTCTCCCGCTTGATCCGCGACGGCGTCGTCGAGATCCTTGAGAAAGAAAGCGACATCCATACCGCCGCTCGCAAACCCGTTAGCCGATCGGGCGGTGAGGAGGCGGTCGACCAGGACGCGTGCCTCGTCGGAGGTGAAGGATCCTGCGACACCGTTTGCGAGCGTGGCGCGAAACTGATCGCACTTCTGCTCAAATTCACCATTGGCTATCGCCAGCTTGCGTTCTGCATCACGGGGATCGGCGGTGCCGAGGCTCACCTTGTAGAGTTGGCCGCAAGCGAATGCGCTTTGCAACGGCAGCGGAATGCGGCGGCGGAGGTAAAAAATGCCGCTTCGAGGATCGCGCCAGAGTCCCTTCGGATTCATGATTGTTCGTCCTTTGTGTACTCATTTGGTGTACCCACCGAGTCACTAACGAACAGAAAACCGAGACTTCTGCGCCTTTCCGGCAATTTGGTGACCCCTACGGGACTCGAACCCGTGTTTTCGCCGTGAAAGGGCGACGTCCTAGACCGCTAGACGAAGGGGCCGTCATTCGGTGAAGCGGCGCATTAGACGCGCATCTCCATGCGGTCAAGCATGGTGGTGCGGTTTTTGTGCATTGCCGCGTCAGTCGGCCCAGGCGGCGTCCTCCAGGTGCAGCTCGGCGGCGGGGCGGCTGCCCCAATCGTCGCGTTTGGCGCGGCCCGCGAGCCATAGTTTGCGGCCGCCGCGGGCGTGGAGCAAGGTCTGGCCAAGCTCGGTTTCGGCGCTGCGGAACGCGACCGCCTTAAACCGCGCGCCGTCGTCGCCCGCGACGATCAGGCGGACATGGTCGGTGCCGACGATCCCCGCTTCGACGATTCGCACCGGTCCGGTCGCGACGCGCGGCGCGGGCCAGCCGGCGCCATAAGGCCCGGCGCTCTCGATCGCCTCGCACCAGAGCGGCGAGATGCCGCGCGGCGCGAGCACCGCGTCGATCAACAGCGCCTTGTCGCCGCTCGCGCGCTCGACATCGGCGGCGAGGCGGTCGTTGAGGAAGGCACCGAGCGCATCGACCTTGTCGGCGGCAACCGTCAGCCCGGCGGCCATCGCATGCCCGCCGCCCGCGACGAGCAGCCCGGTCTCCTTGGCGGCGAGAATCGCGGCGCCGAGATCGACGCCGCCGATCGAGCGCCCCGATCCCTTGCCGATGCCCTCCTCGTCGAGTGCGATGACGATCGCGGGGCGGTGCAGCCGCTCCTTCAGCCGCCCGGCGACGATGCCGATCACCCCGGGGTGCCAGCCCTGCCCGGCGACGATCGCAACCGGCGCGTTGCCGCATGCGGCGCTGGCGGTCAGCGCTTCTTCGAGCACCCCCGCCTCGATCGCGCGGCGCTCCTCGTTGAGCCGGTTGAGCTCCTGCGCGATCTCGGCTGCTTCGTGCGGGTCCGACGTTGTGAGCAGGCGCACGCCAAGGTCGGACTTGCCGACGCGCCCGCCCGCGTTGATACGCGGCCCCAGCGCAAAGCCCATGTCGCTCGCGGTGGGCGGCTTGGTCAGCCGCGCGGCGTCCATCAGCGCCGCCAGCCCGGTGTTGCCGCGCCGCGCCATCACCTTCAGCCCCTGCGTCACCAGCGCGCGGTTGAAGCCGGTGAGCCGCGCGACATCGGCGACGGTGCCGAGCGCGACAAGGTCGAGCAGGTCGATCAGCGCCGGTTCGTCGCGGGTAGCGAAGAAGCCGCGCGCGCGCAGCGTGCGGAGCAGCGCGGCGCCGAGCAGGAAAGCGACGCCGACGGCGGCCAGATTGCCGTGGATCGCCGCGTCAGCCGCTTCGTCGAGCCGGTTGGGGTTCACCAGCGCCAGCGCCGCGGGCAGCGTCGTCGCGCACTGGTGATGGTCGACGACGATCACCTCGACCCCCGCCGCATTGGCCTCCTTGATCGCGTCGAACGCCTGCGCGCCGCAATCGACGGTGACGACCAGCTTCGACCCCGCTTCGCCGATCTTGACCAGCGCCGCGCCCGACGGGCCATAGCCCTCCATCAACCGGTCGGGGATATAAGCGCCCGCCGGCAGCCCGAGCCCGCGCAGCAGCCGCACGAGCAGCGCCGCCGAGGTCGCGCCGTCGACATCATAATCGCCAAAGATCGTCACCGCCTCGCCGGCTTCGACTGCATCGGCGAGCCGCGCGGCGGCGGCGTCCATGTCGCGGAACAGCGACGGGTCGGGCATGAAGCCGCGCAAGGTCGGGCTGCGCTGGCGATCGAGATCGTCGCGCGCGACGCCGCGTGCCAGCAGCAGCTGGGTCACCAGATCGTCGGGGGCGAGATTTTCGGTTCCCATGTCGGCGCTGGCGCGCCGCCAACGCCACGGCTGGCCCAGGATCGAACGCGTGATGCCGAGCGCCGTCTGGCTCATGCCCGCGCCCGCGCGGTCAGAATGCGGTCGCGCAGGTCGCGCGCGGTCGCCAGTGGGATTGCCGGAATTTCGTGCGTGGCCAGCGCGCTGCCGCCGGGCACCCCGAACACCAAGGTCGCGAGGCCGAGCGGACGCTGGATGAAATCGCTCTTCAGGTCGACGCTCTGCACCGATGCATGCGGCAACAGGGTCAGCTTGGGTTTCCAGAAACCGCGGCGGATCGCGACCTGCTCGCCGAGGTCGGTCCAGCGGTGAAAGCGGACGCCGAATAGCGACGCGGCGGCGATCAGCCCGCCGACGACCGGCCCGAACCAGCCGAGCGCCTGCCCGAACGCCACCACGACCAGTCCGCCAGTGGTCGCCCCCAGCGCCCCGACCAGCCCGCCGAGCGCGATGATATGGTGGCTTTGCTGCCACGCCGCATCCGCGCCCGGGCGTGCGATCGCGACTTCGGCGAGCACCGGGTCGATCGCATCGAGCCGCGCGAACGGCACGACCTGATGGTCGCGTTCCTTCTCGCCGTCGCTCGCCAGGCTTTGCAGCCGCAGTTCGTGCCAGCCGAAGCGCTGGCGAAACCAGCCGGTGATCAGGATCGCCGCCTGCACGCGCTTCACCGGCACCGCGACGTCGGTGCGCGTCGTCAGCCCGCGGGTGCGGCGCAGCGTCCGCGGCTCGCGGGTCAGGCGGAAACCCCAGTTCGCGAAAAACATCGTCGCGATTCCGCTCGCAAAGCCAATGAACAGCAGCGAGATGCCCGCGCCGACCCCCGCGATCCAGCGGTGCGCAATCACCCACTGGTCGAGCCCATATTGCCCGGCCAGGTCGATCCAGTCGCGCGGGTTGAAGACGTTGAAGTCGAAGGGCAGCAGATCGTCGAAAAACTGCATCGCCGCGCCGACCACCGCCAGCGCGGCGAGCGAGAAGTTGAACAGCCCCGCGACCAGCAGCTGGCGCGGCGACATCGCGAACAGCAGCCGGTCGTCGCTCGCCGCGGCGGCGTCGGGCGTATCCGCGGCCGCGGGCGCCGCCACCTCGCCGCTACGGTGGGCGCGGATCGTCCTGCGCAGCGCCTGCGCGGCGTCGAGCCCGACCGCGTCGAGGCTCGCGTCATTCTCCTTGCCGCCCGCGCCGGTTTCGAACCCGACCCTTGCGATGCCCAGCGCGCGCGCCACCAGCCCCTGCTCGATGCTGACGTCCTGGATGCGGTCGAACGGGATGGTGCGGTGCTGGCGCGACAAAACCCCGCTTTCGATCACGACCTCATCGTCGCCGACGCGAAAGCGGAAGCGCAGCCACTGGAACCAAGCGGCGAGCAGCGAGATGAGCAGAAAGGCGAGGATCGCCGGGACGATATAGCCCCAATTGCCGGTGAAGCCGAGCGCGGCGACCGCGGGCAGGAACTGGAACGAGCGCGGCCCCAGCTTGACGATCGCCAGCGCCAGCGTCGCGGGGTGCAGTCGCTGCCAATCGGCTGCGTCGTCGGGAGGGGGGGCGGCCTGAACCGCGGCGGCGTCGGTCATGCGAAATCGGTCTGGATATGGCGGCGGATCGTCTCGCGCATCGCCGCGGCCAGGTCGGCGGGCAGGCCGGGCAGGGTGACCGTGCTGTTGTGCGTCCCCGATGTGTGGACGATCAGGTGCGACAGGCCAAAGGCGCGCTCGACGGGCCCCTGCCCGACGTCGATATGCTGGACGCGCACGAACGGGACGATCGTGTCGGTGCGGAACAGCCAGCCGCGCGCGACGCGCAGCTGCCCATCGCCGATCCTGTAGCCCCAGCGCGACACCCGCCGCGATGGAAAGGTCGCGATGACGGTAATCGCGACCAGCCACGCCAGCGCGGTGATCAGCCCATAGGGTCCCTCGATATGGCGGATCAGCAGCCAGTCGAACAGGCTCGCGCCGATCGCAAGCGGGATCAGGTTGAGCGCCGTCGCGACGCGCAGCACCTTGGCATAGGCGGGATCGACCGGATCGAGCCCCTCGGCGGCGTTCACCGCTTCGGGATCGAACGGATCGGTGGGGTGGGCGGCGGGGGTGTCGGTCATATGGCTGTGTTAGAGCATGAAGTCGGTCGTGTGAATCTTTGTGTTCCCCCGCGAAGGCGGGGGTCCATCTCCGGCCCGTGCCATACCGAACCTACAGGTGATGGGCCCCCGCCTTCGCGGGGGAACAGTTCAAAGGCGTGCGACCAGGACTTTTCCGACCCGCTTCACGGCACAACAACATTAAAGCGTGGGTCGGCGGGCGGATGCATCGCGAACCAGCTCAGGAAAGCCATCCGGTCGCCGTCGATCCGAATCGCGCCCGATTGCATCAGCGCCGGAAACTGCGCCTGCCCCAGCATCACATCGTCGAGCGTCTTGCGGTCGAGCGTCACCGTCGCGGTCGGCGCGGGATCGGTGACACCGTATCGCGGCACCTCGACCCCGCCGCCGACGACGATCGCCACCGTCTCCTTGCTGTCGGGCAGCACGAACTGGAACGTGCCGTTCAGCGCCGCGCCCCTGGCCGCATCGAAGCGCGTCGCCAGCGCGTCGAAAAACACCGCGGTCGGGATCGCGCTGACGAAGCTGCGGCTTTGCCCGTTGCCGGTGACATTGTCGATCGCTGTACCGCGCAGCGTCGCCGCGGCGGCGAGATAATAGTTCCGCCACGCCCCTGATTCGGCCTGATAGCCCATCTGGTCATAGGCCGACGCCAGCGCGCCGCGCGCCGACTGGTTATCGGGCTCGGCAAACACCAGCTTGTTCAGCAATTCCGCCGCCCAGCGATATTCGCCCGCCGCGATAGCCGCACGGCCCGCGGCCAGCAGCTTGTCGGCGCCGCCCGCCAGCGCGACATATTTGGGCGCCGATGCTTCGGGAGGCAGCGGATTGAAATTCGCCGGATTGCCGTCCCACCAGCCGAAATAGCGCTGGTACACCGCCTTCATGTCGTGATTGACCGTGCCATAATAGCCGCGCGCGCTGAAATCGCGCGCCTGCCCCGGCGCCTCGGGGGTCGCATCGGCGAGTTCGTGCAGCGTCGCGCCGCGGTTGGCGAGGAACAGGGTGCGGTCGTGGACATAACGATAGATGTCGCGCTGGCTGGTCAGCAGCGCCGATACCGCGTCCGCCCCCCATGTCGGCCAATGGTGCGACGCCAGCGCGACCTCCGCCTTGCCGCCCCATTTCAGCAAGGTTGCGTCAATCACCTTCGACCAGTGCAGCGCATCGCGCACCTGCGCCCCGCGCAGGGTCAGCACATTGTGCAGCGTGCGGGTGACGACCTCCGTCGTGTGCAGCGCCTTGTAGGCGGGGATGTAAAAGACGAACTCCGACGGCGCCTCGGTCCCCCCGGCGTCGAGGATATCGAACGCCAGCCCGTCGATATTGAGCGTGCCGCCCGCCGTGCCCACCGTCTCGGTCGGCTCCATATAGCCGATCGTTCCCGACGACAGTTTCGGACCCAGGCCGGTATCGACCTGTCCCGCGGGTCCCGGCGGCAGGATCGCGCCGAACATATACAGCGCGCGCCGCCCCATTGCGGTTCCCGCCAGCACATTTTCGGCGGTCGCTTCTTCGGAAAAGCCGTGCGGGGCGATGATGCGGATCTTGTCGCGCTTGACCTGTTCGGGCGTCACGATGCCGCCGACGCCGCCGAAATGGTCGCTGTGGCTGTGCGAAAAAATCACCGCCTTGATCGGTCGCTGGCCCGATTTGGCCTCGACCGTATCGGCGAACAATTTCCAGCTCACCGCGGCGGCTTCCTCGGTCAGCAGCGGGTCGACGATAATCCACCCGCTCTTGCCGCGGATGATCGTCATCACCGAAATATCATAACCGCGCACCTGCCAGATCTTGTCCGGCACCACTTCGAACAAGCCGTGCACCGCGTTCAGCCGCGCCTGCCGCCACAGCGACGGGTTCACCGTGTCGGGTGCCTCTTTCGCGTCGAGGAAGGCATAGGGCCGCCGGTCCCACACAGTCTTGCCATTCTTGTCCAATATGACCCCGCCCGGAATCTCGGCCAGCTTGCCGCGCAGCACATTGGCCTCGTCGCGCGGGTCGCTCAGCGGCAGGCGCGCCGCAATCTCGGCTTGCGCCGCGCGCGTCGCGTCGCTTGCGGCGTCCTGCGCGATCGCGGCAAAGGGCAGGGCGCTGGCGAGCAGCAGGGCGGTCCATCGGTGCATATCGTTTCTCCCCCATATTTTGACGCCAGCTTGCGCCGCACGTCAGCGCTTGGCAAGCATCGCTGCATGACCGACGCACCCGCGCTCCTGATCGTCTGGCACAGCCGCACCGGCGGCAGCGAAGCGCTGGCGCGCGCCGCCGCCGAAGGGGCCGGGGGCGCGGGGCAGCTCGTCCGCGCCGAGGACGTCACGCCCGATCGTCTCATCGCCGTGGGCGGCTATCTCTTCATCGGCCCCGAAAACCTCGCCGCACTATCGGGCGCGATGAAGGAGATGTTCGACCGCTGCTATTACCCCTGCCTCGGTCGGATCGAAGGCCGCCCCTATACGACGATCATCTGCGCCGGGTCCGACGGCGAAAACGCCCAGCGCCAACTCGACCGCATCGCGACCGGCTGGCGGCTGAAACGCGTCGCCGAGAGGGTAATCGTCAACACCGCAGCCCAAACCCCCGAAGCAATCCTCGCGCCCAAAACGATCGCGCCGGACCGTCTGGCCGAAGCACGCGATCTGGGCGCCGCGCTGGCCGAGGGGCTGGCAGCGGGCATTTTTTGAGGCGCGCGATGGCGGCTTTGGGGTGGGAGCGGACGGAGCCGATCCTCCCCGGAACGGGGAGGGGGACCAGCGAAGCTGGTGGAGGGGCACCATCGGTTTGTCTTGCCGCCGAAGTAGTGCGCCCCTGCTACGTTCCCGGAACGCTTGGTTCTTCTCGCCCAGCGCCGCGTAAACCGCCGGTGCCCCTCCACCACCCTTCGGGTGGTCCCCCTCCCCCGGTGGGGGAGGATTGGCTACGTCCGCAATCGGTCGTTTTCTGACATTCGTCACCCCGGACTTGATCCGGGGTCCATTAGGTCAGGCACCGCCCGCCACTGCGAGGGCGTATGGATCCCGGGTCAAGCCCGGGATGACGATGAAATGAAGGTTGGCCGCAGCGCGGAAGCCATCACCCGACGCGATGTTCGCCCTTCACCCAGCGCACCGTACCCGACGATGCGCGCATCACGACCGTTTCCGTCGTCATCACGCCGTCGCGGCGGCGCTTGACGCCCGACAGCAACGATCCATCGGTCACGCCGGTCGCGGCAAAAATGACGTCGCCCTTGGCCAGATCCTCAAGGTCATAGACGCGGTCGAGATCCTCGATGCCCCATTTCTTCGCGCGCTTGCGCTCGTCGTCGTTGCGGAACAGCAGGCGGCCCTTGAACTGGCCGCCGACGCAGCGCAGCGCCGCCGATGCCAGCACGCCTTCGGGCGCGCCGCCGCTGCCCATATAGATGTCGACATTGGTTTCGGGATTGGTCGTCGCGATCACCCCCGCGACGTCGCCGTCGGGGATCAGTGCGACGCCGCAGCCGATGCTGCGCAGCTCGGCGATCGTCGCTTCGTGGCGCGGACGGTCGAGCACGCACACGATGATCTCTTCAGGCTTGCAGCCCTTTTCGCGCGCGACCGCTTCGACATTTTCGCGCACGCTATTGTCGAAATTGACGATGTTCGGCGAATAGCCGGGGCCGACCGCCAGCTTGTCCATATAGACGTCGGGCGCGTTGAGCAGGCAGCCTTCCTCGGCGATCGCCAGCACGGCGAGCGCGTTCGGCCCGGCCTTGGCGGTGATCGTCGTGCCTTCCAGCGGGTCGACCGCGATGTCGATCTTCGGTCCCTTGCCCGGCGCATTGCCGACCTTTTCGCCGATATACAGCATCGGCGCTTCGTCGCGTTCGCCCTCGCCGATGACGATCGTGCCGTCCATGTACAGCGTGTTGAACGCGGTGCGCATGGCTTCGACCGCGGCAGCGTCGGCGGCTTTCTCGTCGCCGCGTCCGATCAGCTTCGCGGCGGCGATCGCCGCGGCTTCGGTGACGCGCACCATTTCGAGCACGAGCACCCGGTCGAGGTTGCTGCCGCTATTCGTCATGTCCGCTGATCTCCGTCATTTGATCTTGCCTTGTCGCCCGGCTTGGGCATGGTGCGCGCCATATGGCCGGTCGCTCCGCTTGTCGAGGATGCTTCGCCCGATTCGGAGCCGCTGTCGCGCTATTGTGCGTCATGCCCGTGACGGCCATGGCGCAGGTGCAGGGGCCGCCCGCGCCGCCGCCGCCGCGCAATGCCGAAACCGCCGCCGCCAATGCGAAAGAGCTGGTCGATCCGATCCGCCGCTGCAAACCCGCCGACGACGGGTCGATCAACGTGTGCGGCACCGATACCCAGCGCCACCGGCTGACCCCTGAATTGCGCGCGATCGGCAACGAGGGCCGCGAAGCGCCGCCGAAGCTGCCGCGCGCCGAGGCCAAGGCGATGAGCCTCGACAAGCTGCCCTATAATTGGGGGGCGATCGGCGGGCGAATGAAGCCCGGCCCCGAATATAACGCGCTCTACGAACAGGCGAAGCGTGCGACCGATCCCGCGACCGGCACCCCGCCGCCGCCCGAAGGCGAACGCTGAACCCCGCCCTGTGCTGCCATCACCGTAGCCCTGAGCTTGTCGAAGGGCGCTTCTCGGATGGGCGCCCCCTTCGACTGCCTTGCAGGCGCTCAGGACAGGCTTCGACAAGCGCAGGGATACGGTGATGGGGCACGTCAGGCGAAGATTTCGCTCGCCGCGACCTCGGGCTCGCTGGCGCGGTAAAGCCCCGCCGGGATCAGGATCTGGCCGAGGAAATAGAGCGCGAACAGCAGGATCCAGCCAAAGCTCATCAGTCTTTCAATCGTGCTGCCCGGCGTATTGTTCAGGATCACCGCGCCGTGGACGATGATCAGCCCGGTCGCTGCGATGCCATAGGGCAGGCCGTAGAGCAGGTAGAAACCGAACAGCCGCCACTGTGCGGTGCGGGTGCGCCGCCACGATTCGACGAAGGCCGCGAGCGGCTCGAGTTTGCCGCGCCCGCCCATGATCGCACCGGCAAGGCAGAGGCGCGCCGCGATCCAGCTACCGACGAGCGCGACGAGCAGGCGGTAAAGCGCGACGACGATGTCGAGCGCCCCGCCGGTGCCGAACAGCGCGTCGGGTCCCAGCGCGAACAGCGGCAGCGCCGAGGCCAACCCGAACAGGATCGCGAGCACCAGATTGGCGAGCAGATAGGCGACGCCCGCGACCATCCCGTACATCACTTCGGACAGATAGCCTTCGCGGAGTTCTGCCTGAAGGCCGTTCCACGCCGCCAGCATCGCGCCTGCAACGATCACCGCGACGATGCCGAGCAGATAGAGCGGGCCGGTTATCGATCCGCCGACGCGGTAGGTCCAGGGATCGGACAGGATCGCCATCACCGCGCGCAGGCTGAAGATCGGTTCGCTCGACAGCAGCAGGAAGGGGACGACCACCCCGATCGCGACATAGACCGCCAGCATATTGCGGCGCGCGGTCGCCAGCGCCCACGCCTCGGCCAGCCCGCGCCGGATTTCGATGTCCATATTTGCCCCCTGCTCCCCGCCACCGGGGTAACAGCGCGCGCGGCGATTTCAAGCCGGGTTACAGCGCCAGGATCGGCATCAGCATCGGCGTCCCGACGACATGGTCCGACCCCGCGAGGATCGCGAGCGCCGCGTGGATCGCGCTTGCCGGTCCTTCGTGGGTGACCAGCACGATGACGACGCCATCCTCTTCATCGGTGCCGCGCTGGATAAAGCTTTCGATCGAGACCCCGGCATCGCGCATGGCCGTGGCGATCTCGGCGAGCACGCCGATGCGATCCTCGACGATCAGGCGGACATAATGTTTGCCGATCCGCGCGCCCGCATCGGCGACCGGTGCCGCGTCGAGCGAATCGACGGGCATCGCAAAGGCGGGGCCATATTCGTCGCGCGCGATGTCGATGATGTCGGCGACGATCGCCGACGCGGTCGGGCCCGCCCCGGCGCCCGCGCCCTCAAAGAACAGCCGCCCGACAAAATTGCCCTCGGCGACGACGGCGTTCAGCGCGCCCGGGACATAGGCCAGCGGGTGATCGGCGGGGACGAGGCATGGCTGGACATGCTGGTACAGTCCGCTTTCGCCGCGTTCGGCCATGCCGATCAGGCGAACGCGGTGGCCGAGCGCTTCGGCCTCGCGAATATCGGCGGCGATCAGCCCGCGGATGCCGTCGGCTGCCACTGCGGCAATATCGAGCCGCGTGCCGAAGCACAGCGCCGCCAGGATCGACAGCTTGTGTGCGGCGTCGATGCCGTCGACGTCAAACGTCGGGTCGGCCTCGGCATAGCCTTCGGCCTGCGCGGCGCTGAGCGCATCGGCAAAGCTCGCCCCGTTCCGCTCCATTTGCGTCAGGATATAATTGCAGGTGCCGTTGAGGATGCCATAGACGCGCGCGATTTCGTTCGCCGACGCGCCTTCGCGGATCGCCTTGATCACCGGAATGCCGCCCGCCACCGCGGCTTCATATTTCAGCGGCGTGTCGCGCTCCTCGGCGATTCGCGCGAGACCCAGCCCGTGATGCGCGATCATCGCCTTGTTCGCGGTGACCAGCGCCTTGCCCGCGCCCAGCGTGTGGCGCGCGAGGGTGAGCGCCGATCCGTCGGCGCCGCCGATCATCTCGACGACGACATCGACATCGTCGGCGGCGACCAGCGCCTCCATATCATCTTCCCAGCGATAGCGCGAAAGGTCGATGCCGCGGTCCTTGTGCCGGTCGCGCGCCGACACCGCGACGATCTCGATCGCGCGCCCGGCGCGGCGGGCGATCAGGTCGCGGTTCGTTTCGAGCAGGCGCACGACCCCGCCGCCGACCACCCCGATTCCGGCGAGCGCGACGCGCAGCGGCGGACGGGGAGCGGTCGGGGCGGGATGGGGCGACATGCTGGACTCCGTATTTCAATGCGGAGCCGCGCCCCGCCGTTGCGAGCGCCCTATCGGCTTTTGCCATCGAAACAACCCCGGCGCAGCTAGGCGGCGCCCAAGCTGGCCTTTATCACCCTGCCGGTGCTTTGCGCGTCCGCGTACATTGGCCGAGCGCGCCGAGCACGATGCCATAGTCCGACGCGGCCTTGCGGCGATCCTCGGGCGCGGTGCCCGCCAGCTTGTTCAGCGGCAATTGCCGCGGCAGGCCGCAGGCGAGTCGGTACCAGGCCAGCGTCCCGCGCGCAGGCACCGCCGCCGATCCATCGACGATCTCGCCGAACGCCGCCGCCCAGCGCCGCGACCCGTCGGCGGCGGTCAATATGGTCAGCGACACCGGCTCGCCGGTGCTGGTATTCAGGAACAATTGCGTCTCGCCCTCGCCGGGCAAGGTGCCGGGGACGTGAAAGCCATTGGCAATGCCGGTGATCGCGGGCGGCGCGCCGGGTTTGACGAGTTCGGTCAGCACCGCGCGCAATTGCGCCTCGGTCGCCGCATCCCATGGCAATTGCGCATCGGGGGCGACCAGCCGGACGCTGCTGGTGCTGTTGCTGCCCGCCGCGGCGCCCGCGACGGGGCGGGCAAAGAGCAGGACCGGCGCCTTCTTTTTCAGCTTCTGCGGCTTGCCCTTGGCGTCCAGCGGCAGGTCGACCAGATAGGAAATGCGCGACGCCAGCGGACCGGCGCCGCGAATCAGGCTGACGACGTCGGCCTCGACATAGAATCGGCTTTGCCCCGCGCCGACGCCCGGCGCCTGCGCGGCTTTCAGCGCCACCGCGTTGTGGATGCGCGCGTGCAGCGCGATCGGCGCCGCGGTCGCCAGATCGGCGATGTCGGCATAGCTGTACGGGCTCGCCGCGGCGGTCGGCGGCGTCGGCTGCATCGCGGAAACGCCAGCGAATCCGGGGGTAAGGGCAAGAAGTCCGGCGATCATAGCCGATCGGTACACGCGCATGGTCGATTACTTTCCGTTGCTTTCGGTCAAATATGACACCGGTGGCGCCGTATCAGTCCCCATCATGGGACAAGCCACATTAACCGCTGATAAAGGGTTTGCGAACTCGGCGCCACCGCGATAGGACGGGCGACGAAGCGTCCGGTCAGAACATAATAAACCGAACGTAGCTCCGCCGGGTCTGTGGAACGCATCGGAATCATCCGAGCATTTGGCAACGGGACCCGTCGGGTGGGAATTGGTGTCAGGATGATCTAGCAAGGAGCGTCGTCCCTGAATGGCTTATGGTGATAATGTCGACCCTAAAAACAGGGTAGTGGCGATTGTCTTGGTTGGTCTGCTTACGGCGGTTCTGGGCTATGGCCTGGTCAACGGCCTGAATATCAGTATCGTCAAGAAACTCGCCGAAAAATTGGACGTGGTGGACGTGGAAGAGCCGCCGCCGCCGGAAGAGCCGCCGCCGCCGCCGCCGCCGGATAACCAGCTGCCGCCGCCGCCGCCGGTCGTGACGCCTCCGTCGCCGATCCCGCCGCCGGTCACGACCAACACGGTCCAGTCGGTGCCCAAGGCGCCGCCGACGCCGCCGCCGCCGGTCTATACGCCGCCTGCGCCGCCCGCGCCGCCGCCCGCGCCCGACCTCAGCCAGGCGGGTACGCCGCGCGGCAACCCCGGTCGCTGGGCGACGAACGACGACTATCCGGCGCGCGCCATGCGTGAAGAACGCGAAGGCACGACCGGGTTCCGCGTCACCTATGGCGTCGATGGCAAGATCACGTCGTGCGACGTGACGTCGTCGAGCGGCCATGCCGATCTTGACGCGGAAACGTGCAAGCTCATCCAGCGTCGTGGCCGCTTCAACCCGGGCAAGGACCGGGCGGGCAACCCCACGGGCGGAACTTACAGCAATCGTATCCGGTGGCAGATCCCGCGCTGATCCAGCGCGCGGTCGTCTGACTTCGAATTTACCAGAATTTCTTGAGAGGGAATATCCAACATGTTTAATCTGATCGCAAATGCCGCTGCTGCGGCGCCGGCACATGATGCAGGGCTCAGCCTGATGCCCGCTTCGATGTGCGTCAAGGAAGAGGGCGCCAGCCCCTATGGTATGATCCCCGCGCTGTGCGAGGGCGGCATCGTGTCGCAGGTCACCTTCCTGGTGCTGCTGATCATGTTCGTCGGCACGCTCTACATCCTGTTCACCAAGCTGTTCGAACAGAATAAGGTGATGAGCCAGGGCAAGGCGGTCGATGCCAATTTCTGGCGCGCCCCGACGCTGGCCGATGGTGCGGCGAAGCTCGAAAAGAACAGCGCCTATCGTCAGGTCGTCGAAGACGGCTTGCGCGCCAACGAAGAGCATAACAAGCTGACCGACCCCGTCGAAGCACACGACTGGATGCACGGCACGCTCGAGCGTTCGCAGAACCACATCAACTCGAAGCTGAACAGCGGCCTCGCCTTCCTCGCGACCGTGGGTTCGACCGCACCGTTCGTCGGTCTGTTCGGTACCGTTATCGGCATTCTGCGCGCGCTGGTGAAGATCGGTGCGTCGGGTCAGGCGTCGATCGACACCGTGGCCGGTCCGGTCGGTGAAGCGCTGATCATGACCGCGATCGGTCTGATCGTGGCGGTTCCCGCGGTGCTCGCGTTCAACTGGCTGCAGAGCCGCAACAAGGCGATCGCGCGCCGTCTGTCGACCTTCTCGAACGACGTGCTCGGTTCGATCATGTCGAACGGCCAGGTCAAGCCGGTCGTAACCGGTCCGGCACCGAAGGCTGCTGCTCCGGCTGCGGCCCCGAAGAAGGCCTGATCGGGCCGAAGGGATCCCTGCCTGCCGCAATAGTGGCAGGCGGGGTCCGCTGGACAGGGCGATACGCCGGTGGCGCACCGACCCGATGTCCGTGACAGAAATTTTGTGACAGGATACTGATCCTATGTCGATGAGTGTAGGCGACAAGGGCGGCGAAGACGCCCCGATGTCCGAAATCAACACGACGCCGCTGGTGGATATCATGCTGGTGTTGCTCATCATCTTCCTCATCACGGTTCCCGTGGTGCTGGAGACGGTGAACCTCGAACTACCCGACGTGGCGTTCGAAGTGACGACGACGAAACCCGAAAACGTGCTGCTGTCGATCCGTTCGGCGGACACCGACGGCGACGGCCTGCCCAATCCGGAAAGCACCGCTTGCGAAGTCTATTGGGGCCAGGCTCCGGTCGATTCGAAGCAATTGCTGGAACGCGGCCAGGCGAAACTCGAACAGCTGCTCGAGGATATCGGCGGCCCGCAGAACATCACCGAAGAAAACTTCCCCGAAGTGCACATCCGCGGCGACGTCAACACGCCGTATCAGTGCATCGGCGGGGTGATCTACACGATGCAATATGCCGGCTTCCAGAAGATCGGGTTCATTTCCGAACCGGCTGCTGGTTCGGGTACCGTTGGCCGCCTGTAACGGCGCCCGACGTTTAGGAATGAAGGAATAATCGCATGTCCATGGCAGTTGGAGAGCGCGACGACAATGAACCGATGATGGACATGAACACGACGCCGCTGATCGACGTCATGCTCGTGCTTCTCATCATGTTCATCATTACCATCCCGGTCCAGACCCACGCGGTGAAGATCGATCTGCCGGTGCCGACCGATGCCGAAAGCAACGTCGATCCGGAAAAGAACAAGGTGATGATCGACCCCGCCGGGACGATCACCTGGAACGGGACGCCGGTCGACCTGGCGCAGCTGGCGCAGTATCTGGAACAGACCAAGGCGCTGCCGGTCGAACCCGAACTGCAGGTCCAGCCTGACCCCTTCTCGCGCTATATCGTCGTCGACAATGTGATGGCGGTGATCAAGCGCAGCGGCGTTGGCAAGCTCGGCTTCGTCGGCAACGAACAATATGCCCGCGTCTTCTGATCTTTGATCAGCGCCGTTCGGCAAAACAGATGGGGCCGCGAAGCAATTCGCGGCCCTTTTCTTTTTGGGGTCGGCAAGCGTGAATGGCGAGGTTTGATCGCTTGCGGACGCAACCGATCCTCCCCCGCCGGGGGAGGGGGACCACCCGAAGGGTGGTGGAGGGGCACAGGCGGTTACCGCAGCGCCGGGCTGGAAGCGCCAAACTTTCGGGGAACGTGGCAGCGGAGCGCCGCTTCGATGGCAAGGCAAACCGATGGTGCCCCTCCACCAGCTTCGCTGGTCCCCCTCCCCGGAACGGGGAGGATCAGGAA
>NZ_SCMU01000030.1 GCF_005503695.1 Sphingopyxis sp. 2PD
GAATGCGGGCCGGGCCAATGTTGCTGAGCAGCGCTGCGGGGGGGCGATGATCGCTGCTCGAACGGGAAACGAGCAAGATGTCCGATAAGTTCCCGAAAAAAGTGATCGCAGCGAAATATTTTTCGATTTTTTCTTCGCCGAGAAAATCGAATTTGGATTCCAATGGCTTGATTACGTCAGCGTGGTCAGTCCGCTGAGTACCGCCAGCCCCAGGAAGGCCAGAAAGCCCATGGAATCGGTGGTCATGGTGACGAAAATGGAGCTTGCCACCGCCGGATCCTGATCGAGCCGGTCGAGCAACAGCGGGATCGCGACACCGGCGACCCCGGCGACGAAGATGTTGACGACCATCGCCGCGGCGATCACCGCGCCGAGCTGCGGGTTGGCGAACCATAGCGCGGTCGCACAGCCCGCGATCACGGCAATCGTGCCGCCATTGAGCAGCGCGATCTTCATCTCGCGCCAGATCGCGCGCCAGCTGTTCGAATCGGTGAGCTGGTTCATCGCGAGCGCGCGCACCGTCACCGCCAGCGTCTGGGTTCCCGCGTTGCCGCCGACCCCGGCGACGATCGGCATCAGCGCGGCGAGCGCGACCATCTGTTCGATCGCACCGCCGAAAAATCCGACGATCGAGGACGCGAGCAACGCCGTGCCAAGGTTGGCGACGAGCCAGCGCACGCGCGCGCTGTATGTTTCGCGGATCGGTTCGTTGATGTCGCCATCGCCAGCACCCGACAGGCGGAGAATATCCTCGCCCGCCTCTTCCTGGATGATGTGCACGATGTCGTCGACCGTGATCATCCCGACCAGCCGCCCAGCCTTGTCAACGACTGCGGCGGAAATCAGCGCATATTTCTGGAAGCGCAGCGCGACCTCTTCCTGGTCCATGTCGATCGGGATCAACGTCTGCTCGCGCTTCATCACGTCGCTGATCGCGATGTCGCGCGGGGTGCGCAGGATCCAGCTGAGCTGACAGGTGCCGATGGGGCGGTGCATCGGATCGACGACAAAGATTTCCCAAAAATCGCTGGTCAGCGTGGTGTCTTCGCGCAGCCGGTCGATCACGTCGCCGACGGTCACATGTTCGGGCACCGCGACCAGATCGCGCTGCATCAGGCGCCCGGCCGATTCCTCGGGGAAAGACAGCGCATCCTCGATCGCGGCGCGATCTTCGGGCTCCATCGCGTCGAGCACCGCCTGCTGCTCGTCGGCTTCCATATCCTCGATGATCGCGACGGCATCGTCGGTATCGAGTTCGGATGCGAGTTCGGCGACCTGTTCGGGCGCGAGCAGGTCGATCAGCTCCTCGCGCACATAATCGTTCATTTCCGCGAGCACGTCGGCCGACAGCATGTTGCCCAGCACCGCCGCCAGCATCGGGCGTTCGTCGCTCCGCGCCAGTTCGAACAGGTCGGCGATGTCGGCGGGGTGCAGGCGCCCGATCCGCTCACGTGCGGCTTCGCCTTCGCCGGCCTCGGCGAGTTCGATGACGTCGCGGACGAATTCGGGCTTCAGTCGATCGTCTTCGTCCAGCTCGGTTTCGGGCTCGCGCGGCGGCTGATCACGATCCCGGTCATCGGCGGCGATGAGGTCGTCCGGCGGCAGGGATTCTTCGCGTTTGTCCATCGCGCGGTCCTCCCTGGTTTTTGGCGGCGTCCGAGTTTCCCCTAGTGCCGCGACCCGCGGATGGCAACGCTGCGAACACCTTTTTGGCATTTAGTGCGTGGCTTTGATCGCGGCGGCAGCTATGGGACCGCCAACGCAGACCGCAGGAGTCCCATCATGTCCGAAACACTCACCCTCTCGCTCTCGACCGGCGATGTCGTCATCCGTCTCCGCCCCGATCTCGCGCCGCAACATGTCGAACGCATCTCGTCGCTCGCCAAGGAAGGCTTTTACGACGGCGTCGTGTTCCACCGCGTAATCCCCGGCTTCATGGCGCAGGGCGGCGACCCGACGGGAACCGGCATGGGCGGCAGCCAGCTTCCCGACCTGCCGCAGGAATTCAACAGCGAGCCGCACGTCCGCGGTGTGTGTTCGATGGCGCGCGCGCAGAATCCGAACAGCGCGAACAGCCAGTTCTTCATCTGCTTTGACGACGCACGCTTCCTCGACAACCAGTACACCGTCTGGGGTGAAGTGATCGAAGGCATGGAAAATGTCGACGCGCTGCCCAAGGGCGAGCCGCCGCGCGAGCCCGGCAAGATCGTGAAAGCGACGGTTAGCTGATCGCCGATCCTTCCCCCTTGATGGGGGAAGGATATGGAGCCTCATCGCGAAGCGATTAGGCGGAGTTGGATGGGGGTGACGGTGCGTCCTTGCACCATCGTTTCAGGTGGAGAGCGCACCCCCTCCGTTGCGACTAGGCGGCAAGCCGCCAAGTCTTGCTGCCTCCCCCATGGAGGGGGACGTACTTGGTGCATTATTCCCCGATGAAGCCGTTCAGTCGTTCGCACGCGGCGACCCAGTCCTGCTTGAATTCCTGCACGACCTGTCCGGCGCCCATCGCCTCGTTCATCAATCCGACGCCCTGACCGACCCAATAGGTCGCGAGCGCCTTGGCGCCTTCGTGGCCGCCTTCGGACAATTTATCGACCTTGCGCAGCGCGGGCTCGCTGACCAGTGATTGCAGCGGCATCGGCAGCGGTTTGGGCGCGCCGTCGGCTTCCCATGCGTCGGTCCACGGTGAACGGAGCTGGCGCGAGGGTTTGCCGGTGCGGCTTTTCGAGCGCACGGTGTCGCGCGCGGACGCGGCGAGCATCTTTTCCTTCACGACAGGATTGGTTTCGGCTTCGGCGGTGGTGAGCCACACCGACCCGCACCATGCGCCATGCGCGCCCATCGCCATCGCCGCCGCCATCTGGCGCCCGGTGACGATGCCGCCTGCGGCGAGGATCGGCGTCGTGTCGCCGATTGCGTCGAGCGCCGCCGCGACCTCCGGGACCAGCACCATCGTTGCGACTTCGCCGCAATGGCCGCCCGCTTCACCGCCCGCGACGACCAGAATGTCGACTCCCGCGCGAACCTGCGCCAGCGCGTGGTCGCGGGTGCCGACCAGCGCGGCGACAGGAACATTGTGGCGCTTGCCGAGCTCGAGCATCAGCGGCGGGGGGACGCCCAGCGCGTTGGCGATCAGGCGGATCGGATGGCGGAACGCGACTTCCAGCAGTCTTGCCGCGCCATCCTCGTGCATATTGTCGCCAAAGCTCTGGCGGCTTTCCATCGCGGCGTCGAGCCCCGAAGCATCGACGTCATATTTGCCGAGCAGGTCGGCGGCAAACTGAAGATGCGTTTCGGGGACTTTCGCCGCGCCGGACGAGGGCGCCTCGCCCTTGCCGACGAAGCTGTTGGGGACGATCAGGTCAACGCCATAGGGCTTGCCGCCGATATGCGCGTCGATCCACTGCAACTCTTCCTCAAGCCGTTCGGGCGGCAGCGCCGCGGCGCCAAAGACGCCCATGCCGCCCGCCTTTGATACGGCGACGACGACGTCGCGGCAGTGCGAGAAGGCGAGCAGGGGGAAATCAATGGCGAGCATCGCGCAGATGGGTGATTGCATTGGGCCTCTCCGGATGTGGACTAAAGTACCACGTAGCGTGCATGTCAGCGTTAGTTTACGTAAACGTCAAGTTGATTTGCTGCGGCCGCCCATTATCGCAGTCCGATGACCCAGTTTTCCCTTCCTGACTTCGACCTCGACGCCTTTGTTCGCGCTACCCTTGCCGAGGATCTCGGGTCGGGCGGTGACATCACCTCGATGGCGGTGATTCCCGCTGACGCGCGCTTTGGCGGGGTGATGGACAGCCGTGATGCGATCATCGTCGCGGGTTTGCCGATCGCCGAAGCTTTCTTTCGCGCACTCGATCCTGTCATGGAGATCGAAATCCTGATCGCCGAAGGTGCCGAAGTGGCCGCGGGCAGCGATTTGATGCGCCTGTCGGGCAATGCCCACGCGATGCTGACCGCCGAACGGTCGGCGTTGAATACGGTCCAGCATCTGTCGGGGATCGCGACGATGACGCGGCAATATGTGAACGCGCTGGCCGGAACCGGCGCGACGTTGCTCGACACGCGCAAGACGATCCCCGGCCTGCGCGTGCTGGAAAAATATGCGACGCGGATCGGCGGCGCGAAGAATCACCGTATGGGCCTGTGGGACGCGGCGATGATCAAGGACAATCATGTCGCGGTCGCCGGTTCGGTCGAGGAAGCGGTGCGGCGTGCGGTCGCGGCCAGGATCGCCGACATCATTGTCGAGGTCGACCGGGTGGCGCAGGTCGAGCCCGCGCTCGCCGCCGGGGCGACGCATCTCTTGCTCGACAATATGACGCTCGATGAATTGCGCGAATGTGTGGCGCTGGTCGATGGCAAGGTGCCGACCGAGGCGTCGGGCGGGGTGCGGCTCGACACGATCGGCGCGATCGGCGCGACCGGGGTGACCTATGTGTCGGTCGGGCGGTTGACGCAGTCGGCGCCCGCGGCGGACATCGGGCTCGATTTTGCGCTGGTTTGAAGATTCTACCGTCGCCCCCGCGAAGGCGGGGGCCGCTGCCGTTTTACCCAGCGACGGAGGAAAGGGCCGACGGCGGCCCCCGTCTGCGCGGGGGCGACGGTGGAGGGCCGCGACCGCACTCGCGCTGCTCCTCGTACCCACAGCAGCCCAAGCGCAGGCGCTCGCCTGCAAAATCCCCGATCGCATCCCGGTGCCGCGGCTCGACCAGCCCAAGCGCGGCGAACCGGTGCGCAAGACGCCGACCACCGGCTATCTGCTGGCCATGAGCTGGTCGCCGCAGCATTGCGCCACTGTCCGCAATCCCCGCGACGCGCGCGACCGGTTCCAGTGCGCGGGCGAAAATGGCCGTTTTGGCTGGGTGCTCCACGGGCTATGGCCCGAAACCGGCAGCCGTGACTATCCGCAATGGTGCCGCCCGGCCAAGATCGTGCCGCAGCCCGTGCTCCGCGAGCATTTGTGCATGACGCCGTCGGCGCAGCTGCTCCAGCATGAATGGGCCAAGCATGGTACCTGCATGAGCCCGCATCCCGCCGCCTATTTCCGCTCGGCCGCGATCTTGTTCGGCGCGGTGCGCTTTCCTGACATGGCGGCGTTGGGGTCGAAGCCGCAAACCGCGGGGAGTATCCGCCGCGCCTTTGCCGCGGCCAACAAGGGCGTGACCGCGCCGATGATTGCGGTGACGACCGACCGGCAGGGGTGGCTCAAAGAGGTGCGGCTGTGCCTTGGACCGCGGATGCGGCCGCAGCGCTGCAAGCCGTTTCAGGTCGGCGTCCGCGACGCGCGGACGGTGCGGGTCCGACCTATCCCAAAGGATTAGCCACTGTGCCGCTTTGACACGCCGCATCTGTTAACGATCTTTTAACCTTACCAAGTCGTTAAGACCGGCTTAGCTTGCCGGCCATGGACTCGGATCACATCGATATTCGCCGCCGGATTCAGGCGCATAGTGCCCGCCAGCTGACCATCGCGCGGCTGAGCGCGCCTGCAGACTGGCAGGGCGAATTGCGGCAGGCGCTGGCGGCGCACCGCGAGCCGGTGACGATTTTTGCGGGCAGCGACTTGCGGCTGTTTTTGCAGAGCTTCGCGGTGTTTTTTACCGCGACGATGATGTTTTTGATCTGAGGTCGGGTTCGGGCGGAAGCCTGCCGATCCGATCGTCCCCTCGGACTTGATCCGGGGTCGATGACTTCGGCGCTGCTGTGGATCCCGGATCTAGTCCGGGATGACGGATAAAGAGCTGTCCGCTTCCATCCCGTATCAGCCGTTTGCCGCCAACTTAATCGCACGCCTTGTGCAGCTTCCACGCCAGCACGGCGGAGACCAGACACATCGCGGCGACCATCAGCAGCGTGTCGTCGATGGTCAGGCCGATCCCGATCAGCACGCTGAGCAGCAAGGTTGCCGCCACCATGAAGCCCGAATTGACGATATTGTTCGCCGCCACGGTGCGCGCGGTCTGTGATTTGGCGACGGTGGTGGTCAGGAAGGCGTAGAGCGGGACGACGAACATGCCGCCCGCGATCGCGATGCCGAGCAAATCGAGGATGATGCGGTCGCCGGTCGTCAGCGCCAGAAAGTCGCGCCAGTTCATCAGGCCGGTGCCGACATGCTCCCAGCCCTTCACATTCCACCACAGGTCGAGCACGAACAGTCCCATCACGATCACCGACCCTGGCGAATAGCGCGCCGAGACATGACCCTTGAGCAGCCGGTTGACGATGATCGAGCCGATCGCGACGCCGACCGAGAAGATCGCCGTGAATAGCGTCGCGACGGTGTTGTCGGCGCCGAGCGCATTCTTGACCAATGGCGGGAATTGGGCGGCGAGGATGGCGCCGATCGCCCAGAAGAAGCTGATCGACACGATCGCAAGGAACAGTCGCGGGATGTGCATCGTCGAATTGACCAGCCGCCATGACGAGCGAAAGACATTATGGTCGATGACCAGCCCTTGCGCTTCGGTTTCGGGCGGCGCGGCTGGGACGTAGCTGGCGGTCAGGCGGCCGATGACGGCGACGATGATGATCCCGGGGATTGCGATATGTGGCGGGGTGAGGCCGCCGACGATGGTGCCACCGAGGATCGCAATATAGGTGCCGGCTTCGACCCAACCGGTGCCGGCAAGCACCTCGTCCTCCTCCAGATGCTGGGGCAGGATCGCATATTTGATCGGGCCGAAAAAGGTCGAGTGCGTCCCCATTGCGAACAGCGCGAGCAGCATGACGGGCACCAGATGCAACCAGATGCCAATGGCGCCGACGATCATGATGAAGATTTCGGCCGTCTTGATCAGGCGGATCATCCGCGTCTTGTCGGTGCTGTCGGCGAGCTGCCCGGCGAGCGCCGAAAACAGGAAAAAAGGCAGGATGAACAGGCCGCCCGCCAGCGCGTTGAACCACGCCTCGGTCTCCGGATCCTTGTAGATGGTGAAGGTGACGAGGATCACCATCGCCATCTTGTAGAAATTGTCGTTGAAGGCGTTGAGGAACTGGGTCGCGAACAGGGGCAGGAACCGGCGTTGCTTCATCAGCGCAAAAGAACCGGTCATTGAAAATCCACTTTTGCAGCCTGACATTCGGACAACGCCGCGACGTCACGGCAATATTGTTGTCGCGCGGGGGGCTTATCGGTTAGGGCATGCAGGGTCAAAGCCCATTTTGGGTTTAGCGCGCCGCAGCGGCGGGAATCAGGGGTCATGCTGAGTCTTCCGAACATCCTGACATTGTCGCGCATCCTGGCGGTGCCCATCCTGCTGTTCCTGCTGTGGCCGGGGGTGGTCGAAGGATCGCACCAGCCCAAGCCGATCGATTATGCGCTGGCGTTTGTCTTGTACTGCCTGATGGGCATTACCGATTATTTTGACGGTTATGTTGCACGCTCGCGCGGCATCGTGTCGCGGCTGGGCGCTTTCCTCGATCCGATCGCCGACAAGATCATGATCGCGGCAGTCATCCTGTTGCTGGTGTTCACCCGCGACATCGCGGGTTACCATGTCATTGCGGCGCTGATGATCCTGCTGCGCGAAATCATTGTGTCGGGGCTGCGCGAGTTTCTGGCGACGTTGCAGGTTTCGATGCCGGTCACCCAGCTGGCGAAATGGAAAACGACGTTCCAGCTCGTGTCGTTCGGCGCGCTGATCCTGGCCGGAGCGCTCCCTGCGTTCGAGTGGGTCAAGACGGTCGGGCTGGCGACGCTGTGGGGCGCGGCGGTACTGACGCTGATCACCGGCTGGGATTATCTGCGCGTCGGCCTAAAGCATATGGACTAGCGCGATGGCGCTCAACATTTCCTATTTCGCCTGGGTGCGCGAGCGGATGGGGACGGCCGACGAGGTCGTCGACCTGCCTGTCGGCATAACCGACCTGACCGCGCTGCTGTCGTGGTTGGCGGCGCGCGATGCGCGCGGGGCGTTGGCCTTTGCCGAGCCGCAGCGGATTCGCGCCGCGATCGACGGGGTGATGATGGGACCGGGCGCGCCGCTCGCCGGTGCGCGCGAGGTTGCACTGTTCCCGCCGGTGACGGGCGGATGATCCGCGTCGCGATGCAGGCGGCGGCGATCGACGTCGGTGCCGAACTCGACCTGCACGACGCGGGCGGCCATGGCGCGAGTGCCAGCTTTATCGGCCGGGTGCGCGGTGATGACGGGCTGGTCGAACTGTTTCTGGAGCATCATCCGGTGATGACCGAAGCGGGGCTGGGCGATCTGGCGCATGCGGCGGCTGATCGGTGGCAACTCGCGGCGCTGACGCTGATCCACCGCGTCGGCGCGATGGCGCCGGGCGACACAATCGTGCTGGTGCTGGCGAGCAGCCCGCACCGCAGCGAGGCGCTGGCGGCGTGCGAGTTTCTGATCGACCGGCTGAAGACCGACGTGATGCTGTGGAAGCGCGAGACATTCGAGGACGGGCGCGCGGCGTGGGTTGAGGCGCGGATGGGGGATGAGGTGCGGGCGGAGCGGTGGGGGTAACCTCAATCCGTCATCCCGGCGAAGGCCGGGATCTCACCCCGTCGCCATAACGCACTGGCGAGATCCCGGCCTTCGCCGGGATGACGGCGATTTGGAGGCGCCTAACCCTCCCGATGTTTCCGGAAAATATCGGCCAGCATTTTGAACTCGTCGGCGCGCGGGCTGCCCTTGCGCCAGACCAGCGCGATCGTGCGCCAGTCATGATCCGAATCGAGCGGGCGGGTGTCGATGTCGGTGTGGTCGAGGATTCCGGCTTCGATCGCCATTTGCGGCAGCATGGTGATGCCAAGGCCGTTGTCGACCATCTGCACCAGTGTGTGCAGCGACGTGCCCATCATCCGCGCCCCAGCGCGCAATTCGGGGCGGTTGCACGCGGCGAGGGCGTGGTCCTTCAGGCAATGGCCGTCCTCGAGCATCAGCATCTGCGCCGGGTCGATCTGATCGGCGCTGACCATCGCGGGCAAGTCTTCCGACTGGTCGCCGGGGAAGGCGACGAATAGCGCATCGTCGAACAGATTTTCGGCTTCCACGTCGCCGCAGCCATAGGGAAGGGCGAGCAGGACGCAATCGACGGTGCCGTGGTGGAGCGATTCGCACGCCTGCGCGCTGGGTTCTTCGCGCAGGAACAGCTTGAGCGCGGGGCGTTCCTTGCGCAGCAGGCGGAGCATGCCGGGGAGCAGGAAGGGCGCGATGGTCGGGATGACGCTCATCCGGAGTTCGCCGACCAGCGGCGCCGCGGCGGCGGCGGCCATGTCGGACAGTTCCTCGGCCTCGCGCAACACGCGGTGCGCCTTTTCGACGATCGCGTTGCCCAGCCCGGTAAAGCGTACGACGCGGCGGGTGCGCTCGACCAGCGTCTGGCCGAGCAGGGTTTCCAGCTCGCGGATCCCCGCCGACAGCGTCGATTGGGTGACGTTGCACGCGTCGGCGGCGCGGCCGAAATGGCCATGCTCGTGCAACGCGACGAGATATTGCATCTGCTTCAGCGTAGGGAGGTAGTTCGACATTGATCGGATATAGCCATGAACTGGGTCGTTTTGAATGGTTTTGTCGATAAATATTCGTCGCCATATCGGTGGCGATTGTTGCCGCTAGCGGCGGCGCCGTGATAGCCAACAGGATCGGACAAAGCGGAGGGGCGGATGGCAATTTCCCGTTTTCTGATCGGCGGCGTGGCCAGCGCGCTGCTGCTGACCGGCGGCCTGTTCCTGTGGGCGGGCTATACGCAGGTTACCGAGGAGGAGCTGCTGCCCGATCCGCCGCCCGCGCTCGCCGCGATCCCGGTGGCCGGGCCGAATGCCCCGACGCGCGGACCAGCGCCGCCCGCTTTGCCCGCCGCGAAGGAGGCGTCGCGCGAGGAACGGCGCTTCAACCGCTTCGACCGCGACCGCAATGATCGGATCAGCCGCGTCGAACTGATGTCGTCACGGACGGCGGCGTTTCGCAAGCTCGACAAGGATGGCAACAACCTGCTGACGTTCGAGGAGTGGGCGGCGGCGACGGGCGAGCGGTTTGCGGGGGCCGATGGCGACAAGTCGGGCGATCTGACGCGCGCGGAGTTTGCGACGACGGCGCCGAAGCGCGCGGCGAAGGCGAAGTGTAGCTGTTGACCTGCTCGTCGCCCCCCGCGCAGGCGGGGGCCGCTGTCGTTTTACGCGACGAGGCTGGTTTAGGCCTCCAGCGGCCCCCGCCTGCGCGGGGGGCGACGGTCAGGCCGCGACGCCTTCGGCAACCTTCACCCACTCGGCCAGCGCCGCGCCCGCGCGCTGGGTATAGCCGAGCTTGCGATCCTTCTTGCGAACCTCGTCGGCCAGCGGCGGGAACAGGCCGAAATTGACGTTCATCGGCTGGTAGCTCGCCGCATCGGCGCCGCCGGTGATATGGCCGAGCAGCGCGCCGAGCGCGGTTTCGGGCGGCGGCGGGGGCAGGGCGCGGCCCGCCAGTTCGGCAGCGGCAAAGCGCGCGGCGATGAGGCCGATGGCGGCGCTTTCGACATAGCCCTCGCAGCCGGTGATCTGCCCGGCGAAACGGATGTGCGGCGCCGATTTCAAGCGCAGCTGATGATCGAGTAGTTCGGGCGAGCGGATGAAGCTGTTGCGGTGAAGCCCGCCGAGGCGCGCGAACTCGGCCTTTTCGAGCCCCGGGATGGTGCGGAACAGCTCGACCTGTGCGACATGTTTGAGCTTGGTCTGGAACCCGACCATGTTCCATAGCGTGCCGAGCGCATTGTCCTGACGAAGCTGGACGACCGCATAGGGCCAGCACCCGGTGCGCGGATTGTCAAGGCCGACGCCCTTCATCGGGCCGAAGCGGAGCGTTTCGACGCCGCGTTCGGCCATCACCTCGATCGGCATGCAGCCTTCGAAATAGGGCGTGTCTTTTTCCCAGTCCTTGAACTCGGTCTTGTCGCCGTCGATCAGCCCCTGGACAAAGGCATGATACTGGTCCTTGTCCATCGGGCAGTTGATATAGTCCTTGCCGTCGCCGATTGGCCCGACCTTGTCCCAGCGGCTCGCCATCCAAGCGATGTCCATGTCGATGCTGTCGCGATAGACGATGGGGGCGATCGCGTCGAAAAAGGCGAGCGCGTCCTTGCCGGTCGCGGTGCCGATGCTGTCGGCAAGCGCGGCGGCGGTGAGCGGGCCGGTGGCGACGATCGTCAGGCCTGCACTGGGCAAAGTGTCGATGCGTTCGCGGACGATGGTGACGTTCGGATGCGCTTCGAGCGCGCGGGTGACGCCGCCCGCAAACAGGTCGCGGTCGACCGCGAGCGCCGATCCCGCGGGCACCTTGGTCGCGTCGGCCTCGCGCATGATGATCGAGCCGAGCGCGCGCATCTCGCGGTGGAGCAGGCCGACGGCATTGCTGTCGCCGTCGTCGCTGCGGAAGCTGTTCGAGCACACCATTTCGGCGAGCGCGTCGCCCTGATGCGCCGGGGTCATGTCGCCGCCGCCGCGCATTTCGGAGAGGCGGACGCGATACCCCGCCTCGGCGAGCTGCCAGGCGGCCTCGGACCCGGCGAGGCCGCCGCCGATGATGTGCACGTCGTATTCCGCCATTTACCCTATCCGTTGACTTGCGACCAATCTGCCGCGCACTAGGCGCGTTGGGGACAAGATGCAAAGGGGCGGGCATGAGTGAGCAGGGTTGGGATCGGGCGCGGTGGCTGTGGCTGGCGGCGCTGGTTGGCGGGATCAGCTATTTCGCGGCGGTCTATATGCGGCTCGACGGGCCGGCGATCTGGGCGTGGAAGGCATCGGGGGTCGGGCTGCTCGCGGTCTGGGCCGCGATGAACGCACGGAACACGGACGGCAAACTGATCGCGGCGGTGCTGGCGCTCGGGGCGCTCGGCGACTGGCTGCTCGATGCGGTCGGGATGCTGGCGGGCGCGGCGGCTTTTGCGACAGGGCACCTGATCGCGATCATCCTCTATCTGCGCAACCGGCGGTCCAGCGTGACCCCGTCGCAGAAACTGCTGGCGTGGATGCTGGTGCCTCTGGCACTGCTGATAGCCTGGGGGCTGACGTGCGGCGCCGAGGAGGCGGCGCTGATGGCCGCGGCGATCGCTTATACCGGCGGGGTAGCGATCATGGCGGCGACGGCGTGGACGAGCCGCTTTCCGCGCTATCGCACCGGCATCGGCGCGATGATGTTTCTGGCGAGCGACCTGTTCATTTTTGCCGGGGAGGGCGGGGCGCTGAGCAAGGATGTGACCTTATGGCTGGTGTGGCCGCTTTACTTTGGCGGGCAGGCGCTGATCGCCTGGGGCGTGGTGAGCACGCTGGCCAAGGACAAACTGCCCCAGCACCTTTATCCTCTCTCCCCTTGAGGGAGAGATACGAAGGGTTGGCAGCTTGCTGCCTAGTCGGAGCAAGCTGCGCTATCCTCTCCCTCATGGGGAGAGGAGTTTAGCTCGATCCTTCACCCCTCCCACGCCGCAATCGTCGTTCGGTGGAGCAGCCGGTCATAACCGTCGTAGCCGCCGGTGGCGCGGTGCAGGACCGAGCGGTTGTCCCACATCACCAGCATGTCGGGCTCCCACTGGTGCGCGTAACGAAATTCCTCGCGCCCCTGCCACTGGATGAGTTCGTAGAGCAAAGGCAGCGCCTCGGCATCGTCCAGACCATCGAAGCCGATGATGTAACCGGCGCAGCCGAACAGGCCGAGGCGGCCGGTTTCGGGGTGCGCGCGAATGAAGGGATGGCGCTGGGTTTCCAGCGCTTCGTCGCCCGAGCGGATGTCCATGCTGCGGTCCTTGTCATTCGCGCCGTACATGCCCGACGGCGCATAGCCGGCGCGGGCGCTATGGATCGCCTGCAAGCCTTCGATCCTTGAACGTAGCGCGGCGGGCATCGCGTCGAGCGCCGCGTGCTGGTTGGCAAATTCGGTGTTGCCGCCGACGGGCGGGATGGTGATGCCGAAAAGGCAGGTGCCTGCGGGCGGTCGCGCCTGAAAGCTCCAGTCGCTGTGCCAGTTTTCGGCAAACAGCGGCGCGGTTTCGTCGGCGCGGCGCCGGACAGCGATGACATGATCGCGGCCGGGGATCGGGCGGATGAAGGGATCGTCGCCGAAGCTGCCGAAATAGCGGGTGAAGCGTTCCAGATCGTCGTCGCTCATCTTCTGGTCGGGGAAGGCGAGGACGTGATGGTCGAGCCAGGCGGCGCGGATGGCGGCGACGGTCGCGGGGTCGAGCGGCTGGGTCAGATCGACGCCGGTGACGCGCGCGCCGCAGGCCTGCCCGCTGGGGGTGATAGTCAGGGTCATGGCGCCATGCTGCGCCGATTGGCCGGTGCGGTCAATCGGGCGCGGCGGACTGCCCCGAAACATCGCCGAAACGATGCGCGCGCGGCGCAAAGGCGCGCCCAGTTCAGCCCAGCGCCATCTTTGTTTTCCTAATTTTGCGCCAAGGGGTCGAATTTGGAGAAGAATATGTTCCAGCTCAAGAAACTCGCGCTCGCGGCGCTCATCGGCGCCGGTACGATTACCGCGCTGCCGACTGAGGCCGACGCGCGCGACCGGCATCACCGCCACGGCTATTATGGTGACCGCAGCGACTATCGCGATTACCGGCGCGACTATCGGCGTGATTATCGCCGCGACTACCGACGCAGCCATTATCGCGACCGCCGCTATTATTGCGGCCGCAGCAGCGGCACCACCGGGTTGATCGTCGGCGGCGCGGCGGGCGCGTTGCTCGGCCGCGAAGTCGACCGTTACGGCGATCGGGCTCCCGGCACGATCATCGGCGCGGCTGCGGGCGCGCTGATCGGCCGCGAAATCGATCGCGGCGGCCGTCGCTGCTGATCGGCGTCGGTGACTGAACGGAACCGGAGCGCTTCGCCGCGACGGTTCCGTTCAGAGCCCTTGACCGCCGGTGATTGCAGTCTGCGCGGCAGGCGATACTATGGCCCCGCGGGTGATTTTCCCGCCACCCGGACGGAGGCCGCAGATGAAAATGCTGATCAAACTGGCGATCGGACTGGGCGCTGGCCTGTCGCTGGCGATGCTTCCCGCGCAGGACACGGCGGCCCGTCAGCAAGGCGCGAAGGCGCCCGACTTTACCCTGAGCGCGGCGTTGGCCGGAAAACCCATCCGCCTGTCGCTCAGCCAGATGCTGAAAAATGGGCCGGTCGTCCTCTATTTCTTCCCCGCTGCTTTCACGCCCGGCTGCACGATGGAGGCGCATCTGTTTGCCGAGGCGAGCGACGATTTCACTAAGCTGGGCGCCCGCGTCGTCGGCGTCACTGCGGGCAATATCGAACGCGTCGCCGAATTTTCGAAATCCGAATGCCGCGACAAATTTGCCGTGGCGGCGGACCCCGGCGCCACGGTCGCGGCGCGTTACAGCGCCGTGATGCAGCGTCCCGACGGCACCCGGCTGTCGAACCGCACATCCTTCGTGATCGCGCCGAACGGGACGATCCTGCTGCGCTACACCGACAGCAAGCCGCAGGCGCATGTCGAAAAGACGATGGCGGCGGTGCGGGCGTGGAAGGCGAAGCGGCGGTAGCGGCGCCGGGCCATGTCGGCCGCCACGCGCCGGAGAGCGTTTATGACCGGAAACGACCGATTGCGGACATAGCCGATCCTCCCCCAACGGGGGAGGGGGACCACCCGAAGGGTGGTGGAGGGGCACAGGAGGTTACCGCAGCGCCGGGCCAACTGCGCTTTCCGGGAGCTTCGCGGTGGAGTACGACTTCGGCGGCAAGGCAAACCGATGGTGCCCCTCCACCAGCTTCGCTGGTCCCCCTCCCCGTTCCGGGGAGGATTGCTCCGTCCGCTCCCCACCCCAAAACCGACGGCAGGGTCAGACCTCGACAATTGCTGCCCGAAACAGGTCGCCAGCGCCGCCCCCTATTTCGGGCGCCCGCTGAACCCCGCCGCCGTCCGCAGCGCGTCGGCGTCCATCACATAGCCGTCGCTCACCACGGTCACCACGCGGCGCAGGGCGCCGAGGTCGGTTGAAGCGTCGCCGTCGACCAGCACCATATCGGCTTCCTTGCCCACCGCGATCGAGCCGGTGCGCTTGTCGGCGCCGACGACGCGGGCGGGGATGATCGTTGCGCTCTGGATCGCTTCGGCGGGGGTGAAGCCCGCCTGCTGATAGATTTCGAGTTCGCGGACGAGTTCGATGCCCCAGCCGTCGGTTCCGGCGACGATCGGCACGCCCGCCTTGTGGAGGCGGCCGACCAGCTCGACCATCTTGTCATAGCTTTTGCGGTAATCGTCGCGGGTCAGCCCCTCGACCAGTGGATAGCCGCCCGCGGTGAAGTTCGACCGTTCGATGACCGGCGAGACGATGCCCATATAGGGGGCATAGGCTGGGTGCGGCTTGCCGCCATCCTGCGTCAGCATGCCTTCGAAAATGACGATCGTCGGGTCGACCAGCGTCTTGCGCTTCGCCAAGTCGGCGATGAAACCCGACATCAGCGGCGCGTCGAGGTCGACGTCCTTGAAATAGCGCGCCGGGCCTTCCATCCGCTGGCGCGTGTTGGCGCGGTCGATGACGTCGCGCGGCATCGATTCCATCACGACGAAATTGAGGTGGGTGAGCTCGTCATAGCCCGCCGCGACGGCTTCGCTGGGCTTCATGGTGGCGGGGACGTGGCCGTGGACGTGCAGGCCGAGCTTGTGCGCTTCGCTGGCCGCGGGGGCGATCCACGCCGGGTTCATCGACGTATAGAATTTGATTCCCCACAGCCCGGCATTCTTCACCCGCCGCACCGCGGCGATGGTTTCGGCCTCGCTGCTGACCACTTCGGCGCCTTGCGCGGCGAGCGGATCCTTTTTGTCGATGATGACCGAGATGAAGGGCTCGCCCATGAGCAGCGTCCCGGCGGCGCGGCGCTTGGTCGCGTCGACCGCGCGGTCGAAGGTGGTGCCGGGGCTGCGGAAGCTGGTGATGCCGTTCGCCATGTTGGCGAGCACACTCCAGTCGTCGCCGATATGCAGATGGCTGTCCCAGATGCCGGGGACGAGCGTCTTGCCCACGCCGTCGATGACCTGCGCGCCCGTCGGGGCTTTCAATGACCCGGCGGTGCCGATCGCGGCAATCTTGCCGTTCTGCGCCAGCACGGCGCGATCGGTCAGGAACACACCCTTGTCGGCGTCGAACAGCCGGACATTGTCGAACAGCACCGGCGCGCGGGCGTCAGGCGATTGAAAGCGTTTGGCGATCGCGGCCACGGTGTCGGCGGTCGCGGCGTCCTGTGCATCGCGCAGCTGGCGGAGCGCGCCTTCGTAACCCGCAGGCATTACCGACAAGAAGCTGACGTCGGCAAAATAGCGCTTCTGCTCGTCGAGCCAGACCGGATAGGGCGAGGGCAATATGCCGCTGATGAAAGCGAGCTGGACGGTTTTGGGGCCGTTCGGGCCTTGGATCACCTGGGTCGGGCCAAAGCTCATACGGCCCTTGCCGCTGGGCAGGAAATTGAGCCCCTTGTCGCCCGCGGCGGCGAGCGCGTTGATCAGCGGGGCATTGGCGATGCCGACGCCGCCCGCCGGGATATACCAGCCGCCCGCCGCGGCTTCGCCCGCGTCGGTCGCCGTTTTCCAGATCGCACGGCCGCCCGCGACGCGATAATCCTCCGCCGCGTCGCCCGACATCGTCACGCCGCGAACGGTCGTCGCCGCAATCGTGCCGTCCGCGGCAAAGGTGGTGACCTGATCCATCTCGGTGATCCAGCCGCGAAGTTCCTGCGACCAGCGATAGGCGGTGCGGCCATCGGGCAATTGCCATTGCCACTGGGTACCATGCTGACCGGCTTCCGACACCACGAGATAGCGGACCGCGTCGGCGGGCGGTTTGAGCAGATCTTCCTTGGGAACCGGCGTCGATGCCGCGGCGGGTGCGGCGGTTTCATGCGCGTGCGCCGCGGGCAGGGCGGTCGAGGCCAGCAGGGCGGCGGCAAGAATCAGGCGCATTGTCGATTTCCCCCAACATGTTGTGCGATGACCGACAGTGGTAGGCGCATGGGGGCAGCCGAAGCAAGAACCGACCGACGGCGAACAATTGTCGATGAGTGTCGGTCACCGCCCTGGCGGACGCGCGGGCGATGATCGTCAGTCGCGCTTTTGCAGGCTCACGACCGCATGGATCGGCAGTTCGGCATAGATATGCGGAAACAGGTCGCCGCCGCGCGCTGGCTCCCAACGGACGGCGTCGCCGAGGAGGAGCAGATCCACCTCGGCGATCATCAGCGGGCGGCAATCGGCAAAATATTTGGCGATCGTGCCTTCCAGCTGTTCGGCGGTCGACAGGTGGATATAGCCGTCGGCAATGTCCACGGGGGCGCCGCGGAACACGCGCTCGCGTTCAAAATCGGCCCATTGCTGCTGGGTCAGTATCTTGAAGGCGGTCGCGGCGGTCATGCGGAAGGCGCGTCCGTTGCCGGTGGTTCCGCCGCGGCCTCGGTGGCCTCGACGCCTTCGGCCTCATCTTCGTCGCCATCCTCGATCAACGCTGCCGAAACGACATGCTCGTCCTTGGCGACGTCGAACAGGCGGACGCCCGCGCTGCCGCGACCGATGACGCGCATCGTGTCGAGCCCCATGCGAATGAGTTTCGCCTGATCTGTGACGAGCATCAACTGATGCGCCTGCGTCGCCGGGAAGCTCGCGACAACGGGGCCGTTGCGGCCGATATTGTCGATGTTGGTGATCCCCTGACCGCCGCGCCCGGTGCGGCGATATTCATAGGCCGACGACAGCTTACCATAGCCGTTGGCGCAGACCGTGAGGATGAACTGTTCGCGCGCGGCGAGCTCGGCCATGCGGTCGCCCTCCAGCGTCGGTTCATTCTCATTGTCCTTCCACGGCGCGGCGCGGAGATAGGCTTCGCGCTCCTCGCTGCTGGTGCCGACGCGGTGGAGGATCGACAGCGAAATGACTTCGTCGCCATCGGCGAGGCGCATCCCGCGCACCCCGGTCGAATTGCGGCTCTGAAATTCGCGGACGTCGTCGCCGGCAAAGCGGATCGCCTTGCCCTGACGCGTCGCGAGCAGCACGTCGTCGCTCTCGTCGAGGAGGGCAACGCCGATCAGCCGGTCGTCCTCGTCCTCACCTTCGAACTTCATCGCGATCTTGCCGTTCGAGGGGACATTGGTGAAGGCGTCCATGCTGTTGCGGCGCACGCTGCCCTTCGCCGTGGCGAACATCACGTGCAGCTTGCCCCATTCGGCCTCGTCCTCGGGCAGTGGGAGAACGGTCGAGATCGTTTCGCCCTGCGCCAGCGGGAGGAGGTTGATCATCGGGCGGCCGCGCGTCGCCGGGCCGCCTTCGGGCAGGCGCCACACCTTCATCCGATAGACCTTGCCCGCGGTCGAGAAGAAGAGGACGGGGGTGTGCGTCGAGGTGACGAACAGCTCGGTGACGACATCCTCGTCCTTCGTCGCCATGCCAGCGCGGCCCTTGCCGCCGCGGCGCTGGGCGCGGAAGGTGTCGAGCGGGGTGCGCTTGATATAGCCGTCGAGGGTGACGGTGACGACCATCTCCTCGCGCTCGATCAGATCCTCGTCGTCGATGCCGTCGGCGGCGGGGGCGAGCAGGGTGCGGCGCGGTTTGCCGAATTCGTCGCGCACCGCGACAAGTTCTTCGCGCATCACGGCGTAGAGTTTGTCGCGGTCGGCGAGGATCGAAAGCAGTTCCTCAATCTCGGCAGCCAACTCACCGAGTTCCTTACCGATTTCATCGCGACCAAGCGCGGTCAGGCGGTGCAGGCGGAGGTCGAGGATCGCCTTTACCTGCACTTCGGACAGGCGATAGGTCGCCGCCTCTTCGACCTCACCCTCGATCGCTTCGACGAGGCGGATATAGGGCGCGATGTCGCCGATCGGCCATTCCCGCAGCAGCAACGCCTCGCGCGCCGCCGCCGGGCTGAACGAGCCGCGGATGATGCGGACGACTTCGTCGAGATTGCTGACCGCGACAACCAGCCCGAGCAAGATATGCGCGCGGTCGCGCGCCTTGTTCAGCTCGAACTTGCAGCGGCGGGTGATCACATCTTCGCGGAAATCGATGAACGCCGACAGGATCGTCTTCAGCCCCATCATTTCGGGGCGACCGCCGCGGATCGCGAGCATGTTGGCGGGGAAGCTCGACTGCGCGGGGGTGTGGCGCCAGAGCTGGTTCAATACGACCTCGGCGGTCGCGTCGCGCTTCAGTTCGATGACGACGCGGACCCCCTCGCGGTTCGACTCGTCGCGGATGTCGGCGACACCTTCGATCCGCTTGTCGCGCGCCGCCTCGGCGATTTTCTCGACCAGGCCCGATTTGCCGACCTGAAACGGAATCGACGTCAATACAATCGATTGGCGATCGTTCCTGCCTTCCTCGATGATGTGCGTCGCGCGCATCATGATCGAGCCGCGACCGGTGGCATAAGCATTGCGCGCACCGCCCTGGCCCAGCATCAGCGCGCCGGTCGGGAAGTCGGGGCCGGGGACGATCGCCATCAGTTCGTCGAGGGTGATTTCGGGATTGTCGATCGTCGCGAGCGTCGCGTTGATCACCTCCGCCAGATTATGCGGGGGGATGTTGGTCGCCATGCCAACCGCGATGCCGCCCGCGCCGTTGACGAGCAGGTTGGGGTAGCGCGCGGGCAGGACGGTCGGTTCGGATTCGGAGCCGTCATAATTGGGCTGGAAATCGACGGTGTCCTTGTCGAGATCGCCAAGCAGTGTGTTCGCGACTTTGGCCAGGCGCGATTCGGTGTAGCGCATCGCCGCCGGCGGATCGGGGTCCATCGACCCGAAATTGCCCTGACCGTCGACGAGCGGGACGCTCATCGACCAGTCCTGCGTCATGCGCGCGAGCGCGTCATAGATCGAGCTGTCGCCGTGCGGGTGATATTTACCCATCACGTCACCGACGATACGCGCCGATTTGCGATAGGGGCGGCCCGCGACATAGCCGCTTTCAAACGCCGAATAGAGGATGCGGCGATGCACGGGCTTCAGGCCGTCGCGCACGTCGGGCAGCGCGCGGCTGACGATCACGCTCATTGCGTAATCGAGGTAGCTTGTCTTCATTTCGTCGACGATGTTGATCGGCGAAATACCGTCTTCGGACGGCGGCGTCGGCGTATTTTCTTCGGTCAAGACCCGGCCTTTTTTCTGCTTTTCGGGAAGTCGTTTTTACCTAGCCGACGGTGGCAGGAAATGCCAGCGATTCGGTGGGTTTTCAGGGAATGATTTCGCTGCCGTCCCACGCGAAAATCCGACCGCTTTGGGTCGGCGTCAGCGCCCCCAGCACGCGCAGCAGATTGGCGGCTGCGGCTGGCGCGCTGGCAAGCTTTTCGGGAAGGACGCCGCGCTGGAATGGCGCCGACAGGCCGGTATCGACGGTGCCGGGATGCAGCGCGACAACAAGGGCGTCGGTATTGCGGCGCGCCTCGGCGATCGCAAAGCTGCGCACCAGCTGGTTGAGTGCGGCTTTCGAGGCGCGGTAGCTGTACCAGCCGCCGCTGCGGTTATCGCCGATACTGCCGACGCGCGCGGACAGCATCGCGAACAGCGTGCGCCCGTGGCGCGGCAGCAGCGGCAGGAAATATTTGGCGACCAGCGCGGGACCGATCGTGTTGACGGCGAAATTGCGTGCCATCCAGTCGGGATCGATGTCGGCGAGCTTGCGTTCGGGCTGGCGTCCCTCGGCGTGGAGCAGGCCAGTCGCGACGATGACCAGCCGTGGCGGCGGGCCGCTGTCGCGCACAAGCGCCGCCGCGGCCGCGACCGAGGCCTCGTCGGTGAGATCGATGCGATGTGGTGCCGGGAGTGAACGAGCGAAGCGGTGGATGACGTCATGGCGTCCGTCGGCGTGCAAGGCTTCGGCGAGGGCGCCGCCGATCCCGCCCGAAGCGCCGATGATTACTGCCGATCCAGCGTCTGTCACCGCGGCGGCGTATCACGCCGGTTGCCGCCGCGACAAGCGATGCTTGCCAAACCGGCTGTGCGCCATATGACGGTGCGCCGTGACCAACCTGCTTCGTCCTGCCCGTCGATGGCCCTGATCGCGCTGATTGGCGCCAGCGAAGTCTTGCCCGACGGCGGGCTGCGCGCGCTCGTCACCGTCGCGGGCGAAACATTGATCGAGCGGCAGGCGGCGCGGCTGGCCGATGTCGGGGTGACGCATATCGCGGTCGCGGTGGCCGCAGTCCCCGCCGACCTGCTTTCGACGTGCGACCGGATCCGCCGCCGCGGGTTGAAGATAACCCCGGTGCGTGCGGCCACCGACCTGATGGGGCTGGTTCAGGAGGACGACCGGATCATATTGGTCACCGACGGGCTGCGCGCAGGCGGGACGCATTATGCGGCGATCGCCAAGCCCGGAGCGCCTGCGATCCTCGTCACCGGTGACACCCCGCTGACGCAGGGGTTCGAGCGCATCGACGCGACGCGGCGCTGGGGCGGGCTCGCGAGTATCTCACAGCCGATGGTCGCCGAGCTGGCCGCGATGCCGGGCGAATGGGACATGATGCTCACGTTGCTGCGCCTCGCGGTGCAATCGGGCGCACGGCGGCTCTATTGCGAACCGGCCTTGTTCGAGCAGGGTGAGATTGCCATCGTCACCGATCGCCCGACCGCGGCGCTGATCGAGCAGTCGAGCCTCCAGCAGGTCGAATATGGCGGGATGGGGTTCGGCCGGTCGGCGATCATGATGCCGATCATCCGGCTCGCCGGGCCGCTGCTGGTCAAATCGCCGACGACGGCGCGCTATTTGCCCTATGTCACGGCGCTTTTGTGGGTGGCGGTCGCGGCGCTGGCGGCGAGCGGGCTGGCGGCCGCGGGGGCGCTGGTCGCCATCCTTGGCGGCCTGGCGCTGACCGCGATGCGTTTCCTGTCGGCATTTCGCGCCGAAAGTGCCGCGCAAGACCGGGCGCGCGACGTCATCCGGATTTTTGCTTGGCTTCTGCTCGCGGTGTTTCCGTGGCTGGTGTCGCTGGCGGGCCCGGGTCACCAGATGCCGCCGTTTTCAGAGGCTGCGCTGGCGCCATGCCTCGCCGCGACGATCCTCGTCGCGCGATCGCTGTACGAAGATTCGGGCGAGCGGCGGCGCTTTCACTGGCTGCTCCCCGATGCCGATCAGGCGTGGATCATGCTGGCCCCGGCGCTGCTGTTCGACTTCGCCTCGCTGATGTTCGCTATCCTGCCACTGCTCGCGCTACTCCAGATATTGGTCTGGCTGCGATTGGCGCGTCGCCCGGAAGCGCGCTAATACAAAGCGCTTCAAGGTTTAGCGCGTATTAACGTCATCCTGCTATCCGCGACCGTGCATGACTGACTCCGCCTCCTTGTCCGGCATCGATCCGCTGTCCGCGCGCTTACGCGAACTCGCCGGCTATCTGGCGGCGCCGACGGTCGCGCGGTTGACCGAGGAACAGCGAGCCTTGTCGCTGGGTATCGCGCGGCGGCTGGTGATCGAAGTCGCGGCGCGGCTCGATCGCGCGATTGATACCGACCGCTTGTGGCGCGAATGGCTGCGCGGCGGGTTGCCGGGGGCCGAACGGCTGGCGCGCATTTGCTTTGCGCGCGCTGAGGAGCATCGCTGGCGCGACCTGTCGATGCAGCGTAGCAGCCCGCCGCCCATTTTGCCGGAAACCGACGAGGCCGCGGCGGACGTTCCTTCAATCGATGCGCCGTTGTCCGACGTCGACCGCGCCTATCTGGCGTTGCAGATCGCCGACCGCCGCCGGTTCGACGCGCTGGGGCATCCCGCGCTTGCCGTTGCCGATCTGGACGGCGACATCTTTCGTGCCCTGCTGCTGGATATTGCGGGCTGGCGTTTGTCCGAGGTCAGTCACGACCATAAACGCGCCGCCGAACTGGGCGACGCGGTGCGGATTGCCACCGAGCGCCATGCCGATGAGAAAGGGATCACCCAGGCGGGCGCCGCGTATCACGACCAGCTGGGGTCCGGACTAGCCGATGCCGCGCGCGACGCGATCCTTCGCCATGACTGGCCGACGCTGATCGCGCTGGCGGCAGCCGCGCACCGCCGCAGCTATGGCGACATGGCGCTGGCGCTGCTGACCGCGGAGACCGCGGCGCTGCCATCGTTGCTGGCGCCGCTGGGCCTCGATCGCGCTGCAATGGCGCCGCTGGAAGCGTCGCTGGCGATGCTGCCCGCCCGCGCGGTCGCCGACGATGGCGCGTTGGCGATGTCGGGACTGACCGCATAATGAGCGAACGGATCGTCCGCGGCCGGATCGACCGGTCGGGCGCGCTGGTCAGCGCCGACGCGCCGCTGCTGCGCCTCCAACAGCGCGCGGGCGCGGGGCTCGGCAAGCCGCTGGCGCTGCCGCATCTGGCGCGACTGGTCGCGCTGGCGCAGCGGCTGCACCGCGATGTCAGCCGCCCGCTGCACGCTGCCGACGACCATAGCGACATCCATGCGCTGGTCCGCATCATTCCAGATGCCGACGGGGCCGCGCTCGAGATCAGCGATTGGCGGACGCGTCCGATGACCCAGCCGCAGATTCCGGTGATCACCGACCCTATCGCAGCACCGCACGGGTGGACGTGGGAGTGCGACCAGCAGCTGCGAATGGTCGCGCTGCGCGCGGCGCCCGACGCGCCGTCGGTTCCTGCCGATTGGGAAGGACGGTCGCTGTCCGAGCTGTTCGAACTGCAACCCGACGGCGACGGTCGCTTTCCGGTCCTCCGCGCGCTGGCGCGGCAATCGCGTTTCGACGGCCAGCTTGTCCGGGCGGATGCCGGGACCGAACGGCTGTCCATGACCTTGTCGGGTGATGCGCTGTTCGACGGCGTCGGGCGCTTCACCGGATTTCGCGGCACGGCGACGGCGGCAGAAACGGACCCTGCGGTTGAAGCGATCCCCGCGGCGACGCTGATCGACCCGGCGTTCGGATCGCTGCCGCTGTCCGATCCGCAGTTCGGTCGCCGTATCGACGGCGCACTGCGCGGTCCGCTGAGCCGGATCATCGCGACCGCCGAGACGATCTCTGGTCAGTTCGATGGACCGATCCGTGCCGATTATGCGCGCTACGCGGGCGATATTGCCCACGCCGGGCGGCATCTGCTGGGGCTGGTCGACGACCTCGCCGATTTGCAGAATATCGAGCGCCCGGGGTTCAAGGCGGCAGCCGACGAGATCGACCTTGGCGATCTGGCGCGCCGCGCGGTCGGTCTGCTCGGCATGAAGGCCGAAGAAAAGGGCATCCGCATCGACGCGCCCAAGGTCGACGACAAGGCACCCGCGACGGGCGAGTTCCGCCGCGTGCTGCAGGTGCTGCTCAACCTGTTGGGCAATGCCATCCGCTATTCGCCCGACAATTCGCAAATCTGGATCCGCGTCGACCGCGAGGGCGACCGCGCGATGGTGACCGTCGCGGACCAAGGGCAAGGGATCGATGCCGAACAGCAGGCGGTGGTTTTCGAGAAGTTTGAGAGGCTGGGCCGCACCGACAGCGGGGGTTCGGGGCTGGGGCTGTATATCGCGCGGCGACTGGCGCGCGCAATGGATGGCGATTTGACGGTCGATAGCGCGCCGGGGCAGGGCGCGCGGTTTACGCTGAGCTTGCCTGCCCGAGAAGTGACGTAAAATTCCGATCTTACATCAAGCGCTTGCGGCTACTCCAGATCGTCGGTTGTCAAATTGTATTGGCATCTGATGCTCAATTCCTTTGGGTCGTCGCGCATGTAGGTTATCGAACCCATCGCCTTCGGCGCGATCCCGTCGCGGCCACATACCCGGACGCCCTCTTTGCACGAACGAGTCCATCCGGCGGAATTGAGCGTCGTTTCGTTGCTGGCATTGCGCGGGAAATAGGCGGCGATCGTTGCCGAAAATCGCTTGTCCCCCGGCTTGGTCGTAGGGCTTAAAGTCGTCAAAATGAGTTTAGAGGGGGCAGCACCCATGACTTTGGTGCTGGCGGGAGCAAATTCCACGGAAGACAGCTCGCCCATGAACACCGTGGCAGGTGATCCAGTTTTTTGCCGCAAAACCGTCAGCGATGTCATCGATTGCATCGCCGCCTTGAACGGCAGCTTGCATTCGAACGCGTCGGCAGCGGTCTGTGCAGTGGCCGGCACCGTGACGCCAGCCGCCGCTGCCAGCGCTGCCGCTGCATACAAACGCCCGTTCAACGCTGACCCACCGGCACATAATCGCGCGCCGCCGGACCCGTGTACAGCTGGCGCGGGCGGCCGATTTTCTGCGCGGGGTCCGAGATCATTTCGTTCCACTGCGCGACCCACCCAACCGTGCGGGCGAGCGCGAACAGCGCAGTGAACATCGTCGTCGGAAAACCGATCGCCGACAGGATGACGCCCGAATAGAAATCGACGTTCGGGAACAGCTTCTTTTCGACGAAATAGGGATCGCTGAGCGCCATTTCCTCAAGCTGCAGCGCGACTTCGAACACCGGGTCATTGACCTTCAGCGCTTCGAATACTTCGCGCACCGTCTTCTGCATCACCGTCGCGCGCGGATCGTAGTTTTTGTACACGCGATGGCCAAAGCCCATCAAGCGGAACGGATCGTCCTTGTCCTTGGCGCGCGCGATATATTCGGGGATTCGTTCGGGACGGCCGATTTCGCGAAGCATGTTGAGCGCGGCTTCATTGGCGCCGCCATGCGCCGGCCCCCACAGGCAGGCGATGCCCGCAGCGATGCACGCGAACGGGTTTGCGCCCGACGAGCCCGCAAGGCGGACGGTCGAGGTCGACGCATTCTGTTCATGGTCGGCGTGGAGAATGAAAATGCGGTCGAGCGCGCGTTCGACGACCGGGTTGACCTCATATTCCTCGGCGGGAACGCCAAAGGTCATGCGCAGGAAATTGCCGGTGTAGCTGAGCTTGTTATCGGGATAGACGAAGGGCTGGCCGACCGAATATTTATACGCCATCGCCGCGATCGTCGGCATTTTGGCGATCAGCCGGTGGCTGGCGATCATCCGCTGGTGCGGATCGTGGATCTCGGTCGAGTCGTGATAAAAGGCGCTGAGCGCGCCGACGACGCCGCACATGATCGCCATCGGATGCGCGTCGCGGCGGAAGCCACGGTAAAAGGTCGCCAGCTGTTCGTGCAGCATCGTGTGGCGGGTGATCGTATTGTCGAAATCGGCCAGTTCCTGCGCGTTCGGCAGTTCGCCGTTGAGCAGCAGGTAGCAGGTTTCCATGAAGCTGGAATGTTCAGCAAGATCGCCGATGGCATAGCCGCGATGGAGCAGCACGCCCTCGTCGCCATCGATATAGGTGATCTGCGATTCGCAGCTGGCGGTCGAGGTGAACCCGGGGTCGTAGGTGAAAGCGCCGGTCTGGGCATAGAATTTGCGGATGTCGACGACATCGGGGCCGATGGTGCCCGACAATACCGGACTTTCGACAGTCTTGTCGCCCAGGGTGATTTTTGCGGGTTGGTCGGTCATATTTTTTTCCCTGTTATGACGGCGAGGAGAGAGCGTGGCTACGCCCCTGCCGGATAATGTTGCACTGCGTCAAGTCGGGCCAGACTGACATCACGCCCGAGCAACAACAGCACGTCGAAAATCCCTGGGGAAACGGTGCGGCCGGTTAAGGCTGCGCGTAACGGTCCAGCCAATTTGCCGAGTCCCAGTTCGGCGGCTTCGGCCTCGGCCCGCACGGCGGCGTCCAGCTCTTCTATCGTCCATTGGTCCAGCCCGCGCAGCCGCTGCGTCACGGCAGCCAGCAAGCCTTCGGGCGCAGCCATTAGCACCTCGGCAGCCTTTTCGTCCACCGGCAACGGATCGCCCTGGAACAGGAACATCGCGCCGTCGGCGACTTCGTCCAGCGTCTTGGCGCGCGGTTTGAGCGATTCCATGGCGCGGGTCAGCGTAGCGCGTTCGGCGTCGGTGAGCGCGCGGCCAGCAAGCTTTTCGACGCGCGGCGCGATCAGCGCGGCGAGCCGCGCATCATCGGCTTCGCGCAGATAATGTCCGTTGAGATTTTCGAGCTTTTTGAAGTCGAAGCGCGACGGCGAGCGGCCGACATGGGCAAGGTCGAACCACGCGGTCGCCTGTTCGCGGCTGATGATCTCGTCATCGCCATGGCCCCAGCCGAGGCGGAGCAGATAATTGTTCACCGCTTCAGGGAGATAGCCCATTTCGTCGCGGTAAGCGTCGACGCCGAGCGCGCCGTGGCGTTTCGACAGTTTCGCGCCGTCAGCGCCGTGGATCAGCGGCACATGCGCATAGGTCGGCTCGCGCCAGCCCATCGCGCGGATCAGCGCGAGCTGGCGGAAGGCGTTGTTGAGATGGTCGTCGCCGCGGATGACATGCGTCACGCCCATATCGTTATCGTCGACGACGACGCTGAGCATATAGGTCGGCGTGCCGTCGCTGCGCAGCAGGACAAAATCGTCGAGTTCGGCGTTCTGGACGGTGACCTCTCCTTGCACCTTGTCGGCTATCGTCGCGGCGCCGTCTTGCGGCGCGCGCAGGCGGACGACGTGCGGGACGGCGGGATCGCCGTCGGTGCGGTCGCGCCAGGGGCTGCGGACTCGGAAGGGCTGGCGCTTTTCCTGCGCTTCGGCGCGCATCGCCGCGAGTTCGTCCTGGCTGAGGTAACAGCGATAGGCCTCCCCCTTGGCCAGCAACTCGGCGGCGACCGCGGCGTGGCGATCGGCGCGGGCGAACTGGAACACCGTTTCGCCATCCCAGCCGAGGTCGAGCCATTGCATGCCGTCAATAATCGCATCGATCGCTGCGTCGGTCGAACGCGCGCGGTCGGTATCCTCGATCCGCAGCAGGAATTTGCCGCCATGATGGCGAGCGAACAACCAGTTGAACAGCGCGGTGCGCGCGCCGCCGATGTGCAGGAAACCGGTCGGCGACGGGGCAAAACGGGTTACGACATCGGCGCCGGTTGCCTCCGGGGTTTTCGCGGTCATATCGGTTTCAATATCGGTTGCCACCACGGCCTCTTTCACTCAATTTGCCGCGCGTCGCGGCGGCGTTCGGGGAGCCCCTAGCATGGCGACAAGACAGCTTCAAACGCCCATTGCCCCGCGCTGGGGTCACCGCTGGCGGGCGCTGGGAGATGCCATCGAGCTGCGGCTCGAGGCAGAGCGCGAGCGGATCGCGTTGTGGCTTCCCGCCGCGCTTGGCGCGGGGATCGCGCTGTGGCTGGCGCTGCCGACGGCGATGTACTGGATCGGGGCGCTGCTGGCGCTGGGCGCTGGAGCGCTGGCAGGCGGTATGATCGGCTGGGAGCGGTGGCTGGGCCGCGCAATCGTCATCGGCTGCGGTGTCATGGCGATCGGTATCCTGCTCATCTGGGGCCGCGCACTGTGGGTGGCGGCGCCGGTGTTGGCGCAACCGGTAACAACTGCTTTTTCAGCCGAGGTCGAGCGCGTTGACGCGCAACCGGCGCGCGGACAGGTGCGGTTGATCGTCCGTCCCCACGCGCGCGCCGACCTGCCGCCGCGATTGCGCGTGACGGCGAGCGAGGAGCAGGCCGCCGGGGTGATCCCGGGCGAGCGGATTGGCCTGCGGGCGCGATTGATGCCGCCACCGACCGCCAGCCTGCCCGGCGGCTATGATTTCGCCCAGCGCGCCTGGTTCGACCGACTGGGCGCGGTCGGGACGGTGATCGGCGACATCGGCCGCGCGCCCGGTGCGGGCCAGGGGCCGCCGCCGCTGCGGGCGCGGTTGACACGGCATATCCACGAGCAGGTCGACGGGTCGGCTGGCGGCGTCGCGGCTGCGCTGGTGACGGGCGACCGCGGCGCGATCAGCGAGGCAGATGACGAGGCGATGCGTCGCAGCGGGTTGGCGCATCTGCTTTCGATCAGCGGGCTACATGTCACCGCGGTGGTTGGTTTCACAATGCTGCTCGCTATGCGCCTTCTGGCGCTCAGTCGGAGGTTGGCGCTGCGGGGCTGGGTTCTACCACTCGCGGCCGCCGCCGCAGCGCTGGTAGGCGGCGGCTACACGCTGCTTGCCGGGGCCGAAGTGCCGACGCTGCGGTCGTTCATCGCGTCTTTGCTGGTGATGGTAGCTTTTCTGATGGGGCGAGAGGCAATGACGCTGCGGCTGGTGGCGGCGGGGGCGTTGCTGGTCATGCTGTGGCGGCCAGAGGCGCTGGCGGGACCGAGCTTTCAGCTGAGTTTTGCCGCGGTTACCGCGATCGTGGCGCTGCACGAGAGCCGGTGGATGCGCAGGTTTGTCGCGCGGCGCGAGGAACCCTGGGTGTTTCGGCTGGGCCGCGGCGTGGGAGCACTCATCCTGACCGGGCTGGTCGTCGAGGCCGCGCTGGCGCCGATTGCGCTGTTCCATTTTCACAAGGCGGGCCTCTATGGCGCGCTTGCGAATGTGGTCGCGATCCCGCTGACGACCTTTGTCATCATGCCCGCCGAGGCTTTTGCGCTGCTGTTCGACAGTATCGGTCTCGGCGCGTTTTTCTGGTGGGTTGCCGAAGCAGCGCTGGGCGCACTAATTGCCCTGGCGCATTGGGTCGCGGCGGCGCCCGGCGCGGTCGCTACGCTGCCTGTATTTCCGCCGTGGGGATTTGCGATCACGGTGTTGGGCGGGTTGTGGTTTCTGCTCTGGCAAACGCGCTGGCGCCGGGCGGGGCTGATCCCGGTGACGATCGGCATGGCGGCGCTGCTCGCCCAGCCGCGTCCCGATCTGTTGGTCACCGGCGACGGCAAGCATATCGCCGCGGCGCTGCCCGATGGCGGCTATGCGCTGCTGCGTAGCCGCGCGGGTGATTATGTCCGCGATACGCTGTCCGAGGCGGCGGGGATCGATACGCCGCTGGCGGCGCTGGCCGAGCTCGACCATGTCGAATGCAACCGCGATTTCTGCCGCTGGAGTCACGGTGAAGGCGCTGCGCGGCGCGTCATCCTGGCATCGCGCGGGCGTGATCGGATCGAGGGCGCCGATATGGCCGCCGCCTGCGCCGCCGCTGATGTCGTGATCAGCGACCGTTGGTTGCCGCGCGAGTGCGTCGGACGCTGGATGACGATTGATCGCGACAGCTTGGCCGAAACCGGTGGCCTGGCGCTCTATCTGGGCGACCGACCCACCGCGGTCGCCACGCTGCGCGCGGGCGACGGGCATCCGTGGCGCCGCCCGCAGCAGCTTAGTGGTAACGACGAAGCAATCCCGACAGGCGCCCCTGCACAATGACGCGCTCGGCGGGGTAGCGCTGCGGTTCGTAGGCGCTGTTCGCGGGATCGAGCCGGATCATCGGGCCTTCGCGGCGGAAAAATTTGAGCGTCGCGTCCTGCCCGTCGACGAGCGCAACGACGATGTCGCCCTCGCGCGCGGTGCTGGCTTTCTGGATCAGTGCGTAGTCGCCGTCGAAAATCCCGGCCTCGACCATCGAGTCGCCCGACACTTCGAGCGCATAATGTTCGCCTGCACCGAGCAGCGCGGCAGGGACGGCGAGGTTGTTGTAATCCTCGAACGCTTCGATCGGGACGCCTGCCGCGATCTTGCCGTGCAGCGGCACTTCGACGATGTCGTTCGCGGCGATCGGGCGCATCGCGGGAGCGGGCTTGCGCAGCGGGACGACATTGTCGCGATCATTGCCCACGGCGGGCTTGCTGCCTTCGGGGAGTTTGATCACCTCGAGCGCGCGGGCGCGGTTGGGCAGGCGGCGGAGGAAGCCCCTTTCTTCCAAGGCACTTATCAGGCGATGTATACCCGATTTCGACTTCAGTCCGAGCGCTTCCTTCATCTCCTCGAACGACGGCGAAATGCCGCCCGCATCAAGCTTTTGCTGAATGAAGTGAAGCAGTTCATGCTGCTTGGCGGTCAACATCGATCATCCTCCGTCGGGACCAGAACCGGACATAATGAGAACGATAGTGGAACAGAGCGGAACTTGTCAAGCGATGACGATATAATCCGCCATGGCGCCCGCCTCGCGCGGCGGGGCCGCGATCTCGCGGATCAGCAGCGCGTTGGCGGCGGCGAGCGGCGACGTCCTGCCGCTGTCCTGGCCGATCAGCGGGGTGAGACGGCCCCTCTCGAGTCGCGCACGCAGATAGTCGCGGCGCGCGCCGCCGCCGTCCAACGCGATTGCGAGCGGCGCTTGGTGGATCGCAGGCAAGGGATCGCGCGCGCCGGCGAGATGGCGGACGAGGGGAAGAAGGAACAAGGTCGCGGTGACGAACGCCGACGACGGGTTGCCGGGCAGGCCGAGCAGCAGGGCGTCGCCGATCGTTCCGGCGATCAACGGCTTGCCGGGGCGCATCGCGATCTTCCAGAAATCGATGGTCCCGCCCGCGTCCGCCAGCGCGCCGCGGACATGATCATGATCGCCGACCGACGCGCCGCCGACGGTGACGATGACGTCGTGACGTCGCGCCAACTCTTTCAAAAGCTTGGCAAGTATGGCGCGGTCGTCGCGGACGTGATGCGGCAGGCTGACGATAGCGGGTTCGCGGGCGAGCATCGCGGCGAGCATCGGGCTGTTGCTGTCGGGGATCTGGCCCGAGGCGAGCGATCGCCCCGCTTGGACGAGTTCGTCTCCCGTGGTCAGGATTGCAACGCGGGGGCGGCGCCCGACCGCGAGCTGGCCCGCACCGCTCATCGCCGCGGCGGCAATCGCGCCGGGGGTCAGGCGGGTTCCCGCAGGGAGCAGGCAATCGCCCGCGGCAAAATCGCTGGCCCGCGCGCGGATATGGAGGCTGCGGGTGCCGGGGCCGTCGCCGGTCAGCGTCAGCACGGCGCCATTCGCCGATACGTCCTCCTGCACGACCACCGTATCGGCGCCGTCGGGAACCATCGCGCCGGTAAAGATCCGCATCGCTTCGCCTGCGTTCACCCGGCGATCGGGCGCGGTACCTGCGGCGCTTTCGCCGATGATCGTCCACGGGCCGGGCAGATCGGCAAAGCGAATCGCATAGCCGTCCATCGCCGACAGGGGCGCGGCGGGCTGGTCGCGCAATGCGAGGATGTCGTCCGAGGTATAGCGGTCAAGGCATTCGAAAAGGGAGATATTCTCTGTCGATAGCGGTTCGCGGAGCGCCAGCAATCGCGCCTGCGCTTCCTCGACCGGCAGCAGCTTCGATTGGATGACGGTGCGATCGGTCAAAATGGTCCTATCCTGCCGTGCCGTTCGTGCTGAGCCTGTCGAAGCACCGCTTTTTCCTGCTGCCGTTTGAAGAAAAAGCAGCCCTTCGACAAGCTCAGGGCGAACGGATTCTATTCGGCGCGCCAGTCGCCCGAACGCCCGCCGCTCTTTTGGAGCAGCCGGATGTCGCCGATCACCATCGCACGGTCGAGCGCCTTCGCCATGTCGTAGAGGGTGAGCAGCGCGACCGACGCGGCGGTGAGCGCTTCCATCTCGACCCCCGTCGGACCGTTGGTTGCGGCGGTCGCGGTGACCGCGATGCCATTGGCTTCCCACGCAAAGTCGACGCCGACCTTGGTGAGCGCGAGCGGATGGCAGAGCGGGATGAGGTCGGACGTGCGCTTGGCCGCCATGATCCCGGCGATGCGCGCGGTCGAGAGGACGTCGCCCTTGGGCGCGTTACCGCTGCGGATCGCCTCCAACGCTTCCGCCGCCATGGTGATGCGGCCGCTGGCGACGGCGCGGCGTTGGGTGGCCGGCTTGGCGCCGACATCGACCATGTGCGCGGCGCCGGTTTCGTCGAGATGAGTCGGTTTGAGGGTCATGGACGGAGCGAAGCAAGGTGGGGTGGGAAAGGCAAGGGGAGATGGGGGGATTGGCGCCAAATGGCCGCAAACGACCGAAGGCGGACGTACGTCATTTCCTCTCTCCCCTTGTGGGAGAGATACGAAGGCTTGGCAGCTTTGCTGCCTAGCCGCAGTTGAGAGGGGGTTTGCGCGTGCTGGCGTCCGCCCCCTCACCAAGCTTCGCTAGCTCCTGACGGAGCAAGCTGCGCTATCCTCTCCCACAAGGGGAGAGGAGCTTGTAGCAACTCCCCACCTCGAAATGCGCTTCAGTCCTCGAGCAACGCCCTCGTTGCCGCCGTGACGTCATCCTGGCGCATCAGGCTTTCGCCGACGAGGAAGGTTTTGACGCCGCTCGCCGCGAGGCGTTGGCAGTCGGCGTGGGTGGCGATGCCGCTTTCGCCGACCAGCAGCGTGCCCGCGGGAACAAGCTTTGCGAGGCGTTCGGTGACGGCGAGGTCGGTTTCGAAGGTTCTGAGGTCGCGGTTGTTGACGCCGATCAGGCGCGATTGAAGTATGTTCAGCGCGCGCCCCAATTCGGCTTCGTCATGGACTTCCACGAGCACGTCCATGTTGCGCTCGAATGCGGCCGCCTCGATCTCCTGCATCGCGCCGTCGTCGAGCGCGGCGACGATGATCAGGATCGCGTCGGCGCCGATCGCGCGCGCTTCGGCGACCTGCCAGGGGTCGATCATGAAATCCTTGCGCAGCGCGGGCAGGGGGCAGGCGGCGCGCGCGGCGACGAGATAATCTTCATGTCCCTGAAAATAGGGCGCGTCGGTCAGGACCGAGAGGCAGGCGGCGCCGCCCGCGGCATAGGCGCGGGCGTGGTCGGCGGGATTGAAATCGTTTCGGATCAGTCCCTTGGAGGGCGATGCTTTCTTGATTTCGGCGATGAGGGCGAAGCCGCCCGCGTCGATCTTTGCCCGCAGGGCGGCGTGGAAGCCGCGCACCGGGCCTGCGTTGATGGCGTCGAGGTCGGCGAGCGAGCGCTGCGCGCGGCGCTGCGCGACTTCATCGGCCTTGGTGGCGAGGATCTGGGTGAGTTTGTTCATTGGGTGGGTCGCAAATTTTTCCTTAGCCCTGAGCTTGTCGAAGGGCACTTCTCCGTGAGGCGCCCTTCGACAGGCTCAGGGCTACGGTTATGGTCGTCGGGGATGCTCATTTATACGCGATCCAGCAGTTGAGCAGCGCGTTGGCGAGCCCCTTGTCGATCGCTTCGGCGGCTTCCTCGACGCCGTCGGTCAGCGTTTCGGCGGCGCCCGCGATGACGAGCGCCTCGGCGGCATTGTAGAGCACCGCGTCGCGGTAGGCGCCGCGCGCGCCTTGCAGCAGCTCGCGCAAGGCTTTGGCATTGTCGACGGCGTCACCGCCGCGGATCGCCGAAATCGGGTGGGTGGGGAGGCCCGCGTCGCTGGCGTGGCTGCGCTGCATGAACACGCCCTCGGCATTGACCACCGCGACCTCGTTGCCGCCCGCGAGTGATAGTTCGTCGATGCCTTCGTCGCCCGAGACGACACGCGAATGGTCGGTACCGAGCCGGTGCAAGGCCTCGGCATAGACGGGGACATAGGCGGGGCGCGCGATGCCGATGAGCTGGCGCGTGACGCGCGCGGGATTGGCGAGCGGTCCCATCAGGTTGAAGATGGTGCGGCGGGCGAGTTTCTGGCGGATCGGCTGGATGCGCTTCATCGCCGGATGGTGGTTGGCGGCGAACAGGAAGCAGATGCCGAGATCGGCGAGCGTCGCTTCGGCGAGTCGCCCGGCGCGTTCCATGTCGAGGCCGAGGACTTCGAGTGTGTCGGCGGCACCCGATTTCGATGAAGCGGCACGATTTCCATGCTTTGCGACAGGGACCTCGCAGGCCGCGACAACAATCGCGACGGCGGTCGAGACGTTGAGCGTGTGATGCCCGTCGCCGCCGGTGCCGCAGACGTCGATCGCGCCCGCGGGCGCATCGATGGGGATCAGCCGGTCGCGCAGCGCCTGCGCGGCGGCGGCGATTTCGACCATCGTCTCGCCGCGGTCGGACAGCGCGGCGAGGAATTCGGCGATTTCATCCTCGGTCGTGCGTGCATCGAGGATGTCGGCGAAGGCCTGCGCGGCCTCGTCATGATCCAGCAGATGCGCGGGATCGGGCAGCGGGCCGAAGCGGCTCATGCGGCTTTCCGTTCGCGCACCGGCAGCCCGGCCAGCCCCATGAAGTTTGCCAGCATCGCATGGCCATGTTCGGTGGCGATGCTTTCGGGGTGGAACTGGACGCCGTGGATCGGCAGCTCGGCGTGGCGGAAGCCCATGACTGCGCCGTCGTCGCTGGTCGCGTTGATGATCAGGCTGGCGGGAATGTCGACGACTTCGAGGCTGTGGTAGCGCGTCGCCTGAAACGGCGAGGGCAGGCCCGCGTAAAGCCCGCTGCCGTCGTGGCAGACGGGTGAGGTCTTGCCGTGCATCAAATGGCCGCGCTGGACGGTGCCGCCGAAATGCTGGCCAATCGCCTGATGGCCGAGGCAGACGCCGAGCAGCGGGCGGCGCGCGTCGGCGCAGGCGGCGACGAGGTCGAGGCTGATCCCGGCTTCATTGGGGGTGCACGGGCCGGGCGAAATCAGGATCGCCTCGGCGCCGGTTGCGAGGGCTTCGGCTGCGGTCAGCGCGTCGTTGCGTTCGACGCGCACGTCGGCGCCCAGCTCGATCAGATAATGAACGAGGTTGAAGGTGAAGCTGTCGTAATTGTCGATGACGAGGATCATGGGGGTGGGCCGTAATGGGTGAAAGGGCGCGAGTGAAGCAATAAGTCCTTTTGTGCGGACGAGGCGGGATTTGCGGGTGGTGATCCTCCCTGTCGCGCAGCGATGGGGAGGGGGACCGTCGCCGCAGGCGAGGGTGGAGGGGCGGCGACGTTGCGCCATGGCCCCTCCGTCAGCGCTGCGCGCTGCCACCTCCCCATGGCTTCGCCACAGGGAGGATCGGTTATTCCGCCATCAGCTTTGCCAGATCGCCCTTCCAGAATTTGGCCCAAGTGTGGGTGCTGTGGCCCTTGGTTTCGGGGCTGGCCGGGATCAGGATGAACTTCGTCGTTTTCATCCGCGCCGCCGCCTTTTCGGTGATGCCATAGGCGGGCGGGTTGATGAAATCGTCGGCGCTGTTGATCCATAGTGTCGGGACATCGATCTTTTCGAGCAGCGGCCACGGGTTGTAGGTTCGCGAGCTATCGAGCTGATAAATCGTGTCATTCGCGTCATTGCGACCGAACATGCGCGCGAAGGCTTCGTCCTTGTATTTCTCCGCCGCCTCGCGCGTCGGATATTGCGCCTGCAGCGCATAGGGGTTGGCGCCCGCAATCATGCTGAGCGAGGCGGCGGTGCGCAGACCGGCGGCGGGCGGGGTGGTGTAATTGCCACCCTGCCACAGCGGGTCGGCCTTGATCGCGTCGATCGTCAGCGTGCGCCACATGCGGTTCTGACCCGCGATCTCGACCGGCAGGCAGGCGAAGGGCGCGAGCTTTTCGGCAAAGCCGGGGCGCTTGGTAGCCCAGATGAAGGCGTGCATGCAGCCCATCGAGGTGCCGAGGATCAGCTTGAGTTTGTGGACGCCGAGCTTTTCGGTGAGCATCCGGTGCTGCGCGCTGACCATGTCGTCATAGTCATATTGGGGAAATGTCATCCGCATCCCGTCGCTGGGCTTCGACGAGCCGCCATGGCCGATATTGTCGGGCAGGATGATATAATATTTTGCGGTGTCGAGCAGCTGGCCGGGGCCGAACAGCTCGCTGGCAAATTGCGGCTGAAAGAATTGCTTGCCGGTGCCGCCGGTGCCGTGGAGGATCATGACGGCGTTGGTGACATGGCCCTTTTTGTCGCGCTGCGGGGTGCCGAGCGTGGTGTAATGCATTTTCAGCTCGGGCAGTTTCTCGCCGCTGGAGAAGGCGAAATCCTTGAGGATCGCGTCGCCTTCGACGGCACCCGCGGGGGGTTGGGCGTAGGCGGGAACGCTGGCGAACAGCAGGGCGAGCGGGGCGAGGATTTTGTGCATGGCGGGACGCTAGCCGACGCCCCGTTCAGGTCAAGCTATTGCCCATATCCCGGCGTCCCCGCTAGCCGCACCGCTTCGCGTGCTGCGGCGAACAGCGCTCCCGCTTTCGCCTCGCACTCGCGCTGTTCATAGGCGGGGTCGCTGTCGGCGACGATGCCGGCGCCGGCCTGCACATGCATTTCGCCATCCTTGACGATCGCGGTCCGCAGGACGATGCAGCTGTCCATATTGCCGTCGGGGGCGAAATAGCCGACGCCGCCGGCATAAGGCCCGCGCGCGTCGGCCTCGAGCTCGGCGATGATCTGGCAGGCGCGGACTTTCGGAGCGCCGCTGACGGTGCCCGCCGGGAAGCCCGCGAACAGCGCGTCGATCGCGTCCTTGTCGGGGGCGATGCGGCCGATGACGTTCGAGACGATGTGCATGACGTGGCTGTAATATTCGACGGTGTAGCTGTCGGTGACCGTGACCGAACCGCCAATCGCGGCGCGGCCGACGTCGTTGCGGCCAAGGTCGAGGAGCATCAGATGTTCGGCGCGTTCCTTGGGGTCGGCGAGCAGGCTTTCGCGGTTTTCGACATCCTCGGCGCTGGTCCGCCCGCGCGGGCGGGTTCCCGCGATGGGGCGGATCGTGATCTCGCCGTCGCGGACGCGGACCAGGATTTCGGGCGACGAACCGATCAGCGCGAAGCCGGGGAGGTCGAGAAAATAGAGGAAGGGCGAGGGGTTGATGCGGCGGAGCGCGCGGTAGAGGTCGAAGGGGGGCAGGTCGAAGGGGGTCGAGAAGCGCTGCGACAGCACGACCTGGAAGATGTCACCCGCGGCGATATATTCCTTGGCCTTGGCGACCATCGCGGCGAATTGCGCAGGCGGGGTGGCGGCGTTGGCCGCGATGTCGGTGGGGAGCGCGCCGGTCAGGGCGCGGTCGGCGGAGACGCTGGCGGTCGACAGGCGCGCGGCGATGGTGTCGAGTCGGTCCTGTGCACTCTCGATCATTCGGTCAAGGGCGCCGTCGGCATCGGGCCAGATCGGTGCGATCACGAACAATTCGTCGGCGAGGCGGTCGAAGACGAGGATCGTCGTGGGCCGCACGAACACCATGTCGGGCAAGCCGAGCCCGGCGCCGGGCGCGCGCGGGATGCGCTCGACCAGGCCGATCGTTTCATAGGCGAAGAAGCCGACGAGCGTCGCCAGCGCCTTGGGCAAGCCTTCGGGCACGTCGAAGCGGCATTCGGCGACGAGATCGCGCAGCGCCTGCAATGCCGGGGTGGCGAGGGGCTGAAACGCCTCGCGGTCGTGCCGCCAGTCGCGGTTGATCCGCGCCGCGTCGCCGGTGACTTCGAACATCAGGTCAGGGTCGAGCCCGATCAGGCTGTAACGCCCGCGCGTTTCGCCGCTTTCGACCGATTCGAGCACCCAGTCGCCGCGTCCCGGCTCGATCAGCTTGAGCGCCGCCGAGACCGGCGTTTCGATATCGGCGATCAGTCGTTGCCAGACGACCGCGCCGCGGCCGCCGGCCAAGGCTTCGAGCGCCGTGGCTTTGCCTTCCAGCGCCACCGGGACGTTATTCGGCGACCGGCGCGGTGCCGGTCAGTTCCTGGCGCAGCTGTTCGACCAGTTCCTTGTTGATCGTCACGCCGACGCGTCGTTTGGCTTCGCCAGCGAGCTGTTCGATCAGCTCGTTGCCAAAGGCGGGGGCGAGCGGCTGGGCGATCGCGGCGACGCGCGCGGGCTCGATCGATTTGGGATCGGGACGCTGCACATCGGCGAGCGCGATCACCATCCAGCCGCGGTTGCCGGGGATTTCGAGCGTCTTGACGCTGTTTTTCGCCATCGAAAACAGCAGTGCGAGTTCGGGCGGCACGGGCTGGCCGTTCTGGCCGAGTTCGCCGCGGCGTCCGCCGATCGTCTGGACGCTGCCGATATTCGGTCCGGCGGCGGCGACCGCGGCGGCGAGCGTCTGGCCCCCTTCGACCGCCTTGACGATCGCGCGGGCCTTGTCGCGGGCGACCTTTTGCCCCTGGGCAAAACGCCAGTCGGCGAGCAGGTCGGCACGGATCTGGGCGAACGGCGGCGGTGCCGCGGCGATGATCGATTTCACCGCATAGACGGCAAATTTCTGGTTCTCGACGAGCGTGGCGAGCTGGCCCTCGCCTTCCGAGCCGCCCTGGAACGCCTGGCTGACCAGCGGAGCGAGTTCGGGGGGCAGGGTGTAGCCG
>NZ_SCMU01000031.1 GCF_005503695.1 Sphingopyxis sp. 2PD
CCATCGCCAGTGTCGCCCGCCGGTTCCGCTTCGCTCCACCTGCGGCCAACACTGGCGATGGACGCGTCAATGCACTAACAATCCCAGCGGACCACTCGGTGGGGGCCGGTCACGATTTCGAAACGCATCCGGTTAAGCCTGCGAATAATTTGGGGATCGGCCATTTTGGTTCTCCTGTGGAGCCCCTTATAAGCCTGCCTGTGTTGAACGCGTACCCTAAGCGAGCAGCTCTGCATGCGCGGCCTCAATGAGCGCGGCATCCCCTTCGGCGTCGGCCATCAAATGCCCGTAGGTGTCGAGTGTCAGCTGAATATTTTCGTGACCGATCCAAACCTGCAACCGCTTCAGATCGATCTTTTGCGCGATCCAGGCACTGGCAGCCGCGTGGCGCAGGCTGTGAAGCCCGTAGCGAGCACGCATGACGGCGGCGCCTTTCTTGTCAAGCTTGGGTTTCCCGTCGGCCAGCACGGGATCGCAGACACCGGCTTTGACCTGCAGTGGATTGATCCGGCGTTTCATTAAGTGCGAATAGTCCTGGACCCCGCCCTCGCGGTTCGGGAACGCCAGACCAAGATCGCCTTTCGGACATTGCAGCTTCCACCTCCGCAGTTCGGCAACGACCGGCTTGGCGATCGGAATGGTGCGATAACCGGCATCGGACTTGGGCGGACCGATATGCCCGTATTTGTCCGCTCGTTGTGCAACAGTGAGGGTCGCCCCCTTCAGGTCAATGTCTGCCCACCGCAGGCCGCGCAGCTCGCTTGCGCGCAGCCCCGCGAAAATGGCGACCATGATCAGCGGCTTCAGGCTGTCGTCGGCATGGTCGACCAGCGCCTTTAACTCGGCTTTGGTCGGGATGACGACCCTGCCCCGGTCGCGGGAGGATCGGGCAACCTTCACGTCGCGGGCGACATTCTGCGCGACATGCCCACGGCGCTGCGCTTCGCCGAGTATCCGGGACAGCGCGCGCACCACCTTGCCAGCCATCGCCTTCGAGCGCGTTTCCAGCAGCTGATCGCGGAACGCCTCGACCTTGGGGGCCGATAGCCGGGAAAGCTTCTCGGCGCCGATCAGCGGGACGATATGAAGGTCGCGCAGCTGCTTGTATTGCTGAATGGTCCCGCGTTCCCGATCGTTCGCTTCGGCCGCCTTCACCCAAATGTCGGCCGCATCCTTTACGGTGATGCTCTGGCTGTCCGCGGTATGCGTCCCGCGCGAGACCTCCCATGCGGCTGTGGTCAGCCAAGCGTCGGCGTCTTTCTTGCGGGCAAACTGTTTGAACCTGCGCGCGCCGGCGCCATCGCGATAGTCGACGATCCACGCGGTCTTTTCCTCGCCTTTCGGGGACGTCCAGATTCGCTTGCGGATGCTAGCCATGGCGGTGCTTTTCTCGGACCGAAACGAGAGCGTCTCGCGACATAGCCGATACGTCGATGCCCGCTACATTATGCTCAATGGCCGACCGGTTCGCTAAACTATAAAATCGCTCTTCGTCAGGCTGAATGAGGTGACCGCCGATGCATAACTCGCCATGCCAGCTTTTGAACTCCTCAGCAAAGATCGACGGCGAGATGCCCATGGGTTTGAGGCAAGCCCACAGCCAATAGATCAGCGAATCCACTTCAATGACAATCGCTCCGCTGAGGCGGTTCTTGACAACAAAAGATGCGTATTCTGCGCGCTCAGGATCATCTACCGCTGCCTCCGGCGCAACGTCATCCCATGCATGTTCCAGCTCCTTACTGGTCACGATCTCGACAAAGATGTGTTCGTGATCGGAACCAGGAGTTGTCAGGTCCGACAGGGCATCCATCTGGATCAAGAAGAAGTGACGTTCGCCGTTCGCATTCGCCTGATCTATCAGAGCGTGCACAATCCCATGCCGGAAGGCATCCCACCCGGATTCGATTATTCGTTTTGCCCGATCCGGGGTCGCGCCGAGCTTCAACAACTTCGCCATCAACAGAAGTTGGAAAATCTGCGCAGCACCATACTCTGCTTTTGCGCCTCTGCCGACGCCACGGGTTCCCTCGGGAAACCCCATTTTCTGCCACTGCTTCATCCGCGAGGTCAGGCTTCCGATCTTCTCGGTTACCACCCCCACGCTCATTGCGACGATGACCTGAGCTTGGGCGAACGTGAGCGACAAATGAAATTCCCTAAACGATAGTGAGGTATAGTTATCCCTCTTGACGGACGTTTGCAATCACGTATGTAGGGATAACTATACCTATCCGTAACCATTATCACGAAAGGATATTGAGTATGCAGAGTCTCAGGGAAGACCTCCTGTCCGGGGTCAAGGAGATCGCCGCTTTTATTGGTGAGGACGAACAGGTCACGGGTCGACTGATCCGCCAAGGCCTGCTCCCCGCGTTCCGTCGATCGCGCAAAATTTACGCCCGGAAGTCGGAAATCGACGCCGCCTTCCGCAGCGCCGCTTGAAACGAAGCGGCCGACGACAGGGGTCGCCACCCTCATCGCCGGCCATGATCGCAACCCTGCATCAGAGGGAAAACAACCATGGAGAGCATTACCACGTCCGCGTCTGACGGCAAATCGCCCGAGCCAACCCTTGGGGTCGCCAAGGTCCAAATAGACGGCGCGCTGACCTTCATTGAGGCCGCCAAGAAGGGGCTCGCCGGCATGGACGACATTCTCGCGTCCGGCGTCGAGCTTCGCCCTGACCTGCTATCAGGCCTCACCGACTCGGTATTGATGCTGATCGGATACGCAGAGGACCACGCGCGACAGGCATCACAGACCTTGAATGCGCTGGCCGATGGAGGCGCGAAATGAGCGCCCTCGCTATCGCGGCGCCCAGCGCCGCAACCGACACCCTTACCGTCTGGAACAACCTCAGGGCCGCCTACGACGCTGCCATGGCCGCCGATGACGACGCCAGCGCCCGCTACGACGCCGCGGTGGCCGCGTACGAGGCCGACAAACCGACCGAGCCTGACGTCAACATGATGCTGCTCTTCGGCGGATTCCTGAGCGGTGGAGACATCGCGCGCTTCCGCCTGCTCTACGTGGATGATATCGACGAATTGCAGCTCCGGATCATTGCCGCGAAAGGCGTTACGCGGTGGGAGCGCGTCGACCGCGACCCCGAGCGCATCGCCGAACTGGACAAGGTGCGCGAATATCGTCGCCTGCTGGCGGAGTGCAAAGAGCGGCATCCCATTGCGGCGATTGAGGACGAATGGGAAGCAGCGGGCGAACGTCTCGCCGTCGCGAGATCGGCCCTCTTGCTCGCCCCTGCCCCCGACTATGGTGCTGTTCGATGGAAGCTCGATTTGCTCTTTGGTCCCGAGGCGACCACGCCCATAGCCGATCGCGAGCGCAGCATCCCGTCGTGGTCTTGCGAGTTCACTGACGCCTTGATCGCCGACATGGCGCGGCTGGGAGCTACGGCATGACCAGCCCGGCCCTTTCCAGCATCGCCCGCGGCGTGCCCGATGTCGACCTGCTCCGCGCCCTCGCCGCGACCAACCGCAAAGCGCTCGAGCGAATGATCGCCATCTCGATCGACATTCTCGACGCGCTCGACCCCGATCCTGACCTCGAAGAGGATGACCCTTGCGGACAAGTTGATGAGGACGGCATCAACACGGTCATCCCGATCAACCTGTTCAACGTCCGCGCCCTCAACGGCCCAGGCTGCACGCTGAGCGACGACGACGGGGACGACAGCTATCAGCCGCTTTTTGCCACTGCCGACGGTCGAGCCTTCGCGAACGCCCGACGCGCCCGTCTTGGCCTTGCCCCGGTTGGTCGCCGATGAGCGCGCAGATCGAGATCCGCCGCGAAGGGCCGTTCTGGCGCGTCGCCGTGGCGCCGGAATCGGCACTGCCCGAGGGATGGAGGGGACCGTCGACGTTTTCGTCGGCGCCGCTCGCTCGGATGGCGGCAAAAATACTGGCCGACGCCTCTGGGCTGCCGATCGTCGACGTGGCGAAGGCCGACTGATGCCCAAAGAGCCCAAGGGCCTTGAGAAGCGGGTGTTTTCGACAGTGCCGACCAAGGCGCTATTCAATGCGAAAATCACCGCGCTAGAGTGGCGTGTCCTTGGGCTCATCGCCCTGCACGACGGGATGACCCTCTACAAGCACGCGCAAGGGAAGCCTCTTGGTGCCGGATGCATCGCGAGCAATCTGACCTTGGCGCGCGAAGCTCAGTGCAGTTACGCGGCCCTTGTCCGGGCCGTCAAATCGCTCGAGTTGCATGGACTCATCGAACGCCACGATCGCCGCGGTGGCAAGACAGAAGCCGCCATGCGAGTCCGATACGATGTCCCCGACAACATCCCCGACGGGTCGGAGCAATATGACGAGACCGTCACTTTGAATATGACCGATCCGTCACATCAATATGACGAGAATGATGATTCGGAAGCTCGGAGACCGGCAGAAAACTACGACGAAACTGCTCCCCATTATAGTTCCCCAAGGGGAGAACTAAATTCTGCTGAAGCAGGAGAATTAAATTCCCCGAAGGCGCGCGTCGTTGCCGACGCGGGGCGATCAGGGAAAGGATTTCGCGATCACCTTCCTGCCACCTTTGCCAACCTGGCCACTCCCGCAAAGGTCGCCTGTATAGATCGGGCCTTCAGCGCCGTGAACCGGAACTCCGACGCGATCACAACCCACGAAGATTATCGCAGACGGCTCTCCGAGTGGCTGTTTTGGGTTGCCGAAGCCTATGGCGACGACCCGACCGGGATGCAGGCTCAGCGAATTTATGAGGAGATTTCCGAGTGACGAACTTCGACCCCCGCAGTTGGCTGGCAGCATGGACGGCGGCAGGCGGTGCATGGGCCAATTCGACATTGCTACTCCCTCCACAGCATCGCCGGTCTTTGCGCGCGATGCTCGACGAACTCGGCGCCGACGAGATCCGGGCGGTTGCCGAGCATCTGGGCGTCAGCGCGGAGGTCGAAGCATGAGCGTTATCGATTTCACCGAAGCCCGCCGCCGTCGCGACGAGCATGCCGCGCTGGTCGCGTCCGCGGTCGAATGGATCCTCACCGCCATCCCGTTCCGCATCCCCTGGGCCGACAATCCCGATTTCCATTCGAAGTGGCCAGGTCTCGATCGGTCAACGCTTGGCGAGATCGAGGCGGCGCGCGCGCAACGCCTCACGGACCTGCAGGCTGCGCTCGCGTTGACGGTCGGAACGACAGAAGCGGAAATCGATAACGCCGTCGGTCACCTTCCTGGCCGACTTGACCAATGCGATCGGGCCGCAACGTGGCTCGATTTATTCCCCGACCGCGACCCTTGGCACCCAGATTTCGAGCGCTATTTTGGCGATTTGACCTCCGCGGAGCTGGTGTTGACCAGCGCTGAGCGCATGCGTCGCATCATTCGCGCAAGCCGACCGAGATGACCGATCCGTCGACGCATATCATGGTTCGCGTACGGCCGCCTTCGCCTGCCAGCCAAGACGACGAGCGGATATGGGCCGCGATTGAACGGCTCCCCATTCCCCCGGATCGCATGCGGGAGATTCGTGACCGTTCGGACGACTTCATCGACCGAATAAGGTACGCGGGGCTCAGCGCTGGCATCAGGCCGGCCGCTGCTGGGCAGCGCCGAACGCCGAGCGAGATCGCGGCGGGCATCGCGGACGTGGCGCGCGGCCTCGACCTGCTCGAGCGGGGCTTGGGTACGATAGAAGGTGCCCGGCAATCGACCGCAGCTGGTGCAGCGGCTCGATCTGACGCGCTCCGCACCGTGCACGAAGAGATCCTGCAAACAATTGTCGGGACGATCGCGCACGTCCTGCCGACAGCGATTATTCGTGATGTCGACGTGGCCGCTGCACTCCCTACGTACGGCCCCTTCGGATTTTCAAACCCGTGGCGCGGAGCCTTTAGTCGAGCCGCCGGCCAGATCGACAACATCGCCCGCGGCGCGACGCCAGAGGCATTGCGAGCGCCTAAACCGCGGGATGAATGGTTCGGACTGCTCGTGCATACCTTGGCGGGAGTTTATGAGGACGTCACCGGCAAGACTGCGAAGGCCTATGCTCGCGGCCAAGCTGTGAACGGCGCATGGCGACCGCCATTTTGTGTCTTCGTGACTGATCTCTGGCCGCTCTGGGCGTTGGGGGCGACCGCGCCATCGGACAGCAAAATCCGCGACGCGCTGGCCAAAACAACTAAATTACTGTCTGCGCCTGAGGGGTAATAAAGTCGCATTTATCGATGTTGGAATCGCTGCATTTTCCAAGGCACACATTGTGACCAAGGACATGCGCTATGCACACGCCGATCGCAAAACGGGCTCTCTCGGTCCGCGAAGCTGCTGAAGCATCGTCGCTCAGCAAATCCCAGATACACAACCTCATCCGTGACGGCCGTCTTCGCGCCGGTCGGATTGGCAAGCGCGTGATCATATCCAGCCAGGCGCTCGACGACCTGCTCGACAACGCCATCGACGCTCGGAGCGCGTGATGCGCGGCTTGGGGTTTGGCTTCAACTTTCGTTTAGCCGCTCGACCCGCTGGAGGCGCCCCGACACCAACCCCGACGCCTACGCCCGCCCCGTCGTGGTCCGTCCAGCCTTCGATCACCGGCACACCCACGGTGGGCGAGACACTGACCGGCAGCGACGGGACGATCAGCAACGGCACGGTATCGGCGCGGGCGTGGTTGCGGGCTGGCACCCAGATCAGCGGCGCGACCGGCGGCACTTACCTTTTGGTGGAGGCAGACGAGGGAGAAAATATCAGTTATCGCGTTTCGGCTTCGGGCGCCGGGGGCAGCGCGCAAGCAACGTCTGATCCGGTCGGGCCGATTGATCCTGAACCAGAGTTCGTCGCGCCGACGTTGACCGTAACCGACAACACGACCAACCCGCCCGAGTTCAGCATCGACACTGGCGATGCTGTCATCGGCGACACCTTCCGCCTGATTTGGGACGATAATTCGGGCTTCACGACGCCCGAAGATTTAGACCACGTATTCTCAAGCGACGACGTTCTTGATGGGGAGATAAATTGGGAATCCGAGGGCTTCGGACCCTTCGACGTATCGGACACGATCTTTTGGAAGATTGAGGTTTACCGCTCGGCCGCCCTGATGGCGACCAGCAACCCGGTTTCCGCCACCATCCTCGACGGCATCGCGCCCACCATCACTAGCGCTTCGACTATCGGCAATATCGAGGCGGAAGTCTTGGCGCACTCTCTGATCGCTAACGAAACGGTCGAATGGGCGATAGTCGGCGGGGCAGACGCGGCCGATTTCGAACTGTCCAGCTCGACACTGCGCTACGCCAGCAACGGAACGAAGGCATACACCGGAACCGATGATAGCTATTCGGTCACGGTGCGCGCTACCGACACAGCTGGCAATTGGTCCGAGCAGACGATTACCGTCACAGTTATCGAAGCGGAAGCAATACCGACCGATTATATCGTCAAGCTTGAAGCCGACGATCTGTCCTCGATGTTCCAAACGATCACCGGCACGACGCCAGTCGCTATCGATGGTGATGCAGTCGGTACATGGCGGAACAAGGCGGCAAATGCCCGCCATCTGACTGCGCCTGCGAATGACAATACCCGCCCAATCTATCGTACCGATGGCACCCTGCATTGGGTCGAGGCAGATGGATCGAACGACGTTCTAGCATGGGCCGGTGATATGGGCCTGTACAACAGCGGCGCGTGTTCGGTGTTCGTTGCGGTGCGCGGTAACCCTGCCCCCGACCGTACATTGATCGCAGAGGGCGGCAGCACTAGCTGCTGGTACACCTGCGAACGGGCGGGCAACCCGACTGCAAGTACACAGGCGGCCATTATTCGCCGCGACGGCGCAATCGATATGCTGGGTGCGGCTCCTTTTTCGGGCGCGACGAACGCCTTTGACAACACTGATAATGTGGTTGGCCACACCGACAACGGTTCCAGCATCACGCCCTATGTGGATGGAACGGCCGGAACTGCGCGATCGTACACCCGCACAGGCACCTTTACGCCCAGCTATTTTACCCTGTTCGGGCTTCGTCGAACCTCCTTTGAGCAATATTTCGCCGGTCGCGTCTACGCCGTGTTGATTTACCCCCGCGTGGTCAATTCGACCGAGAGGGCGCAAATCGTCACATACCTTGCCGCCAAAATGGGGCGGACCCTTTGATGCTTGCCGCCCTCAGCACACAATCCCTTCAGCGGGCGATCGATCTTGCCGACTGGGCGCAGGTCAACAATCGTCACTCGCCCTTCTGGGCGAATGCGGAATACCAGCGCCGCTTCGCCAACATGAGCGATGCCGAGCTGGGCGCCGCCGCTCGCATCCTCGAAGCGCGCAACGCCGAGATGGAGCGACGGACCGCTGCCCTCGACCTGCTGACGGCCGCAATGCGCGTGGCGCGCTTGGGTGCCGCGTCATGATCGACGGCACCACCGACCTTCCCATCGCGATCGCCAACTGGATTTCGGTCGGTGGCCACACGCGACCATTCTGGCGCGACCCCGATTTCATTGCGGAGTTCGGTCGCGTTGCCAGGACCGACCTGCGCGCCGCGGTCGACGAGCTCAAGCGGCGCGCTCAAGCGAAGGCCGAGGCGGCGGGATTACCGATCGCCTGGAACGCAAACCTTACCGACCACGACTACCAAGGAACCTGAACATGGGCCGATTTTCTGGACTTCCCAATCCCCCTACTGGCCAGGGAGCGCGCTTCGCAAAACTGCCAGCCGCACTGGCCGCGCTCAGCAGGCCCGAAAGCGTCGACCGCATTCGGGCCGCCGCGAAGGGCGAGGCGTTCAGCGGGCGCTTGGGGACAACGAAGGGTCGCGCTGAAGAGGTGACTCCGAGTGCGAAGCCGACTGTAGTCACGCAACCCATTTCAGCTGCGGCACCGGCGAAGCCAAAACCGATGAAAGTTCCTGCAGAAGTTGAGGCGCGAGGTGATGTTTACGCGGATGCCTATCGCGGCGGCTTTGCCCGGGCCTGCAACAAGTTGAAGCGGCTTCAAGAGCATGAGGCGGCACAGGGCCGCCAAACTTCGACCCTTTTGCTCGTCGCGAAAGACTTGAGTGACGACGAGATCATCGCTCGCTTGCCCATGACACCGACTGATCGCCAACTTGCGATCGATCGAATTTGGGAGCGTGCGATCGCCGCCGTGCAGGGCCCCACCCGCGATGCGAAGGAAAATCCGTCGTCGCGGACAAGCGAAGTCCGCAAAGACGGCGCCACCGACGTCTGGGCCAAGGCCTATGCCAAACTTGGCTATCGCTGATCGACCGCGCAGAAAAAGGGAAAATACCATGGAAAAGAAGATCCTTGATGCCGTTTCGCGCGAGTTTTCCGCGATCGATTTCTCAGGCGAGCTAGCCGGGATTGCCGAGCTTCAGTCTGAACTGCGGCTGGTCGAAGAGAAGCGGGTCGCCGTCGATGAACGCCGATCCGCCATCGCGCGCGAGATACACGAATACCGCGGGCCCAGCGGCGATGACGTCGCGCGAGCTGTCCTGGATGGCCTCTCGCCGACCGAGGCGGCAAAGGCTGGCCCCAATTTGGATGCGCTCGAACAGGAAAAAGAGGCGCTGCTCGCAGGGGGCCGCGCGCTTCGCGACCGAGCCGAAGACCTGCGGGCGCAAATCACGAATGTCGAAAGTGCCGCGCGGACGAAGATCGTCCCCGGCGCGCAGAAGCTGGAAGCGATGCTGATCGGCGAAGCGCTGGCGCTGCTCGAACAACTGGTGCCGGTTTACGCCAACCTCACGGCGCTTGCGGCGACCACGCGATTTGCGGGCAACAAAATTGTCAAGCTGCGCGAGGTGCTCAACGCGGCCAACGGGTTCGAGGGGTTCGCGGGTTACCGCCGAGACATCGAAGTATCGCCCGCGCTGAACGACACGCTCAAGCATCTAGACGGACAGGCGCCGGCATTGCGCACGAGCTTCATCACCGTCGCGAATCTTTGAATGGGATCCTCGTCGACGCGTGATCACCGTCGGCGCGGTAGGTCGTCGGCTTTTTCGTTTCCCGGCGACCGGTATCGGAGGGCGGCCGATCCATCGGCTCATCATGGGTCGGCCGCCTTTTTCCAGGATCATGAGACCTCCGCGGGTCACCTGCAAACGGGCGGCAATTCGGCGCGGATAAACTGGCGGCCAGTTCCTCATTGGACTGGCCGCTTTTTCAGCAACGAAGAACGGCCGTTTAGTTTGTCTGCCGAGCAACCCACTGAGTGTGTTCGCGTGAAAATGCTTGCTCAGCCTCATTCACAAAATGCGAGAAGGAAGGCTCGTCTTTGGCAGAGTCAAGACCCTCTTCGATCAAAAAAAAAAAATTCGTTGAACTTTTTGACCTGTGTCCAGCCAATTATCGCCGCGGCGAACACCAAGACTGGTTCTATCGGCCAGAGATCGCCGTTCGGGTAAGCAATGCGCGCCAAGGTCATAACGATCGCCAAGCTGTATGCTGCGATCCCGATGCGGCCCCAGCGAGTGCCATCCCGTCGATTCGCCGCAGCCTTTCCTTGGTACCAGTTCCGCTGATTCACGATGCGGTGTTGCCGGTAGTAGCTCTTTCTTTCGTCGAGCGGCAGCGACCGCACTTGCAGCATCGACAATGGAATCTGCGCACCCGCGGCGCTGTTAGATGGCGCTGGCGAATTCGTCGAGAAATTCGCCTTCAAAATATCCGCAAGGTGATCGCGAAACGCTCGACGAGGTGTTGCGACCGTCTCAGCATCATCGAACGGCTCGGCTCGCATACAAAATCGCCAAGCTGATGTCTTGATCGATTCAGCAAGTGCACGCCCGCGATACCAGCCCTGTTCAGGCTTTTCGGAGTTCCGCTTAACCAGAACGCCAAGCGAGGTGAGGAGGACGGCAGCATAGACCGCAAAGAATATCGGATCATTGCTCCAATTCATCGACAGCACCGCAGCGACAATGAGCAGCGCGTATTCAATGCGAATAAGGTTCAGGGTGTGAGATTGCGATGAAGCAGCCTGATGATCGGCATCATCGTAAAGTGCGGGGTAGTCGAACTGCGGAGCCGTCACGGCGTGATTTCACGAATTCCGGCCACGATCGACGCCGCGTTCCATGCGACCATTTTTGTCGCATAATTCTGTACCAGCTGCGGAGTCCGTTCTTGCCCCCACGGCACGATGCCGAGAATAGGTTTCTTCAGAAGCTTCGCGTACTCCATTTCAAAATGGATCCAGTTGCTATGGTGGGCATACATTCCTGCCAATACGACCACGCACTGAGTTGGTCTGATCTGGTGAGCCAACTGCAGGCGCAATTGCTCGTCACTCATGCCTTCAAACTTCTTATCGACCGGAACAGAATAATTGGTCCAGACAAAGTTATTGGCATCGTTAAGAAAGCGAACAGCCCGGTTGTACCCCTCACTATATCGCCATGCATGGCTCACAAATAGGCGATAATTGTGCAGGTACGGCATTCGATTCCCCTCTTCGCCAAAAGCTTACCGGCAATTATCCGAAACGCCAACACGCTCGCCTGAAGAGCATGCTCCATTTTGGACTTGTTGCAGAGTCGCCGCTAAAAATGGCTAGTTCCAAAGCGATCAGGAACTTCAAACTCTGCCGAACGCCAAAAATTCGGGCTGATGTAAATTTCGCGGTTCCTGAGCGCATACGATCTCAAAAACCCGTAGGTAGGACCCGCAATTTTTCCACGTTTTCTGCGGGTTTCCGCTTGCGTTCGATGATCGATCGCATCATCTTTTGCGCATGCTAATGCAATGCCATCCACGCACCTTCACGAGGGCACGGCCGACCGAGCTCTGCATGCTCGCCGGTCGATGGGCTGGCGTGATGCCCGATCCGTCCGGCGCGATGGTCGAGCGCAAACATGACGGCTTCCGATGTCTCTTTTTCCGTGGCCTCGACGGCGCGCCAGGTCTTTGGACGCGTAACGGCCTGCCTATGCCCGGCGCTGGCCATATCCTCGCCCGACTGATCGAGGTCGAGGCGGCGATGGGCGGCCAATGGGTGTTCGACGGCGAATTCGTCGTCGACGGTACTTTCGCGGCGACGAAGGCGCACTATGAACGCGGGTGGCGCCTGGGCGATGCCGGCACGTTCCACGCGTTTGACGCTATCCCCTTCGATGCGTGGCAGGCTGGGCGGTGCGACACACCCCTGTTCGAGCGCAAAGCGACACTGGCGCGCGCGATTGCTGCCACGGCCCCCGATGGGTCGGGTTGGGAGTGGCGGGCGGGCACCCGCGGCGCAGGCCATGGCGTCGATCCCATCGAGCTCGTAGCAGACACATGGGCGTTCGGTGCTGCTGACGTCGAGGGCGAGGCGCAACGGGGTTGGGCGGCGGGTCATGAAGGCGTCATGGTCAAGCGCGCGGATGCCCCGTATATCCGAGGCCGGTCGGATGCGTGGCTGAAACTAAAGCGCCCCGGCATCGACTGAAAGACTGATAGAAACTATCAATCACTTTTTCGGAATTGAGTGGCGCTTTCGATTTTAGATTCGACGGATTCCTGCGGCGATCACCCCCGCCGCATACGATCGCTCAATGCGATTGCTCACTCCGACCGCGGATTATACGGTAAACCTCAGACCCCAACATCGTGGGGGTGGCCAGATCTTGACCGTGCACCCCCTTTATCTTCGAGACCAGATCCTTGGCTTCGAGTTCGATGGCAAGCGCGTCCCATGCGCCAACCCAGTCATCGTCAGTTGCCACTTCGGCGAGCTTTTGCCTTTGAGCGTCTGATAACGTCTGTTCGATGCTCGCGGCGGTGGGCGGCTCTGGCGCCTTCTTTGCCGAACTATTCGGGTCGAAGCCACTGACTATACTTTCAGCACGAACCATCATGTCGAGAAAACTTGGGTCGCTCGGAAGCTCAACCCGCGATCCGCCGTGAATGCGCTCCGCGAGCGCAGGAGCTCGTACGAGAAAGTTCGCAGCAAACTCCCGGTCGATCGAAGCAGCATGCTTGATTGCGGCTTCGTAAATGCCGCGGAACATCTGCACGAACTCGACATTTTGCCCGCCGATTGCCGCCGCAGCCTTGAGCACTTCCTCGTCAGTTGGATATGCTCCGAAACGCGCGATAAAGGCCTCGCAGACAACGTTCCACCCCGTGTGGATCATCATCGCTGGCGAAGAACTTTCAGCAGTGCTGCCGTCGAGAGATTTGGTCATTGAGGGGTCGGCGGGAAGACACAGCATGCTCAATTGCGAAAACTTCATCACAGCAGGCAGCCCGTCGAAGCTGGACACTGAAAACTCCGCGAAGGGCAATGAGACCCGCGTCAGTGCGACCTGCTTCTTTTTACCCCACAAAAATAGGAGCAAACCGAGAGCGGCGATGACAAAAACCACTGCCAAAGCTGCTTCAACCATTCCCACGCCTCCCCGGCTCACTGCTTTAATAGGTGAAGCTCGCATCGGCGCGAGTGTGCCGCAGTGCAGCGTAACGATCAGGAACGTGAGTCGCCAGCGCGAAGTCAGGGCGTGCGTGACGCGCCTCCGCCCGCCTTCCGGTTAGGGCCACCCCTGATAGGTCGCGATCAGGGGTGCGCTTGGCGACACGCCACGCACGCCAAGCCGTCTAAATCGCCAGGGTTTAAATCCCGCTAATGTTGAGCCGCTCGGCTGCAGCTTGCGCGAGCGCCGCGCTCGGGAAAGTCTCATCGATCGTCGTCTCATTTTCCCCGTCGATGCGAACGACGAACAAGTCGCCGTCGGGGTCAGGGCCGCGGATTTCATAGGTCATCGCTGGGGGTAATTCCTTGCCACCGGGCTGGTTCTCCATCCCCAAAAATAGGCGAGCGAATGGACTGCGTGCTCTAGTGCGTCCTCATCGGTTGGCCCGCGCCCCACGTGGATCGGCTTCGGCGTGTCGGTGATATGGACAATTTGCGCGGTCGCCTCCCATCCCCGGCCAACGCCGGCAACCGACGCCCGCAGCTCGCAACCGTCGGGCAGCATCTCGAGTAGAGCTTGGGCGCTTTCCATCGAGCGATGTTAATCCCGCCATCGACCGGCGCGCAATGATTCGGTGAAGGTGGCCCCGCCGCGCGGGTCGCGAGCGCGGCAGGGTTGTCGCGCATGTGCCGTTGATTCGTGAAAAATCGGTGACTTTGCCGCCGCCAGTCATAGTGGGGGGGGACCGGCGGCGGCGGCCCTTTAGGGAGGGGCCATATTTGGCCAACGTGTTGAGGGATGTTCGGTTCCTCGGCGACTCGCAACGCTATTGTTGAAAAGCCATCAGCTTCCGCGCGGCTTGAACCAAGGTTCGTCGGTGCGATCGACGATGAGCCTGTCGGCTGGATATTGCGTCACCAGCTTCATCGCCTCGTCGGCATTGGCGCGCAGCCAAGTCTCGTGCGCGTCGGGGTGCAGGATCACCGGCATACGGTCGTGAATGTCGAAAAGCTCCTCGGTCGCATCGACCATGACGCCGGTGTAGGCGTCGTCCCATTCGTCGGTCGGCCGCCACAATCCTGCCCAAGCCGCGGTCGGCTGATCGGCGACGCTGATCCATGTCCGCGTCATCTTGCCCTTCGGCCCCTCGGCCTCGGCGAAGGCGGTGAACGGGATGAGGCAGCGGTGCGCTGGTGTCGTGAACCAATGCTTCCAGAACGGGGTCAGCAGCTTGTCGTCGCGGGCGTTGTTGACCGGCTTCGGTTTGCTGGTTGGCTTCATGCCCTTGAGGCGGACGGGGAAGCCCCAAGTCATTTGCTCGATCACGCGGGCGCCGTCATGATCGCGGATGACCAGGCCCGGATAGCCCGGATAGACGTCGGCGGGGGCGTTGAAGCCGTGTGGCGCCTGCGCCTTGAACAGGTCCGCCATTTCGGCGACGGTGCTCTTATTTGTGTATAGGTTGCACATCCGGGAATGGTGGCGGACAACTTCCAGGAGTCAACCGCCGAACGACCGCAAACGACCGATTGCGGACGTTCGGATCTTCGGCAAATGTGACGGTGGCAACAACCGGCAAGGATATCCAATGAACCGGAAATTTCTGGCAGGCGTGCTGACCGGGGCGACTCTTGGCATTGGTGCGTGGGGAGCCGCAACGCTGTGGCATCGGGATGATCAACAGCCGCTATATCTCCGTCTCGTCGACGACGATTTTGATTATATTCTCGGACCGGATTACAAACCTGAAACGGAGGGTCCTGCAAGCCTAAAGGTGCTACGGGACTGTAAGATAGAAGCCTTTTTGACCGACGCTGGCGGCAATGACGCAGTATCCTCTTCATTCATCGCCCTAGATGCAACCCCACCTGAGAAAGTGAATTGCCTCGTCGGAGAGGCGCGTATCCGCTCGATGTCGATCGCCATTGTGCGAGGCATCGACACAACGCCGACCGATTGCTTGGGCGGCTGGCCGACCCGATTTCGCGACCGCGAGGCCGGCGATTTCAATTTATGCGTTGGGGGGAAGAATCCAAATCCGATTTACCTGCCCACGCCGCCGCCAAAGCGTTAGTCCGCTTCCCACCCCGTTTTCGCCCTTCAGTGCAGTTCGCGACGCGGTGGCAGGAAACGACCGATTGCGGACATTTCAAATCAGATGAGCAATTAGCACTGTTGCAAGAATAGCGAATATGCCGACGAACGACCACTTCACCTGTCGTTCGATCATCGGCGTCCATTTGCTGCCGAGATCATTTTTCGCCACTCGAAGACGCTAACGATTAGCTTGTCCGCTATCCACCCCATTCCAGTCGCTCGCGGCCGATTTGGAGCGAGTGACCGGAAACGACCGATTTCGGATAATCCGATCTATGCGGAGCCGCTCGCAATTTCGCGTTTAGCTGCAGCAGCCGCCATCAAGATGCGTTCAACGATAGCGTCAAACTCGTCCTTGCCGATCGGATCGAGCGAATCGTAGTTAGAGACGCTTTCCGGCCACCAGCCGTGTTCCTCTCCAGACAAATGCAGTTGCCGTGCGGCGGCTTCCACCTCTTCGTCGGTGGGCCGATCACTATCTGTAATGCGGAGCGAAGACATTCTCGAGGTCTATCAAACCTGACGTCCGCTTCCCACCCCATTTCGGACATTCACCGCCGCCGCCGCAACTGCCTCTTCCATTCGCTGATATCCGGCATCGGCAATTGTCGCGTGTGATCGACGTTGACCAATTCCAGGGTGGCGATCGTCCGCTTCCGTTTGGCATAATAGCATTGAAGGCAGCGCATCCGCTTGCGCACGGCGGGTAGCTTGTCGTTCCAACCCTTCCGCTCGAACAGCCACCACAGTGCATGCGGATCGAAGATGCCCACGTTCCCGCATTGGCACGACACCTTCACGGTGTGATGCCGACAGGCAACGTCGAACAGGTCGCTGATCGGGTTAACTAGCTCTCTTGCCATCGCCGACGAACGAGAACAAAATTGGAACATCGATGCAAGCGATTCGGAAGAGCGAGCGATGACGACGGTGGATATGCGGGGACATAACGGCCCCTCGGATTTGGACAGGGTGGCTGATTATCTCGACCGGCGCGCCGACCGCTTCCTTGCCTATGCGGCCAAAACCGGCAATCCTGACGCACGAACGAGGGCGAGCGCTTTGCAGGTCGAGGCCGGGAATATCCGGGCTGGACTGATTGAGGATTGAGCCAATGGAAACGAACGACTCCCGCCTTGCGATGTTCGGCCAGGACACGCTGGAACCCGAGGTGAGGCAGGCTGCGCTGACGGCTGCTCAAACGGTGCTCGCCCGCGAAGGCGTGACCGCGCATGACGCCGTCAAAGCCTATGCGGTCGATCTTCTGTTGGCCGAGGGATTGAACGAGACCGAGCGCACCGACGCGCATTTTCGCGAACATGGCGCCAGATTACAGGCTGCCGAGGCGTATTGCCTTGCGAGGGAGGCCGCCGAGGCGGAAATCGCACTGCACGATAACGACGGCGCGCGCTTCGCGGTGCTATTCTCGGTGGCCGACTGACATGCGCCGGATCGATCGCCGAGACTTGAAGGACAGCTTCTACATCAAGATCAAGACAATGCGCCAAGGTCGTCATGGCCGCGGGCGTCACCCGATCCCGGAGTTGAAAGACGACCATGCGGCGGGCCAGCTCGCCGCAACGCTGGTCGATATCGTCGATGGCAATAGCCGAATGGTGATCAGCACCGACGAAAGGCCGAACAGCCATGGTGTCTGCGGGCGCTGGGGCATCGATGAACCTTGGCCCGAAGGGTGCGAGCCGAAATGATCGCCGCGCTCATCCTTGCCGCGTCTGTCGTTCCTGCGGGTCAGTCGTTCGATTGCACCCCAACCGCGGTATGGGACGGCGATGGGCCTATTTGGTGTGCTGAAGGGCCGCATATTCGACTATCGGGCATCGCAGCGCGGGAAATGGACGGAACGTGCAGCCCTGGGCATCCTTGCCCAGCCGCTGACGCTATCGCCGCGCGCGATCACTTGGTGACATTGCTGGGCAAGCGCGGCGGCGTTCGCCCGACCGGGCACATTTCGGTCACCGGCCCAACGATGCGCTGCCGATCAGCGGGCGGCGCGGGCGGCAAGCGCACCGCTGCATTTTGCATCTCGCCGCGATCTGGCGACATATCCTGCGCGATGGTCAGGGATGGCTATGCCGCGCGGTGGGACCGGTACTGGCAGGGACATCGCTGCCCGTGATCAAGGATCCGAAATGGCGAGACAAGGCGCTTGCGATCGAATTTTGGATCGCCACGCTCGTCGTCGGGGGAGCGTTTGTCGCTGGAATTGTCGGCGGCGCGCAAAGTCTGTTCGAATAGAATCGTTTCATCGAAACTTCACAGAATGGCCGTAACTGCGCGGCAACCCCGCCACGATCGCGACCCATCGCGGCGGGGCCAATCTGTCATCGCCGCCCTAACTGCTGTTCGATCAGCCCCTGCAACGACGCCTGCGCTTCCCGCATGATGGCCGGGACGTCGACGCGCGCCGCGCGCGACGTTCGCCGAATGCCGACGAATGCGACGATCGTCTCGGCTGCGATCTGTCCTTTCCGCAGACCGCCATCCTTGCGCAGCGATTTAGCCGAGCGCGACTTGCCCGAGGCGCTTAGACTCGCCCCTTTAACGACAAGCAACGGGTGGCCGCTCGGCGTCATAACGAAGACGAGCGGCCCAATTTTCGTTGCCAGCCCTAGCTTCGTATAATTGTCGGGCGTGATGCTCCGCCTGCCGACGCGCGCCGGGATGTCATCGGTGGGGATCCAGAGCCAACGACCCCGGCGCGGAGCGATGTCGGCGCCGGAAGTATAGGCCTCGATTGCGCCGACGGTGCGGTCGGACTGGCTGCGGATATGTACCCAGCCCGAGGCCGACCAGCCAACACCCTGGCTGCGCACGGCGCCGCGCTTTTCGAGGTCGCTGCCGCTGCCCACGGCGTTGCCCAGGCGGCCGAGACCAGCGCTGCGCATTTCCGTCTGCACCTTCGCGCGGGCTCTGCTCGCCGCAATATGGGTGGCGTTCAATGCCGCGGCCTGAAGCCGTGACACGGTTTCGCGCTCGAAATTGTCGAACGCGGACCGCGGCGGCATGCGGAGCTCGACTTTCACCCGGCTCATAGGAAAGGCACCGAAGCGAAGCCGCGGCTATCGACCGCGCCACCACCGCTCACTCTCGCGAGCGCGGCCATACCCCTAAGCAGGTCTTGGGTCTGCTGCTGGATCGCCCCGACAACAGGCGCATTGTCCGCGGCGCCGGTCGCCCGTCCGCTCGAGCTGAACGGGCTGTCGCGATTTTCGGCGATCGACACGATGTTCTTTTCCGCATCAATCCGCTGCTTCGTGAGCTGCGTGATCTCGTCGAGCAGGTTGAAGTACGGCGTCTGCGATCCGCTGAACTGGCGCTGGATTTCGAGTAGATACTGCGCCGCTTCGGCATAGGCATCATACGCGCTGCGATCACCCGCCATCACCCGGGCCTTGAGCGGGTCATAGACGCCCTGCGCCGCCGAGAGACGGTCGCGCAGGCTGCGGCCATTGTCACCGATGGTCAGGTCGTCGAACAGCGATTGCAGGCTGCTGGTGACGCGCTTCGACGCTTCCTCGATCGCCTTGGCCCGCTCGAGGCCATACAGGGCTTCGAGGTCGGCATATTCTTCCACGCTGGCCCCCGCTTCCGCGAAGATGCCCTTGAGCCGCATGAACTCCTTGTCGAGCGTGTCGAGCGCGGCGCCGACCGGATCTCGATATTCCTTGAGCCGGGTGAAGACCGATTCGAAGTCGAGCGCCTTCTGAAGCGCGCTGTCGATGTCCTTGCCCTGCTGCAAAAGGCGCTGTGTCGAGGCGCGAAGGCCGGTGATCACCCCGTCCTTGATGAGGTCCATCGTCGCGGCCCTCACCGCGCCTTCATAATCGTCGTCGAAGTCCAGGCCGCCCTGGCTCTTTTTCAACCGCCCCCGGCCCGTCGTATCGACATGCCAGCTGTCACCGCTGCGGCCGATCGATACCGAGCCGCGCGAGGCGTCATAGGTGCCGCCGAGCGCCTGCGCGATCTGCGCGAGGGTGTCGATGGTTGCGCTCGCGGCCTGATTGCCTGCCTTGATCGCGGAGTTGCTGTTGCCGCCGGTGCCGGTGATCGCAAGATTGCCATCTGCGCCGCCACCGATGGTCGCGAATCCGCGCGGCGTCTTTTTCAGCAACCCGCCGACGACGCTGCCGAGCAATCCGCCCGCGATGCTGCCGAGCGGCCCAGCGAATTGCCCCAACTTGCCGAGTGATTTGCCGAGCGCATCCCCGGCAATCTTGCCCAAGGCGCCACCGATCGCCGAACCGGTCGCGCTCCCCTTTTGGCCAAAGACCAAGCTCGAAGCCGTCTGACCGATGAACATGCCTTCGGCTGCCGAGCGAGCGAGTTCCTTCAGGCTCTTCGCGCTGGCGGCCAATGCCTCTTGAGCTTGACGCTGCTCTGAGCGGTTCGTCTTGCCACCGCGATCTCCGCTGACCACGATGTCGCCGGTCGGGTCATTGGCCAATGTCTTGTTGACGGCAGATTTCACTTCGGAACCGACACTGTTCAACAGCTTGCCGCTTCCGAGCAGATTATCGTTAGCCGCGCCGCGGAAGGCCATCGATGCCGCCGAAACGGTGTTGGCAAGATCGATCAACGCGGTGCTGGCGCGCGTGGCATTGCCAACGAAATTGTCGGTCGCGATGTCGATCGGCCGCTTACCCTTGATCTCATCCTCGAGCCGAGCGAACAGGTTCCCGAACAAATTATCGGTGAGCCGGCGGGCAATGATCTCATTGACCTGGCTGCGAAGGTTGCCGACCAGCCCCTTGAGTGAAGCGCGGGCATCATCGGGCAGCCCGGCGATCGATTGCTCGATGCTCGATCGGGCGCGGTCGAGTTCCTGCAATTTCGCGCCGACCGACCGAACCGACCGGTCCATTCGTTCCTGCACCCGGGCATTCTCGCGCAGCTGCTGGAACTGCTTGCACATCAGGTCCAGCTTTTCCTTGCTGATGTTCCGTCCGCGCAGTTCGGCTTCCAGCTGCTCGACGGTCTGCACCCGCAATTGACGCATCAGATCCTGCTGGAAACTGAGCAGGTCGGCCTCATCCTCCCGACCGCTCAGCAGTAGGCGCTGAATTTGCAGTTCCTGGTTCATGTCGGCGATCCGATCGGTCACCGGCCGTTGACGGAAGTCAGGCAGAATGCGCTTCTGGGCGTCTTCGATCGCCGCCTTCGTCTCCTCGAGCCTTTTGCGGTTGGCGTCCGTCAGCTTTTTGCCGGCCAGCTGGGCAGTCACCTCTTTCATGGTGGCTTCGAGCTCACGAGCCGCCGCGTCGGCGCGCGCGATGTCACGGGGCGCCTCGCCGAACTGCTCGCGCAATCGCGTCACGGATTCCGCGGTCTGGGCGATCGCGTTGTTCAGCTGCTCGGCTTCCCGGCGCGCCTTGTCGGCCCCGCTGCTGCCGCTGGACCGGGGTGTGCGCGTCCGGTTGGGCTTCACGAGCAGATTGCGATCCCCGGCCGTGGCCTGCCCGTTGAGCAGCCGATCAGCGGAGTCAAAGACCTTCAGGTTTTCCAGCTCAAGACCAAGATTGGCGACGGACGTGGCGGCTGCGGTAAATTCGTCATCGGTCAATCGGCCGACCCGCCGCAGCTGTTCAAGCTGATCGATCGCCTTTTTCGAGGTGATCTCACCGGACAGCACCTGCTGCGAAATCACGTCTCGGCCATCGCGCGTGCGCCGCTGGATATTGATGCCGCCGCCGAAACCGCCGTCGAGGATGAGTTTCCGATCCTGAATGGCCGTTACGCCGCGGCGGGCTTCGGCAAGCCTGCCCTGCGCCTGTACCTTGGCAACGAGCAACTGCGCCTGCGCGAGCCCTTGCAACGCGGCGTTCTGATTGTTGATCTTGCCGGTGGTCAGGTCGATGACGCCGCCAAGGATGCTTTGCGCCTCGTTGAGCTTGAAGCTGGAAAACTCGACGTTCTGAAGCGCCTCGTCGGTGGCGAACAGCCCCGAGGTGAAGGTCGCGAGCACTCCGACGCCAAGGCCGACGGCGATACCCCACGGCCCCGACAAGAAGCTCGCAAATTGCCCGATCCGGTTTGCCGTCTTGTTCGTCGAGCCCTCGAGGCCGCTGAGTGCGAAGGCCATTTGCGGCAACTGCTGGGCAAAGACGACGCCGGCGCGCTGGCCGCTGTAGAGCGAGACCGCGATGTCCTGAAGCTGCTGGCCCGCGCCGATCGAGGCTTGCCGCAGTGCGCCCTGCGATGCGGCGAGGCGCCCATTCGCGGTCGCGGCCTGCTGCGCCTCATTCGCGAACCTCCCCGACGAAACCGAAGCGCGATCGATCTCGACCTGAAGCTTTTCATAGGCCGCAGCGTTCCGCGCCAGGCTGCGCGCCTTTTCTTCGGCTGCGACGGCCTCGGCGCGCGCGGCAGCGACGAAGTTGCGCGTTTCGGTCGTCAGATCCCCGCTCGACCGGGCTGCCGCTTCTGCCGCTTGAGCGAGTTGCCGGGTCGCGACGGCGGCCGCTTGTGCATCCGCTGCAGCTTGCCGCATCCCTGCTGTGTCGAGGTTTAGGCCACCGGCAGCGTTCCGCGGCATGGTGAGCGCCGCCGAGACGGTGCGGCGGATCTCGGCCATGTCGGCATCGAACCGGCGTTTGACGTTATCGCTTGCCTGGAACGCGCTGCGCTCGAAATCGCGAAAGCCGCCCGAGCCGCTGTCATATTCAGCGCGGATGAATGCTGGAAAAGCTAAGCCCTGTGCCACTGATCGGCCCCTTATGTCGGGGCGGCAATTCGTTCGGATTATGTTTTTGCGCTGTAGGGGGCAGCGGTTGATTATGTCCGGTGATTATAGCCTTAACTCAGCTGTGGGCCAAGAAAAATAGCCCCGACAGCGCGCAAACTGCGGCCCCGCGACGTATGTGGCTGGGCCCACTAATCGTTCGCTGGGGGCAACTCGTGCCAAAGGTTTTGACGCCCCTATGCGTTTCTGCATATACCTGACGCACAACGGCGCGTCCCCGGTTGGAATGGAAACGCGCCGTTGCTCACATGCCCTTGTGGAAGGGGCCAGGTGGATCGCGCAACCTTTTGGCGAGGCAGACGCGCGAACCGGTACATCGGGCGGTTGATCGGCTGATCAGCCGCCTCTTGTTTTTCAGAGACGTCCGTGGGGTGCTCCCTGGTAAGTCCCTACAGCTATACTGAAGCACTGACCTTCCGGCGCAAGACGGTAAATGACGCTTTAGAGACTCGGCTCGTCGATAATTTGATTCGTCTCGTCGCTCGCGCCGTTTAGGAGAAACGCATTTTCAATGCGTTATCGGCGTTCGGTGGGATGAATCGATATATTGGCGATGGCCGCTGTTCATGGTGCAACGCCGCCCGTTGGGCTCGCAGAATTGCGGGGACCGTGACAAATTGGCCACTCAAGCTATGCGGTGCCATTCCAATAGCTCGTCGGCGACAGGCCGATTCGGGTTGCAGTGGGAGGTGAGCAGTGACCCAGCGTGCATTGGTAGGCCAGGACGACATCACGCGGGCGCTCAAAGCCTGCAAACGAGCCGGTTACGAAAAGGCGCGCGTCCATATCAACCTGCGCGAGCAGACGATCGACATTTTGCTTGGCGAGGATGCTCAACCAATGGCGCCCTTCAACAATCCTTGGGACGAGGAATAGTCGCCATGCTCGCCACACAAACCGACCTCGACCGCCGGCTGTCCGAACGGATCGAGCGCCGATAGCCTGTTCCAATTGATGAGGAGCTGGACTTCGGCCCAGAGCCAACCGACGAGGAAATCCGAGCTGCCCGCCGCCTGCATCGCGGAGGGAGATGATCAGTCGACCATGTTGCATCGGTGTTGCATCGACTGGCCAAAAGTCACGCAAACTCAGCAAAAATCGTTGAAACTCCGTGACACATAATGCGGCACACAATCGAGCGGAATATTCCTTAAGCCATTGAAAACATGGTGCACCCGACTGGATTCGAACCAGTGGCCCCCAGATTAGGAATCTGATGCTCTATCCTGCTGAGCTACGGGTGCGCCGCGGTTCGTGTAGCGGCGCGAGGCGCGCAGCGTCAATTGGCGTGGCTAATTAACCGCGTCGGGCGGGGCGATGGGTACCAGGAGCGGCATCGCCGCGATCCCGTCGTCACGCAGCGCCTGCGCCTCCTCGGGTGAGGCCTGGCCATGGATCAGGTCGTCGGGCGCGCGGCCTTCGTGCATCGCGCGGGCCGCATCGGCAAAATCGCGTCCGACCCAGCGCGATTGCGGCAGCATCTCGGCCTGTTTCGCCGCAATTTCGGCGACGATCTTGCGTACCAGCTCGGGCGATATCTCGTTTGACGCCGCGCTATCGGTTGGCGGCGTTGGCGCCGGTACGATCAGCTGGTTCGACTTGGCGCCGATCCGCGGCGCCATCACCGCCTTTTCGATACGGACGTCGCCGCAGACCGGGCAAGCGATCAGGTCGCGCGCGCGCTGTTCGGCGAAGCTGTCGCTGCTCGCGAACCAGGCCTCGAACCGGTGATCGCCGGCGGCGCAGCAAAGGTCAAAGACGATCAAGGTCAGGCGAGGCCGAGCAGCGGATCCAGCCCGCCGCGCGCGTCGAGCGCCGCCATATCGTCGCTGCCGCCGATATGTTTCCCGTCGATGAAAATCTGCGGCACGGTGCGCGCGCCACCGGCACGTTCGACCATGGCGTCGAACCCGGCGCGGTCCATCGTCACGTCGATCTCCTGATACTCCGCGCCCTTGCGATCGAGCAGCGCTTTCGCGCGCGAGCAATAGGGGCAGAGGAATTTGGTGAAAACTTCGATCTTGGCCATGACCTATCCTGTCATCATCTGGTCCGACATATCGGAATCCAACGAAGCAAAGTCAAATATGTTGCTCGTCATCAGCGCCTCGGGAACAACGCGCGCCCAGGTCAGCGCCGAGACACGCGCCGCGCCGCTGCGCCGCAGCACCTTGGCCGCGGCGCGCAGCGTCGCGCCGCTGGCGTGGACGTCGTCGACCAGGATGAGGTGGCGCCCCGCAGCACGCACTTTGGCATCAGCGGCCAACGCGAACGCTCCGGCAACGATCCGCTCACGCTCGCGCCGCCCCTTGCCGCGCAGCGATGCGGTCGATTTGACGCGATGCAGCAGGTGATGGTCGCGCGGCGCGCCGCTTGTGCGGGCCAGTTCATCGGCGACCAGCGCGGCCTGGTTGAAACCGCGCGACCATAGCCGCCAGCGGTGCAGCGGCACGGGTATGATCAGCATGTTTGCGGTATCGCCGAGCGCCGCCAGTCGCCGCGCCATCAGCCGCGCCATCAACCGCGCATGGCCGGTGCGCCGCCCATATTTCAGACGCAGGGCAACGGTGCGGGCGACCGGGCCATAAGCAACGACGGCAGGTGCGCCATCAAAGGGCGGCGGGCTGGCGAGGCAGGCACCGCAGGCGATCGGCCCGCCGGGCAGCGCCGCTGGCAACGGGATCGAGCAATGCGAACAAGCGGGTCCATCGAGAAATTCGAGCGACGCCCAGCAGGTCAGACAAAATTGCCGGTCGTCGCCGACGATCACGCCGCATCCGGGGCAGCGCGGCGGCAGCGCATAATCGACGATCGCGCGCGCCGCGCTTCGCAAGGCGCGGGACAATGGCCCGGACGGCGCCTGTTTTTCTTCGACATCCCCGGTCGTCGTGGTCATCCGCCGCTTGTGAAGCATGGCCGGGGACGGCACAAGCGGCGGATGTCGCAGCCTCCCCGCCCGCTTTTTTCCGCCGCCCGTCACCGCGCCCAGCGCGATCGCATGGCACGCTTGCCCGCGTCCGCCAATTTCCTCGCCCCGATCATCGCGGAAACCTTGCTCGACCGGCTGACGATGGTGACCCGCAACTTTCCGCGCGTCCTGCTCATCGGTGCGCACGATCCCGCGCTCGCCGATCGACTCCGCGGCATCTGCACGGAATTGACGATCATCGAAGCGGGACCGCGGCTGGCGGCAGCCAGCGGCGCGATCATTGTCGAGGCCGACGCGCTCGACCTGCCCTTTGCCAGCTTCGACCTGATCGTCTGGCCGGGCGGCCTCGACAGCGTCAACGACGTACCCGGCGCGCTGCTCCGCCTGCGCGCCCTGCTCGCGCCCGACGGCTTGCTGCTCGGTGCGTTCGTGGGCGACGGCAGCCTGCCGCGGCTTCGCCGTGCAATGATGGTCGACGCGGTGCGCCCGATCGCTCGGATGCACCCCCAGATCGATCTCGCCGCGATGGGCAATCTGCTCCAGCGCGTCGGCTTTGCCTTGCCCGTGGTCGATGTCGAGGCGCTCACTGTGCGGTATGGCGACTGGTTCGCGCTGGCCCGCGACCTGCGCGCGGTCGGGCTCACGAGCCGCCTTGCGCCGACCCCGCCGCCGCTGACGCGCGCCGAGGCAGCGCAGATCGCCGCCGCCTTCGCCGCGCAAGCCGACCCCGACGGTCGCGTCGCCGAAAGCCTGCGTATCGTCCATTTCAGCGGGTGGGCGCCGCATCCCGATCAACCGCAGCCCGCGCGGCGCGGCAGCGGCACCGCTTCGCTGACCGAAGCGCTGAAGCCGAAGGGCTAAACGAGCGCTTCCAGCAGGCCGATCAACGGCTTGTCGGCCGGCGGCATCGCCAGTCCGTGTAGTTCGACCGGACGCACCCAGCGCAGCGCGCTCGCATGGTGCGCAACCGGGGTGCCGCGCCATTTGCGGCAGACATAGAGCAGCAACAACAGATGCCGGTCGCCCAGCATATCGCTGGCGAAACAGGCGGGGGCCAGACAGGCCTGTTCGACATCAATGCCCAGTTCCTCGGCCAACTCGCGGATCAGCGCCTGTTCGGGCGTTTCGCCGGGTTCGACCTTGCCGCCGGGAAACTCCCACAATCCGGCCATCGACAGACCCTCTGGGCGCTGCTGGACGAGCAGGCGGCCGTCGCGATCGACGAGCGCCGCGGCGACCACGACCAGGTCATTTTTTGGCGGTTTTCCGGGGCTGGCGACGGACAAATTGTTAACCTTCCTGTGCGATCATCGGCATCCTCGGGAACTACACTTCAAGCAGGGGTGGAACAATGCGCAACCTTTACAGGCTGATGCGGTCGACCAGGGCCGCTACAGCCGTCGAATATGGGCTGATACTGGCCCTCATCTTCATCGCCGCCGTCGGCGCCGTCGGAAATGTCGCGAACAGTACGGGCCTCATGTGGAACAACGTCTCCACCGCGGCCCAGACCAATATGTAGCGCCGCGGCGACTGTCCCTTTTCTGGACTTGCGACCGATCCTTTTCGCCGTCAGCCATTAAGATTTTCAAAACCTATTCGTCCTAAACCAGCCACTGTTGACCCAGACCAGACCGTCAACAGGGTAAGTGAAATCAGGAGACCAGTCATGAAGTTCATCAAGAAATTCGTTCGCGATACCAAAGCCGCAACCGCCATCGAATATGGCCTGATCGCGGCCCTGATCGCCGTCGCCGGCATCACCGCGATGGGCGCCGTTGGTAACAGCGTCAGCGGCACCTTCAACAAGGTGAACACCAACCTGACCACGCCGTAATAGCGCGATCAAACAAACAGAAAGGGGCGGTGGAAACACCGCCCCTTTTTTTGCTTGATCAACGGCTGGCGTAAACGACGATTTTCACCTTTTGCCCCGGCGTCAGCCGGCTCGACGCGGTCAGGCGGTTGAGCACCTGGAACCGTTCGGCCTGATAATTGCTGTACGCCATGCGCCGCGCCAGGCTGGCCATCGTGTCGCCGCGCCCCACCGTCACCACGTCGATCCGCCGCGGCTTGATCGCCGTCGCTTCGGCCGCGCTCAGGCGCCGGACGCTGTTGAACATCGAATTGAACACCCCCGTCCCGCCCGCCTTGGTCAACGTGACGAAGTGAAAGGCGCTGCTGCGCGAAAATTCATAGGCAAAGATGGTGACGTCGATCTGCCCCGACTGGCTGGCGACGCGCGCGGTCGAGTAAGAGGCGGGGATGCCGTTGACGGTGGTGCGCTGAACTGCGCTCGGGGTGATCGCGGTGTTGCCCGCCACCGATTTGAACGCCGCGGCGATATAGGCATTCATGTCGCCGCTGTACGGGCCGGTGGTAAATTGCGCCTGACCGCCATTGCCGCTGACCGTGACGGCGGTGGTGCCATTCTGCATCCCGTAACCGCCCGGCACCGCAAAACGCAGCCGGAGGTCGGGGTGGAGAAATTCATTGCCCTCGACGACGCCCTGCGCCGGATCGTCGCCGTACAGCACATTATCGACCGCCGCCAGAAACGCATCGGCATTGCGGGTTCCGCCGGTGCCGCCGACGCGGCTCGCCAGCGTCTGGGCGTTGCGGACGCGCGAGGCGGGGTCTGGGTGGGTGCTCGCCCATGCGGGCAGCGAGCGCGCATCGCCGCCGGACAGCCGCGCGTCGAGGTTGGTCTGGTTGGCAAGGCTGGCGAGCATCGTCGACAGCGCGAGCGGATCATAGCCCGCGCTGCGCAAATATTGAACGCCCAGCTGGTCAGCCTGCATTTCCTGACTGCGCGAAAAGCCCAGGGTCGCGAGCTGCGCGACCTGCATCGCGTTGTTCTGGAGCAAGCCGCCGAGCCCGCCGAGCACGCCGCCACTGTCGCCGATCGCACCCCCAAGCACCGCGCCGAGGACACCGAGGATCTGATTGCGCGTCGCCGCCGACTGACGCTTCTTGCTGTGCTGCGCCGCGACATGGCCGACTTCATGCCCCAGCACCCCGGCAAGCTCGGCCTCGTCGTTCATCAGCGCCATCAGCTGGCGAGTGACATAGACATAGCCGCCCGGGATCGCGAACGCGTTGTTCACCGGCGAATTGAGCAGGGTGATGGTAAAGTCGCTGCGCGCGTTCGACAGCCCTGATTGCAGTGCAATATTCTGACCGACGCGGACGACATAAGCGGTCTGCGGTCCGCTATATGCACCGCCGAATTCCGCCATCAGTTGCGGATGCGCCTCGTCGCCCTGCTTGCGTTCGGACGGCGTGATATTGGTCGCGGTCTTGATCGCCTTGAGCTGGGCGTCGGCGGCTCCGGTAAGGGCGAGGCTGCCGAGCGCCGCGGTCGCTGCGAGTTTGACGGCAAGGCCGGTCTTCTTCCTTCGGGTCATCGATGTGCCTCCCACAAGCTATGCATTTATCAGGGCATATTCCCTATTCGCGGCGAGACAAGCCGTTGTCGAAAGCGGCCTGGTGTGCGTCAGGAGCCCTGTCTTGACGGTGAACGCAAATCGCGACGGTCGGGTTCCGTCGCCCGGCTTCAGCCGCGACCCATGGCAAGGAATTTCTCCTCGCGCGCCGCGAGGATCGCATCGCGCGGCAGCCCCGACAGGCCGTCGAGTTCCTGCGCGATGGCATCGCCCAGCGAAGCAATCGCCACGTCGGGCGCGCGATGCGCGCCCCCAACCGGTTCGGCGACGATGCGGTCGATGATCTTCAGGCCCAGCAGATCCTGCGCCGACATTTTCATCGCGGCGGCGGCATCGGCGGCCTTGTCCGATGTGCGCCACAGGATCGACGCACAGCCTTCGGGCGAGATCACCGAATAGACGGCATGTTCGAACATCAGCACGCGGTTCGCCGCGGCGAGCGCGATCGCGCCGCCCGAGCCGCCCTCGCCGACGATCGCCGCGACCATCGGCACGCCCAGCGCCAGGCATTGTTCGGTCGAGCGCGCGATCGCTTCGGCCTGGCCGCGTTCTTCGGCCTGGATGCCCGGAAAGGCACCCGACGTATCGACCAGCGTCACCACCGGCAGGCCGAACCGGTCGGCGAGCTGCATCAGGCGGATCGCCTTGCGATAGCCCTCGGGCTTGGCCATCCCGAAATTATGCTTCATCCGCGACGGAATATCGTCGCCCTTTTCATGGCCGATGACCATCACGCGGCGACCGCGAAAGCGGGCGAGCCCGCCCAAAATCGCCTGATCATCGCCAAAATTGCGATCGCCGGCGAGCGGCATCCAGTCGTCGAACAGCCCCGCGACATAATGTTTGAAATGCGGGCGATCGGGGTGACGCGCGACCTGCGTCTTTTGCCAGGGCGTCAGCTTCGCATAAATATCACGCAGCAATTTCGAGGATTTATCCTCCAGCCGCGCGATGTCATTGTCGATGTTGAGCGTGGGGTCGTCCCCCATGTCGCGCAGTTCGGCAATCTGCCGATCGAGCGCGGCGACCTGTTTTTCGAAGTCCAGAAAGGCTGTCATCGTCGGATCGCTAAGCCGATGGCGCCCCAACGTCAACGTCTGCTGATCCCTGCCCCGCGTCCATATGCGCGAGCGGATGGCGACGGTTGACCAGTTCGACCAGCCGGCGGCTGTCGACATGGGTATAGATTTCGGTCGTCGCGATATCGGCATGGCCCAGCATCAGTTGCAGCGCGCGCAGATCAGCGCCGCCTTCGAGCAAATGGGTGGCAAAGGCGTGGCGCAGGACGTGCGGGCTGACCGCGGTCGGATCGATCCCCGCCCTACCCGCAAGGTCGCGCAGCATCTGGAACAGCCGGACGCGCGACACATGGCTTTTTCCCGACGGAAACAGCCAGGGCGATGCGTCGGCGAGCAGCGGAAGCCAGCGGTCGAGCGCACTGCGGGCGCGATCCGACAGCGGCACCAGCCGCTCCTTGTCGCCCTTCCCCCTGACGATCAGAAATTCGCGCTCGCCGCCGATCGCGCGGCGCGGCAGCGTCACCAGCTCGCTCGCGCGGAGCCCCGATCCGTAGAGAAGTTCGAGCAGCAGCAGCATGCGGACCGCTGCGGCGGGCGGTGCATCGCCAGCCGCTTCCGCCTCGGCCTGCGCAAACAATTGTTCGACATGCGCGTGGGTCAGGATGCGCGGCAGCGCGCGGCGCGTTGCGGGGCGCGCAATGTCGAGCGCGGGATTGTCGGCCCGGTCGCCCTCACCCTGCAGAAAGGCAAAAAACTGGCGCAGGGCCGACAGCTTGCGCGCGGCGCTGCTCGCCGCAAGCGACTGATAATCGGCCATCAACTGGCGCAACGCCGCGACATCGGCACCGGCGAGCGGGCCTTTGACCCGTTCTGCCGCCTGTTCCAGATCGCGGCGATATGCGACCAGCGTGTTGCGCGAAGCACCGCGCTCGGCCGCCATCATCTCCAGAAAGCGGTCGATCGCGGCGCCGTCAGACATGGTCGAACCGGTCACGCTGGCCGGTTCAGACACGCACCAGCGCTTCGGCGGCGATCATCCGCGCTTCGGACGCCAGCCCGACCTCGCGCAGCGCGCGGACGATATAATAGAGATGATAGGGCGGGACTTTCGACCATTCGCCCTGCATCCCCGCTGCGGCGAGCAGGGCGACCATGCCGGGTTCGCGGCGTTCGGCCGCCGCCATGATCGCGCGCGACCAGCGCGTCTGCTTACCCAGATCGACCTCGAGGTCGCTCGCTGCCGACGCCGCGGCACCGGCATCGATCCGCCCAAGCCCTGCGAGCCCCGCGAGCAGGAATTTCGACCGGAGATAGTCGGCGCTGTCGTCATTGCCCGAAAATTGTCCAACCGTTCCCGCCGTCGTGCCATTGAGTGGCCGCGGCGATCCGACCGCGAGTACGCCCCAGGCGCGGCTGCCCACGGTGACTGTCGGCACCCACGCGATCGCATTGGCGTCATAGCCGCCCGCGAGCATTGATCCCAACAGCTGCCACGGATCGTCGCCGATTTCTGTGTTCACCGGCAACGCTGCGGCAGCGCGCGCGGTCGACACCATTGCGGCGTAGCGCTGCACCGGTGTGCTGCCAGCGGCCCAGATCGCCTCCATCGCTGCATAACGATCGGCGCGGCGTGCCGAGCCGAAGGCCGCGCGGAGCTGGTCGGTTTGCGCCGCGAGCGCTTCGGACGGCTCCTCTTCCCCCGCCGCAGCGCTCAGCAACGACACATAGGCATCGCTCGACAGGACGCCGCGCGCAGCGGCTTCGGGCGCAGCGGCGATGCGGCTCGCCATGTCGGTCATCGGCGCAAGCACCGTCCAGCCCTTCATATTCGCAGGCGCGGCAGTGCGCAGCGCCTCGGGAACGGGAACCGCGGTCGCCGTCGCCATGCCGAACCGCCAGCTGGTCAACCGATCGACATTGTCCCATTCGATCGTTGTCGACCGGCGTCCGCTGCCCGTCGCGCCGAGCACGCGCTCGGCAAGCAATATGTCAAAATTGGAAATCCTGCCGCTCGACCGCACGCGACCGATCGCCCAGCCCGCCGGCCCCGCCTCGCCCGACAGGCCCGAACAGATTGCCGACGCCAGCCGCCACGCCTGCTCGTCGCCATGCGCCAGTCCCGCGGGAACATAGGCGCACAGGCCCGCCGGATCGGCATTGGCCAGATAAGTCTGCTGCGCGGCGGCGACCAGTCGCGGGCTCGCGCGGTCGTAATCGACCGACTGGACGATCCAGCGTGCCGCAATCGATTCGCCCATTCGCAAAAGCAACGAAGCCCGGTCGGCGGCAAGGTCGGCGCCGTTGATCGTTGCGGGCGTATCGATGGCCGAGACGAGCGAACGGCGCAGCAATATCTGGCCCCAGCGCGACGCGAGTTGGCCGCTCGTCCGCCGCATGATCGCGGCGGCATATTGACCCCGCACCCCGAACGCATCGGGACCGAGCCCACCGGTTTCGGGCGTCAGCGGCCCGATGCGGGTGAGCAGCCGCCGCGCCCCCGGGGGCAGGTCATATTTCAGCGTGCCGGGCTCAACCGTTTCGTCATCGACATCGTCTTCGTCGGCGTCATCGGTCGCCCCGGCGGTGTCGGTCGAACCGACGGTCGGGGTGACCGGCGGCGGGGTCGTGCCGTTTTTCGGTACCGATGTCGGCGCGGGGGTTTGCGACGGCGTTGGCGTGGGGCGCGGCGCGGGGGTGTCGGCTGGGTTGCCGAAACCTTCGGGCAGCAGCGATTCCTGTGCGATCGCGGGCAACACCAGCGCCGCGGCGAGCGCGGAGCCCGACAGGCCCAAGGTCAGCGTCAGCAATTTCTTCGTCATTGCGCCGCGCTTTCGCCAATCTTGTCGGCCACGTCCACCTCTATCGTTCACGCCCGCGCGATCGGGCTTGCACTATCGCCGAAAACCGTTGTTCCGCGCGTAGCGGGCGGTATAGCCGCGCGCACCATGTCGCGAAACCCGAAAAGCCCGGCACCAAACAGCTCCAGCGCGATCCCCGCCGCAATTCGCGAGCGCTCGATCGTGCTCGTCGGGTTGATGGGGTCAGGAAAATCGACCGTCGGCCGCCGTCTGGCGGGGCGGCTCGGGATGCGGTTCGCCGACGCCGACGACGAAATCGAACGCGCCGCCGACATGACGATCGCTGACATTTTCGAACGCTTTGGCGAAGCGCATTTCCGCGACGGCGAGCGGCGCGTAATCGCGCGCATGCTGGCGGGAAAACCGATGGTGCTGGCAACCGGCGGCGGCGCGTTCATCAACCCCGAAACACGCGCGCTGATCCTCCGGGACAGCCTGTGCATCTGGCTCGACGCCGACATCCCGACACTGGTCGAGCGCGTCGGGCGCCGCAGCCATCGTCCGCTGCTCAAGAACCGTGACCCCGGCGAGGTGCTGCGCGAACTGGCCGCGGTCCGCAATCCCATCTATGCCGAAGCGCATCTGCGCGTCAGTTCGGCGAGCACGCCGCACGACCAGACGGTCCGCGCGATTTTGCAAGCCCTGTCGAAGTGGGAAGATCCGCAATGGAACAGCTGACCGTAGAACTTGGCGCGCGCAGCTATCCGGTGCTGATCGGCGACGGGCTGATCCGCGAGATCGGCGCGCATGTTGCTCCGCTGCTCAAACGCCCGCGGACGATGATCGTCACCGACACCCATGTCGCCGACCACTATCTTGTACCGCTCGGCACCGCGCTGGCGATGGAGAATATCTCCTTTTCGTCCTTCGTCCTCGACCCCGGTGAAGCCACCAAAAGCTGGGCGGGGCTCGCGCGGCTGACCGAATGGCTGATCGGCGAAGGTGTCGAGCGCAGCGACCATGTCATAGCACTCGGCGGCGGGGTGATCGGCGATCTCGTCGGCTTTGCGTGCAGCATCGTCAAACGCGGCTGCCACTTCATTCAAGTCCCGACCACCCTGTTGGCGCAGGTTGACAGCAGCGTCGGCGGCAAGACCGCGATCAATGTTGCGGCAGGCAAGAACATGATCGGCGCTTTTCATCAACCCGCGCTGGTCGTGATCGACCCCGCCACGCTCGACACGCTGCCGCGCCGCGATCTCGCCGCAGGCTATGCCGAGGTGGTCAAATATGGCCTGATCGACGACGCGGATTTCTTTGCCTGGTGCGAGGTGAACGGCGACGCGCTGCTCGCAGGCGACGGTGCCGCGCGGCACAAGGCGATCGCCCACAGTGTCGCCACAAAAGCCCGTATCGTCGCCGCCGACGAGCGCGAGACGCAGGATATTCGCGCCTTGCTCAACCTCGGCCACAGCTTTGGCCACGCGCTCGAAGCCGAGACCGGCTATTCCGACCGGCTACTCCACGGTGAGGCCGTCGCCGCGGGCATGGCGCTGGCGCATCGTTTCTCGGCAGCGCAAGGCCTGTGTCCGGCCGCCGACGCCGAACGGGTCGCAGCGCACCTGGCCGCAGTCGGGCTGCCGCATGACCTCGCCAGCGCCGGGATTGACGCCACCGGTGCGACGCTGACCGCCCATATGGCGCATGACAAGAAAGTGCGCGGCGGCAAACTGCCGCTGATCCTGAGCCGCGGCATCGGGCAGAGCTTTGTTACCGACGCCTACGGACTGGATGCGGTGGCGGCGTTTCTGGACCGGCAGAACGGTTAGATTTCACACCCCCCAAGGTCCGTTTGCCCTGAGCTTGTCGAAGGGTCGTTCTTTCTTCTTTACGCCGGAAAGAGAGCAGAACGGTGCTTCGACAAGCTCAGCACAAACGGGGGTTGGGCGAAAACCACACGAGCGACGAAACCTACCCACCCGTCTCGCCTGCCTCTTTCGCCAGCTTCGCGGCGTTCCGCCGTTCGCGCAGCGTTTCCAGCACGCTCGCCGCTTGCCGTCCGCCGCCGGCGATGAACCGGTGATCCATCCCCGCCGTCAGATCGCCTTCGCTCATCTGCGCGCGCAGACGCTCCGCATCGAGGTGTCGCAGCGCCTGTTCGACGTCGGCGATCTCGTCGGCACCGACATCGATCTGCTGCAGCGCCAGCAGCCCCAGCGCGATCGAGCTTTCAAAGGTTTCGCGCACCGCACCGTCGACCCCGGCGCCGTCGATCGCCATCAGCTGGCGGCGGTCGAACACGCGGGTCAGGATCTTCGCATTCGGGAACGCCTTGACGATCGGCGCCAGCACCGCCGCGTCAAAACTGCGGTCGTCGGTGCAGAAAATGATCAGCCGCGCCTGATCGGCATCGGCGCGGCGCAGCACGTCGATGCGCAGTCCATCGCCGTAATAGACCTTGGTGTTGTAGCGCCCCGACGTCTCGATCTGGCTGGCCTTTTTGTCGATCAGCGTCACCGAACAATCGACCGCGTGCAGCATCTGCGTCACGATCTGGCCGAACCGACCGTAACCGACGACGATCGCGGATCCGCGCGGTGCATGTTCGGGGTCATCGAGCTCAGCCGCGACGCTATCGGGGGCAAATTCCAGATTGCGCGCGAACAGCATCAGGAACGGGGTCGAAATCATCGACAGCGTCACGACGGCACTGAACAGGCTCGCCGCCTCAGGGGCGATCAGCTGGGCTTCGGTCGCCTGGGTGAACAGCAGAAAGCCGAATTCGCCGCCCTGGCTGAGCAGCAGGCCAAGCCCGAGCGCGACGCTCCACGGCTTGCCGAACAGGCGGACGAGGACGGTCAGCACCGCGACCTTCACTGCGACCAGCCCGGCGGCCAGCGCCACGACGCGCAGCGGATCGTCGCGAATGACATTGAGGTCGAGCACCATCCCGACTGCGAGGAAAAACAATCCGAGCAGCACGAGGCGAAAAGGTTCGATATCGGCCTCGATCTCGTGCCGGTACGGCGAATCCGCAAGCATCACCCCGGCGATAAAGGCGCCGAGCGCAGTCGACAGGTGCATGCTGTGCATGAAAGCGGCGCTGGCCAGCACGACGAGCAGCCCGACGACGACGAACAGTTCTCGCTCACCGTAACGGCCGATGATCCGCAGCAGCGGGTTGAGGACAAAGCGTCCGACTACGACGAGGACGATGATGGCGACGACGGTGTAAAGCGCCATCTGCCACCCCGGCGGCGCCGAAGGGTCGGCGGGCGCGCGCGACAGCACCGCTATGATCGTGATCATCGGCACGATCGCGAGATCCTGGAACAGCAGGATCGAAAAAGCCTTTTCGCCAAAGGGCGAATTGATCCGCCCCGAACTTTTCAGGCTAGGCAGCACCTGCGCGGTCGACGACAAAGCCAGCGGCAGCCCGAGCGCCAGCGCCGCCTGCCAACTGAACCCGAGCGTCACCATGATCAGGCCAGACAGGATTACACCGGTGATGGCCACCTGCGCCAGCCCCAGCCCGAAAATCGCGCGGCGCATATCCCACAAGCGGCGAGGATGCAGTTCGAGCCCGACGAGAAAGAGCAGAAAGGCGATGCCGATTTCGGCAAAGGCAAGCTTCGATTCACCGCCGCCGACCAAGCCTAGGCCGTAGGGGCCGACCAGCGAACCCGCGATCAGATAGCCGAGCACTGCGCCCAGCCCCAAACGACGGAAAAGCAGCACGAACAAAGTCGCAACGCCCAGCAAGATTGCGCCCTCGATCAGCGCGGTATCGACAACCCTTTCGGCCGCCACTTCGGTTGCCACCGCGCTGAGCGCGAGCAGGTTCATACCCGCGCGCCTTGTTTTTCGAGCGCCAATATCGCGGCGTCGAACGGCAGCAGGATCGCGCCCTGCCGCGCGGGATAGTCACGCGCCGGGGCGAGCAGGTCGAATCCGGGCCAGTCAGGCGTGTTGCCGCTGCCGGCAAACCAGCTGGCGATCGCATCGCGTGCGGCGCGAATCTCGTCGCCACTGCGCCCCGGCGCGTGCCGCGCCAGCAGCGTCGCCGCAGCCTGCCCCAGCGCGCAGGCTTCGACGTGCATGCCGATGGCGGTCACCCGCCCATGGTCGTCGGCGTCAAGATCGAGCAGGATGCGGCTCCCGCACAGCGGCGCCCGCGCCGTCGCGTGATACCCCGCATCGGGTTTGGGAAGGTGGTCGGAGGTCGCCACCGCCAGCGCCAAAATATCGCGATTGTAGAGCGGCGCGCTCATGACGTTGTCGCTTCGGCTTCGCGCGCCGCGGCGCGGCGTTCGGCGATCACCTTGCTCAGCGCCGCGCTCGTCGCGTTGAGCGCGGGATAGGTGCGGCTTTCGGTCATCCACACCGGGCGCTGCGCGTTGCCATAGCCAATGTCGTACAGCAGCGTCACCACCATGAAGCCGAGCGCCGCGATCATCAGCCCCTTCACCGCGCCGAAGCCGGCGCCGAGGCCGCGGTCAAAACCGCCGACGAGCGACGCGCGGCTGCGCTGTCCCATCGCGCGCGATCCCCATTTCGCAAAGGCGAACACGCCGCCGAACAGCAGCACGAACGCCAGCATCGCGGCGCCGCCATCGCTGCCGACCCAGCCGGTGAGCAGATCGGTCGTGACAGGATGGAAAAACCGCACCGCCGCGATCGCCAGAACCCAGGCAAGCAACGATGTCACTTCCTGCACCAGGCCGCGCGAAAAACCGAGTACCGCGCTGCCGCCGACGAGCGTCAGTACGAGTATGTCCAGAGCTGTCAGACTTCCCATTCAAGGGTGGCTAGTCGCGACCGAGCATCAGGTCAACGAGTTCGCCGAGCCGGTCGAAACCGGTCACCGCTATTCCGCCGACGGCCTTCAGCCCCTTTGGCCCCCAAGCGCGCGAAAAACCGAGCTTTGCCGCTTCGCGCAGCCGCAGCCCATCGTGCGAAACCTGCCGCACCTCACCCGACAGCGACAATTCGCCGAACACGATGGCGTCGGCAGGGACGGGTCGCTCGCTGAAGGCCGAGATCAGTGCCGCCGCGACCGCCAGGTCGGCCGCGGGGTCGGTCAGGCGATAACCGCCCGCGATGTTGAGATAAACTTCGGCGCCGCCCAGCTGGAGCCCGCAGCGCGCCTCGAGCACCGCGAGCACCATTGCGAGGCGCCCGCTGTCCCAGCCGACGACGGCGCGGCGCGGCGTCGCGCCACTCGCCAGCCGCACGGTCAGCGCCTGCACCTCGACCAGCACCGGGCGTGTACCCTCCAATGCCGGAAACACCACCGACCCCGGTACGTCGCGGCTGCGGTCGGTCAGGAACAGGCTCGACGGGTTTGCCAC
>NZ_SCMU01000032.1 GCF_005503695.1 Sphingopyxis sp. 2PD
CCCTAAATCTTCCCCCGCACCCCCACGAAGAACCGCCGCCCCAGATAGTCGTACTGCGTGCCAAACGCCGGTGCCTGCCCGATCACCGGCGGCGTCGCCGTCACCACCGTCGAAACCCGCGGCGGCGGCGTATCGAACAGGTTCGCGACCCCCAAGGTAATCCGGAACCGGTCGGCAACATCGCGGCTCAGCGACAGCGAGTGATAGAAGGTCGCGGGCACGCTGACGTCGGGGCAGAAGCGCCCGCCGGGACGGAAACTCGACGTCCGGCACGCATCGCCGCCCTGCGCACGGAGCAGGCCTTCCTCGTTCGACGCCGCACCGGTGACATCGAGCCCGTAAAACAGCGTCCAGCCGTCCTTCATCCAGCCGAGGTTGAAATCTCCGACCCATTTCGGATTGCCGATCTTGCCATTGTCGTCGATTTGGGTGCCGGGGAACAGCGCAACCTTGTCCTCGATCTGCCAGACCATCTGCGCGCGGAACGCGAGCGACCCGAGGCGGCCAAGCTCCTGATCGAGCGCGAGCGACAGGTCGACGCCGCGATTGCGCTGGCGGCTGATGTTGACATAGCGGTCGGTGACGCTCGCGACGCTCTGCCGGTCGGGGCCGGCGGCGACGCGCGTGAACAGCCCGCACAGCGGCTCGCCCGCGACGTCGGAATCGTAGCAGCCGCGCAGGATATTGCCCGCGCCAAGCAAAGTGATCTCGTCCCTCACCTTGATGTCGAAATAGTCGACCGCGAACCGCGCCTTGAGCCCGCCCCACAGCGCGCCCGACACATCGGGGGTCAGGATGACCGACACCGTCTTTGCGGTCGAAGTCTCGGGCTTCAGCCGCCCGATGCCGCCGCCCGACACGATCGTCGCGGGGCTGATCCCGCCCGCATAATTGGGCGCAATGCCCTCGGCGGCGCAATTGTCGAAGATACGCTGGCTGATCGCCCCCGCCGCCAGCCGCGCCGCGGTCTGGATGCACGGATCGATCGCCTGCTGGCCGAGGAAGCCCGTCTGGTCATTGAGGAAGAGTTCGAACAGCGCAGGCGCGCGGAACGAGGTTCCCCAGGTGCCGCGAAACCGCAGCCAGTCGGTCACTGCCCAGTCGGCGCCGACCTTCCACGTCGTATCGCTGAAGCTGTCCTGCACCCCGTCGCCGCGCGTCGCCTCGACATGTGTATAACGCGCCGCGCCCGACAGGGTCAGCCGTTCGGCCATCGGCACATCTTCGAGCAACGGCACTTCGACCTCGCCGAAGACCTCCTTTGCCACGGTGCGTCCGGCGGTGATGCCCGATGTCGTGAAATTGGCGACATTGCCCGCGAGCGTCGCCTCGCCCGGCGTGTCGTCGATTTCGTCGCGGCGGATATTCGCGCCGACCGCGACACCGACCGGCCCCGCGGGCAGATTGAACAGCTTGCCCGTCAGCAGCGCCTCGGCCGACGTCTGCTTGAACAAGGTCCGCCCCGTCTCGCGCCCCGTCAGGAACGCGCGCTCGGCCGACGTGAAATCGCCGCGCAGCACGCGCGGGTCGGTGAAGTCGATGTCGATGCACGGAACGCCGCGGATCGCGGTCGTGGTTCCAGCGCACGATCGCGTGCGCAGCGTCTGCGACGCGAGCGCGTCCTGATAGATCACGTCCTGCGTATAGCTCGCGTCCGATCGGCTGTGCTGGCCGTGGACGTCCCATTTCCAGCCGCCGAATGTGCCGCGCAGGCCGAGCACGCCGCGATAATAATCGACGTCGGCGCTGCTCTCCGATCTCACCAGCACTTGCGGGCGCAGGATGATGTTGCCGCCGAACTCCGCGTTGAACGGATCGCCCATGTCGCCCGGATCGCAATTGTTCGCCGCGGGATCGCAGAGGAAGAAGGGCAGCATCGACGCGCCGGTAAATTGCTCGAGCGCCATCAGCTGGAAGCCGCTGTTCTGCGACTTGCGATTGCTGAACAGCGCTTCGCCATAGATCGTAACCCCGCCCGCCACCTCATAGGCGGCATCGGCGAAGGCGCTGATCCGCTTGACCCCCGAAAACACGTCCATATCCTGCTCGGCGGGCTCGAACTTGTTGAGCGCCCCGGTTGACGGGCCATCGAAATTGAGCCCGAAGAAATCGGCCGGGCCGAACACCCCGATCGGATTATAAGCGTTGATCGGCATGCCGATGCCCGCGAATTCGGCGCCATATTGGCCCGAAGCGATCAGCTGGCCGTTCGGCGCGATCAGCCCGGGACCAAAGGTCGGGAAACCATTTTGGTCGACCCCGGAAAAATCGCTGAAGGCGATCGCATTGCCCAGCGTGCCGCTGCACTGCGGCCGCGCGGTACGAAAATCGACGATGTCGGCGCGGCTGCCATCGGCCTCGCGCTTCAAATATTCTTCGGCGCAGAACAGGAAGCCGCGGTCGCGGCGCGTCAGATTCTGCTGTTTGAAATAGTCGACCGTCGCGAAAAAATGGCCGCGATCGAATGTTTTGCCAAAGCCTGCATCGACGCCATAGCTTTCGCCGCCGCCATGTTCGGTGATCGACGAAAAACCGCCGATTTCGGCGCCGTTCAGGTCGTTGCGCGTCAATATGTTGACCACCCCCGCGACCGCGTCCGAGCCATAGATCGACGAGGCGCCGGTTTTCAGCACCTCCACCTGCCGCACCACCGACAGCGGCAGGACATTGAGGTCGAAGGGCGCGACCGACCCGCGTATGCCGGCCGGGCCTGCGCGGCGGCCATTGATCAGCACCAGTGTCCGTTCGGCACCGAGCCCGCGCAGCGACACCGTCTGCACATCATTGCCGCCATTGGCGATGACGCGGTTCGACAGCGCCGAGGTGATCTGGATCGATCCCTGCGCTGCGGGTGCCGATTGCAGGATGTCGGCGAGCTGGACCTGCCCCTGCAGTTTGGCGCTTTCGATATCGATGACCTGGATCGGGTCCGCGCTGGTAAATTCGCTCTTCGCGATGCGCGATCCGGTGACGATAATCTCGTCTTCGCCGGTCTGTCCCGCAGCGGGGGTGGCCATCAAGGCGATGACCGAGGCGGTGGCGGCCAGCAACACCTGGGGGCGGGTGCCTGATTTCATGATATTTTTTCCGAACTTAAAAGTTGAACTCGCCCCCCGGCGCGGAAAAGATACGGTAAACCGCGTTTCGATATGGTTACCGGCGGATAAAAATTTGCCGCTCTGTCCTTCGCGCCGCACCCGCCGACGCTTGTCGCCGCGCGCCCGCGCCGCTAGTCACGCTCGCAAAGGGAGCGCACGGATGAGCAAGGCAATGGGTGAAGCGCTGGGACGGCTCGAGGCCGTCATCCACGACCGGCTCGCCGCGGGCGAAGCCGAAGCCTCCTATGTCGCCAGCCTCGCTGCCAAGGGCCGCGGCAAGATCGCCCAAAAGCTGGGCGAGGAAGCCGTCGAGGCGGTGATCGCCGCGGTCAGCGAGGACGATCCGGCGCTGATCGGCGAAGCGAGCGACCTCGTCTTCCACCTCTCGATCCTGCTCGCCGAACGCGGGCTGACGTGGGACGCGATCGCCGCCGAGCTCACCCGCCGCCACGGCACCTCGGGCCACGCCGAAAAAGCCAGCCGCCAGCCGTAAGGACAACCCCATGCCGATCGACGCCACCCAGCCCTATGACGACAATAATATCTTCGCGCGCATCCTGCGCGGCGAATTGCCGTCGAAGACCGTCTATGACGACGACTATGCCCTCGCCTTTCACGACATCAACCCGCAGGCGCCGCTCCATCTGCTGGTGATCCCCAAGGGCGCCTATGTCAGCTGGGACGATTTCTCCGCGCGCGCCAGCGACGCCGAAATTGCGGGCTTCGTCCGCGCGGTGGGTCAGGTCGCGCGCGACACGGGCCTCGTCGTCCCCGGCTACCGCCTGCTCGCCAACATCGGTCCCGACAGCCATCAGGAGGTTCCGCACCTCCACGTCCATATTTTCGCCGGGCAAAAGCTCGGCCCGATGCTCGCGCGCTGAATTTTCGCGGTCGTCTATGACCGCGGTCACAGCCGTTTCCCGAAACGCGGCTAAGCGTTCCCGGGACACGGCGACGGGTGGACAGCAGCGCCTGTTTCCAGCAGGATAAGCGCGCGAGTTTAGGCGGGGAGACGGCGGGATGAAAATGGGTTGGCGCGCGCTGGGAAAACGCCTGGCCGGCAGGGCAAAACTGGCGCTGCTTATCCCGCTCAGCCTCGCGATGGCGGCGACCGCGACCGCCGACACCGTGCCGCAGGTCACCCTCGCCACCCCCGGCAGCAGCGGCACTGGCGACGGCACGATCACCCGCTTCACGCTGCGCTTTTCCGAGGACATGGTCCCGCTCGGCGATCCGCGCGCCGCCGCCCCCGCGACCAACGATTGCAAATTGCCCGCCACCGGACGCTGGGTCGACACCCGCACCTGGGTGCTCGAGTTCGACAAACCGCTCCCCGGCGGGCTGCGCTGCCATGTCGAGCTGCGCAGTGGCCTGAAAACCGCGCGCGGCATCGCCGTCGCGGGCAACGACCGCTTCGCGCTCGACACCGGCGGCCCTTCGGCACGCGCCATCCTCGCAGGCGGCATCTACGACGGGATCGAGGAGGGGCAGGTCTTCCTCGTCGCCACCAACGTCGCCGCCGACCGCGCCTCGGTCGGCCGCTTCGGCTATTGCGCGGTCGACGGGATCGGCGAGAAGATCCCGCTCGACGTCCTGCCGCGCACCACCGCGACTGAGATATTGACCGGCCTCGGCGATGCCAACTGGTCGCGCCAGTCCTTCACCTATGACGCCGGACTGCCGCAGCGCCTGCCCGCCGCGGGCGCCGACCGCGAGGCCGCGCTCGACCGCGTCGTCGCGGTCAAATGCCGCCGCCCGCTGCCGCCGGGGCGCGAAATGGCGGTCGTGTGGGACGCGCGCATCGCGCAGGCCGGCGTCCCCGGCCGCACCGCCGGGCGCGACCAGCGCTTCGATTTCGACGTCCGCCCCGCTTTCACCGCCAAAATGTCGTGCAGCCGTGTCAATCCGCAGGCGGGCTGCAATCCGGTCAAGGATGTGACGCTCAGCTTCGCCTCCCCCGTCGCGCGGGACACCGCGCTCGCCGCGACGCTGACCACCGCCGACGGCAAACGCATGACCCCCCGGGTCGACGACGACGACAAGAATGACGCCTACCTCACCAGCGTTCGCTTCGCCGGACCGCTGCCGCAGAATGTCGACGCAACGCTGGTCCTGCCCGCCGATGTCACCGACCAGAGCGGTCGGCGCTTGCAGAACCAGTCGAACTTCCCGCTGAAATTCCACATCGACCGCGCCCCGCCGCTGGTCAAATTCGCCGCCGAATTCGGCATCCTCGAAGCCCGCGAGGGCGGCGTCCTGCCCGTCACCGTGCGCGGGGTCGAAGGGACGATGGTGCAATCGAACCTCAAAATGCCCGCCGCAACGCTCCGGGTCGGCGACGACGACGCCGCGATCGCGCGCTGGCTCAAACGCGTCGACGACGCCGACGACACCGATTATCGCGAGGAAAAGGACCGCACCGGCAAGGACATCCGCGTCAATTACACCGGCAGTAAATCGGTGTTCGCCGATGCCCCCGCGGGCGGCGAGCGCCGCGACCTGCAACTGACCCCGCCCGGCGGCGGCAAGGAATTCGAAGTCGTCGGCATCCCGCTTTCCGAAAAAGGCTTCCACGTCGTCGAAATCGCCAGCCCCGAACTCGGCGCCGCGCTGCTCGGGCGCAAGGCGACGCGCTATGTCGCGACCGCGGCGCTCGTCACCAACATGGCGGTGCATTTCAAATGGGGCCGCGAAGGCTCGCTCGCCTGGGTCACCGCGCTCGACACCGGCCTCCCCGTCGCGGGCGCCGAAATCCGCGTCTCGGACGGCTGTACCGGCCGCCTGCTCGCGCGCGGCACCGCCGACAAGGCGGGCCGCCTCGCCTTTGCCGGCGGGCTGCCCCAGCCCGAGACATATTCGAGCTGCGAAGAAACCCCCGATCCGACCAAGAGCGAGGGCCATGCGCTGATGGTCAGCGCACGGTCGGGCGACGATTTCAGCTTCACCCTCACCGACTGGGGCCGCGGCATCCGCCCCTATGATTTCGACCTTCCTTACGGCTGGTCCGAACGCGAGGATATTCTCCACACCGTCTTCGACCGCGCGCTCGTCAAGGCGGGCGAGACCGTCCATATGAAGCATATCCTGCGCCGCCCGGTCGGCACCGGCTTCATGACGCCGCAGGCGCTCGCGGGCAAACTCCGCCTCGTCCACCGCGGTTCGGACACCGAATTCGAAATGCCCTTCGCGATCGCCGCGACTGGCAGCGGCGACAGCGTCTGGAACGTCCCCGCCTCCGCCCCGATGGGCGATTATGAGCTCGTCTTCGTCACCAAGGACAAGGACGGCGAGGACAAGACGATCTGGTCGGGCCAGTCGGTCAAGGTCGACGAATATCGCCTGCCGACGATGAAGGCCGCGGTCACCGGGCCGAAAACGGCGCTCGTGCGCCCCGCCGCGGTGCCGCTTTCGCTGTTCGTCGGCTATCTGTCGGGCGGCCCCGCCGCCAATATCCCCGTCGAACTGCGCACCAATTTCCGCTCCAGCTGGTCGCCTCCGCAAGATTATCGCGACTGGGATTTCGACGGCCAGCCGGTGAAGGAAGGCGTCATCCAGCTCGACGACAGCGGCGACGAGCCCGCCGCCGAGCTGCCGCTCGCGCGCTCGGTGCCGCTCAAGCTCGACGCCAATGGCGGCGCCACGGCCAATGTCACCGTCGACCAGCCGATCACCGAACCGACGGTGATGGCGGCCGAAATGGATTATGAGGACGCCAATGGCGAAACGCTGACCGCCAGCCGCCGCATCACCCTCTATCCCTCCGCCGTCCGCTTGGGACTCAAGACCGACGGCTGGCTGATGCGCGACAACGACCTCAAGCTCAATTTCATCGCGCTCGACCTCGAAGGCAATCCAATTTCGGGCCAGCGCATCTCGGTCGCGCTCTACAACCGCGAGATCATCACCGCGCGGCGCCGCCTTATCGGCGGCTTCTACGCCTATGACAACCAGATGCGGACGACGAAGCTCGCCGCCAGCTGCTCCGCGACCACCGACAAGCTCGGCCGCGCGCGCTGCGCAATGGCGCCGGGCATTTCGGGCGAGGTGACCGTGGTCGCAACGACGCTCGACGCCGACGGCAATGAAGCGCGCGCCGTCCGCTCGGTCTGGCTCGCGGGTGACAATGAATGGTGGTTCGGCGGCGACAATGGCGACCGCATGGACGTCATCGCCGAAAAGCCGCGTTATGCGGCAGGCGACACCGCCAGCTTCCAGGTCCGCATGCCGTTCCGCGAAGCGACCGCACTCGTCACCGTCGAACGCGAGGGCGTGCTGTCGAGCTTTGTCGTGCCGCTCAAGGGCACCAACCCTGTCGTTAAGGTCAAGCTGCCCGCGACCTACGCCCCCGACGTCTATGTCTCGGTGATGGCGGTGCGCGGGCGCGTGACCGGCGAGGAAAGCTGGTTCCGCAAGATGAAGCGCGCGGTCGGTTTCAAGATCGAGAATAGCGAAGGCGCCCCGCCTACGGCTCTGGTCGACCTCGCCAAGCCCGCCTATCGCATGGGCATTGCGCGGATCAAGGTCGGCTGGGAAGGCCATCAGCTCGGCGTGAAGGTCAAGGCCGACAAGGCGAAATATTCGGTCCGCGAAACCGCGAAGGTCGCGATCGAGGTCAAGACCCCCGGCGGCAAGGCACCCAAAAACGCCGATGTCGCCTTTGCCGCGGTCGACGAAGCCTTGCTTCAGCTCGCCCCCAACGAAAGCTGGGAATTGATCGAGGCGATGATGGGCGAACGCACCCTGGACGTGCTTACTTCGACCGCGCAGATGCAGGTCGTCGGCAAGCGGCACTATGGCCGCAAGGCGCTCGAACCCGGCGGCGGCGGCGGCGGTGACCTGTCGGGGCTGACCCGCGAGGATTTCCGTCCGGTGCTACTGTGGAAGGGCAATGTGCCGCTCGACAGCAAGGGCCGCGCGACGGTCGACGTGCCGCTGTCGGACAATCTTTCGGGCTTCCGGCTCGTCGCGATCGCGACCGACGGATCGCAATTTTTCGGCACCGGCGAAACCAGTGTCCGCACCGTGCAGGACCTCGGCATCTTTGCCGGGATGCCCGAACTGGTGCGCACCGGCGACACCTATGATGCGCGCTTCACGCTCCGCAACGGCACCGATCAGCCGATGGAGGTCACCGCGACCCCGTCGCTGTCGCCCGCCGTCGCGACCGCGCCGCCGCTCACCGTCACCATCCCGGCGGGCGGCGCGGTGCCGATCAGCTGGTCGATGACCGCCCCCGAACAAACCGGCCCGATCGAATGGACCGTCGATGCGGTGGCCAAGGGCGGCAAGCAACGCGACCGGCTGGTGTTCCAGCAGGTCGTCGAGCCCGCGGTGCCGGTCGAAACCTGGTCCGCCAGCCTGTTCCGCGTCGGCCCCGCCACGACGCTGCCAATCGCCATCCCCGCGGGCGCCTTGCCCGGCGGCTATGTCGACGTCGCGCTCGCCGGGACGCTCGCGCCGCCGTTGTCGGGGGTGCGCGACTATATGGCCGCCTATCCCTACACCTGCTTCGAACAATCGACCTCGCGCGCGATTGCGCTCGGCGATCTCGGCCGCTGGCAGGCGCTCGCCGAAGCGATGCCGACCTATCTCGATGGTGACGGCCTGCTGCGCTACTGGCCCAATGAGCGGCTGGAGGGGTCGATCGAACTCACCGCCTATGTGCTCAGCGTCACCGCGGCGAACGGCTATGCGATCCCCGAGGCGTCGAAGGCCAGGATGGTGGCGGCGCTACAGGCGGTCGTCGAAGGGCGTCTGACCCGCCGCGGCTATGGCCCCTGGGACATCCGGCCCGTCCGCATCGCGGCGCTCGCGGCGCTCGCCCGCAACAAGGCTGCCAGCCCGGGGCTCGTCGCCGCGATCGACGTCGCGCCGATCGATATGGCGACCGGGACGCTCGCCGACTGGCTGGTCGCGATCGAACGCACCCCGGGGGTCCGCGGCGCGCCCGCGCTGCGCACCGCCGCCGAAGCCGAGCTGCGCAAGCGCCTCGTGTACGAAGGCACCCGCCTCGACCTCGTCGACGACGCCCGCGCCCCCTGGTGGATGATGACCAGCGGCGACGAAATGGCGATCAAGGCATTGGAAGCCGTCCTCGGCCGCAAGGGCTGGGAGGATGACGCGGGCAAGCTGATGGTCGGGGTCGCCCAGCGCCAGCGCCGGGGCCATTGGGACACCACCCCCGCCAATGCGTGGGGCGCCGTCACCGTCCGCCGCTTCGCCGAGCTGTATCCGGCGAGCGCGATCACCGGCGTCACCAATATCAGCCTTGCCGGCGCCAGCGCCTCGCAAAGCTGGCCGCTGCCCGCCGAAACGCCCTCACCGCTCCGCGTCGCGCTCAACGCCGCAACGATGAGCCTTCAGCATCAGGGTAGCGGCGCGCCCTGGGCGACGGTCAGCGTCAAGGCCGCCGTGCCATTGAAGGAACCGCTCAACGCCGGTTACCGGATCAAGCGCTCGGTCAGCATCGTCAAGGCGGCGAACAAGGATCGCCTGACCCGCGGCGACGTGATCAAGGTGCGGATCGAGGTCGTCGCGGCGGCGGGCCGCACGTGGGTCGTGATCAACGATCCGATCGCCCCCGGCGCGACGATCTTCGGCAACCTCGGCGGCCAGTCCGAAATGCTCGCCGAACAGGCACGCGGATCGGGCGCGCAGCCAAGCTATGTCGAGCGCGGCAAGGACAGCTGGCGCGGCTATTTCGGCTGGATGCCCGCGGGAACGCACGCGGTCGAATATGTCGTGCGCTTGAACGGCTCGGGCCGCTTCTCGCTCCCCCCGACACGCGTCGAGGCGATGTACTCACCCGCGATCCGTGGGCAATGGCCAAACGCGCCGCTGACGGTGGCGAGTGTGGGGCAGTGATGGGACACTCGCCTTCCTACTCTCCGTTCGTGTCGAGCGAAGTCGAGACACCCCGCGGGCGCGCGACATCCCGACGTCGCTCGATGCGAACGGAATTAGTGACATGCAGGCGGTTTCATAAATTCGTCACCCTGAACTTGTTTCAGGGTCCATGGCCTGCCCTCGCCGCCAACGCCGCGCCAAAGGCAACCTCCGGCCATGGATGCTGAAACGAGTTCAGCATGACGAAGTTCAAAGAAGGCGCGGCTAGCCTCCCCCGCCACCGCCGCTGGCCCCACGCCCTCGCATGGCTCGCCCTCGCCCTGCTCATCCTCACCACCATCGCCCACCTCGCCACCAAACCGCCCCCCATGCCGACCTACGCCGCCGTCCGCGCCGACTGGCAGCCCAGCGAAGCCTGGCTCTACGATCGCGACGGCCGCCTCCTCGACAGCGAGCGCGTCAATTTTGAGCGCCGCCGCCTCGCCTGGGTGCCGCTGAACGACATCAGCCCCGCCGTCCGCGCCGCCGTGGTACAAAGTGAAGACCGGCGTTTCTGGTCGCACGGCGGGGTTGACTGGCTCGCGGTCGCCAGCGCGGTCCGCGCGCGGCTCAAGATCGGGGGCACCGGCGACCGCTCGCGCGGCGCCTCGACCCTTCCGATGCAGCTCGCCGCCTTCCTCGACCCCAGCCTTGCGCAGCCGGGCCAGCGCGACTGGCGCACCAAGCTCCGCCAGATGCGCGCCGCGCAGGCGCTCGCCGCCGCATGGTCGCACGACCAGATGCTCGAGGCCTATTTCAACCTTGTGCCTTTGCGCGGCGAGGCGCAGGGGATCGGTGCGGGCGCGCAAAGCCTGTTCGGCAAAAAGCCCGCCGACATGACGCGCACCGACGCCGCGCTGTTCGCAGGGCTGCTGCCCAATCCGACCGCAGGCGCCGAGGCGCTCGGCCGCCGCGCTTGCCGGGTGGCGCAAACCAAGGACTGCTCCGCGATCCGCGCCGCCGCCGCGACCCTCGTCTCGAGCGAACATGCCGCGCGGTTCGACCCCGCGCTCGCGCCGCACCTCGCGGTCCGCCTGCTCGACCAGCCCGGCAAGCGCGTCACCACCACGATCGACCGCCGTATCCAGGCCGCCGCCATCGTCGCGCTGCGCCGCCAATTATCGGGTCTGGGATCAGATCGCGTCCGCGACGGCGCGGTCGTCGTGCTCGACAACGCGACTGGCGAGGTGCTCGCCTATGTCGGCGGGGTCGGCCTCAAATCGACCGCGGCGTCGGTCGATGGTGCCAATGCCCGCCGACAGGCGGGCTCGACCTTGAAGCCGCATCTCTATGCGCAGGTCATCGAACATGGCTGGCTCACCGCCGCCTCGATCCTCGACGACAGTCCGGTCCAGCTCGACACCGCGTCGGGGCTGTACGTCCCCAAAAACTACGACCGCAGCTTCAAGGGGCCGGTCAGCGTCCGCCACGCGCTCGCCGCGTCGCTCAACGTCCCCGCCGTCCGCGCGCTCGTCATCGACGACGTCCAGCAATTCCGCGACCGCCTGTGGGCCTTGGGCTACCACGGCCTGGTCGAGGACGGCGAATATTACGGCTTCTCCCTCGCCCTCGGATCGGCCGAAGTTTCGCTCGTGGAACAGGCTAACGCATTCAGAACATTCGCAAATCTCGGGGAATGGTCGCCCGTCACTTTCGACGCTGTGCGGCACCTTCGCAACCTTCCGCCGCGCCAGATCGTCTCCCCCGCCGCCGCCTTCATCGTCGGCGACATCCTCGCCGACGCCGCCGCGCGCACCGACGCCTTCGGCGCCGACAGCGCGCTCCGCCTCCCCTTCTGGGCGGCGGCCAAGACCGGCACATCGAAAGGCATGCGCGACAATTGGTGCATCGGCTGGTCCGACCGCTTCACCGTCGCCGTCTGGGTCGGCAATCTCGAGGGCGATGCGATGCGCGCCGTCTCCGGCACCTCGGGCGCCGCCCCCGTCTGGCGCGACGTGATGCTCGCGCTCCACGCCGGGAATCCGGGCAAAGCGCCAAAGATGCCCGCCGGCGTCGAAGCGCGCCAGATCGCGCTCCCCGGCACCCGCGAACCCTCGCGCCGCGAATATTTCATGGCCGGCACCGCGCAGACCGAAATGGCCGCCGCGCCGCAGGCCGCGCGCCGTCCGCGCATCACCAGTCCGGTCAGCGGCAGCGTCTATGCGCTCGACCCCGACATTCCGATCGACCGCCAGCGGCTCGCGGTCACGGTCAGCGGTTCGGTCGCCGGATACCGGCTGCTGCTCGACAAAAAGCCGCTCGGTGACGCCGATGCGGGGCAGCAAATCCTGCCGCGCCCGGGCAGCCATATGCTGGCGCTGGTCGACCCCGGCGGACGAATGATCGACCGGGTGCGCTTCACGGTGCGATGAAGCGCTTGTAACAAGCCTGAAATTAAGTTGCGCTGGCGCGCGAAGCGTCTAGTCTGCGCGGCAGGAGAATGGCGCTAAAGTCGCCAAAAAGGGGAAGTTCACATGATATTTGGTCGCGTCAAACCGATCGACGCCATTTTGGCCACGGCTGAAAAGAAATCGCTCCATCGCTCGCTCGGTGCCCTGCAACTGACCCTGTTCGGGATCGGCTGCGTCATCGGTACCGGCATTTTTGTGCTGACCTCGGCAGGCGCGCAAAAGGCCGGTCCTGGCCTGATGCTCGCCTTTGCCATCGCCGGGGCGATCTGCATCGTCGCGGCGCTCTGCTACGCCGAAATCGCCGCCATGATGCCCGTCGCGGGCTCCGCCTACACCTACACCTATTCGGTGATGGGCGAAATTCTCGCCTGGTCGGTCGGTTGGGCGCTCGTCCTCGAATATGCTGTCGCGGCGAGCGCGGTGTCGGTCGGCTGGTCCGGCTATTTCTCCGGGACAATATTGAACGAGTTTCTGGGCATACAATTGCCCGCCTATCTGGCGGCCGGTCCGCTGGCCCTGGGCGGCGCGCCCGGCGGTCTGATCAACTTGCCCGCCGTCGTCATCGCCTTGCTGGTGACCTGGCTGCTGATGATCGGCACCACCGAATCCGCCCGCGTCAACGCCGTTCTGGTCGCTATCAAGGTGACCGCGCTCACCGCCTTCATCATCCTGACGCTGCCGCAGGCTGAAATGGACAAGTTCAACCCGTTCCTGCCCGCGGGCGTGTTCGGCGGGCTTGGTTCGGGGATCGGTGCCGTTGGCGCCGCCGCGACGATCTTTTTCGCCTATGTCGGGTTCGACGCGGTATCGACGGCTGCCGAAGAAACGCGCGATCCGCAAAAGAATGTGCCGATCGGGCTGATCGGATCGCTGCTGATCTGCACCATCTTTTACATCCTCGTCGCCGCCGGCGCGATCGGCACGATCGGTGGCCAGCCGATCATGGGGCCGAACGGCATTCCCTTCCCCGCCGGTTCGGCCGAGCTCGCACGCCAGTGCGCGCTGCCGGAATATGCCGGGATGCTGGTCTGCTCGAACGAGGCGCTGGCGCATGTGCTGCGCGAAATCGGTTTCTCGGGCATCGGCAACATGCTGGGGATCGCAGCGTTCGTCGCACTGCCGTCGGTGATCCTGATCCTGCTGTTCGGCCAGACGCGCATCTTCTTTGTGATGTCGCGCGACGGCCTGCTGCCCGAAGGCCTGTCGAAGATCCACCCCAAGTGGAAAACGCCCTATGTCGTCACCGCGATCACGGGCAGCGTCGTCGCCTTTGCCGCGGCGTTCCTGCCGGTGGGACAGCTCGCCGATATCGCCAATGCTGGGACGCTTTATGCGTTCTTCATGGTCGCGCTCGCGGTGATGCTGCTCCGCAAAACCGAACCGAGTCGTGTGCGGCCGTTCCGCACACCCGCGCTCTGGTTGATCGGGCCGTTGACGATGGCAGGCTGCGTGTTCCTGTTTCTGAATCTGCCTTTTGAAGCGATGCTGGTCCTGCCCGGCTGGGCAGCAATCGGCTTTGTGATCTACTTCGCCTACGGCTACCGCAAGAGCCACCTCGGCCAGGGTCTGGTCGAGGTTCATGAAGGCGAACTGGAACCAACGGCGCCGATCCACGACTAAGGCCTGGTCGCAGACCGGGTTTGGAAGAGCCGCCGCAGCCTGTGCTGCGGCGGCTTCTTCATTTTTGTCAGTAAGGCGTCTTGGGCGCGGTCCCCGGCCGGGTGAACAGCTTGCCGCGCTCGGCCCAGAACACCAGCGCAAGGCCGACGATCGCGCTGATCAGAAAGGCAAAAGCGAGCGGCAGCGTCGTGCCGTCATATTGCTGGCCGATCAACGCCCCGACCGTCGCGGCAAGCAGCGTCTTGGCAAAGCTTTGGTACGATGAGGCGACCCCGGCCATATGACCGAAATCCTCCATGGCGATCGATCCGAAATTGCTGCCGATAAAGCCGATCAACCCGACATTGACCATCATCAGCACGGTGAACATCCACAGCGTTTCGGCGCCGCTGAGCGCCGCGGCGATCTGCGCGATCGACGTCGCCATGAAAGCGAACACCGCGCTTTGCGACACACGTCGCGCGCCGAATCGCTCGACGATCGCCGCGTTCGAGAAATTGGCAATCGCGATCCCTACCGCGACGCAGGCGAAGATCAGCGGGAACCAGCTCTGCGCATCGAAGACTTCGTCGATGATCTGCTCGCTGCTGTTGAGATAGCCGTAGAGCGCCCCCTGCATCATGCCCGACGCGATCATATACCCTGCGGCGCGGCGATGCCGCGTCACCGTCGCCCAGCCGCTGACCATCGTCCGCCAGTCAAGTGGGCGCACGTCGGCGGGCTCGAGCGTCTCGGGCAGACGGCGCAGCCACGCAATCATGGCCAGCCCCATCACCGCGAGCACGATGAAAATCGCGCGCCAGCCCGCCAGCGCCGCGACCCCCGCTCCGATCGTCGGCGCGATGATCGGCACGATCATGAAGACGAGGAAGATCAGCGACAGCCGCTTCGCCATCGCATCGCCCGCGAACAGGTCGCGGATCACCGCGATCACGATCACCCCGAGCGCCGCGCTGACCAGCCCATGGCCGAAACGCAGCGCGAGCAGCATCGGAAAGCTCGTCGCCAGGCCGCAGCCGATCGAAAAGGCCACATAGGCGAACAGCGCCGGAACCAGCACGCCCTTGCGCCCGAACCGGTCGGCGAGCGGACCATAGATCAGCGATCCGAAACCGATGCCCAGCAGATAGAGCGAGATGACATATTGCCGGTCATTGGCAACAAGCACCCCCAGCCCTTTGCCGATAGCGGGCAGCGCGGGCAGCATGGCGTCGATGGCGAGCGCGTTGAGTGCCATCACCATCGCCATCATGACCACCATTTCGCGGTCAGCCGGCAGGGTCCGCTTGGGGGGTGGGGCCGGGCTGTGCATCGGGGCAGCCTATGCGCCGATGCAGTTGCTTTGGCCACCCCCAAGGCAAAAAGCATTGCTATGCAAAGCAAAAGGGCCGCTCCCTTTGGGAACGGCCCTTCGCACGTCTCTGCCGGAAAGATCAGCCCTGACGGGTGCCCGTCATCGCCATCGATCCGAACGCACCAGCCTTGATCGTCCCGGTCAGCGCGTCGCCGTCGATCGTCGCTTCGCATTCGAGCGTCATCGGCATCGGCACCTTCATGTTCATGGTCCAGGTCAGCTTGTTGCCGTCGACCTTGCCATTTTCCACGTCGAGCGCGCCCATCGCGCCGGCGTTCGATCCGGTGAAGCTGTCGCCGTCACTCTTGACCGTGAACACCGATTTCTGATCGCCCATCGGCGACTTGGTCACGCAATCATAGCTGCCATCTACGGACATCGAAGCTCTCCTTACTGAAATCAATGTTAGTTAATCGGAGTCGCTGTTTCCACCGGCAAACCCAATCCGTCAAGCTGCGGTTTGACGACCGCGGCATCGCCAACGACGACATAGACCAGATCATCGGTGCTCAGCGCCTTACGCGCCGCGGCATCAATTTCGGCCGCCGTCATCGCTTCATAGGTCGCGGGCAGCGTCTCGTAATAATTGTCGGGCCGCCCGAACTTCACGATATTGCGCAATCCCGCCAGCACATCGGCCGAGGTTTCGAAGCTGCCCGGCAATTCACGGACGCTGCCGTTGACCGTGCGTTCCAGCTCTTCCTTGGTCACGCCCTTGTCGGCGAGGAAGCTCTTGAGGTCGCTCTGCAGTTCCTTGATCGAATCGCCGGTGCGATCGGCCTGCACCGGCGCCACCGCGACCCAGCTCAGCCGGTCGGTTTCCCCCGAAATGCGGCTGCGCACGCCGTAGGACCAGCCCTTGGTCTCGCGCAAATTGGTGTTGAAGCGCGACAGGAAATTGCCGCCGAAAATGTCGTTGGCCGACCGCAGCACTTCCAGGCTGTCGCCGCCCTTCGCATCGAGCACCTTGCCCGCCAGAATGATCGACTGCGGCGATTTGGGGCGGTCGAAGAACAGGATGCGCGGCTTGGGTGCAGGGATTGCGACGTCGAAATTCTTGACCGGCTTCGCGGTTTTCGGCGCCTTCCACTGGCCCAGCGTCGCGTCGAGCTGTTTCTTGACTTCGGCCAGCGTCGTATCGCCGACGACGAACACGCGTGCGTTGTCGGGACGGATCCAGGCGCTGTGGAACGCGGCGAGCTGATCGCGCGTCGCCGCCTCGACCGCCTTCGCGTCGCCCAGCCCCGACGGCGGAATGCCATAAGGATGGTCGGCGCCGTACAGCATCGGCGCCATCAGGCGCGCCGCGATCGCATTCGGATTGTTGAGTTCGGCCTTCAGCCGGTTGAGTTGCTGCGCGCGCACACGCTCGAGCTCCTTGGCATCGAACGCCGGATTGCGGATATAATCGGCAAGCAACGACAGCGATGCACCAAGATTGGGCTTCAGCGCAAACAGGCTGAAAATCGTTTCATCGGCGTTGGCCGTCGCATCGATCTGCGCGCCCAGCCGTTCCTTTGCTTCGGCAAAGGCGATCGAGTTGAGGCTGGTCGTCCCTTCGTCCATCAGGCTGAGCATCAGCGACTGGGTGCCGAGCGCGCTATGCGGATCGGCGGCATAGCCCGCGTCGAAGCTGACCGCGACATTGACCGTCGGCACCGTGGTGCGGCGCGCGAAGACGACCTCGACACCATTTTTCAGCGTCGCCCGCTCGATTGCCGGAAAATCGAGCGCGGTAAGATCAGCGACCGCCGGAAACTGCGACCGGTCGGCGATCGAGGTCGCCGCGCCGATCCCAGTGTCGGGACCGATATCGCCGAGCGCCGGATTCCAGTAGCGATCAGGCGCCACCGCTTCGGCCAGCTTGCCTGCGGTCACCGCGCCGCCGCGATTCTCGCCGCCTTCGGTGCGTTCGCCGGGGGTGTAGGTCAGCGAAAAGGCCGGGCGCGACATCCATTTGCGCGCGACCGCCGCGACCTGTTCGGGCGTCGCCTTCGCCATCCGGTCGAGCTCGACCTTGTAATAGGCGGGATCGTTCGAATAGAGCGCGCCCTCCGCGAGCGCGACCGCCTTGCCGCCAAAGCCGCCGACCGCTTCCAGCCCGGCGATCGTGCCGCCCAGATAGCTGGCCGCGGCGCGCTGAAGCTCATCGGCGGTCGGCCCGTTCGCGAGGAACTTGGCGATTTCCGCGTCCAGCTTCTTGCCGACGGTATCGACATCGGTACCGGGCTTCACATCGGCCTGGACGACGAGCAAGCCCGCATCTTCAAACGTCTGCGCAAAGGCGCCGACGCTCACCGCCACCGGATCGGTGCGGACCATCGCATTGTCGAGCCGCGACGACGACAGCCCGCCGAGCACCGCGGTCGCCATCTGCAACGGCACCGCTTCGGCATCGTTGAGCCCCGGAATGGCCCACATGCGATAGACGCGCGGGGTCGGGATCAGGTCCTTGACCTCTTTGGCGAGCGGCGCGGGCAGCGTCGGCACCGACGCGGCGGGCGCCTGAACCGCAGTGCCGCGCGGGATGTCGCCGAACCACTGCTGGACCTTCGCCTTCGCCGTTGCGACGTCGATGTCGCCCGCCAGCACCAGCACCGCATTGTTCGGCCCGTAATTGTCGGTGAACCACTTCTTCACATCGTCAAGGCTCGCCGAATTGAGGTCGGCCATCGAACCGATGGTGCTGTGGTGATAGGGATGCCCCTTGGGGAACAGATTTTCGAAGATCTCGTAGCGCAGCAGGCCATAGGGGTTGTTGTCGCCCTGTCGCTTTTCATTCTGGACGACGCCGCGCTGGTTATCGAGCTTCTCCTGCGTCACCGCGCCGAGCAGGTGCCCCATGCGGTCGCTTTCGAGGAAGAGCGCGAGATCAAGCGCGCCGGTCGGAACCGTCTCGAAATAATTGGTCCGGTCGACGTTGGTCGTGCCGTTGAAATCGGTCGCGCCGACCTGCTGCAAGGGTTCGAAAAAGTCGTTCGGTGCATTTTCGGACCCGTTGAACATCAGATGTTCGAACAGATGCGCAAAGCCCGTCTTGCCCTTGGGTTCATGCTTCGATCCGACGCGGTACCACACCGACACCGCGACGACGGGCGCCTTGCGGTCCTCGTGGACGATGACGCGCAGACCATTGTCGAGCGTGAAGGCTTCGTGCGGAATATCGACCGCCTTCACCAGATCGGCGATCGGCGCCGGATCGGCGGCCTTCGACTTGGCGAACGCGGGGCCGGCAGCGACGAGCGACGTGGTCGCCGCCAGGGCAAGGGCGAAACGATGGAAACGGGGCATGGACATCCTCTTGGATTACGAACGCAGAAGTTTTTGCGCCTGCGCGCGACCGCGTGCCGGACGGCACTGTATCAGGGGTTTAGGACAGCCGTTCGCGGCTTTCAAGGCCGATAGAAGCGCGCCCCGCTGGCCTTCAACGCCGCCGGATCGAACAACACGGGTTTCAGCTGGTGTCGCACGAACAGCGGCGCCTGATCATTATAATGCGGGCTTTCAGGCCGCGTCGTCGCCGACCCGAACGGCTGGATCGATTCCGAGCGCACCCGGCCCGCCGCGTCCCACGTCACGAACATGATGAAACTGTCGCCGTGGCGCACTTTCAGCCGCCCGTCGGGCTCGGCGTCCCACAGCGTCGAGGCGCGGACCGTGTCGTTGCCGCCGTCGAGCGGCAGGTCGATCCGCGACGCGCCTTCGCCGTGACGCAGCCGCAGCACGGTCCCGAGTTTCGGATCGAGCCCGCCGAAATGCTCCTGCAAATGCGCCACCGTTTCGGCCAGCACGGTGCGCGGATCGGGACCGGCGCGGCGCTGGTAATGACTGCCGTTCGCGGGGCGCAGCACCATCAGCGCCAGTGCGTCGCCCTTCCCCTTGCCGTCGAGGTTCCAGTCCCAGCGGCGGAGCAAATTTTGCGCCGCGACCAGCGCCGGATCGTCCTTGACGTTCAACGCGAGCAGGCGGTCCAACCACGCCTTGGCGTAACCCGACCGTGCATAGGCGGTGTCATATTTGATCGCCTTCAGCCGCGCCTCGTCGATCTGCCCCGACGCTTCGAACAGCTCGATCAACCGCGTCGCGCGATTGGTCATATCGTCCTCGACCCCCAGCAACGGCGAGAAAGCCGCGGCGTCGAGCTCGTCGCCCGGGCCCGCCGCGACCCACGGCGTGTTGTTGGCGTTCATGACATAGCCCGAGCGTGGATTGACCAGCGCCGGAACGCGATCGAACGGCAACGTCTTTGTCCACAGCGCCGCCGAGCGATCGCCCGGCAGCACCCCGCGCCAGTTGAATCCGTCGGGCCGGTCGGGGAACATCGCATTATAGAAAAGCCCGATATTCCCCTTGGCATCGGCGTAGATGAAATTGGTCGCAGGGACGCCCTGCCCCGCCATCGCGGCGCGCCATTCGGCAAAATCCTTTGCCTTGTTCAGCCGATAATATTGGGTGACCATCGCCGCCTGGTCGATCCCGGCATAGCGAATGGCAAAGGCGCCCTTGTCGTTCTTGACCACGGGGCCGTGGATCGATCGATAAACGGTCCGCGGCACCGGCAGCACGAACGGGCCGAATTTGACCTTCAGCCAGACGCGCTTCGCCTCCAGCGGCCGCCATGCGCCATCGTAGCGATATTGCTCGCCGCTCTCGTCGAGCACCAGCTTGTACACGTCGATCAGGTCGGGACGATTGACCGTGTTCGTCCACCCCAGATATTTGTTGTGCCCAAGGAACGGATAGGGCGAACCGGGGAAGTTCGCGCCCGCAAAGTCCCAGCCTTCCTCGCTATGGACGACGAGTTCGTACCAGGCGACACCGCCCGTCCATGGCTGGTGCGAATTCGACACCAGCCGCGTCGCGCCATCGGTCGAGCGCGCGGGCGCGACTGCCATCGCATTCGATCCGTTGCTGGCGGGATCGCTGCCGACCGGCGTATCGGCGCGCGGCACGATCTTCCCCGTCGCGTCGAGCGCGGGTCCGCCCTCGCGGTGCATATCCTTGCCCTCGACCAGTTGGCCGAGCACCGAATCGAGACCGAAAAAGAAGGGCGAGCGCAGCACGAAACCCGCGACCACATCCTCGCCGGTCACCGGGAACAGCCCCGACAAGCGCACCTTGTCCGGATGCTTGTCGGCATAATGATTGAGCCCTGCGGCATAGGCGGTGAACAGCGCTCGCACATCGGCGGGAAGGCGCGGCCAGTCGCGCGCTGTCGTCGCGCGCACGTCGAGCAGGGCCGCGGCATAATCCACCTTCGCGCCATCGGCGCCCAGCATCGCCCCCGCGCGCCCGCGCGTCATCGCCAGCACTTCCTGCAGGGTCGCAAAATCATCCTCGGCATGCGCATAGGCCACGCCATAGGCGACGTCGGCGTCGGTCTTGCCGAAGATATGCGGTACCCCGAACTTGTCGCGCGCGATGCGGACGTCGGCAGGCTTGTAGGCCGGTGCGGCTGGCGCTTCGGCAATCAGCGGTTCCCACAGCGCCAGCGACGCGGCGGTAACGACGAGCAACAGCAAAAATCCCAGCAAAATCCGTCGCAACATCTCTGGTCCTTTTCATGCGCTCGATCCGCGCCTGTCTGACCGCCATGTCGTCCGATGGCAAGCAACTGTCGTTCGTCGAGCCGAATTTGCGATCAGGCGCCACTTGGCTATGCAGGGCGCCATAACTTCAAACGGGGAATTTCCATGAATCACAAAAGCCTGCTTCTTGCCGCGTGCCTATCGTTCGCTTTGGTCCCGCCCGCTATGGCGCAGACGGTGACCGGGTCGGGCGTGATCCCGGCGACCGCCAGCAACAGCGCCGAACGCGCGATCGGCTTTGCGGCGAGCGCCCCGGCAAGCGGCGCGCTCGTCATCGCGATGACCGACGCGGCGCTGCCGCCGCTCGACGGGATCGTGCTCGGCGCTGCCGAACATCAGGCGGTGACCGCCGCGATCGCCGCCGCGACCTTCGACGGCAAAGCGGGCTCGACGCTGTCCCTACGCGGGATCGGCACCTATTCGCGCATCCTGCTGGTCGGCACCGGTGCCACCCCGACCTCGCTCGCGCTCGCCGAAGCAGGCGGCAAGGCGGCGCAGGAACTGAAAAGCGAAGCCCAGCCGGTGACGATCGCCGGCGCGTTCGGCGATGCGTCCCCCGCCGATGTCGCTTATGGCTTCGCGCTCGGTCAATATCGTTTCGACCGGTACAAGACGGTCGACAAAAAGGCACCGCCGAGCGGCGCCGTGACCGTCGTGGGCGCCAATCCGGCTGCGGCCGAAGCCGCCTTCAACGGGCGCTGGAAACCGCTGGTCGATGGCGTCCGCCTGTCACGCGACCTCGCCAACGAACCCGCGAACATCATCTATCCCGAAAGCTTCGTCGCCCGGGTGCGCGAAGCCTTTGCCGGAACCGCAGGGGTGAGCATCGAAGTGCTCGACGAAGCGGCGATGCGCAAGCTCGGCATGGGGACGATCGTAGGGGTTGGTCAGGGCAGCCCGCGCGGTTCGCGCCTGATGCTGGTGCGCTATCGCGGCGCCAATGCCCCCGCCGCGCCGATGGCATTTGTCGGCAAGGGGATCACCTTTGATTCGGGCGGCATTTCGCTGAAGCCCGGCGCGGGCATGTGGGACATGAAGGGCGATATGTCGGGCGCCGCCTCGGTCATGGGCGCCGTCCTCTCGCTCGCCAAGTCGCGCGCCTCGGCGCATGTCGTCGGGGTCGCGGCGCTTGCCGAAAACATGCCCGACGGCAATGCTCAGCGCCCCGGCGACGTCACCCGCACGATGTCGGGCAAGACGATCGAGATGCTCAACAGCGACGCCGAAGGGCGCCTCGTCCTCGCCGACGCCAATGAATATGTTGCACAGGCGTACAAACCGCGCGCGATCGTCAATATCGCGACGCTGACCGGCGCGATCGTCGGCGCGCTCGACGACCAATATGCCGGACTGTTCGCACGCGACGAAAAGCTCGCCGCGGCGCTTCTGGCCGCGGGGACCACCAGCGGCGAAGAATTGTGGCGGATGCCGCTCCACAAGAATTTCGCCGAAAAGATCAAGTCGGACATCGCCGACATCCGCAACATCACCCCCAACCAGGGGCCGGGTGCCAGCATCGGCGCCCACGTCATCGGCTATTTCGTCGATGAAGCGACGCCCTGGGCGCATCTCGACATCGCCGGGGTGAACCAGGCCGACAAGGCATCGCCCTTGGTTCCCAAGGGGATGAGCGGCTTCGGTGTCCGCTTGCTCGATCAACTGGCACGCAGCGGGGAGTAACGGCCCTCAACTCCGTTCGTGTCGAGCGAAGTCGAGACACGCTGAAGGCGTGTGCGGCGGATGGGCATCTCGACGTCACTCGATGCGAACGGGAACTGGTACCAGCCCCTTGTGTTGCCAAATGGCAACACTATCTTGGTCTGCGAGAAAGGGGCTTTCCGTCATGAACCTCGAAAAATTCACCGACCGCGCCAAGGGATTCCTGCAAGCCGCGCAGACGATCGCGATCCGCATGAACCATCAGCGGATTTCGCCCGAGCATATCGCCAAGGCGCTGCTTGAGGACAGTGAAGGCATGGCCGCCGGCCTGATCGCGAAGAGCGGCGGGGACGCCGCACGCGCGGTCGCCGGCATTGACGCCTTGCTTGCCAAGGTTCCCGCCGTATCCGGATCGGGCGCGCAGGCAACGCCGGGTCTCGACAATGACGCGGTGCGCCTGCTCGATCAGGCCGAACAGGTGGCCACCAAAGCAGGCGACGGCTATGTCACCGTCGAACGGCTGCTGCTGGCCATGGTGCTGGCGAGCGGCACGCCAGTCGGCAAGGCTTTTGCCGATGCCGGGCTCACGCCCGACGCGCTGAACACCGCGATCAATGAGCTGCGTGGCGGGCGCAGCGCCGACACCGCGAGCAGCGAAGATCGCTATGACGCGCTCAAGAAATTTGCTCGCGACCTCACCGACGTCGCGCGCGAGGGCAAGCTCGACCCGGTCATCGGCCGCGACGAGGAAATCCGCCGCACGATCCAGATCCTTGCCCGCCGCACCAAGAATAATCCGGTGCTGATTGGCGAACCCGGGGTCGGGAAAACCGCGATCGCCGAGGGGCTCGCGCTGCGCATCGTCAACGGCGACGTGCCCGACAGCCTCAAGGATCGCCGCCTGCTGTCGCTCGACATGGGCGCCTTGATCGCAGGCGCCAAATATCGCGGTGAATTCGAGGAGCGGCTGAAAGGCGTGCTCGACGATGTGAAGGCCGCCGAGGGCGAGATCATCCTGTTCATCGATGAAATGCACACGCTGGTCGGCGCGGGCAAGGGTGAGGGCGCGATGGACGCGTCGAACCTGCTCAAACCTGCACTCGCGCGCGGGGAGCTGCATTGCATCGGCGCGACGACGCTCGACGAATATCGCAAGCATGTCGAAAAGGACCCCGCGCTCCAGCGGCGCTTCCAGCCCGTGTTCGTCGGCGAGCCGACGGTCGAGGATTCGATCTCGATCCTGCGCGGGCTGAAGGAAAAATATGAGCTGCACCACGGGGTGCGGATCACCGACGGCGCGATCGTCGCCGCTGCGACGCTGTCGAACCGCTATATCTCCGACCGCTTCCTGCCCGACAAGGCGATCGACCTGATGGACGAGGCCGCGAGCCGCATCCGCATGGAGGTGGAATCGAAGCCCGAGGAGATCGAGAGCCTCGACCGCCGCATCATCCAGATGAAGATCGAGGAATCGGCGCTGTCGAAGGAAAGCGACGCCGCGTCGAAGGATCGGCTGGCCACGTTGCAGGCCGAACTCGCCAACCTCGAACAGCAATCGGCCGAACTCACCCAGAAATGGCAGGCCGAAAAGGACAAGATCCACGCCGAAGCGAAGATCAAGGAAGAGCTCGACGCTGCGCGCTCGGCGCTTGAACAGGCGCAGCGCGCGGGCGACCTCGCGAAAGCAGGCGAGCTAAGCTACGGCACGATCCCCGCGCTCGAAAGGCAGCTCGAAGAGGCGCAGGCCATCTCGAGCAACGCAATGTTGCGCGAGGAGGTCACCGCGGACGATATCGCTGCGGTGGTCAGCAAATGGACCGGCATCCCCGTCGACCGCATGATGGAAGGCGAGCGCGAGAAATTGCTGGGCATGGAAGCAACCCTTGCCAGCCGCGTCATCGGTCAGGACGAGGCGGTGCGCGCCGTATCGACCGCGGTACGGCGCGCGCGCGCCGGGCTGCAGGATCCCAATCGCCCGCTCGGCAGCTTCCTGTTCCTCGGCCCCACAGGCGTCGGCAAGACCGAGCTGACCAAGGCGCTCGCGCGCTTCCTGTTCGACGACGACAATGCGATGGTCCGCATCGACATGTCCGAATTCATGGAAAAGCACAGCGTCGCGCGGTTGGTCGGCGCGCCCCCGGGCTATGTCGGCTATGAAGAGGGCGGCACGCTGACCGAAGCGGTGCGCCGCCGCCCCTATCAGGTCGTATTGTTCGACGAGGTCGAGAAGGCGCATCAGGACGTGTTCAACATCCTGCTCCAGGTACTTGACGACGGGCGGTTGACCGACGGACAGGGACGCACGGTCGATTTTACCAACACGCTGATCATCCTGACCTCGAACCTCGGCAGCCAGGCGATCGCCGCGCTGCCCGACGACGCCCCGGTCGAACAGGCAGAGCCCGCGGTGATGGAAGTCGTGCGCGCGCATTTCCGGCCCGAGTTCCTCAACCGGCTCGACGAGATTGTGCTGTTCAATCGCCTCGCGCAGCAGCATATGGGCGGCATCGTCGACATCCAGGTTGCGCGGGTGCAGAAATTGCTCACCGACCGCAAGGTGACCCTCGCGCTGACCGACGCGGCGCGCGCGTGGCTCGGCCGGGTCGGTTATGATCCCGTCTATGGCGCGCGCCCGCTCAAGCGCGCGGTGCAGAAATATCTGCAAGACCCGCTTGCCGATCTGATCCTGAAAGGCGAAGTGAAGGACGGCTCGACGATCCAGGTCGACGAAGGCGACGGCGCGCTGAAACTGACGCCGACATAAGGGCGGCGCAGGAGCGGTTGGCGTGAACGACGAGTGGGCGCGGCTTGACGCTGCGGCAGGGCGAAGCATCGCGCAGGGGCGCCACGCCGACGCCGCAGCGCTGCTGCGGCAGGCGCTCGCGCTCCGCCCCGATCACGCAGACGGCTGGTTCAATCTCGGCTATGTGCTGCGCCAGATGCGCGCCTATCCCGACGCGCTGAGCGCTTATGCCGAGGCGTTGCGCCTGGGAATCGGCGGCGCCGAGGCGGTACACGTCAATCGCGCCGCCATCCTGTCCGAATATATGGAGCGCACCGACGAAGCCGCGGCCGAATTGCGCGCCGCGCTGGCGATCAATCCCGGCTTTCTGCCCGCCTGGCTCAACCTTGGCGGTCTGATGGAAGATGTCGGCGACGCCGAAGCCGCGGCGGACGCCTATGCCGAGGCGCTGCGCCGCGCCCCCGGCAACGGCCGCGCCCGCGCGCGCCTCGCGGCGATCCGTGTTCACCGCGGCGACACCGCCGCCGCGATCGGTGACCTTGAGCGCCAGCTGCAAAGCGGCGCCGACAGCCAGGACGACGCTGCCGAACTCTTCTTCGCCTTGGGCAACGCGCTCGATGCCGCCGGGCGCTATCCGGAAGCCTTTGCGGCGATCACGCAGGCGAACCGGATCAACGCGGCGCTGCGGTCGCCTTCGCGCCGTTACAATCCGGACCGGCTGGAGCGCCTCGTCGATGATCTGATCGCGGCCTTTCCCGCGCGCCCCCAAACTCCGCCGACAACCGATGGCCCCGAAATGCTGTTCATTTGCGGCATGTTCCGCTCGGGATCGACGGTGATCGAACAATTGCTCGGGCGTCATCCGCTCGTCCGGATCGGCGGCGAGCTGGAACTGATCCCGGCGCTGGTTCACGAACGCCTGATGCCCTACCCCGCGGCTCTGCAATCCCTGGACGCCGACGCCAAAAAAAAAGATCTGCGCGACGCCTATCTGACGGCGGTCGCGGCAAATTTTCCCGGCGCCCGCTATATCACCGACAAGCGGCCCGACAATTTCCTGCATATCGGGCTGATCAAGACCCTCTTTCCCGACGCGCGGATCCTGTGCACCGAACGCGCCGCACCCGACAATATCCTGTCGATCTATTTCCTGAATTTTGCCGACACGATCAACTACAGCGACCGGCTGGAGGATGCCGTCCATTATTTCGGTCAGCATCGCCGACTGATGGCGCATTGGCGGGCGATCTTTGGCGACGATATTGTCACCGTTTCATACGACCAGCTGGTCCGGACCCCCGATCAGGTGCTCGCGGCAACGTGGCGCGCGCTCGGTTTGCCGCCGATCGACCCGACAGCCCCGCAAAGCAGCGCCGCACCGATCATCCGCACCCCCAGCAACTGGAAGGCGCGATCGGCGCTCCACGCGCAATCATCGGGGCGATGGCAAAATTATGCCGCCGAACTGGCGCCGGTCATCGCGGCGCTCGACCGGCTTTAGCAGCGCTGCCGCAACCGATCGTCAGGCGACGCGATCAGCCGGCCTGACTGGCGAAGAAGTCGACCAGCAACGCCTGTTCGCGCGATGACAGATGGGGGTTCCACACGTCGAAGATCAGCACCAGGCGGTTCTCGTCACTGCGATTGATCGCTTCATGTTCGATCGTGTCGTCGAACGCAAACGCCTCGCCCTCGACCCATTGCCGCGTCTCACCGCCGACCCGGAACTCGCAGCCCGGCGGCACGACCAACGGCAGGTGGATGATCGCGCGCGTGTTGGTGACCCCGGTATGCGGCGGAATATGCGCGCCGGGGCGCAGCATCGAGAAAAAGGCCGAAGGCGCCTTTCCCGGAATCGGCGCCAGCGGAGCGCGCGCCAGTGCGGCGGCGGTTGCCGGGCAACGATCCAGAACGCGCTGGTTCGGGACGCCATATTCCCACAGGAAACAGGCGGTCCAGTCGAGCGACTGATCGAGCGGCGACCATTTGCTTTCGGGCGCGCCCTCTTCCATCCGCACATAGGGGCGGAGATCCTCGCCGCCCTGTTCGATCAGCGCCAGCCCCTCGCGGCGGATATCCGCCGTCGCGGCCTCCAGCTCGGCAAACCAGGGGAACAGCCGCTTGTCGAAAAATTCATCGGCGGGAAGGAAGGGATAATAGAGCCCGTGACACTCGTTGCGATAGGTGGTGCCGCGCCCCAAGACGATGTCGAGACAGCGGTTGAACCGGCGCATGTCGGGATCGGCGGCACGATCGGCGCCGAACAGGGCGTCGTACCGATCACTGAGCTTCCCCGCATGCGTGGCCATAAAGGCCTCCCCCTGCCGGATCACGTCGAGCACGGGTTGCGGCGGGTTGCTGATCTGGCGACCGACCTGGATCACCGCCGCCCAGGCCAGCACCGCATCGCCCTCCGTCCCGGCGCGCTGTTCGAGTTCCGCCTTGCGAAACAGGGCGGTGAATTGAAAGCGATCGGCCGCCAGCGCGCGATCGAGCGCGGCGCGTTCGCCGGGCACGTCGTCCAGCGCGCGCCGCGCCGTCGCCAGGTTGATCCACAGGATCGGTTCGCCCGGATCGGCAGCGGCGGCCTGCTTGAAAAGGTCCGACGCAGCGTCCCAATTCTGATCCTGCAAATGATGCATCCCGCGCGCGTTCAACAGCTGCGGGTCGTGCGGAGCCAGCGCCAGCGCTGCGTCGAGATGGCGCAGTTCGGCGCCGCGATCGCCGCGCCGCCGCGCGTCGCTGAAGGCGGCCAGGTGTTGCTGGACTTTGTTGGCTTGCTCTGTCACCGTGACGCCTAATCATAGGTTCAAATCGAGCGCAAGTGCGGCGGGATTAGAGACGGATCATGGCCGACAACATCCTGGCCAGCCCAGCGGCATTGGGGGCCGAATGGCTCGCGCACCGGTTCGATGAAGCGACCGGGACGATCCGTTTCGTCGACTATGACCGGCAAACGCGCGCCGCCGTCCCCTTTCTGACCGACGACCATCTGCCGCGCCGGGATTTTCGGTCGATGACGCGCGACGAAGCGCGCGCGATCGGTCAGACGGCGCCGGTTCATTTCATTTTTCACTCGGGATTCTGCTGCTCGACGCTGCTCGCCGCCTGCCTCGACCGACCGGGTCTGGCGAGCGGCCTGAGCGAACCGGTCATCCTCAATGATATCGTCGGGTGGCGGATGCGCGGCGCGCCGCCCGAGGCGATCGGCCCGCTGCTCGCGGACGCGCTGCGCCTGCTCGGGCGGCCCTTCCCCGGCGATCAGGCGGCGGTGGTCAAGCCGTCGAATGTCGTCAACGGGCTGGCCGCGGCCATGCTGGTCATCCAGCCGCAAGCGCGCGCGATCGTCATGCACGCGCCGCTCGACGATTTCCTGACATCGATCGCCAAAAAGGGGCTCGACGGGCGCCGCTGGGTGCGTGAACTGTTCGTGAAACTGCGCGCCGAAGGACGCGTTCAGGCGTTGGGCTTCACCGACCTCGATTTTCTGGGCCAGACCGATCTGCAGATCGCGGCGATGGCGTGGCTGGCCCAGCAATCCTTGTTCAGCAGCCTGATCCTTGGCGCCCCCGGCCGCGTTCGCGTCCTCGACAGCGCCGCGTTCATGGCCACGCCCGACGCAGCGCTGCGCCATGCCGCGGCGCATTTCGGCCTGAGCCTCGATCCCGCTGAGCTGGCGCAGATTCTCGCCGGGCCGCTGCAACGCAATTCGAAGGATGGCGCGCGCTATAGCGCGGCCGACCGCGCGGCGGATTATGACGCGAGCCGCGCCGCGCACGGCGACGAGATCGCCAAGGTCACCCTGTGGGCACAGGAGGTCGCGCGCGCGGTTGGTATCGACACCACGCTCGGCGCACCGCTGATCGCACAATAGCCCAGCTTTTCGGCGCAGACATCCAGCCAGCGGCCGCGGCGATCGTGGCCGCCACCGTCTTGCGGCGTTGCGCCACGCGGGCCATCGCGATCGACGCGAACATCGATCCCAACCACCGGCACCGACGCTGCCGCGCCATTGGCGCTCGATATTGTGCCTAGGCCACCCCCGCCAAAACGACCGGAAGGATCGCGGACGTGCGCGCCCCGCTTATCCGCAACCCATCGTCGGCACCTCGCCCGCCGAGTCGGCCATCAGACAAAAGAAAAGGGCGGGCCGCACGCGACCCGCCCTTTCCTGATTTGCGTCTGAAGCGATTAGAACTTCAGGCGTGCCGTGGCGCTGTAACGGCGGCCGATCACGTCGTAGGTCGACGGATAGGTGTTGCCGCTGTTGGCCGAGGTCGTACCGGCCTGACCACCAAGAAGCGGCGGCTTCTTGTCGAGCAGGTTGAACGCGGTCAGCGTCAGGTCGAAATTCTCGGTCACCGAGAACCGCGTCGTCAGGTCGAAATAATCATACGCCTTGATGCGGTTCAGGTTGATCGGCTGGCCGACAATATCGGGGAAGCGCGTGGCGTCGCCGCGCACGAACCCGGTACAGCCGTTGGCGGTGACGCCCGGACCGCAGAGGTTGCCGTTCTGCGAGCGGAAGCTCGACATGTGGCGCCACAACAGCGACACATCGACGCCGTCAAAGCCGAGCGTGGTACGCATCGTCCACGACCATTTCGGCTGCAACTGACCCTGGGCAATACCGCAGTTCACGCTGTAAACGCCGGCACAATTCGGGAAGTTGGTCACCGTTTCCGACGCCTGGAAGGTCGCCTTGCGGGTGTGGTTGCCCGAGAAGTTCAGCGTCAGGTCAGCAAAACCGATGTCGCGCTTGTAGTTCGCGATCAGGTCGAAACCGTCGGTGAACAGGATGCCCGCGTTGCTGAGCGGCGCGGGCAGGCCGCCCGTCGTCGCCGGCGAACCGCTGAGGCGACCCGTTGCCGGGTTGCGGCGGATAGCCGTACAGGCCGGGTTGGTCGCCGAAGCGGCCGACAGACCGGTAAAGCAGGCGGCGATGATGTCGCCCGGCAGCGGTGCGGTGATCGCGTCCGTGACCTTGATGCGGTAGTAGTCGAGCGACAGCGTCAGGCCGGGGATCAGGCCGCGCGGCGTGAACACTGCGCCAACCGTCAACGTCTTCGCCGTTTCCGGGCCGACGTTCGGGTTGCCACCGGTGGTCACGTTCGCCTGACCTGCGGCCGGCTGCTCGATGAAGCCGATCGAAGCTGCAGGCGCACCCTGGGCAAGACAGACAGCGGTCAGATTGGCGTTGCCAATCGGCGCTGCGCCGGCGCAGGGGTCGGTCGCAAGGTTGGTCAGCTGCACGTTGAGCGGCGCGAACAATTCGCCGATGTTCGGTGCACGAACGGCCTTTTGGTAGTTCGCACGGAACTTCAGCGCGTCGACCGGTGCCCAGTTGACGCCGACCTTCCAGCTCGTCGGGCTGAACTTCGGGTTGCCCGGTGCGTCGACCGAGTAACGCGAGTAGCGAATGCCGCCTTCGACCGTCAGATCGTCAAAGAAGGGCTTGTCGCTGACGAGCGGCACGACCAATTCGGCGAACGCTTCGGTGCTGTCATAGGCGCCCGAGAACGGACGGACCGCGCCGCCTGCACCGCCGAGCTCGCCCGGAACCTGTGCAAGGTTATCGGGACGCTGCGCAGCGTTATACTTGCGATATTCGCCGCCAAGCGCGAACGACACTTCTTCGCTCGCCCACGGCGATCCGAAACCGGCCGAACCCGACAGCACGCCATGCACCTGCGCCAGCGACGCATATTGCTGGATCGAGCTGGTGATACCGCCGATGAACGCACCCATTTCCGGGGTGATGCTGCCTTCCGGACCGAACAGGTTCAGCGGGACGCAGCCGTTGGCCGGGTTGGTACAAGCGGTGGTGCTGGTGGCAGCCAGCGCCTGGACAACGCGCGAGCGCGAAACGTAGCCGCGGCGGGTTTCGGTGTTTTCCGATTCGCCATAGGCGCCGTAGATGTCGAACGAGATATTGTCGGTGATGTTGAAGGTCGCACCGGCCTTGATGTCGAAAATGTTCGTGACATATTCCGACAGGCGCGGCCCGAGTTCCACCGAGCGACGATACACGGCGCCAAGCGGGATCGCCTGGTTTGTGTTACAAGCCGCACCTAGCGCGATACCGGCAAAGCCGCAAAGCTGGTCGCGAATGCCGGCCGGCAGATAGGGGTTGTCGCCGTTGATCGTCAGCGCTTCGCCGAAGATACCCGACGACGCGATTTCGGTTTTGACGGTGTTCTTCGAGAACAGGCCGCGACCATAGACGGTCACGCTGTCCGAAACGTCGTAACGGCCTTCACCGTAGAAGTTGAAGCGTTCGTACGGGGTGATGTAGATGTTCGCCGGGTTGAAGTTGTACAGCGAATATTGCGGCACGAGGCTCAGGCCATCGGCGCTGACCTGGCGGTTGCCGGCCACACCGGTGATGCCGAACGAGGTCGGGGTCGCGGTCGGCGAGTCGCCACCGCAGAAACCCGACAGCGAGTTGAGCACGCACTGGCCGAAACCACGCGAACCGAACAGCAGCTTGTCGGCTTCGATGTAACCGATCGAGATCACGGCGTTACCGCGGCCATCGTCGAAGTTGGCACCGATCACCAGGTCGGCGCGGAACAGGTTGGCGTCGCCCTGTTCGCTGATCTGCTGGGTCGCCGAAAGGTCGATACCGGCAAAGTCGCGCTTGGTGATGAAGTTGACGACACCGGTCACGGCGTCTGCACCATAGGTGGTCGACGCGCCGCCGGTCAGAACGTCGACGCGCTCCACCAGGGCAACCGGGATGTTGTTAAGGTCGACCGCGCCGAAGAAGCTCGACGGCACGAGGCGGGTCGAGTTCAGCATGACGAGGTTGCGGTTGGCGCCGAGGCCGCGAAGGTCGACGCGTGCCGAACCCGCCGAACCGTTGTTGACGTTCGAACCGAGGTTGGGAACGATGCCGGGGGTTTCGCGCAGCAGCAGTTCAGCGCTGGTGGCCTGACGCAGCTGGATTTCGTCTTCGGTGGTGACGTTCACCGGCGACGACTGTTCGAGGTTGGGGTTACGGATCAGCGTACCGGTCACGACGATTTCGCCGGTCGTGGTACCCTCTTCTGCGGCGTCCTGCGCATAGGCAGGAGCCGAAACCAGGGCGACGCTCAGTACGAGCGGCGCAGCGCCTAGCTTCAGCTTAGAAAATTGGGTTTTCTTCACAGTGCAGTCCCTTGCTACTGGTGGATTGAGTTACCCGAGCCCCTGACGCGGCAGCACACAGCCGACGCGCAAACACCCCGATAGCGTGCGGAATGACCTTTCCCTTAGGGCGAGTAAAGGAATTTTCCGGACTATTCCGCCGTTTCACAAGCCATTGTGACGTATTTGCAACAACCGTGACATTTGGCGAAATACAATATGTCGCAACCCGGCCTCCGCGACATATTGTTTCATCGGTAACGAATTCGCGCGGCGCGCAACAATATTCAGCTGCCTATCGGACCCGCCAACTTGGCCGGGTCGAGCCGCGCATCGCGCCATTTCAGTCCCCAATGCATGTGCGGCCCGGTCGCGCGGCCCGTGCGCCCGATCGTCCCCAGCACCTGCCCCTGCACCACCGGATCGCCGACCTTCACGTCGAGCCGCTGGCAATGAAGAAAGGCGCTGGTCAGCCCCATGCCATGGTCGACAATCAGCAGATGGCCCTCCAATGTGAAAGGGGTCGTCGCGGCGAGTACCACCACGCCGTCGGCGGGCGCCACGAAGGGGGTTCCCGCCGGAGCCGCAATGTCGGTACCGCTGTGATAGGCGCCGGGCTTGCCCTGATAGACCCGCTGCGCCCCGAAAAAGCCCGACAGTCGCCCGGTGACCGGCCAGCGGAAGCGCTGTTTCCAGCCGTCGGATGTCGCCTCGACGTTTCGCGCTGCCGCAATCTGGGCGAGTTCGGCGGGGCGACGGCGCTGGAAATCGGCGTCGCTTGCCGCACTGCCGCGATAGGGCGCGTTGATCTGTTCGATGCGCCACGTCCCGGGCACCACCATAATTTCTTCGACGACCTGCCGCCCGTCACGAACCGTTGCGACAAGGCGCGCGCGGGGGGCCGCATCGCGGTCGAACGCGATCAGGAAACCGCCGTCGGCGGCGACCGGCACCGGCTGGCCGTCGAGCGTCAGCGCGCGGGTATGGCTGGGAACCACCCCCAGCAGCACCGCGCCCTGCTCGGCGCTTCGGCGCGAACCGCGAAAGACGAAGGGCTCGAGTGCCGCGGCGGGGGGCGGCACCGTCGAAGACACCGACCCTGGCGATGCCCCGGCGGCGGGCGGCGGGGCTGCCACGTCGCGCGCGGCATCGGGCGACACACAGCCAGCGGCAACAAGCAGCAGCGGCAACGCAGCGATCGAGCGCCGTAAATACCCCGCCAGCGTCATGCCCCGCGCGCGGCGTCCAGTGCGGCCTGTACCGAAATGGCGGCGCTGGCATAGGGCTCCTGCCGCGCCACCGACCAGTAACGCAGCTCGTCGAGCCCGATCGGCGCGCTCGTCACCGCGCACAGCACATGGTCGCCGGGCGACAGGATACGAAATCCATTCGGGCCATATTGCAGGCGGGCGAGGCGGTTGCGGCTGGCGATCAGCATGCGTCTGGTGTCCGTTCAAGAGTCGGTGATTGCGGCCACTATAGCAGCCGGACGCGCCGGGGCCACCCCGGGCGATTTCAGAACAGCTCGCCCTGCCCTCTTTTGGGCGGCGGGGCAGCAGGCCGCCGCGCGGGGCGGGGCGCCGCGCGGCGG
>NZ_SCMU01000033.1 GCF_005503695.1 Sphingopyxis sp. 2PD
ACCCATGACCCGCGCCCGCGTCCTCCTCCTTACCGCCGCTCTCGGCCCGCTCGACTATCGTGTCCCGCAGGGCAGCGAGGCGCCGCTCGGCAGCGTCGTCATCGCCCCGCTGGGGCCTCGGCGGATGGGCGGGGTGGTGTGGGAGGATGAAAGCTTTGGCGCGCCCGAGGCGGTCGGCGACAATCGCCTGCGCAATCTTTACGAGGTCGTCGCCGTTCCCCCGATCGCCGCGCCGCTGCGCCGTCTGGTCGAATGGACCAGCGACTATTATCTCAGCCCCCCGGGATCGGTGCTGCGCATGGTGCTGCCCGGGGTCGCCTTTGCCGACGCCAAGCGCCCGATCGTCGAATATCGCGCCACCGGCGAATTGCCCGCCCGCATGACCCCGCAGCGCACCGTCGCCATCGAAAAGATCGGCGACCGGCAAGGCATGGTGCGCGAACTCGCCGCGCTCGCCGAGGTCAGCGATGCGGTGATCCGCGGCCTCGTCAACACCGGCGCGCTCGAAGCGGTCGCCGTCTCGGCTGACCAGCCATACCCCCACCCCGATCCCGCTTTCGCACCGCCCGATCTGTCCGCCGAACAAACCGCCGCCGCCGCGCAGTTGACCGCCGCCGTCACCGCCGAGAAATTCGAAACCTTGCTGCTCGACGGCGTCACCGGATCGGGTAAGACCGAAGTCTATATGGAGGCGATCGCCGCCGCGATCGACGCGGGCAAGCAGGCGCTCATCCTGCTCCCCGAAATCGCACTGACCGAACCGATGCTGACGCGCTTCGCGGCGCGCTTCGGCTGCGAGCCGGTGGCGTGGCACTCGGGACTGCGCTCCACCGAGCGCCGCCGCGCCTGGCACGCGATCGCCGGCGGCGAGGCTCGGATCGTGGTCGGCGCGCGCTCGGCGCTGTTCCTCCCCTATGCCAATCTCGGCGTCATCGTCGTCGACGAGGCGCATGAGACGAGCTTCAAGCAGGAGGATGGCGTCCATTATCACGCGCGCGACGTCGCGGTGATGCGCGGGCATTTCGAGGGGCTGCCGGTCATCCTCGCCAGCGCCACTCCGGCGCTCGAAAGCCTCGCGATGGTCGAAGCGGGGCGGTATCGCCATATCCAGCTGCCCGCGCGTTTCGGCGGCGCGACGCTGCCTGACCTCGCCGCAATCGACATGCGGCAGGATCCACCCGACCGCGGCCGCTGGCTCGCCCCGCCGCTCGTCGATGCGCTCGCCGATCGGCTCGCCAAGGGCGAACAGAGCCTGCTCTTCCTCAACCGCCGCGGCTTTGCGCCGCTGACCCTCTGCCGCACCTGCGGCCACCGCATCCAGTGTCCGAACTGCACCGCGTGGATGGTCGAGCACCGCCTCGTTCACCGCCTCGCGTGCCACCATTGCGGCCATGTCATGCCGCCGCCGCGGCTGTGTCCCGAATGCGAGGACGAGGACAGCCTGGTCGCCTGCGGCCCCGGGGTCGAACGCGTCGCCGACGAGATCGCGCTGCGCTTTCCCGAAGCGCGTACCGCGATCGTCACCAGCGACACCTTATGGTCGCCTGCAAAGGCCGCCGAATTCGTCGACAATGTCGAGGGCGGGCTGGTCGACATCATCATCGGCACCCAGCTCGTCACCAAGGGCTATCATTTCCCAAACCTCACGCTCGTCGGCGTCGTCGATGCCGACCTCGGGCTCGATGGCGGCGATTTGCGTGCGTCCGAGCGCACCTTTCAGCAGATCGCGCAGGTCGCGGGGCGCGCGGGGCGCGGGGTGAAGCCCGGCGAGGTGCTGATCCAGACCCGCGTCCCCGACGCGCCGGTGATGGCCGCGCTCGTAGCCAACGACCGCGACGGTTTCTATTCCGCCGAAGCCGCGGCGCGCAAACAGGCGGGAGCGCCGCCCTATGGCCGCTTCGCCGCGCTCGTCATTTCGTCCGAAGAGCTCGAGGTCGCCCGCGGCGTCGCGAAGCGGCTCGGCGACAAGGCGCCGGTCGCGGAAGGCCTCGCCGTCTATGGCCCCGCCCCCGCGCCGCTCGCGATGCTGCGCGGCCGCCACCGCTTCCGCCTCTTGCTCCACGCCCCGCGCAGTTTCGACCTGCAAGGCACGATCCGCGACTGGGTGAACAGCATCGACTGGCCGTCCAAGGCGCGGCTCGCGATCGACATCGACCCCTATAGTTTCGTCTGACCGCACAAGGCTTTACAGTCGGCGACCGGCTTGGCAGCATGGCGGGTAACGAAAATCCGGGGGGATCGCATGACAAATGGCATGATGAAGCGGTGGTGCGCCGCCATTGCGTTGATCTGTTGCTGCGCGGCGCAGCCCGCAGCCGCGCGCTGGCTGCGCGCCGACACCAATAATTTCATCATCTACAGCGAAGGCGACGAAAAATCGCTGCGCCGCTTTGCCGAAAATCTCCAGCTGTTCGACGCGACGCTGCGCCACCGCTTCAACGTTCCCGGCGGGTTCGAACCCAATCGGCTGACCATTTACCTGTTGCGCGAGGCGGCCGACGTCAACCGGCTGTCGGGCGGGCGGCTGGGGCCGGGAACTGCCGGATTCTACAGCGTGACCACCGACGGCAGCTTTGCGGTGTCGAACCGCGAGGATGACGGCAGCACCGGGCGCGGCACCCCGGCGTCGCAGCAGATATTGTTTCACGAATACAGCCATCATTTCATGAAACGCTATATGCCGGTCGCGTTTCCGGCCTGGTTTATCGAGGGTTTCGCCGAATATCTGTCCACCGTCGATTTCGAAAAGGACGGCCGCCCCGCGGTCGGCATGCCGGTGTACAGCCGCGCCTATGGCCTGCTCGCGCTGCCGAAAATTCCCGCCGAACGGCTGCTGTCCGAACGGCCGACCGCGATGAAGACGGCGGCGCAGCAGGACGCCTATTACGGCCGCGCCTGGCTGCTCACCCACATGCTGTATTCGGAACCGGCGCGCTCCGGGCAATTGCTGACCTATATGCAGGCGATCAATCGCGGCGACGATCCGGCCAAGGCCGCGGCGGCGGCGTTTGGCGATCTTGCGAAGCTCGACAAGGACCTCAACGCCTATCTCAATCGCCGCCTGAACTACACGCTGCTCCACAAGGCGATGGTCGTCGAAGGCGAGATCAACATCACCCCCTTGTCCGCGGCCGAAGACGCACTGCTGCCGCTGCGGCTGGCACGGCTGAGCGCGGGCGGCGATCAGGAGCGCCTGACCAAGATCACCGCCGACCTGCAGAAACTGGCGACACAGCATCCCGGCGACGCCGGGGTCTGGTTCGAACTGGCGGCCAGCGAATGGGACAAGGACGACGATCAGCGCGACCTGGCCGCGGCCCGCGCGGCGGTCGACAAAGCCCTGGCGCTAAAGGCCGACCATGTCCGCGCCAACGTCCTGCTCGGGCGGCTGCTGGCGAAGGAGGTGGACGCGAAGGGCGATTATAGCGATGCGGCCTGGCGCGCCGTGCGCAAACCGATTGCGCTCGCCAACCGGACCAACCCCGACGACCCGCTGCCGCTGTTCGAATTTTTCCAATCCTATGTCGACCAAGGACAGCGCCCGCCCGCGATCGCGTTGCAGGGGCTGGCACAGGCTTTTTCGCTGGAGCCGGAAAATGTCACCATTCGCATGAACCATGCCTTTGCCCTTGCCAACGCGGGCAAAATCGACGCGGCGGCGAATCTCGCCAAAACGATCGCGTTCGACCCGCACGATCGTGGCAATGGACAGAATCTGCTCGACCAGATCGAGGCCATGCGCGATCGCGGCAAAGATAGCGCGGTGACCGCTGCCGATGCAGGCGCCGCCGAAGATTGAACGAACCGCGATCGGCCAGGGGATCGATCGACGGGGAAAGAGGAACGGGACTGTGATGTTGAAAATTGCCGCGCGGATCGTCTGCACGATCGTGACCCTGACCCTGGCGGCGACCGCCACGACGGCGCGCGCCGAATGGTGGGAAGCGCGCACCAGCCATTTCATCATCTATTCCGAAACCAAGCGCGAGGATGCCGAAGCGTTCGCGCGCGATCTTGAACGCTTCGACAATGCGCTGCGCACGATGCAGAACATGCCCGTCCCCGGCCCCGACGTCGGCGACGCCAACCGGCTGAAAGTCTATCGCACCGGCGACACCGACCGGCTCGGCTATATCCTCAACGCATCGGGCGCCGGGATCGGCGGCATCTATTTCGGCCGCGCGGGCAATCCGACCTCGTTCGTTCCGGCGCGCGAGAAACGCTCCTTGTCGCGCGGCATCGACACCAGCGGGCCGCAGCTCGACATCCGGTCGACGCTGTTCCACGAATATACCCATCATTTCATGCTGAGCAATTTCAGCACCGCCTATCCGCATTGGTACACCGAGGGGTTTGCGGAACTGTACAGCACGATCCGCTTCAATCCCGACGGCAGCTTTCACGTCGGCGACGTGCCGCAGCATCGCGGCGAGATGCTCAAACAGCTGTCGGACACCAAGCTGACGCGCCTGCTCGACACCAAGGTCAAGCTCACCGGGCTGGAATATTATCAGTCGTACAGCTTTGGCTGGCTGCTCGCCCATTATCTCAATTTCCACCCGGCGCGCAAAGGCCAGATCCAGACCTATCTGACGGCGGTCAATCGGGGTGAGGATTCGCTCGCCGCCGCCAAAAATGCGTTCGGCGACCTCGACGCGCTGCAACGCGACGTACGCCGGTACAAAAGCGGCCCGTTCCTCGGTTACGACATCAAGCCCGCCAATTATGCCGAACCGGTCGTCGCGATGCGCCGGATGAGCGCCGCCGAAGAGGCCGTGATGCAGGCGCATATGCGGTCGGTCCGCGGGGTGACGCGGTCGCAGGCGAAGGATGTCGCGAGCGACCTGCGCAGCAAGGCGGCGCCCTATCCCGACAGCCTGTTCGCGCAGCTGGCACTGACCGAAGCCGAAATCGACGCCCAGAATTTCGACGCCGCCGACGCCGCCGCCGATCGCGCGATCGCCGTCGATGCCAATTCGCCGCTGGCGCATTATTGGAAAGCGATGGTGGCGATGGGCCGCGGCGAAAAGGACAAGGCGGCCTATGCTGCAGCGCGGCCGCATCTGGTCAAGGCGCGGCGGATCGACCCCAAGGATCCGCGTCCCGCCATCGCCTATTACCAGTCCTTCTATGACGCGGGCGAAGCGGTTCCCGAACCGGCGATCATCGCGCTGGAGAAAGTGTTTCCCTATGCCTCCTATGATCCCACCTATCGCCTGCTGCTGGGACGCCAGCTGATCGACGAGAAGAAGGGCGATCTGGCGCGCAGCGTGCTGGCGCCGATCGCCTTCGGGTCGCACAGCAGCGACGAGGAAAATCCGTTGCAGGCCGTCATCGCGGCGATCGACGCCAAAAATCTGGACGAAGCGCGCACCAAGATGGCCGAGATCTACAAGAAGATGAAGGACGCCCGCGACGGCAAAGACCGGCGCTGAATTTGCGAGCACATAGAGGACTTTACAGCCGCTGCCGCGACCGGCAGCACCGCCGCGGATGCCAGTCGGGAGCAGCAGCATGATCAGGATTCGCGTGACGATGGTCGCGGCCATTTTGGCCGTCATCGCCACCCCGGCGCACGCCAAATGGCTGCGCGCCGATACCGAGAGCTTCATCATCTACAGCGAGAGCAACGAAAAGCAGCTGCGCGAATTCGCCGCCAATCTGCAGCGCTTCGACACCACGCTGCGCGTCGTGTTCAACGTCGCGGCAAAGGGCGAGGAAAGCCGCCTGCCCATCTATCTCCTGCCCGGCCGTGACGATGTCGCCCGGCTCGCGACCGGATCGCGCAGCGCCCCCGTTTCGGGTTTCTACCGGCAGGACCGCGATGGCAGTTTCGCCCTGTCGCACCGGCAGAACGACGGCACCCTGCCCGGCACGTCGCCGGCGCAGCAGGTGCTGTTCCACGAATATAGCCATCATTTCATGAAACGGCATTTGCGCGTCGCCTTTCCCGGCTGGTTCATCGAGGGCTTTGCCGAATATTATTCGACGGTCGATTTCGACAAAGAGGGGCGGGCGATGGTCGGCCAGCCCGCCCATCGCCGCGCCTATGGCCTGTTGATGCTGCCCAAGATGCCCGCCGAGCGCGTCCTGTTCGAACCGCCCAGCGCGATGCGCAGCCGTGGCCAGACCGACGTCTATTATGGCCGGTCGTGGCTGCTCACCCACATGCTGTTTCACGACCCGGCGCGCGCCAACCAGATCAACGCCTACACCAACGCGATCAACGCCGGGACCGAACCGCGCAAGGCGGCGACCGACGCATTCGGCGACCTCGCGCAGCTCGACAAGGATCTCAACCGCTATGTCGAGGGGCGGCTGTCCTATCGCACGACGCGCGATCCCGTGCCGGTATCGACCGCGATCAAGATCACCCCGCTGTCGGCGGACGAGGATGCGGTGATGATGTTGCGCATCGAACGGATGAATGCGCGCGCCGATCAGGCCCGTCTGACCAAGGTCCGCGACGACCTGCGGGCGCTCGCCGCAAAACTGCCGGCGAACCCCGATCTCCAGTATGAACTGGCCGCCGCCGAATGGGATATTGCGCCCGCCACCCGCGACCTGACGGCGATGCGCGCCGCGCTGGACAAGCTGCTGGCAGCCAGACCCGAGCATGTGCGCGGCAACGTCCTGCTGGGGCAGCTCCAGCTCCACCAGCTACGCCAAAAGGGCGAGACCGATCCCGCCGCGTGGAAGGCCGCGCGGCGACCGATCCAGATCGCGAACCGCGCCGACCCCAACGACCCGATCCCGCTCCACGCCTATTTTCAGAGCTTTCTGACCGAACGGACGCGCCCAAGCGACATGGCGATCAAGGGGCTGGAGCGTGCCTTTGCGCTGACGCCTGAAAACCTCAATCTTCGCAGCGCCTACGCCGTCTGGCTGGCGCATCTGGGGCGCTTCGAACCCGCGATCAACCTCGCCAAGACCGTCGCGTTCGATCCGCACGACAATGGCCGCGGTGATGCGCTGCTGAAGCGGATCGAAACGATGCGCGATCGCGGCGCCGCCGCCGCACCCGAAGCGGAAGACGACGACGGCGAGGGCTGATCTCCGTTCAATAATCGGGTTCGGCGCCGCCCAGCACCTGCGCCGCCTGCCCGGTCAGCCACGCCATCGCCGCCGCCCAGGGCTGGTGCCCGTGGCTGATCCGCGCGACGCCGAGGTTCGCCAGTTCCTTGTGCGTCGGCCCGCCCTTGCCGCGCAGGATGTTCACCGGCAGCGGCGAAGCTTCGCAGATCGCGCCGATATATTTGGGGTCGAGCAGAAAGGGGACGAACAGCGACCCCGCCCCCGCATCGGCATAGGCGCGCGCGCGTTCGAGTGTTGCGGCGACCAGCGCCTCGCCATCCTGCGCGACATCGGCGCCGCGAAAGGTGTCGCAGCGCGCGTTGACGAAGATGCCGGTGTCGGTCGCGGCGCGATAGCGCGCCACCGCGTCGGGGATCGCCAGCAACGCGGTCTGGCCCGGCAGCCGGTCCTCCATGTTGATCCCCGCCGCCCCGGCATCGCGCGCGCGCGCGACCGAGACCCCGACCGCCGCGGGATCGGCGCCATAACCCGATTCCATATCGATCGTCACCGGCAGGTCGGTCACCGCCAGGATACGCGCGAGATTTTCGAACACATCTTCGAGCGGAAAATCCTCGCCATCGGCACGCCCCTGCGCGCCCGCGACGCCGAAGCTGCCCGTCGCGATCGCCTTCGCGCCCGCCGCGGCGACCGCCTTGGCGCTGCCCGCATCCCAGATGTTGACCAGGATCAGCGGGTCGCCGGGAACATGCAGGGCCGCAAAATCGCTAATCTTATCGCTCATCATCTTACTCCCTTGAATGTCCGCTAGGCGATCCGGCCGGGCGTCGCCGTTCCGAATATCTGATGATAGCCGCTTCGGGCGTCCATATATTCGCGAATGCGACGAACGCGCGATCCGGCCATCTCGAAAATGAACACATAATCGAGCGCATAGGCGCGGCCGTTGGCCAGCGTCGCACTGTGGCGTTGCTCGAATATGACGCGATCGCCCTCCGCAGTAACCGAGATCGGCTCGATCTCCATCCCGTTCGGGAACAGCCGCGGATAATCGTCGAGGATGAAGCGGACGATCGCCTCCGCGCCGACCATATGGTGCGTTACGCCCAAGGCCACCGCGGTGGCGTTTTCGGGCGGCGCGCGCCATTCGACATCGTCGGCCAGCACCGACCTGATCCGGTCGGCATCACCGCTGCCCAGCGCGCGCCACACCGCTACCGCCGCTTCCTTGCTGGTCATCGCCGCCGCCTCAAAATTCATCGAGCCGTGCCTGCCCCGGCGCGCCTTCGCGGCGGAGCAGTTCGTCCTTGATCGGCAGGCCATAGGCATAGCCGCCGAGTGTCCCGTCGCTGCGCACCACCCGGTGGCACGGGATCAACACCGCGACATTGTTCGCGCCATTGGCGCTGCCCGCGGCGCGCACCGCCTTGGGCTTGCCGACCGCGGCGGCGATGTCGGCATAGCTGCGCGTCTCGCCCGCCGGGATCCGGCGCAGTTCGCGCCACACCGCTTCCTGAAATGCCGTCCCTTTCACGTCGATCGGGATATGGTCGAAACCGTCGGTGGGGGCTTCGACCGCGGCGACCACCTGTTTCAGCAACGCGGCGAATTCGGTACCGCCCTCGACCAGATCGGCGGCGGGAAAGCGCTCCTCGAGCGCCTCGCGCCCCTCGGCGAACGACAGGCGGCACACCCCCTTGTCTGTCGCAGCGACGAGCATGTCGCCGAGGCTGGTCGCCACCACCGCCCAGTGGATCGTTACCCCCCTGCCGCCGTTCACCCATGCCGAAGCCGTCATCCCCATGCGTCCTTCCATATTGTCATAGAACCGCGACGGCCCCGAAAAGCCCGCGTCGTAAATCGCGTCGGTGACCCGCCCGCCCTCGCTCAACGCCTGCCGCGCGCGCTCGTCGCGCAAGGCCCGTGCATAGGCGGCGGGCGACAGGCCGGTGTGGCGGGTGAAGACGCGCTGGAAATGCGTCGGCGAATAGCCGGTGCGCGCGGCGAGGTCGGCGAGTGCCAGCGGCTCCTCGCTCGCCTTGATCGCCTGGATCGCCGCGAGCACCGCACCCTCGTCGCGCGCGACATCGTCGGGCAGGCAGCGCTTGCAGGGACGCAGCCCGGTCGCACGCGCCGCGGCGCCGTCGGCGAAAAAGCGGACATTTTCGCGCAAGGGATGCCGCGCCGCGCAGCTCGGACGGCAATAGATGCCCGTGGTCAGCACCCCGGTGACGAAGCGCCCGTCGAGCGCGCGGTCGCGGCGCAGCACCGCCGCCCAGCGCGCATCGTCGGTCATGGTGTCGGCGGCGCTCATACCCCATCCCTTTCGATCCGCGCCGCGAAACAGCCATGCGCGGCGTTGTGCGCGTCGATATAGGCGATGCCGGCATCGGCGAACAGGTCGCGGATCGCACCATCGGCTTCACCCGGCGCCGCGAGCCTTGCGGTTTGCAGCATGCCCGCGGCATCGAAGGCGCGCAGCGCGATGGGCCGCCCGGCAAATACTGGCGGCAGTTCGTCGCGATAGCGGGCCGCGTCGACCCCCGACCGCACATAGATCGCATAAGCGCTGCGATACGGCGTTTCGACGTCGTGGCTGACATGGTGGAGCAGGATCAGCTCCTCCCCGGCGCGCGCATCCTCCAGGCTGATCCGGCAGGGAAATCCCATATCGGCGGTGGCGGTAACGCGGCGCGCGTTGATTGCGGCCAGCCCCGCATCGTCCATCGCGAACAAGGGGGCAAAACGGTCGGGGGCGAGCCCTTCGATCATATAGGTCATCGGATCTTTCCTTTCACTTCGGCTGGGGCCGTCTTGCCACCCTCCGCCACCCGGTGCGTCCCGATGCTTGCGTTCAAAGTTGGCGCGGCTAGGGTGCGCGCCATGACCCGCTTCCTCGCGCTGCTGCTCGCCCTGTTCGCCCTGACCCTGCCCGCGCGCGCCGCCGACGACATCAGCGCCGCATCGCGCAGCGTCGTGCGCGTCGTTACTGTCGCGATGGTCGACGGCGAAGTGGTCGGTTTCGGCCATGGCAGCGGCATCGCGATCTCGCCGACGCGCATCGTCACCAACGCGCATGTCGTCGAATCGGCGGTGCAATATCCGAACAATGTCGCGCTCGGTGTCGTCCCGTCGGAGGGGCAAAAGAGCTTCGCGGCAAAGCTGATCGCGATCGACAAGGCGCGCGACCTAGCGCTGCTCGAAATTACCGAGGCGCGGCTGCCCGCCGCCGCGGTTTACACCGGGCCGCTCGAATCGGGCGCCGACGTCGTCGCGCTGGGCTATCCGGGCAATGTCGACCTTGCGACCGCGCGCAGCGCCAACGACTATATCACCCCGCGTACCCCGACGCGCAGCGAGGGCAATCTGTCGAACACGCAAAGCGTCGATGGCGTCGCGATGCAAATCCACACCGCCAAGATTTCGCGCGGCAATTCGGGCGGGCCGCTCGTCGATGCGTGCGGTCGCATCGCCGGGATCAACACCGCGATCACGCGCGCCGACGATGGCGATTCGCCCTTTGCCTTTGCGATTTCGGCGCGCGAACTCACCCGGTTCCTGGCCGATGCGAACCAGCAATATGCCAGCGTCGGCACCCCCTGCCTGTCGCTGGCCGAGGCCGACGCGCGCGATCGCGCCGCGATGGACGCCGAAGCGCGCGCGAGCGCTGAGGCGAACGCCGCGAAAAACGCGGCGGCAGAGCTCGACCGCGACCTCAAACAGGCGCGCGCCGAAGAGGAAGCGCTGGCGGCGCGCGAGAACCGCATCGCGCTCGCGGGCGTGTTCTTCGTCATCGGCGCGCTCGCCGCGGGCGCAGGGCTGCTCTTCTACAGCCAGCAAAATATGCGCAACGCCAAGATCGCCGGCGGGGCGGGCGCGGCGCTGATGATCGGCGCCGCGGTGCTGTTCGTCACGCGCCCCGACGCGCGCGCCGAAATCGCCGCCGACAGTGCCCCGGCGCCGACCGCCGCCGAGCCAAAGCTCGCGGCGGGGAACCTGCTCTGCACGATCCGTCCCGATCGCAGCCGCATCACCGTGTCGGCAACGACCGATGTGCCGATCAGCATCGGCAAGGATGGCTGCGTCAACGGCCGCACCCAATATACGCGCGGTGCCGACGACCGCTGGCAGCGCATCCTTGTCCCCAATGACGAGCCGACGGTGACCGTTGCGTCGATCGACGCGGCGGGACGCGACTATCGCGTCGAACGCTATCTGCTCGATGCCGAGACGATGACGAAGGCGCGCGAAACGCGCGCTGGCGTCGTGCTCAAAAGCTGCACCGCAAACCCCGACGAGCTCGCCGGCCTCGCGGCGCAGCAGGACGCGATCCGCAGCGCGCTTCCCGCCAGCCCCAACGAGCGCCTCGTCTATCGCTGCCAGCCCGCGAGCGGCGCGGCGATGAAGAACGCGCCCGGCGGCTGAGCCTCAGCGCAGCCCGTCCACCCACTTGGTGAGCAGCGCCTGCGCGGGCGCGGTATAGGCAAGCTCGTGACCGATCCCCGCGATGCGCGCGACCGTCGCATCGCGCCGCGCCTGCACCAGCCGGTCGAGATTGTCGGGCGTCACCAGCGTGTCGGCGTCGCCGTGCATCAGGAAAACGGGCGCTTTCACTCGCGCAAGCTTCGCGCCATTGTCGAACCGGTCGCGCACCAGCCAGCGCGGGACGAACGGCACCTGCCGCCGCACCACCGACGGCAGGTCCGAAAAGCCCGACACGAGCATCAGCGCCGCAACCTCATGGCGCAGCGCGATCTCGGTCGCCGGCCCCGACCCGATCGAATTGCCGACGACGACGACATCGTGCGGCGCGATCCCCGCGGCGCCGAGCCACCGCATCGCGGCCGCGCCGTCGCGATAGAATCCCACCTCATCGGGCGACCCCGGATTGCCGCCATAACCGCGATATTCGACGAGCATCAGCCCATGCCCTGCCGCCGCCGGACCGCGCGTCGCCTCGATCGCGCCCTGCATATTGTCGCCATTGCCATGGAAGAAGAGGATCATCTTCTTGCCCGGCGCCGCGGGGCGATAAAAGGCCATCAGCCGCAGCCCGTCCTCCGTCTCCGTATGGACGAGCCGGAAACCGGGCAGCGCCGCGCGCGGATAATCCTGCGGCGCGGGAAAAATCATCCGTCGCTGCTGCGTATAGAGCAGCGCGGCGACAACGAGCGCAAAGACGAACAGTCCCAGCAGAAGCTGGACCAATATCCTCACCCGCCGCACGCCTTGAACAGCATCAGCGTCCGTTCACGCGCGAGCTCGCTCGACGCCTCGTGATAATCCTTGCGCCGGTCGCTGTTGAAGCCGTGGTTGGCGTCATAGACAAATATCTGCGCGGTCGGGTGATCCTTCGCGATCAGCGCCTCGACGCCTTCCATCGGGATGCCCGCGTCATAGCGGCCGAAATGGGCGATCGTGGCACATCCGGGCGCCTGATCGGCGAACTGGGTGGGGACCAGGCTGCCATAATAGGCCGACGCCGCGGCCAGGTCGGGGCTGATCTGCGCCATCCGCCACGCGACCGAGCCGCCGTAGCAATAGCCGGTGATAAAGACCGGGGCCCTGGGACCTTTTGGGCCCTTCAGCGCGTCGACGCACGTCTGCGCGTCCTTCAGGCTCTGCTCGAACGGGTGCAGCTCGCGCGCCAGCTGCACCGCGCGTTCGAACTGCGGCCCCGAATAGTCGCTCTCGAACCCCGGATGCTCGCGGTCGAACAGCGCGGGCGCCAGCACCTCATAACCATCGGCGGCATATTCGTCGCACAGCTCTCGAATGTGATCGGTGACCCCGAAGATTTCCTGCACGAGCACCAGCCCGCCGCGGCGTTCGCCTTCCGGCTGCGCGTGATAGACGGCGATTTCGGCGCCATCGTCCATCGTCATTCGAATCATCTCGCCCATGCGCTTCCCCACTTTCGTTCGGACTGAGCCTGTCGGGGCCGCAGGCGACCGCCGGTCAACTCCCGTCCTTCTTTCCCACAACCTTTGAAGAAAGAACGGCCCTTCGACAAGCTCAGACCCTGCCCCCGCGAAGGCGGGGGGCGAACGGGTTTGGGAAGGTGGTCGGAAGACTCCCAACCCCACCTTGCATTGCAGCAAAATCGTTGCTAGGCGCGCCGCGACTTCGCGTAGGGGACATTCGACGAATCTCCCCATATACGGCGCGACCCATCCCCCACGGGATAGCAACAAAGGACTTTCACGCGTGGAGAATTCCGGCGGCATTCAAGGCAACATCACGGCGGGCCTCGCGGGCCGTTATGCGGTCGCTTTGTTCGATCTGGCACGCGAATCGAACGCGATCGACGCGGTCGCCAAAAGCCTCAGCGACCTGCGCGCGGGCCTCGCCGAATCGGCCGACCTGTCGGCGCTGATCGCCAGCCCGGTCGTCGGGCGCACCGACGCCGCCAGCGCGATCGGTGCCGTTGCCAAGGCGATGAAGCTCGATTCGCTGACCGCCAAATTCCTGGGCGTACTCGCCGAGAACCGCCGCCTTGCCGATCTGCCCAAAATGATCGACGCCTTCGACGCGATCGTCGCCGACCACCGCGGCGAAGTGACCGCGAAGGTCACCAGCGCGCACCCGCTCACCGCCGACCAGCTCAAGGCGCTGACCGCGAACCTCAAATCCCGTGTCGGCCGCGACGTTTCCGTCGCGACGACCGTCGACCCCGCCATCCTTGGCGGTCTCGTCGTCCAGCTGGGCAGCCAGCTGATCGACGGCAGCATCCGTACCCGTCTCAATAGCTTCGCACAGGCGATGAAAGGCTAAACCATGGAAATCCGCGCCGCTGAAATCAGCAAGGTCATCAAGGACCAGATCGCCAATTTCGGCACCGACGCAACGGTCAGCGAAATCGGTCAGGTGCTGTCGGTCGGCGACGGCATCGCCCGCGTCCACGGCCTCGACAATGTCCAGGCTGGCGAAATGGTCGAATTCGCCAATGGCGTGCAGGGCATGGCATTGAACCTCGAAGCCGACAACGTCGGCATCGTGATCTTCGGCTCGGACGCCGAAATCAAGGAAGGCGATCAGGTCAAGCGCACCGGCACGATCGTCGACGTCCCCGTCGGCAAGGGTCTGCTCGGCCGCGTCGTCGATGGCCTCGGCAATCCGATCGACGGCAAGGGCCCGATCAAGGCCGACAAGCGCATGCGCGTCGAAGTGAAGGCGCCGGGCATCATCCCGCGCACCTCGGTGCACGAACCCGTCCAGACCGGCCTCAAGGCGCTCGACGCGCTCGTCCCCGTCGGCCGCGGCCAGCGCGAGCTGATCATCGGCGACCGTCAGACCGGCAAGACCGCCGTCGCGATCGACACCTTCATCAACCAGAAGCAAGCCAACGCCGGCGACGATGAGTCGAAGAAGCTGTACTGCATCTATGTCGCGGTCGGCCAGAAGCGCTCGACGGTTGCGCAGATCGTGCGTCAGCTCGAAGAAAATGGCGCGATGGAATATTCGATCGTCGTCGCCGCGACCGCGTCGGAACCCGCTCCGCTGCAATTCCTCGCGCCCTACACCGGCTGCACCATGGGCGAATTTTTCCGCGACAACGGCATGCACGCCGTCATCGTCTATGACGATCTGTCGAAGCAGGCCGTCGCCTATCGCCAGATGTCGCTGCTGCTCCGCCGCCCGCCGGGCCGCGAAGCCTATCCCGGCGACGTTTTCTATCTGCACAGCCGCCTGCTCGAGCGCGCGGCAAAGATGAACAGCGACAATGGCTCGGGCTCGCTCACCGCGTTGCCGATCATCGAAACGCAGGCGGGCGACGTTTCGGCGTACATTCCGACCAACGTGATTTCGATCACCGACGGGCAGATCTTCCTCGAAACCAACCTGTTCAACGCCGGTATCCGCCCGGCGATCAACGTCGGCTTGTCGGTGTCGCGCGTCGGTTCGGCCGCGCAGACCAAGGCGATGAAGAAGGTGTCGGGCTCGATCAAGCTCGAACTCGCGCAATATCGCGAAATGGAAGCCTTTGCGCAGTTCGGTTCGGACCTCGACGCCTCGACGCAGAAGCTGCTCAACCGCGGCGCGCGCCTGACGCAGCTCTTGAAGCAGCCGCAGTTCCAGCCGATGCCGTTCGAAGAGCAGACCGCGTCGATCTTTGCCGGCACCAACGGCTATCTCGACAATGTCGCGACGACCGACGTGTCGCGCTACGAACAGGCGATGCTCGCCTATCTGCGCAGCGACCATGCCGATGTGCTGAAGACGATCCGCGACACCAAGGACCTGGGCGACGACGCCAAGAAGGCTCTGGTCGCGGCGCTCGACGCCTTCGCCAAGATTTTCGCGTAAGCCAAGTTACCGTGAGCCCGGCAGTCGCGCCGGGCTGACGAACAAGAGGGGCCGTAATGGCATCGCTTAAGGAACTCAAAGGGCGGATCGTCTCGGTCAAATCGACCCAGAAGATCACCAAGGCCAAGAAGATGGTCGCCGCCGCGAAGCTGCGCAAAGCGCAGGCCGCCGCCGAAGCCGCGCGTCCCTACGCCGAGCGGCTCGAAGGCGTCGTCGCCAGCCTCGCGTCGAAGGTCGGCGCGTCGGATTCGGCGCCGAAGCTGCTCGCCGGTACCGGCAAGAGCGACACGCACCTGCTCGTCGTGCTCAACAGCGACCGCGGGCTTGCCGGCGCGTTCAACTCGAACATCGTCAAGGCCGCGCGTGACAAGGCGCTCGAACTGCAATCGCAAGGCAAGAAGGTTCTCTTCTACCTCGTCGGCCGCAAGGGCCGCCCGGTGATCGCGCGCCTCTTCCCGGGCCAGATCATCGAGCAATATGAAACCACCGGCATCCGCGACATCGGCTTCGAACAGGCGAGCGACATCTCGGCGAAGGTGATGGAGCTTTACGAAGCCGGCGCCTTCGACGTCGCGCATCTTTTCTATTCGAAGTTCCGCTCGGCGCTTCTTCAGATCGCCACCGGCCAGCAGATGATCCCGGTTCCGCCGCCCGCCGACGTTCCGGTTTCGAGCGGCGCCGCCGTCGAGTACGAACCCGACGAGGAAGCGATCCTCGCCGACCTGCTGCCGCGCAACGTCACCATCCAGATCTTCAAGGGTCTGCTGGAAAACGCCGCGTCCGAACAGGGCGCGTCGATGACCGCGATGGACAATGCGACGCGCAACGCGGGCGACCTGATCAACAAGCTGACCATCGTTTACAACCGCACGCGTCAGGCGGCGATCACCACCGAACTTATCGAGATTATCGCGGGCGCCGAAGCGCTCTAATCGATCAACCCAAGGAAGAACGTAATGGCTACCGCTCCCGCTGAAAAGAAGGCTCCCGCCAAGAAGGCCGCCGCGCCCAAGGCTGCTGCGCCGAAGAAGGCCGCCGCTCCGAAGGCTGCCGCCACCGGCACCGCAACCGGCCGCGTCGCACAGGTCATCGGCGCCGTCGTCGACGTCCAGTTCACGGGTGAGCTGCCCGCGATTCTGAACGCGCTCGAAACCGACAACAATGGCAACCGCCTCGTCCTCGAAGTCGCGCAGCACCTCGGCGAAAACACCGTCCGCACCATCGCGATGGACGCGACCGACGGCCTGACCCGCGGCCAGCCCGTGACCGACACCGGCGCGCAGATCTCGGTTCCCGTCGGCCCGCAGACGCTCGGCCGCATCCTCAACGTCATCGGCGACCCGATCGATGAACGCGGCCCGGTCAATGCCGGCATGACCGCGCCGATCCACGCCAAGGCTCCCGAATTCGTCGACCAGTCGACCGAAGCCGCGATCCTCGTCACCGGCATCAAGGTCATCGACCTCATCGCCCCTTACGCCAAGGGCGGCAAGATCGGCCTGTTCGGCGGCGCCGGCGTCGGCAAGACCGTGCTCATTCAGGAACTGATCAACAACATCGCCAAGGGCCACGGCGGCGTGTCGGTGTTCGCGGGCGTCGGTGAACGCACCCGCGAAGGCAACGACCTCTATCACGAATTCCTCGACGCCGGCGTTATCGCCAAGGACGCCGACGGCAACCCGACCCCCGACGGGTCGAAGGTGGCGCTGGTGTTCGGCCAGATGAACGAGCCCCCGGGCGCCCGCGCCCGCGTCGCGCTCTCGGGTCTCACCATGGCCGAATATTTCCGCGACCAGGAAGGCCAGGACGTTCTGTTCTTCGTCGACAACATCTTCCGCTTCACGCAGGCGGGTTCGGAAGTGTCGGCGCTGCTCGGCCGTATTCCTTCGGCGGTGGGTTACCAGCCGACGCTGTCGACCGACATGGGCGCGCTGCAGGAACGCATCACCTCGACCACCAAGGGCTCGATCACCTCGGTGCAGGCGATTTACGTCCCTGCGGACGACTTGACCGACCCGGCTCCGGCAACCTCGTTCGCCCACTTGGACGCGACGACGACGCTGAGCCGTGCGATTTCGGAACTCGGCATCTATCCCGCGGTCGACCCGCTCGACTCGACCTCGCGCGTGCTCACCGCCGCGACCGTCGGCCAGGAGCATTACGAAACCGCCCGCCGCGTTCAGGAAACGCTGCAGAAGTACAAGTCGCTGCAGGACATCATCGCGATTCTCGGCATGGACGAGCTTTCGGAAGAAGATAAGCTGGTCGTCGCCCGCGCGCGCAAGATCCAGCGCTTCCTGTCGCAGCCGTTCCACGTCGCCGAAGTCTTCACCGGCATCCCCGGCAAGTTCGTCGCGATCGAAGACACGGTGAAGTCGTTTAAGGCCGTGGTCGACGGCGAATATGACCATCTGCCCGAAGCGGCCTTCTACATGGTCGGCGGCATCGACGAAGCGGTCGCCAAGGCCGCGAAGCTCGCCGAAGACGCGTAACAAACCTACACCCCTCCCCCGAGCGGGAGGGGTTTAAGGACATATCATGGCTCTGAAGTTCGAACTCGTCACCCCCGCCCGCCTCGAGCGGACCGCCGACGTCCATATGGTCACCGTGCCGGGGACCGAGGGCGATTTTTCGGTGCTCGAAGGCCATGCGCCCTTCATGGCGACGCTGCGCAACGGCCCGCTGACCATCTATGCCACCGCGGGCGCCGCGCCCGAAGTGATCGAGGTCGAGGGCGGCTTTGCCGAAGTTAACGAGGCCGGCCTGACCGTGCTTGCCGAGCATATCGCCGGCTGACCCTTTTCGCCCGTCCACGGCGATTCGAAAGCCCGCATCCCTATGGATGCGGGCTTTTTTCGTGCGTGGGATGGCGTTGAGCGTTGGTCGGCGGGGCAGGTCTCGACCGGAAGTGGACGTGTCTTCTCCCCTCCCGCAGGCGGGAGGGGTCGGGGGTGGGCAGCAACGGTGAGAAAGCCCACCCCGCTGCGACTAACGAACAAGTTCGCAAGTCTCGCTGCCCCTCCCGCCTGCGGGAGGGGAAATCAGTTCACGATGGGAACGTCCGCTCCCCACCCCAAAACCGCCCGTCGCATTCGCCTGCGCGCATTAGGACAATGTCAAAGTTTCCGATTTATTCACCGTGTCGGATGGGGATGCACCAGCCGCGCGGCGATGCTCCCGATGGATTTGGAAGAACAGGACAAAGCGAATGAGTGCATTCGGACGCCGACCCGGAACCGCTGGCCGCCCTGCCTTTGGCGTGGCGAAGCCGATGCAGGGTGGATCAGGCGTGCCCGGCGGCGCGCAATTCCCGGCGATCGACACGCCGCCCGCGATCGACATCCCGCAAATGCCGTCGAACCTGTCGCCCGAAGAAGAGGCGATGGAGCGGCTGAATCAGCGCTCGACCGCCGAGGCGATGGAGCCCGAAAAGGCGCAAGGGTTCGAAGCGTCGGTCCACAAGATCAAGGAGCAGGTGCTGCCGCGCCTGCTCGAGCGCGTCGATCCCGAGGCCGCGGCGACGCTCAGCAAGGACGAACTGACCGAGGAATTCCGCCCGATCATCCTCGAAGTGCTCGCGGAACTGCGCATCACACTCAACCGCCGCGAACAGTTCGCGCTCGAAAAGGTGCTCGTCGACGAGCTCCTGGGCTTTGGCCCGCTCGAGGAACTGCTTGCCGACCCCGACATTTCGGACATCATGGTCAACGGCCCGTACCAGACCTATATCGAAAAAAAGGGTCAGCTGGTCATCGCGCCGATCCAGTTCCGCGACGAACAGCATCTGTTCCAGATCGCGCAGCGCATCTGCAACCTCGTCGGTCGCCGCGTCGACCAGACCACCCCGCTTGCCGACGCCCGTTTGAAGGACGGCAGCCGCGTCAACGTGATCGTGCCGCCGCTGAGCCTTCGCGGTACCGCAATCTCGATTCGTAAATTCTCGGCCAAGCCGATCACGCTCGACATGCTCTGCCAGTGGGGCGCGATGAGCCAGAAGATGTGCACCGCGCTGAAGATCGCGGGCGCGAGCCGCTTCAACATCGTCATCTCGGGCGGCACGGGTTCGGGCAAGACGACGATGCTCAACGCGCTGTCGAAAATGATCGACCCCGGCGAACGCGTTTTGACGATCGAGGACGCCGCCGAACTTCGGCTGCAGCAGCCGCACTGGCTGCCGCTCGAAACGCGCCCCGCGAACCTCGAGGGCAATGGCGCGATCCACATGGGCGACCTTGTGAAGAACGCGCTGCGTATGCGTCCCGACCGCATCATCATGGGCGAAGTCCGCGGCGCCGAGTGTTTCGACCTCCTCGCCGCAATGAACACCGGTCACGACGGATCGATGTGTACGCTCCACTCGAACAGCCCGCGCGAATGCCTCGGCCGTATGGAAAACATGGTGCTGATGGGCGACATCAAGATCCCGAAGGAAGCGATCTCGAAACAGATCGCCGACTCGGTCGACCTGATCGTGCAGATCAAGCGCCTGCGCGACGGCTCGCGCCGTGTCACCAACGTCACCGAAGTGATCGGGATGGAAGGCGACGTCATCGTCACGCAGGAATTGTTCAAGTTTGAATATCTGGACGAGGACAAGGACGGCAAGATCGTCGGCGAGTATCGCGCGATGGGCCTGCGCCCCTATACGCTGGAAAAAGCGCGGCAATATGGTTTCGACCAGCCATATCTGGAAGCGTGTCTGTAACCCTTATCCCTCTCCCGTCGGGAGAGGGTTGCGAAGACTTGCCAGCTTGCTGGCTAGTCGAAGCTGGGTGAGGGGTTCAGACTTAGCGCGCAAAATCTGCGGCAGAACCCTCATCCAACTCCGCCTAATCGCTTCGCGATAAGGCTCCATATCCTTCTCCCGGTGGGAGAAGAATCAAGGCTTCAACGCCAGCGCCGCCGCCAGCAAAGCGACCGCTACCCCCACCAATGCAATCCCCCGCCATGGCATAAATCCGACCGCATCGACGTCGCGCCGGTTGCGCCGCCGCCAGTCCGCGACCTCGGCGGCGACCGCCACCGCGGCGCCCGCAGCACTGACAATCAGCATCGACCCTTGCATTGACGCGCGCACCTTCGCAAACAGGGACTCTTCCCCCCAAGAGAGAGGTGCCGATATGCGAAATTTCCGTCCCGTTGCAATAGCCGCCCTGTTTGCCGCCGCGGCGTGCAGCGCCCCGGCCCAGAACGCCACCGCAAGCGAAGCTGCCGCCAAACCTGGCGATGCGATCGCCGCCGCGGTTGCCGCGCCGACCCGCACCCCCGCCAATCTGGCGCGCGACCCATATCGTCACCCCGCCGAAACGCTTGCCTTCTTTGGCGTCAAACCCGGCGACACGGTCGTCGAGCTGTGGCCGGGTGGAGGCTGGTACACCGAAATCCTCGCGCCGCTCACCAAAGCGGGTGGCGGCACGCTCTACGCCGCGGCGCCGTGGGAACGCGGGCTCAACCGGATCAAGGAATGGCAGGGTGCGAATGCCGACCTCTATGGTGGCATCAAGCTCGCCGAATTCCCCAATGCCGGCACCAACCCAAAGGTCCCCGACGGCAGCGCCGACGTCGTCCTGACCTTCCGCAACGTCCACAACTGGCGTTTCGGCGGCGCCGACAACACCGCCAACGCGTTCAAGCAGATTTTTGCGATGCTGAAACCCGGCGGCACGCTGGGCGTCGTCGAGCATCGGCTGAACGAGAGCGACGATGCCGCGAAGGAAGAAAAATCGGGCTATATGAAGGAAAGCTCGATCATCGCCTTTGCCGAGGCGGCGGGGTTCAAGCTCGCTGAAAAGAGCGAAATCAACGCCAATCCCAAAGACACGAAGGATTATGAAAAGGGCGTCTGGACGCTGCCGCCCAGCCTGCGCGAAGGCGACACCGACCGCGCCAAATATGTCGCGATCGGCGAATCGGACCGCATGACGCTGAAATTCGTGAAGCCCGCGTCCTGAAGCATTTCGAATCCATCGACCCTGCGCTGCTGCTCAGCGCCTATGCGCAGGGTATTTTCCCGATGGCCGACGGGGCGGATGACCCGTCGGTCCATTGGGTCGAACCGCGGCTGCGCGCGATCCTGCCGCTGGATGGCTTCCGCCTGTCGCACAGCCTGAAAAAGACGATCGTCGCCGATCGCTTTCGCGTCACCACCGACCGCGCCTTTGCCGACATGGTCGCGCTGTGCGCCGAACCTGCGGGTGACCGGCCAACCACCTGGATCAACCCGGTAATCAAGGCGAGTTACGACCGGCTGTTCCAGATCGGCCACGCGCACAGCGTCGAATGCTGGCAGGGCGATGAGCTGGTCGGCGGGCTATACGGCGTGTCGCTCGGTCGCGCCTTTTTCGGCGAATCGATGGTCAGCCGGGTGCGCGACGCGTCGAAGGTCGCGCTCGCGCACCTCGTCGCGCGCCTTGTCGCGGGCGGCTGGAAATTGCTCGACTGCCAGTTCATCACCCCCCACCTCGCCAGTCTCGGCGCGATCGAGATCCGTCAGGCGGATTATCTGGCGAGGCTCTATTCGGTGTTGGCGGGCGGCGATGGCGCCGCGGCGGGCGCAGGCGTCGGAGCTGCGGGCGTATCGCCGCCTTCGCCGCCGTTCGTCGTGGGCGACTGGGGCGCGCTCGACGCCTCGGGCGCCGCCGCCGAGCCCGATTTCGTCGCCGCGGGGGCGACGGGTTCACCGCCGGGATATGTCATCGCGCAGCTTTTGACGAACACGTCATAGATCGGGTGCTGGATGATATTGCGGTCGGGGCGTTCGCGGAAAATCCAGCCCGAAAAGACGCGCCGCCATTTGTCGTCGCTCTGATCCTGCACCGTCAGCTGGACAAAGGCGCCGGTTTCGGGCGGATCCTCCCACGGCGCGGTTTGCTCGCACGCGCGCAGCCGGACGATCGCCCGGCCGACCCGCGCGGCTTCGCCGGGTTTCATCTCAAGCTCGCGGACCAGCCCATTGCGCTTGTTGAGCAAGCCAACGACGGCCACGCGCTCGGCCATCGGGGTCGCGCCTTCGATCCCGCCGACCTCGTCCGGGACGCGCTCGGATTTGGCGACGGTCTGCACCGTCGCGCTGCCATTCCCTTTTGACGGCGTCCGGTCGCAGGCCGCAAGCGTGCTCGCGGTCAGCAGCGCGATCAGCGCGGTCGTCGTCCGCCGCGACATTATTCGCCGGGCCGCCAGGCCTCATAATCGCCGGTCGCCGCGGCGCGCTGGCCACCGCGTTCGAGCGCCCCGGCGGGGCGATAGGCGCCGGTGCTGCCGGTCAGATTCGGCGTCGGCGCCTGTTCCCACGCGCGCGGCGCAGGCAGGATATCGGTCGGCAACTCATCAAAGGTGCGGTGCAACCAGCCGTGCCATTCGGGCGGCACCCGGCTCGCGTCGTTCGATCCGTTGTAGATGACCCAGCGGCGGTCGCCCTTGCGCGCGCGATAATAGGTGTTGCCGAGGCTGTCCTCGCCTACCTTTTCGCCGGTTTTCCAGCTGTTCAGCAGCGTGCCGACGGTCGCACCGTCCCACCAGGTAAAAATCTTGCCAAGGATGCTCATGGCGAGGCGTTTACAGGCAAGGACGCTGGCTTCGCAAGCGTCAAACGACCGGCTTCGCCTGCCGGTATCGATAAAACCGTAGCCCTGAGCCTGTCGAAGGGCGCTTATCAGATAAGCGCCCTTCGACAGGCTCAGGGCTACGGCCGGTATTCGATCATTCATCCTTCCACGTCACCTTCGCCGTCTCGTCGATGCCGAGCTTCGCTGCGGTGCCGCCCGCGAGTTCGAGCACCGCCGACACTTCGCCGCCGCTGACCACGGGTTCGAGCGATTCGGGGATGGTGTTTTCGGCGATGCGGTCGATGCTGCCGTCGGCGCGGATGAAGATCATGTCGAGCGGGATCAGCGTGTTCTTCATCCAGAAACTGCCGATCCGCGGCTTTTCGAACGGGAACAACATGCCGCCGTCAGCGGGCAGGCTGGTGCGGAACATCAGTCCCTGGTCCTGTTCGGCGTCGGTGCGCGCCACTTCGACGTTGAAGACATGCGCCGTGCCCGCCGCCGTGATCGTCACCGGGATCGTCGCGGCGCGCGCCTCCTCGCTGGCGTCGCTGCTGCACGCCGCGATCGGCAGCGCCAGCGCGAGGGCAAGGGCGGTAAAAATGGCACGCATCGGCAAATCCTTATCCCGTGATGACGCCCGACCTAGTCAAGCCCTGCTTCGTCGTCCAGCGCCGCCAGCGCCATCTCGTCTCCCGGCGGGACGGCGAGGATGCGGCGGGCGATCGTCATACTGTGCCCCGCGCGCAGAAAGGCGGCGATCTGCCGCTCGCGCAGCTTTGGATCGTCGCTGCCGCGGACCGCAAACGGCCCGAACCGCCGACGCCGCGCGAATCCCACGGCGGCCGCCACCGCGGCGCCCGCCGCCGTCTCGATCGCTTCGCCGCTATCCGCTTCGGCGATTCCGTCGACATAAAGCTGTGCCTTCACCCGCCGCACCCCCAAGCCGCGGCGCGTCATCGCGCCCGCGCGCATCGCCGCATATTGGCGGTCGTCGAGATAGCGCAGCCGCTCCATCCGGTCGGCGATCGCTTCGCACGCCGCCATGGCGTCACTTCCGTCCATCCACTCGGATTCGCGTACTTTTCTGGCAAGATAGCGCGTCAGCTTGGCGCGGCTGGTTGCAAATCGCGCGACATAGGCGAGTGCCAGCTCGTCGAGTTTCGCTGCGCCGAGCGGCCTTTTCGATCGGTCGGGGTGAGCGCGATGCTTGGGCATATGCCATGTTTGTGCCACAGTCGGGCCTGATTGAGAACGATCAACACCGCCATATCGGGCGCCAAAGCCCGGAAATGGGCGATTGTTCTAACAACACAGGGCTCGCGCACGGTAACATGGCTCAAAAAGATGACATGCTTGTTGCCGCGCGGCCCGTTTCGCGGGATGTCGCACCCCCTATGACCGATTTCACTGCCACCGAAGCGGACGCGCTTGCGCCGACGCCGACCGAATGCGCCCTGCCGCGCCGCTTTTCGGACTTCGCCACCGTTGGCGAAGCGCTCGACTATGCCGCCAAGGGCAGCCGCGGGCTCAATTTCCACGATCCGCGCGGGAAGCTGATCCGGCCCTATCCGTACAGCGAGCTCAAGGCCGACGCGCTGGCCACTGCCTATCGCCTGATCGCCGCGGGGGTGAAGCCCGGCGACCGGATCGCGCTGATCGCCGAAACCGGTCCCGAATTTGCCGCGCTGTTCTTCGGCACCATCTACGCGGGCGCCTGGCCGGTGCCGCTGCCGTTGCCGACCAGCTTCGGCGGCCGCGACAGCTACGTCGGCCAGCTCGTCGTCCAGCTCACGAGCTGCGACCCGACGATGCTGTTCTTCCCGCCCGAAATCGCCGCCATGGCGGTCGAAGCGGCGGAAAAGGAAGGCGTCAAACCCGTCAACTGGAGCGAATTTGCCGCCAGCCCCGCGCCGGTGTCCGACCTGCCCGCGCAGCAATCGGACGAGACCTGCTATCTTCAGTACAGCAGCGGCTCGACGCGTTTCCCGCACGGCGTCGCGGTCACCCACGCCGCGCTGCTCAACAACCTTGCCGCGCACAGCCACGGCATGGAAGTGCAGGACAGCGACCGCTGTATCTCGTGGCTGCCCTGGTATCACGACATGGGCCTCGTCGGCTGCCTGCTCTCGCCCGTCGCCAACCAGGTGTCGGTCGATTATCTCAAGACCGAGGATTTCGCGCGCCGTCCGCTCGCCTGGCTCGACCTCATCAGCCGCAACAAGGGCACGACGCTCAGCTATTCGCCGACCTTTGGTTACGACATTTGCGCGCGCCGCGTGTCGAGCCAGACGCACGTCGCCGACCGCTTCGACCTGTCGCGCTGGCGCGTCGCAGGCAATGGCGCCGACATGATCCGCCCCGACGTGATGCAGAGCTTTGTCGATGCCTTTGCCGATGCGGGTTTCAAGGCCAGCGCCTTCCTGCCGAGCTACGGCCTCGCCGAAGCGACGCTCGCCGTCAGCATCATGCCGCCCGGCGAAGGCATCGTCGTCGAACTGGTCGAGGAAACCGAGCTGTCGGGCGCGGCGGGCGACGCCGGACGCCCGACGCGCTATCGCGCCATCGTCAATTGCGGCCGCGCCGCGCGCGACATGGTGATCGAGGTGCGCGACGAGCTCGGCAATGCGCTGCCCGACCAGACGGTCGGCAAAGTGTGGTGCAGCGGCCCGTCGCTGATGACCGGCTATTATCGCGACCCCGAATCGACCGCCGCCTGCCTGGTCGATGGCTGGCTCGACACCGGCGATATGGGCTATTTGTCAGACGGTTACATCTATATCGTCGGCCGCGCCAAGGACATGATCATCATCAACGGCAAGAATCACTGGCCGCAGGATATCGAATGGGCGGTCGAGCAATTGCCGGGGTTCAAATCGGGCGACATCGCGGCATTCGCGATCACCGCGCCGGGCGGCGAGGAAACCCCCGCGGTGCTCGTCCAGTGCCGGACCAGCGACGATGCCGAACGGCTCGCGCTGCGCGAAACGATTCGCGACCGCGTCCGCGCGATCACCGGCATGAATTGCCTGATCGAGCTGATCCCGCCGCGTACCCTGCCGCGCACCAGTTCGGGCAAGCTCAGCCGCTCGAAAGCCCGCGCCCAATATCTGGCCGGGGAAATCCAGCCCTTTGCCATGGCGGCCTAGGGCCAAGGGTCGCACAACCCCCTGACCTTGCGCGTAAATTCCTGTCCCGCCGCTGGACAAAAAAGGCGTTACATGAACGCGCTGGTTACCTTCGGGTAACACCCGCCCGCTAAACAGGGCGGGTGAAGAGCCCGTTGGACCAGATACCAGCCGAAGAGATTCCCGTGCGGACCCTGTTGGGGCTGGGAACGCATGATGCGGACATCGGCAACCTCCGCCAGTTGCAACTGGCGCCGCTGCGCGGCCGCGGCTCGCTGCGCCTGTTCATGGGGCTCGGGATGGCGCTGGTCGCTGCCCTCACCATGATCCTCAGCGTTCCGATCGCGATCGCGGGCGGTTGGCTGGGTGTCAGCCTGATCTTCAGCCTGTGGTCGTACAACCAGTTCCGCCGCTTGCCGCTGGGCGATCCCAAATTGTCGGGGATCGCCGAATATCAGCTGTGCAATCGCCACGGATTTTATTCGGCGCTGCTGTGGGGGGCACCCTTCTGGCTGCACGGACTCACTCCGCCGCTCGATCATGTCCTGTCGATGTGGACGATCGCGGTGCTGATGATGGTCACGCTGGCGATCGTGGCGCACAGCGTCCCGATGGCGTGCATCCTGTTCATCGCGCCGGTCACGCTGTCCGCCGTCGCGGCGCTGGTTCGGGCCGGGGCGCCGCAACTGGCCGCCGTCGCGCTGGTCGCCGGGTTCCTGCTGTGCAGTTTCTGCGTGCGTTTCGCGCAAAGCCACATCCGCTATCGCCGCGCCGAGGAAACGCTGCACGAAAAGACCGAAACGGTCAGCCTGCTGCTGCGCGAATTCGAGGAAACCTCGGCCGACTGGCTGTGGCAGACCGACAACAGCCGCCGCCTGGTCCATGTGTCGCCGCGTCTGGCCTTTGCGCTGGGTGCCAGCGCCGAAGCGCTGGAGGGCGTTCCGCTGCTCCAGGCGCTGTCCGGCGATGCCTGGGACACCGGGCTGTTTCCCAAAAGCCTGCACGAAATGGCCGAACGGATGAAGCGGCGCGAGAGTTTTTCGAACCTGATCGTACCGGTGACGATCGGCGGCGCGCCGCGCTGGTGGGAATTGTCGGCCTCGCCGCGCCTCGACGAAGCGGGCAAGTTCCTCGGCTTCCGCGGCGTCGGATCGGACGTCACCGAACAGCGCGCCACCGCCGAACAGATCGCCAAGATGGCGCGCTTCGACAATCTCACCGGCCTGCCCAACCGGCTCAGCCTCAATGAGGATCTGGCGCGCGCCCTCAACCATGCGATCGACGCCAAATCGCGCTGCGCGATGCTGATGATCGACCTCGACCGGTTCAAGGCGGTCAACGATACGCTGGGCCACCCGGTCGGCGACAAATTGCTCGCGCAGGTCGCGGCGCGGCTGAAGGGGCTGATGGAGCGCGGGATGACCTGCGGGCGCCTCGGCGGCGACGAATTTGCGGTCGTGCTGCACAATGTCCCGTCGGCCGACGCCGCCGAAGAACTGGCCAAGCGCCTGATCGCGACGATCAGCCGCCCCTATGTGGTCGACAATCACCAATTGTTCGTCGGTGCCAGCATCGGCTTTGCGATCGGGCCGCAGGACGGCGCGACGGTCGAAACGCTGACCCGCAACGCCGACCTGGCGCTCTACAAGTCGAAGGATCGCGGCGGCAATGTCGTCGCCGCCTACGTCGCGTCGCTGCACGCACAGGCCGAAGAACGGCGCGTCATGGAACAGGAATTGCGCGGCGCGCTCGAACGCCGCGAATTCGAACTTTATTACCAGCCGGTGGTGACCGCTGCCGACGGCACGTTGAACGGGTTCGAGGCACTGATCCGCTGGAACAACCAAAAGCTTGGCAATGTGTCGCCGGGGCGCTTCATTCCGCTGGCCGAAGACGCCCGCCTGATCGCGCCGATCGGCGAATGGGTGCTGCGCACCGCGTGCCACGAAGCGATGCGATGGCCGTCGAACCTGAAGGTCGCGATCAACGTGTCGGCCGAACAGCTCACCGACCCCAGCTTCGCATCGGTCGTCGTGTCGGCGCTGGCGCAGAGCGGGCTGCCGCCGCAGCGGCTCGAAATCGAAGTCACCGAAAGCGTGTTCCTGCGCGATGGCGGCGGCGCGGCGCAATTGCTCGACCAGTTGATCGGGCTGGGCATCCGCCTCAGCCTCGACGATTTCGGCACCGGCTATTCGTCGCTCGGCTATCTGCGCAAGACGCAGTTCTCGACCATCAAGGTCGATCGCAGCTTCGTCGTCGGCGCCGCCAAGGGCAGCATCGAATCGATCGCGATCATCCGCGCCGTGGTCGCGCTGGCCGACAGCCTGGGCATGTCAACGACCGCCGAGGGCGCCGAAACCGAGCTGGAAGTCGAAACGCTGCGCACGATGGGGTGCAGCAACATCCAGGGCTATTATTACGGCCGTCCGATGCCCGCGACCGACGTGCTGGCGCTGTTCCGACCGGCCGATTCGGCAGCGAGCGCCGCCGCCTGACCCGTCCCCCTTCCCCCTTGATGGGGGAAGGATACGGAGCCTTGTCGCGACGCGATTTGGCGGAGTTGGATGGGGGTGAGGGTGCGTCCTTGCACCGTCACCTCGGGCCAAGCGCCCCCACCGCTGCGCCCCGGACCTGATCCGGGCTCGCTGCCTCCCCCATCGATGGGGAACGACCCGCGTTGGCGACCAACCGAACCCGCCGCGCGACGAATTGAACGCCTTAACAAAAGGTTCCCCCGTCCACCGCATCACAGGCGCAGCTCATCGCTATGCCGTTGGTGGTTGGCACAAGCCATTGCACAGACGCTCCAACGCTTGAACACAAGCCTTGGGGGTCGCATTTCATGCTCTATCGTCGCTTTCTGGCTGCCGCCATCGCGTCCGTCATGACGCTCACCGGCCTGCTCGTCAGCACCCCCGCCGCCGCGCAAAGCTATCTCCAGTGCGTTCCCTTTGCCCGCGCCGAATCGGGCATCGATATTCGCGGCAATGCCAAGACCTGGTGGGCGCAGGCCGCCAATGACTATGCCCGTGGCGACGAACCGCGCGAGGGCGCGGTGATGGCGTTCGCCGGGACCCGCGGGATGCCGATGGGTCATGTCGCGGTGGTCAAGAAAATCATCAGCGACCGCGAAATCCGCATCGACCACGCCAACTGGTCGCCGATCAACGGCCGTCGCGGCCAGATCGAGCGCAACGTCCGCGTCGTCGACGTCAGCGACGCTGGCGACTGGAGCATGGTTCGCGTGTGGTACGCGCCGATCGGCGACCTTGGCCTCCGCGCCAACCCGGTGCAGGGTTTCATCTATGCGGGCGGCGCCCCGAACAAGGCACCGAGTTTCAAGGCGCCCGTATGGGCGCAGAACGACTGGAAACCGGGCAACGGCCTGGAAGTCGTGGCCGCGTCGCTCGGCCAGTAAAGGCCACGCTTTTCAAGCTTATGCAGATTTCCCCTCCCGTAAACGGGAGGGGCAGCGAGACTTGCGAGCTTGCTCGCTAGTCGCAGCGGGGTGGGCAAATGCGCTGTCAAAGTTCGCTTCGCTCGCTCCCAGCCCCGCCCCCTCCCGCAAGCGGGAGGGGAGAGATCAGGCTTCGTCGCCTGCATCCTTGGGCGCTTCGCCCTCACCGGCGGCCGTATCCTCAAACCACGCCTCGACCTCGCCCGACAGCTTGATCGTCATCGGCTGGCCGAAACGGTCCTTCGACTTGCCCGCCGCGACGCGGATCCAGCCTTCGGAAATCGAATATTCCTCGACGTCGGTGCGCTCCTTGCCCTTGAAGCGGATTCCGATGCCGCGCTGCAGCACCTCCATGTCGAAATGGGGCGAGCGCGGGTTGGTCGACATGCGGTCGGGGGGCGTATCGGTCATGAACATATTTCCCAATAAATGATGGCGCGGCCCTAGCGGGACCGCGCCACCATCGTCAACGGAAAGGCGTATCCCTTGGTTCCGTCAACCGGAACCGGGACGGCGCCCGTCCGCTCCCCCTCTTCGCAAAACTCAGAACCCGGCCTTCAGCGTCACGAAAAACTGCTGCGGCGCGCCCGCGAGCAGCGTCTGGTTGTCGCCGCGGTTGGCAAAGCCGTTGGTCCCGATCGTCGACACATATTCCTTGTCGAACAGGTTCGTCGCATTGGCCTGCACCGAAATCCGGTCGTTCAGCCGGTACCCGATGCTGGCGTCGACGATCACGAAGCCGCCGACCTCGGCGTCATTTTCGAACGAATAATAACGCTTGCCGGTGTAGTTCGCGCCGACGCGGGCAAAGAAGCTGCCATCGTCCCAGGTGATTTCGCCCTTGGCGAGATGTTTGGGCGAATTGACCACCGTCTTGCCCGCGGTTGCCGCGACGATCGCTCCCGCCGCATTCACGACATCGTCGCGATATTCGGAGTCGTTATAGGCGTAGGAGGCGAACAGCGACAATTGGGGGGTGACACGGAACGTCCCCGCCGCCTCGACGCCCCACGAACGGACGTCGCCGACATTCTGCAGGATCGCCGGGTTGCCCTGGATCCCCGAGCCATTGGCAAAGGCGATGATGCGATCCTTGAAATCGACATAATAGCCCGCGATCACCCCCTGAAAGCGCGGCGACTTGGTGCGGAAACCGAGCTCGTAAGTCGTCGAGGTTTCGGGTTTCAGGTCGAGCGCGTCGAACCCCGCCTGCGTCGTCGCGAATGGCCCGCCGGTCGCCGAGCTTTCGAACGCGCGCATATTTTCGGTGTAGCTCGCGAAGACTTCATTATCGTCGTTGACGCGATAGAGCAGCCCCGTCTGCGGCAGGAACCAGTCCTTCGCCTCAGTGCGTCCCGCGGCGAGCCCGCCGCGGACGATCGGGGTCGCGAGGTTGGTGACGCGCAGCCCTTTCCACCCGCTGTTGATCTGGAAGCGCCCCAGATCGAGCGTATCCTGCACATGATATTGCAGCGTCTGGGTATTGAAATCGAAATTCCACTGCGTCGCCAGCGGGTCCTTCGGGAATTTCAGGCTGCCGCGGCTCGGCGCCCCGGCGGTGTCGGCAAGGCCATAGAAACGCCGCGCCTGATTGAAGTCATTATCCTCGTACCACATGCCAAGCTCGATCTTGTGGTCGCCCAGCGTGAACAGGCTGCTGGCGACGATGCCATAGCGTTCGATATGATATTCGGTGGTACGGATGGTCATCGGTGCGCCGCCCGGGGTCGTCACATAGGGAGTGAACCACAGCCCGCGCCCCTTGTTGCCATGGTAATAGCCCATGGCGTTCAGCGTCCAAAATTCGTTCAGCGGCGCTTCGACGCCGACCCCGGCCAGCCAGTCCTTGCGCAGCCCCGACGCGTCATAATAGGCGTCGTCGACGCTCGCGACCGGCGCCGGAAACGCCTCGCCGACCCCGGCATAGGGCGCGGTGAACACCGCCCCCAGCGGCAGCGAGCCATTGGCGACCCCGGCATTGAACGCCGCGCGCGCGACCTGGTTCTGATAGATTTTGGCGACGCGGACCGCGGTGTCCCAATCCTTGGCGAAATTGTCCCAGCGGTACCCCAGCCGGTCGATCATCCCGGCGCTCAGATCCTGATAGTCATTCTCGGCGCGGTCCGAATAGTTGACGAAGCCGAAGAATTGCCCGTCGCCGACCGGCTGGACGATCCGCGCATTGACCTGATGCTGGCGCTGGACGCCGTCGCCCTTCCATTTGTCGGCGTCAGCCCACGCATAGCTCAGCGACAGGCGCGGGCCGTTCGCGCCGATCGCGCCGCTGTCGATGCGCACGAACGCGCGCTTGGTATCCTCGCTGCCATAGGTGCCCGACGCCTCGACGCCGAACGCCTCGGCCGGCGCGCGCGAGAAGAACTCGATCGTCCCGCCAAGGTTGCTCGACGACGCGGCGCCCAGCGAGCCCGCGCCCTGCGCGACTTCGACCCGCCCGACATTTTCGCTGATGATCGCGCGGCTGATGTGCAGGCCGTTGTGGTTGCCATAGCTCATGTCGCCCAGCGGGACGCCGTCGAGGGTAAAGCCCAGCTGCTGCTGCGCGAACCCGCGGATCGAGATGCGCGACGACCATTCATAGGCGCCAAACGGGTCGGCGGCCTGGAAATTCACCCCCGGCAGCTTGTCGATCGCCTTCAGCGGGCTGATCCCCGCCACTTCGAGCGCGATGTCGGCGGCGGCGATTTCCTGCACCTGCCGCGCCTGCCCCTGCCCGAGCACGACGATTTCGGCGACATCACCCTCGCCCGCGTCCGCTTCGACCGCCGCCTCCACGGCGGCTTCCGCGGCGGACACCGGCGCCGCGGCCAGCATCACGATCAAAGCGGCCCCGGCCAGCAGGCGGTTCCTGTACTGAATGGTCATCGATCAATCCCCCTATCCCGCCGCCGAAATGGCGCGGTGGTCGCGGGGGCTTTAGGGAGGCGATATTGCTGCGCTGCGGCGAAGGCGTGACGCAGCGATGACGGTAAAAAGAAGGTTCGGCGTCACATGAAATCGAGCTGCTCGGCGGCGGGGTAGAGATCGCAATTCTCGCGCTCGATCCGCATGCCCAGCACGTGCATCACCGCCTCGGTCTCGTGGCAGAACCCCGGCCAGTCGTCCGCGATCCGCTCGGCGGTCCATTTCGCGTCATAGGCCGCGAAATCCTGCGCGATATGCCCCATCTCGCGGACGAACTCGCCCGCCATCGCGACGACCTCGGGATTGCCGCTCGCCTTCAATCGCGGATAGAGGATCCAGTCCTCGCACTTCAGGTGGCGCAGCAATGTATCGCGCAGCATCCCGCGCACCGACGCCAGCTCGGTCGGGCGCGGCGCTTCGGGCTTGCGCACCAGGTCCAGCAACAGCTGCGACAGCGTCGCCAGCGCCGCATGTTCGGCGCGCAACCGTCGCATCTCGGGACCAATGGGCATGACGCGCCTTTCCGTAAATGGTCCCTTCAACGCTGCCATATGGGGCCGGCATGAAAAGACGGTAAACGCGCATTAGCCCTTATCGGCGCGCGCCGCACGCCCGGCGGCGGCTTAGGCCATATCGGCGCGCCGTCCGGCAATCCTCTCCCTGCCGCAGGCATGGGGAGGTGGCAGCCCGCAGGGCTGACGGAGGGGCCACGACGCCAGCGCCAAAGCCCCTCCGTCCGTGCTCCGCACGGCCCCCTCCCCATCGCTGCGCGACAGGGAGGATCACGCCGCCTCTCCCTCCCCCTCGGCCTCCGCCTCCCGCGCCGCCTTCGCCTTGCGCGCCTGCCGCCACGACGGCGCTTTGCGCACCGCCGCGATCCCGTCATCCACCTGCGGCGTCAGCGGCACCACCGGCACCGACCGCCCCTCGGCCTCGGCCGCGGCGATCCATTCGCGGTACACCTCGGGAACATCCGCCCCCGCCGACATCCAGCTCGCCTCGCCGCCGATGCGCAGCGCCGGTTCGGCATCGGCGTCGGCAGCGATCAGCCCCGGGTGCATTTGCAGCGGCCCGCAATAG
>NZ_SCMU01000034.1 GCF_005503695.1 Sphingopyxis sp. 2PD
CCCCCCGCGTAAGGCGTCCCCAACAAAAACCGCGCGCGCGACTCCTGCTGGCCCGCTCTCCCGCCAAGCCAGCACACGGTCATTCCCCGCCGCGCCAACAGGGGACTGCTGCAAGATGACGACCACCGGACATGACACGCTGGGCACCCGTTCGACGCTGAACGTCGGCGGCAAGGAATATGCGTACTATTCGCTCGACAAGGCCGCGGCCAAGCTGGGCGACGTATCGCGCCTGCCGTTTTCGATGAAGGTGCTGCTCGAAAACCTGCTGCGCTTCGAGGATGGCGGCTTCACCGTGTCGACCGACGATGTGCAGGCGCTGGTCGACTGGCAGAAGGATCCCCATTCGAACCGCGAGATCCAGTATCGTCCGGCGCGCGTGCTGCTGCAGGATTTTACCGGCGTGCCGTGCGTCGTCGACCTCGCCGCGATGCGCGATGCGATCGCCAAGCTGGGCGGCGACACGACCAAGATCAACCCGCTCGTCCCCGTCCACCTCGTCATCGACCACAGCGTGATGGTCGACGAATTCGGTCATCCCAAGGCGTTCGAGCAGAATGTCGAAATCGAATATTATCGCAACGGCGAACGCTATGACTTCCTGAAATGGGGGTCGAAATCGCTGTCGAATTTCAAGGCAGTCCCCCCGGGCACCGGCATCTGCCACCAGGTCAATCTGGAACATATCGCGCAGGCGGTGTGGTCGAGCGAGGATGCGGACGGCACCACTGTCGCCTATCCCGACACCTGCGTCGGCACCGACAGCCACACGACGATGATCAACGGCCTTGGCGTGCTCGGCTGGGGCGTCGGCGGGATCGAGGCCGAGGCCGCGATGCTGGGCCAGCCCGTGTCGATGCTGATCCCCGAAGTCGTCGGGTTCAAATTCACCGGCGCGCTCAAGGAAGGCGTCACCGCGACCGACCTCGTGCTCACCGCGACGCAGATGCTGCGCGCGAAGGGCGTCGTCGGCCGCTTCGTCGAATATTTCGGCCCCGGCCTTGCCTCGCTGTCGCTCGCCGACCGCGCGACGCTCGCAAACATGGCGCCCGAATATGGCGCGACCTGCGGCTTTTTCGGCGTCGATGACAAGACGCTCGATTACATGCGGCTGACCGGGCGCTCGGAAGAAAATATCGCGCTGGTCGAGGCCTATGCCAAGGCGCAGGGGCTGTGGATCGTCGAGGGCGCGGCGGACCCCGTGTTCACCGACACGCTCGAACTCGATCTTGCCACCGTCGTCCCGTCGCTCGCGGGGCCGAAGCGGCCGCAGGACCGCGTCTCGCTCCCCGACGTCGACGATGTGTTCAACGCCGACATGGTCAACACCTATAAAAAGGCGCAGACGCGCGTGCCGGTCGAGGGCAAGGATTTCGACATCGGCGACGGCGACGTCACCATCGCCGCGATCACCAGCTGCACCAACACCTCGAACCCCGGGGTGCTCGTCGCCGCGGGGCTCGTCGCCAAAAAGGCCGACGCGTTCGGGTTGAAGCCCAAGCCGTGGGTCAAGACCTCGCTCGCCCCGGGGTCGCAGGTCGTCACCGACTATCTGGTCAAGGCCGGGCTGCAGAAGCATCTCGACAATATCGGCTTCAACCTCGTCGGCTATGGCTGCACGACGTGCATCGGTAACTCGGGTCCGCTCGCCGAGCCGATTTCGAAGGCGATCAACGAAAATGGCCTCGTCGCCGCGGCGGTGATCTCGGGCAACCGCAACTTCGAAGGCCGCGTGTCGCCCGACGTGCGCGCCAACTTCCTGGCTTCCCCGCCGCTCGTCGTCGCCTATGCGCTGAAGGGCACGGTGATCGAGGATTTCACCACCACCCCGATCGGGCAGGACCAGTCGGGTAACGACGTGTTCCTCGCTGACATCTGGCCGACCAACCAGGAAGTTGCCGAAGTGGTCGCGGGCGCGGTCAGCCGCGACATGTTCGAAGCGCGCTACGCCCATGTCTACAAGGGCGACGAACATTGGCAGAAGATCGAGGTCGAAGGCAGCGACACCTATCAGTGGCGCGCGGGCTCGACCTATGTCGCGAACCCGCCCTATTTCGAGGGCATGACGATGACCCCGGCGCCGGTCAGCGACATCGTGAACGCCAAGCCGCTCGCGATCCTCGGCGACAGCATCACGACCGACCACATCAGCCCCGCCGGCAGCATCAAGGCGGACTCGCCGGCCGGAAAATGGCTGATGGAACATCAGGTTAGCAAGGCCGACTTCAACAGCTATGGCGCGCGCCGCGGCCACCACGACGTCATGATGCGCGGCACCTTCGCCAACATCCGCATCAAGAATGAAATGGTCCCCGGCATCGAGGGCGGCATGTCGCGCTATGGCAGCGAAGTCATGCCGATCTACGACGCCGCGATGCGCCACAAGGCCGACGGCACCCCGCTGGTGGTGATCGCGGGCAAGGAATATGGCACCGGATCGTCGCGCGACTGGGCGGCGAAGGGCACCAATTTGCTCGGCGTCCGCGCGGTGATCGTCGAGAGCTTCGAGCGTATCCACCGCTCGAACCTCGTCGGCATGGGCGTGTTGCCGCTGCAGTTCCTCGAAGGCCAGAGCCGCGAAACGCTGGGCCTGACCGGCGACGACACCTTCACCATCACCGGCGTCGCCGACCTCAAGCCGCGCCAGACGGTGACGGTCAACGTCACCCGCCCCGACGGCTCGACGTTCAGTTTCGATACGCTCTGCCGCATCGATACCGCGAACGAGGTCGAATATTATATGAACGGCGGCATCCTGCACTACGTCCTGCGCAAGCTGGCGGCGTAAGCACGAACGGGCGGGGATCGGGCCATGGGCAAACTCCTGTTCCTGATCCTCGGCTTGGCGCTCGGCCTGCTCCTCGCCCGCTATCTGCGCGGGCAGCGGGCAGGCCGCGACCTTTCCGCGCCGCCGCGACCGATGGTCCGCGTCGGCGACGAGCGCATCGACAATGACGAAATCCGCGCCCTGATCCGCGCGGACCGCAAGATCGAGGCGATCAAGCTGGTCCGCGAACGCACCGGCCTCGGCCTTGCCGAAGCCAAGGACGCGGTCGAGGCGCTCGAGCGGACGATGCGCTGAATCGCCTGTCCCCCCGCGGGGTGCAGGCCACCCAAAGGGACAGCCTATGAGCGTTTTACAGATCGCGATCGAGGTTATCGGCTGGCTCGCCGCCGCGCTGATCCTCGCGAGTTACGTCCTGCTCTCGCTCGGCAAGATCGAACCGCGCGGTTATCTCTACCAATGGATGAACGTCATCGGGGCGAGCGGGTTCGTGCTCAATTCGGGCTATAATGGCGCGCTACCCTCTGCGGGGCTGAATGTTGTCTGGGCGTTGATGGGCGTCTTCACCCTGTGGAGCGTGTGGCGCGCGCGCAGGGCAGCGGCTGCTGTCACCCACTAACGGCCCAACACCGTAGCCCTGAGCCTGTCGAAGGGCGCCTATCGTCGGGGAAGCGCCCTTCGGCAGGCTCAGGGCTACGGTCTCGCCTAAAACGGTAAGCTAAGGCTCCACCGCCGCATCCCACGCCGCGACCTTGGCCTTAGTATCGGCCAGCATCGCATCGAGCGCCGCGCGATCATGCACCGACCCGCGCAGGATCACGCTGTCGATCGCCCGCGTCGCGGCAATATCGTCCAGCGGGTTGCGCGTCAGCAGCACCAGATCGGCCGCCATGCCCGGCTTGATCGCCCCATAACGATCCAGCCAGCCAAACCACGCCGGCCCCGCGCGCGTCGCCGACACGAGCGCCTGCGCCGGGGTCAGCCCCTTTTCGACGAAAAGCGCGATCTCGTCATGCAGGCCGAAACCGGGATAGTTGAAGCTGTTGAGGAACCCCGCATCGGTCCCCGCGATGATCGGCACCCCTGCCTCCGCCAGCATCGGCAGGATCGTTGCGACAGCCTCGATCTGCTCGTGCCGCGCCGCGATCGCGGCGACGTCGGCCTTGGCCGCGCGCTCGACCCGCCAATCATAGGTCTTGCGCAGCTTCGGTCCGATATAGGCCAGCCCCGCGTCCTTCTTATGATCGTCGCGATCGAGATAGGCGATGATCCGGCTGCCGTTCAGCGTCGGGGTGACCGACACCCCCTGCGCAGCAAAGCGGCGATAGGCGGCCATTGCGGTCGCGCGATCGAACCCCGCGTCCAGGCGGCGGTTCGCCTCGGCGCGGTCGATCCGGCCCGCGGCGAAATCGGCGGCAATCGCGGCCTCGTCCTTCGCCCCGGCATTATAGGCATAGTCGAGATGTTCGATCGAACTGATCCCGGCGTCGACCGCCTGCTGCACCGTCAGCGCCATCGGGATATGGCCCGAGGTGCGCAGCCCCAGCGCCTTCGCGCGGGTCAGCGCATAGAGGAAGAGTTCGGGCTTCAACGTGCTGTCGGTGATTTTGACGAAATCGACCTTGTCGCGATCTTTCAGCCGGACAAGCGCCGCATCGACATCGGCGGTGCTGCCGACCTCGATCGTCCCTTTCCACAAGGGCTTGATCCCCTCGATCTTGGCGCCCGAGGTCAGCAGCCGCGGCCCGAACAGGCGGCCGTCCGCAATCTCGCTCCGCCAGCCGAGCACCTGATCGCGCAGGTCGCCCGACGCGTCGCGGATCGTCGTGATCCCGTTGGCGACATACAGCGGCAGCAGCGCCCTATTCTCTTCGATCAACTCCGGGCCGCCGCCGAAATGGACATGCATGTCCCACAGGCCGGGGATCAGGAACTTGCCCTCGCCCGCGACGCGCCGCTTCGCCCGCCATTGGCGCGCAATCGCCGCGTCGGCGCCAACCGCGACAATATCGTCGCCGCGCAGCACCACCGCCTGCCCCGGCACCGTCCTGGCACCCTCGACATCGACGATCGTCACTTGGCGGATAATGACATCGGCCTGCTGCGGCGCCGCCGATACCGGGGGCGACGCGGCGAAGAGGGCGAAGGCGAGGGCAGCGAGCAGGCGTTTCATGACGAGGAATCCTTCCGAACAGAAGAGCGCCTTAGGATCAGAACCCATGAATTGCACTATCGCGCCTCGGCGCGGCTCCACCGCCCGCTAGGCATATCGCCGTGCAAATGCCGCGGCGGCGCCGAACAGGCCGGGTTGCGGATGGGTGATCAGCTTCACCGGCATCGCCGCCATCAGATTTTCGAACCGCCCCTTTGCGACAAAGCGTTCGGGAAAGCCCGAGCGGACGAGGCTGTCGCGGATGCGCAGCCCCAGCCCGCCCGCGATGACCACCCCGCTTGCCCCCTGCGCCAGCGCCAGATCGCCCGCGACGCTGCCCAGCGACAAGCAGAAGCGGTCGGCAGCCGCCGCCGCAAGGCTGTCGTCGCCGCGCATCGCCAGCGCCCAGATCGTCCGGTCGTCGAGCGCCGCGACGGCTCGGCCCTCCAGCCCCGCCAGCGTTTCGTATATGTCGACGATGCCGGGCCCCGCCACGATGCGTTCGATCGACACGCGCCGGTACCGGTCGCGCAGCCGCGCCAGGATCGCGTCCTCGATGCGGTCGAGGGGCGCAAAGTCGATATGGCCTCCTTCGGTCGCCTGCACCCGGTAATCGCCGCCGCCGCGCCACACATGCGCGACCCCGAGCCCGGTGCCGGGGCCGATGACGCTGATCGTGCCGCTTGCGGGGAGCGGCACGTCGGGGCCGCACAGCCGCTCGAAACAGCTGTCGTCGGCCTGCGCGACCGCATGCCCCACCGCCTCGAAATCATTGACCAGCACATGGCGGTCGACGTTCAGCTTTTCGCCGATCAACGCGGGGCGGATGAGCCAGGGATTGTTGGTGAAACGGATGACCTCGCCGCGCACCGGCCCCGCCACCGCGATCGCGGCGCTGCGCGGAACCCCGCCGACTCCGCGCGCAAACGCCTCCCACGCCGACTGGAAACTGGCGTGCTGGGCGGTTTGCAGCGTCGTCGCTTCGCCCAGCCCCACCACGCGCCCGCCGGCCACTTCGGCGATCGCAAAGCGCGCATGGGTGCCGCCGATATCGACGGCAACGACCGCCTCGCTCATCCTGTTCGCTCCCCTTGCGCCGCGATCAGGGTCCTATTGCCCGGATCCGGCGGCGAAGCAAGTACAGCCCGCCCGCTAGCACCGCGGTCGGGACGAGCATCAGCGTGAAGGCGGTGCGCCCGTCGAGATGCGCGAACAGCGCGCCGGTGATGATCGACCCCGTCGTCCCGCCCAGCGCGGAGAAGACGACGACCAGCCCCATCAGCGGCGGGTGGCTACGCCCCGGCATCGCGCTCAGCATCACCGAAATGATCGTTGGATAGATCGGCGCGAGCGCGAAGCCGATCAGCGGGAACAGGAAAGCGGCGACGGGCGCGTCGCCCCAGCCGGCAATCGGTCCCGGCTGCAATCCGTCGGCGAGCGGCAGGACCAGGATGATCAGCGCCGCAAGCAGCGCCAGGCAGATGTTGAGCACCGGATACCAGTCGAAGCGCGCCATCACCGCCCCGGCGCCGAACCGCCCCAGCGCGATGCACGCCGCGAACAGGCTGGCCGCCTGCACGCTCATTTGAGCCGGCAGGTGCAACACCTCGTTGTTGAAGGTCGGTAGCCAGGTGCCGATCCCCTGTTCGATCAGGACAAAGACAAAGGCGCAAACGACAAAGATCAGCACCAGCGGCAGCGCCGCCAGCCGCAGCATGGCGAGCATCGGCGCATGTTCGGCCGGCTCCGGATCGCCTGTATCGGCGGCCTGCCGCTCCTCGACCGGCGCCGAGAGCAAGATCGCCAGCGCCAGCGCGGTCACGCCCGCCAGCACCCAGTAAGCGTTCAGCCAGCGCAGCCCGGCGGGGTCGATAAAGGCGCTGAACACCCAATAGGACGACAGCACCCCGACCATGAACATGCCCTCGATCAGGCTGGTCAGGCTGGCATGGTGCCGCGCGTCGGCAGTCACCAGCCCGATCATCGAATAGACGACGACCTTCGCCACCGCGAACGCCGCGCCGACCAGTGCGAAATGCAGCTGCGCCGCCGCGAAACTGCCAAACAAGGGCATGACGATGCACGCGGCGATCGCCAGCACCAGCGATGCGATCAGCGCGTTGCGCAGCCCGAAGCGCGGCAGGTAACTGGCGGTCGCGAACGATACGACCGCGATCGTGATGTCCTTGAACCCCTCAAGCGTGCTCGCCTCGGGCTTGGTCACGCCAAAGCTCGAAATCGACTGCAGGATCACCGTCCCCACGCTGTTAAGCAGCATCGCAAAGGCGACATAGGTCAGGATCAGCGCGGCGATCAGTCGGGTGCGGGCCATGATGCGTCCTTAGGCGAAAGGGGGACGGATGTATCGGTTGCAAATCAAGCGGCGGACAGTCGAACGCCCAGTTTACTCCTCGTCATGCTGAACTTGTTTCAGCATCCATGGCCCGCCCTCCAATCCAGCGCTGCGCCGAAAGAGTCGGCGGGCCATGGACCCTGAAACAAGTTCAGGGTGACAGGCAAAAAAGAGCATCCACCTGCTTTACAAACGCCCTTAAAAAGAGGGGTGGCCGCGAAGAGGCCGCGACCACCCAGGGAGGGATGAACTCAGAACCGGTACGCCGCGCTGAACCGGAATGACCGGCCCAGGATCGGGCGCGCATTGACCACCTGCCCGCCGGTCTGACCCAGCGTGCGCGGATCGCCCTCGGTCAGTCCGGCCTTGTCGGTCAGATTGTCCGCGGTCACCGCAAATTCCAGCGCGTCGTTGACATCGACCCGCACCCCGGCATCGATCTTGAAATAATTCGGCAGCGACTGGGTGTTCGCGGTGTCGGAGAAACGGTCGCCGACATAGCTGAAGGTAGAATAGAGCGAGACCTTGCTGCCGCCGCCGAATTCGATGTCATAGGACGGGGTCACCCGCCATTGCCATTTCGGCTGGCGCTGCACCCGATTGCCGCTGAGGTCGATCGTCCCGCCGCCCGCAAAGAAATCGCGATATTTGGCGTTCAGCCAGGTGCCCGAAAAAGCGATGCTGAAATTGTCGACCGGGCGCAATTGCCCTTCCAGCTCGATCCCGGTGCTGCGCGCGCCGCCGATGTCGGCGACCGGCGCGCCATTCTGGATCACCGTCGTCACCAGCCCGGTGAACTTGGTGTGGAACAAAGTGGCATAAAGCGACACCGGATCGGTGCGGACCTTGAGCCCACCCTCGAAATTGTCGACCCGCGGTGACACGAAAATCCCGTCGCGCAAATTGTCGAAAAAGGGATTGGTGTTGCCGCGGTTATAGCGGACATAGGCGCCGACCGACGACGAGAAGTCGTAATTCAACCCCGCGGTCCACGACCAGGCACCCTTTTTATAGGCAATGGTGCGGAAGGTGCCGTTCAGCACCGCGGTGCCATTGTTATAGAGCGTGTTCGGATTGCCGTCGGTGTCGACCCCGAAATCATTATTCTCCAGCGTCCCGCTTGCCTTGTAATTCTGGTACCGCACCCCGGCGTCGAAGCGCAATTCGGGCGTGATCTGAAATTCGTCGGTCGCGTAAAAGGCATATTCGCGGCCGTCATAGGCGGCGTTGACGTTGAAGAACGACCCCTGGGTAAAGCCGCGGTCGGTCGCGACCTGGCCGTTCGCCAGCGTCAGGTTGAGCAGACGCGCATTATTCTCGGCGGTCAGCAGATGGACATTGCCCAAATTCCACTGATCGTTCGACGAAAAATCGGCGAAATAGGCACCGACGGTCAGCTTGTTGCTGCCGCTTTCCCATTCGACCGCCAGGTCGTTGGCAAAATTTTCGATCTGCTTGCGGACGATCCACGTCCCGGCGCGGATCACCTGCTGCGTCCCCGCCACGGCCTGCCCGCCGTCGACGTAGGTCAGGCTGCCGACCGTGCTGCCGAGCGAGGCCGCATAGGCATCGGCGGTCGACGCGGTGCTCGCAGGGACGAGTCCCGTCGTGTCGGCGTCGCCCTTCAGGTAGCTCGCACGGTACCGCAGCTGCACCCCGTCGCCGACCTCATAGTCGAAATTGGTGCCGAGGTTGACCAGCTTGGCACCGCGACCATCGGCCAGATTGGCACGCGTTCCGTCGGGCAGCGTGCTCAACCGCGTTTCGGGACCGGCCAGCGCCCCCGACCCCAGGTCGATATTGCCGAACTGGCGGACCTTGTCGCCGTCGCGGATCACCGGGATCGGCAGCAGCCACTGGCCGCGATCGTTGAGATAGCGGGCGAAGACGAGGATCGAACCCTTGTCCAGGTCGTGACGGATATTGCCGGTGATCTGGCCGCCCTTTTCGGCGGTGAAGCGCGGGTCGCGGATGCCGTTGCCGCTGGCATAATATCCGCCGACCATGAAGCTGGTATTCTCGCCCAGCGGCCCCGACAGCAACAGGTCGCCGCGCAGGTCGCCATAATCGGTGACGCTGGCCTTCACCAGCCCTTCGAAATCGCGTCCGCTTTCCTTCTGGACGAAGTTGACGGTCAGGCCGGGCTGGCCGTTGCCGAACAGCGCGCCGGTGCCGCCGCGCACTGCCTCGACCCGCTCGATCGTCTCGTCGATGCGGATCAGCTGGGTGTTCTCGAGGAACGACAGCGTCGGCGGCGAGAAAAAGGGCACGCCCTGCACGGTCAGCGTGACGAATTCGGCGTCGCCGCCCGACGGATAGCCGCGCACAAAGATGTTGGCGCCATTCTGGCCGCCCGAGCTTTCCGCCGACACGCCCGGGATGACCTTGAACAGGTCGGCGGTGCTGTTCGGCGCCGCGCGCTCGATCGCGTCGGAATTGATGCTGGTGATCGCGAACGCCGCGTCCTGGCGATTGACCCCGCCACCGGCGGTGCCGGTGACGATGATTTCCTCATTCGCCGCCGCCGCATCGTCGACCTGAGGCGTTTCCTGCGCGAACGCCGTCGTCGGGAGCGCGGCGAGCGCGATCGACGACAGCAGATAGCTTTTCTTCAACATGGCATATCCTCCACTTTTCCTGTTCTGATTGATCGGTCTTTTCGCTCCGCCGCTGCCTGTTCTGCCGACAGGATCTGGCCGAGCGAAAGATCGCCGATGGCGGGGACGTTGATGTCGGCATCGGGCAGCGCCTCTTCTGACCCGATGCCAATGGCCACCATGCCCGCCGCATGGATGGCCGAAATTCCGGCGCGGGCATCCTCGACGCCCACGCAGTCCCGGGGGGACAGGCCCATGCCCGCGGCACAGGCCAGGAAAATGTCGGGCGCGGGCTTGGCGTTCGCCACCGCCCCCGCGTCGGCAATGAAATCGAACGCATCGGCGATGCCCAGCAGGCGCACGACGTCGCGCGCGTTGCGGCTGGCCGAGGCAAGTCCGATCTTCAGCCCGGCGGCACGCAGGTCGGCGAACAGCCCTTCCACGCCATCGAACAGATTCGCAGGCGAATAGCCCCTGAGCCGCGCGACATAGCTGGCGTTTTTCTCGGCGAGCATCGCCTCGAACTTCGGCTGCGCGACCGCCTTGCCCGACTGGTCGAGGATCAGCCGCAGCGATCCGGCGCGATCGACGCCCTTCAGCGCGTGGTTGGCTTCGCGGTCGAACGTCAGCCCGTGCGCGTCGGCGAGCGCCTGCCACGCCTGATAATGATCCTCGGCGGTGTCGGTCAGCACCCCGTCGAGGTCGAAGATCACGCCCTTCAGCGCCGGGCGCGTCATCGTCACCGGGTCGCTGCCGACCGACAGCGGGCGGCCATGGTCCAGAATGGCGACCGGCGCCCCCGCCAGCAGGCGATAGGTAGAGCCCGCGGCATCGACCGCCAGCTCGATCGTGCTGCCGCGCCATTGCAGGCGAAAGCGATAACCGGTCCAAGCGGTGGGCAGCTGCGGGCGGAACGACGGCAGCGCGCCATCGAGGTGCAGTCCGCCCCACCCCTGCGCCAGCACCAGCCAGCTGCCCGCCAGCGCCGCCATATGCAGCCCGTGCGACGTGTTGCCGTGGCGATCCTCCAGATCGACGAAGGCGCATTCGCTGAGGAAAGCGAGCGCCGCCGCTTCGTCGCCCAGCCGCGCCGCGGCGATCGCGAACGACACCGACGACAGCGTCGAATCATGCGTCGTAACCGCGGCATAATAGTCGAAATTGCGCCGCTGCCGCGCCAACGGCATGGCGGTCAGGTCCATCGCCATCGCCTGCACGACATTGCCCTGCTTCGCGACCTGGTGGCGGAACAGGATCATCGGGTGATACCGCATCAACAGCGGCCCATGGCCATCACCCGCCGCCCATCCCGGCAATCTGGGACGGCCCAGAAACGCATCGTCCTGCGGATTGATGCCCAGGTCCGCATCGACCGGCAGCCACATCGCCGCCGCCGCGCGGCGCCATTCGGCCACTTCGGCATCGCTCACATCCACCGCACCCGGCTGGCCGGGGCCGCTGCTGCGCAGCCAGTCCGCCGTGTCGGCGGCATAGGCCAGATGGCGGCGCGCGATCGCGTTGGTATAAAAATCATTGTCGACCAGCGCCGAATATTCATCGGGTCCGGTCACGCCATGGATGCAAAAGGCACCGCCGCGCCGCGGATCGAACGCCCCGATCTCCATCCAGATGCGCGCGGTGTCGAACAGCATCGGCGCCGCTTCGGCCCGGAAATCATCATCGCCGGTCGCCGCGACATACAGCGCCAGCGCATAGGCGATGTCGCCATTGATATGATATTGCGCCGACCCCGTCGGATAGTGCGACGAACATTCGTCGCCGCCGATCGTCCGCCACGGATAAAGCGCCCCGCAGGTGTGACCGAGCGCCTTGGCATGTGCCCGCGCGCGGTCGAGCTTGCCGATGCGATAGGCCAGCAAGGTGCGCGCTTTCGCGGGCGCCTGCAACGCCAGCACCGGCAGCATGAAGGTTTCGGCGTCCCAGAAATAATGGCCTTCATACCCCTCGCCGGTCAGCCCCTTGGCGCCGATGCTGTGCTTGGGATCGCGGCTCGCCGACTGGTGGAGCTGGAACAGGTTGAAGCGTAGCGCCGCCGCAAGTTCGTCGTCACCATCGATCGCGAGGTCGGCATTGCCCCACAGCTGCGCCACCGCCGCGCGCTGCGCCTCGGCAATCGCATCGAAATCGGTCGGTGCATCGCCCAGCGCGGCAAGATCGACCGGGTGGCCGCGCGCGGCAGCCAGCACGACCACCCGGTCGATCGTTAGGACGCCGCCGGCGACCAGCTCGCCCTGCACGACATGCCCGCCCACCACCGAGGCGACCGGCGCGGTATGGCAAGTGACATGCTGCGCATAGGCAAGCTCGACGGCGTCCTGCGCGAACCGGGTGACCGATGACGGGTCGCCCGGCAGGGGGGAAAGCATCGCCCATGCCGGGCGCAACCGCGCCGAAATGCGCGGGTCATCGGCGTCGGCGCCGGTCGGGGCGGCGCAGTCGGCGCCATAGGCCAACGTCGCGGCGATAGTGGCGCCGAAATCGAGCGGGCGGATGGAAAGGCGCGACGCAACGCACGCCGCGCCCGCCAGCGGCACGATCCGCGCGGCGGCAATCTCGATCTGGCGTCCATCGGCCAGCCGCCAGCGCGTCACGCGGCGCAGCGCGCCGATGGCAAGGTCGAGCGTGGTTTCGGTGTCGGCAACTTCGGCGGCGGCAAAATCGACCGGCGCGCCGTCGATCGCCAGCCGCAGCAGTACCGGGCTGGGGCACGCGATCCGCGTATCGGTTGCGGTCGCATAGCCGGGGAAGCTTTCGTGATAATCGATCGGGCGGCGGACATAGGCGTCGGGCAGATAGGCCGCGGGCGCCGTCGCCAGTTCGTCGATCACCCCCTCGACGCCGACCAGCCCGTTCGCCAGCGCAAACAGCGCCGCCGCCTGCGCCCCGGTCGCGTCGGCACCGCGGCGGACGAGCCGCATCGCTGCAGCATTGTCCTGCACCGAAGGCCTTTCGCCCAGAGCTTGTTCGGAAATCGCCACCGCATCCTCATCCCGGCACGGGCTGCTCGGCCCCTGCTCTGGAACGCGGTGTCCCGCAAAATGGTATCGATGTCAAGGTATCGATACCATTTTGCCTTTCAGGTCACGCTGTGCGGCACTTTCGCGACCTTCCGACTAACTCTCGCGGACGATCAATTCGACCGGCATCGCCCGCGAATCCACGGCTTTCCCGGCCACGAGGTCGAGCACCTTCTCGGCCAGCAACTCGCCCCCCACGCCCCAATCCTGGCGGATGCTGGTCAGCGGCGGCGAGAATAGTCCCGCGCCCGGCGAATCATCGAACCCGACGACCGACACCGCGCCGGGAACATCATGCCCCCGCGCCCGCAGCGCCTCGATCGCCCCCATCGCGATCGCATCGCTGCTCGCAAAAATGCCGTCGAAGCCCGGCGCCGCACCGTCCAGCAACGGCGCCACCGCCTCGCGTCCCGCCGCGACCGTGAAGGCGCAGGGGATATTGGCGACGATCGCGGCATCCGTCCCCGCCAGCCCGGCGCGAAAGCCGTTCAGCCGGTCCTCCGCCTCACCATGTTCGGCGTCACCCAGGAACAACAGCCGCCGCCGCCCGCGCCCGAGCAGATATTCGGCCGCCAGCCGCCCGCCGTCACGATTGTCGCTGCCGACGACGATGCGTTCAGGCGGCCCATGCTCGGCCCCCCACACCACATAGGGCAGACCGGTCGCGGCGATCACCGCCGCGGCATCGTCATGCACCCCCTGCCCCAACAGGATCACCCCGTCCGCCGACGGCGGCGCCTGCATGAACAGATCGATGGTGGTCAGCACCATATTCTGCCCCGCCGCGGTCAGCTGTTGCAGGATGCCGCCCAGCAACAGCAGCGGATAAGGCTCGCTCATCAACCGTTCGTGCGACGGCGTCATTTCAATGACCACCGCGATCGTGCGCGTCCGCTGTTGCCGCAAATTGCGCGCCGACACGTTGAGCCGGTACCCCATCCGCTCGGCGGTCTCGCGGATCAGAGCGCGTGTGCTCTCTTTCACCGTCGAATGGTTCGACAGAGCCCGCGAAACGGTGATCTTCGCAACCCCCAGCTCGCGCGCGACATCCGCCATGGTCGGCCGCGCGCCTTCGCCGGGCTTGTCCCTGCTCATCCGCAGTTCCGCGAGGCGATGGATAGCGAAGGATCGGTGCACGCAAGCATGCGCACCCCCTAACCATTGACCGATGGCTTTCACAAGCAGCTTCGCAACGCAGCGGAGCGGAGCGGAGCGGAGCGGAGCGGAGCGGGTTGGGGGATCCCGGTTTCAGCGATTGCGGTCAAATAGGGACCGGCTGGTGGGCGCTGACGGGCTCGAACCGCCGACCCTCTCGGTGTAAACGAGATGCTCTACCAACTGAGCTAAGCGCCCCCGGGAATGTCGCCATGTGCCGGGAAGCGCGCCCCTGCCACAAGCGGCGCGCGGTGGCAAGCGCGTGCACCCTTATTCCTCCAGCGCCTCGAAGTATCGCGCGAGCGCGTCGTACGCCCCTTCGGCCAGCGCGATGAAGATGCGGCGCCCGTCGTGCGGATCGGCATCGCGCACGAACAGCCCCGCGTCGGTCATCGTCTTGATCCAGCGCAGCGCGGTCGTTGCAGGAACCGCCGCAGCGATGCACAGGCTCGACACCGACACCGGCTGGCGCTCCAGCCGCGCCGCGTACAGGTCGAGCAGCATGTCCCACGCGGGATCGGCGAACAGGTCGGCGGGAAAATATTGTTCGCGCATCCGGCGCTGGCGCAACATCCGCCGCACCGCCTTGGCGCGCTGCCGGTCGAGCGACCGTTCTTCGGGCACAAAGCTGCGCGGCATCGCGGCAAAATCACGCGAGGGCGAACGCAGCTGCCCCGGATAGTCGTCCATATCTTCGCCGCGCGGGACAAACCCCGTCGGCGCACCGGACAAGCCGCCGCGTTGTACGGCCAGATCACCGAGCAATCGCGAGATGCGCGCCACCTCGTCCTGCAACCGGTCGATCCGCTCCATGGCATCGTCGCGAGCGATATCGTGCAACACCCCGTGCCGGGTCCGCCGCGCCGCCGCCAGCGCGACCAGCTTGTCAGTCGGGTCGGCATCGACCAGGAACTGGGCGTTGAGCGCCGCCGGAATTGCCGCAACGACGCGGTCGAGCGCGGTGAGCGATGTTTCGCAAATCAGGCGGCATTCCTGCTCGCCCGCCGCCGCGCAAATGTCCGCGAGCGTCGCACCGTCCACCGTATCCGCCGCCGCGAGCCATATGATGTCGAGCAGCCCGCTGTGCCGGATATAGCCTGCTGCGCGCGCCGCGGGCAGCATATTGGCAAGCCGTATGTCGCCGAGCTCCGCCATGGCGGGCAATGCCGAAGGCGGGCCGACGAACAACAAGGGTGACGCCGCGCCGCTGCGTATTCGCTCACCAATTTGCGGCGGCGGCCAGGCGGTGGCCGTGTCGATACCGCCAAACGGAACCGTCGACAGCCCCGATCGCTGCGGTGCTTCATGGCCGATCATGCTCATAGTCCCCATTTTCATCGCTCCACCTTGGCGTAACTATGTCGTCATTTCGGCGTCATTCACCTTTTGTTCGCTCCTCTTTGCCGCCGATATGGACCCGTCCGATCGCCACTTCGCGACTCGGCGGGCATCAAGCGCCGGGAAGTTGATCCATTTTGGACACTGTTTGTTCTCATCGTCAACCGATATTTCACCCTTGCCAAGCGGTGACGACACGGTCAGGCGCGTGCAATGCTCCGTCGCCGCTTTCTCCCTACCCGGCTACACTGGCGGCGGCGCCTTCGTTCGCTGCTGGCGCTGCTGCTGATCGCGGCAATGGCGATGATCGCGTGGACCTGGCTGCCCTCGCCGGTGCATGTGGTGCCGCTCGTCCATGTCATCGACGGCGACAGCCTGGCCGTGCGGCAGGGCGACGGGCCGGTGACGATCCGCCTGACCGGGATCGATGCCGCCGAATATCGGCAGGATTGCGCGCGCCGCGACGCGAGCCGCTGGTCGTGCGGGCGGGATGCGCGAACCGCGCTTGAAAGATTGGCGGGCGGCGGTCCGCTGCATTGCGAGGTCGCCGCGAAGGACCGCTACAACCGCACCCTCGCCACATGCCGCACCCGGCCCTTCCCCGACGGGATCGACCTCGGGGCCGAGATGGTGCGGCTAGGCTGGGCAGTGGCGACCAGCGACGATTATCTGCCCGAGGAAGCTGAAGCAGAAGCGCAGCGCCGCGGCATTTGGCAGGGCGATTTTGTGCGCCCCGCCGCATGGCGCGCCGCGCACGAACGCCCTGCAACTTTGCTGACGGCGCCCGACGGCTAGCCGCAACGCACCCGCTATGCCTCGCCGCCGTTTCGGGCTAGGGCAAGCAGCATGAACAGCCTGTTTCCCGTCATGATCGGCGGCGCGATCGGCGCCGGTACCCGCCATCTGGTGGGGCAGGCGATGCTCGCGCGGCTTGGCCCCGGCTTCCCCTGGTGGACGCTGGCGATCAATATCGCAGGCAGCCTGCTGATGGGCCTGCTCATCGGCGCGATCGCGCGCGGCGACGGTATCAGCGATACCGTGCGACTGTTTGTCGGCGTCGGAATCCTCGGCGGCTTCACCACCTTTTCCTCTTTCAGCATGGAATTCTGGATGCTTTTCGAACGCGGCCAAAACGCCCAGGCGGTCGCCTATGTCATTGCGTCGGTGATCGGCGCGATCGCCGCGTGCGGGCTCGGCCTCTTCATCATGCGGCAGGTCCCGGCATGACCGACACCAAGCCGCCGCTCGATAGCGCCACGATCGCCGAGGAAGATGACGGCATCCGCCTCGACCGCTGGTTCAAGCGCCACCGCGAGGGGACGCCGCACGCGCTGCTCGCGCGCTGGGCGCGCTCAGGCCAGCTGACCCTCGACGGCAAAAAGGCCGATGTGTCGGACCGCATTGCCGCGGGCCAAAAGCTGGTCATGCCAACGCCGCCGGTCGAAACGGCAGCGCGCCCGGCGCGCAAGGGTCGCCCGCTGACCGACGCCGACGTCGAACTGGCGACGGGGATGCTGATCCACCGCGACGCGAGCGCGATCGTCCTCAACAAGCTGCCCGGCCTCGCGACGCAGGGCGGCACCAAGACCGAGCAACATGTCGACGGCCTGCTCGACGCGCTGAAATTCGACGGCCCGACGCGCCCCAAGCTCGTCCACCGGCTCGACAAGGATACGTCGGGCGCGCTGCTGATCGCGCGCACGCCGCGCGCCGCGGCCTATTTCGCCAAGAGCTTTTCCAATCGCAGCGCGAAAAAAACCTATTGGGCGCTGATCGTCGGGGTTCCCGACATCCAGCAGGGCGAAATCGACCTGCCGCTCGCCAAGCAGCCGGGGTCGGGCGGCGAAAAAATGCACGTCCACGACGATGGCCTCCCGTCGAAGACGCGCTACCGCGTGATCGAGCGCGCGGGCAACAGCGCGGCGTGGGTCGAACTCCAGCCGCTTACCGGGCGCACCCACCAGCTGCGCGTCCATATGGCGGCGATCGGTCACCCGATCGTCGGCGACGGCAAATATGGGGGCAAGGCGGCGTTCCTCACCGGGACGATCAGCCGCAAGATGCATCTGCACAGCCGCCGCCTGCGCATCGACCATCCCGACGGCGGCGCGATCAACGTTAGCGCCGAGGTGCCCGATCATTTCGCCGCCAGCCTCGACGCGCTGGGCTTTGACCTGTTGCTTGGCGAGGTCGGGATCGACATGGGCGAAAAGGGGCCGCCGCCTAAAGCGGCGCTCAAGGCGCAGGCAAAAGCCCATGCCAAGCAGATCCGCAAGGCAAGGCGCGGCGAGCGGCGCGGCCGTTCGGCCGAAGGCAAGCCGACCGATTTCGTCGGCAAGCCCAAGCCGAAAGCCAAGGCGAAGCCCGGAAAGCCCGCACCGAAAAAGCCTGTGGGCAAGAAACCAAGCGCCAAAAAGCACCCGGCGCGCCCGCCCAGAGCCAGCTGATGCATCCCAACAGCGCCTTTCGCCCCCGGCAGGATGGCTTGGCCGAGCTGCTGGTCCGCGAAATCGGCTTTGCGGCGATCTTCGCGAGCACCCCCGACGGGTCGCGCGTTGCACATGCACCGGTCGTGCTCAGCGACGACCGCGCCACGCTGCAATTTCACCTCGCGCGCGGCAATGCGCTCACCCGCCACATCGATGGCGCGACCGCGCTCGCGGTGGTGCAGGGGCCCGATGCCTATGTCAGCGCCAGCTGGTACGCCGATGCCGACCAAGTACCGACATGGAATTACGTCGCGATCGAGATGGAAGGCACGGCGCGCAAGCTCGACGACGCGGCGCTGGTGACGCAGCTCGACACGCTCTCGGCGATCCATGAAGCGCGCGTCGGGGCAAACCCGCCATGGACGCGCGGCAAGATGAACCCGGCGCTGTTCAGCAAGATGACCGGCGCCATCGTCGGCTTTGAAATGCGGATCACCGCTTGGCGCCCGACGATCAAACTGTCGCAGAACAAGTCCGCCGACGAACGCGAGCGGGTGGCCGTCGGGATCGAAGCGACCGGCCACGGCGCGCTTGCCCAGTTGATGCGCCACCTCGGCGGCGATAGGGACAGCGCATGACCCGACCCGACGATGTACTCGCCAAAAAGCGCTTCTTTGCGATGACGATCATGCGCCTGATGGGCGTCGCCTTCATCGCGATCGGTTTCATCCTGATCAGCGGCGGCTTTACGCTTGCGGGCCAGCCGACCGACCGCTGGATCGGCGCCGCGATCGTGCTGGTCGGCGCGTTCGATTTCGCGGTGATGCCGCTGCTGCTCGCGCGCCGCTGGCGCTCGCCCAAAGACCTGTGAAGCGCTTCTGGAAAGAGGTCGCCGTCATCGACGACGATGGCGGCTGGGGCATTGCGCTCGACGGGCGCCCGGTGCGCACACCGCAGCGCGCTTCGCTGGCGGCGCCGAGCGCGGCGCTGGCCGAAGCGATTGCCGCCGAATGGCGCGCAGTGGGCGAAACAATCGACCCCGGCGCGATGCCGATGACCGGGCTGGCCAATGCCGCGATCGACCTGGCGGCGCCCGACATCGCAGCCTTTGCCGCACCGGTCGCGGCTTATGCGAAGAGCGACCTGTTCTGCTATCGCGACGCGCGCGACGCAGCGCTGCAGGCGGAGCAGGCGGCGGCGTGGAACCCGCTGCTGGCGTGGGCCGAGCGACGTTACGGCGTCGAATTTGCGCTGACGCAGGGCGTGCTGCCGGTCGACCAACCCGCAGCGACGATCGCGGCCCTACGCGATGCCGTGTTCGCACAGGATCCGTGGCGGATCACCGCGCTGACGCCGCTGGTGACGATCGGCGGCTCGCTCGTCGCCGGGCTCGCGCTGCTCGAAAACGCCTTCGACGCCGATGCCTTGTGGGCCGCGGTCAGCCTTGACGAGCTTTACCAGGAACGCCGCTGGGGCGCCGACAGCGAAGCGCAGAAAGCGCGCGCGGGCAACCAGCGCGCGTGGGACAATGCGGCGCGGTTTTTGAGCTTGCTTTGACTATCCTCCCTGTCGCGAAGCGATGGGGAGGTGGCAGCGCCCTTCGACTGCCTTGCAGGCGCTCAGGATAAACTGCGCCTTCGGCGCAGCGCTGACGGAGGGGCATTTGCGCTGCCGTCGCGGCCCCTCCACCATCCTGCGGATGGTCCCCCTCCCCATGCCTGCGGCACAGGGAGGATTTTCAATCCACAAAATTCGGCTTGCGCTTCTGCATATGCGCCATCACCGCCTCAATCTGGTTCGGGGTGCGGATGACCTTGACCTGCTCGTCGCTTTCGGCCTGCAAAATCTCCGCATCGCTCGCATCGCCGAGCATGTTGCAGAGCCGCTTGGCGCCACGGATCGCGTGCGGGTTCTTGTCGGCAATCACTGCGGCCAGCTCCATCGCCTTCGCCAGCGGGTCGTCGGACACATGCGTCGCAAAGCCGAGCAGCTTCGCATCCGAGCCGGTGAATTCGCGGTTGGTATAGATCATCTCGCGCAACACATCGTCGGCGACCTGCGTGCGCCAAAGCGCCATGCCGGCGACGTCGGGAACCAGCCCCCAGCGCATTTCCATGATCGCGATGCGCGTATCGGGGTGGACGATGCGGATGTCGGCGGCGGCCATGATCTGGCTGCCCGCGCCAAAGGCGACGCCGTGGACCGCCGCGATCACCGGCACCGGCAGCTCGCGCCAGCCCCACGCGGCATATTGGGCGTTATTCGCGATCCCCTTGGTCCGCTCGGCGAGCCCGCCGCCCGCGCTGCTCGCACCGGGATCGCGATCGCCGCCAAGGCTCGACAGGTCGAGCCCGGCGCAGAACGCACGCCCCTCGCCCGACAGGACCACAACGCGAAGTCCGGTGGTCGCCTTCAGCTGATCGACCGCTTCGGCCAGCCCCTCCCACATCGCCGTGTCGAGCGCGTTCATCTTGTCCGCGCGGATCAGCCGGACGTCGGCGATGCCGCCCTCCAACAAGGTGATTGAAATACGGTCTTTCATGGGAGAGTCCTTGTTCAGCGTTTCAGCGCGGCTTCAACCAGCGGAAGCTGGTCGTTGCCGAAATATATATCCTGTTTGTCGACGAAGATCGTCGGCGAGCCATAACCGCCGCGCGCGATGAGTTCATCGGTGTTGGCGCGCAGCCGCGCCTTGACCGCATCGCTCCCCGCCGCCGCCGCGAGCGCTGCGCCATCAAGGCCTTCGGCATCGGCGACCGCCGTCAGCACCGCAGGGTCGTCGAGATTTTCCTGCCGATCGAAATAACTCGCGAAGGCGCCGCGCGCGAAGCGGACGAGCGCCGCCTGATCTTCTTCGAGCGCGCAGCAGAAGCGCATCGCCGCGATGCTTTTTGCCGGGTGCCATTGCGACGGGAAATTCATCGGCACCCCGGCAAGGCGCGCCCAGTCCTGCAGCACTTTCCAGCTGTGCTGGAGCCGCCGGTTGTCGGCCTGCTCGCGCGCCGCATAGACGGCGGGGTTGACCGCATTGAATACCCCGCCAACGAGGATCGGCCGGTACACCGCCGCCGCGCCCGTGCGTTCGAGCACCCCCGGCAGGTTGTGGAACGCGAGGCAGGTCCACGGACTCGACAGATCGAAGAAAAACTCGACGCGGGCGGCCATCGGATCAGGCCTCCGCCTTTGCCTTCTCCCAATATTGGTCGCGCAGTAGCCGCTTGTAGAGCTTGCCCGTGTCGTGGCGCGGCAAGGCTTCGAGGAAGTCGATGCGGCGCGGGACCTTCACCCCCGACAATTTTTCGCGCGCATAGGCGACCAGCTCGTCGCGCAGCGCATCGCCCGCGTCGGCCATGTCGGCGGGCTGGACGACCGCGATCACCTCTTCGCCCATTTCCTCGTGCGGGCCGCCGACCACCGCGACGTCGGCGACCTTGGGATGGGTGACGAGATGGTTTTCGATTTCCTGCGGATAGATATTGACCCCGCCCGAGATGATCATGAAGCTCTTGCGGTCGGTGAGGTAGAGGAAGCCCTCGTCGTCGAGCTTGCCGACATCGCCGAGGGTCGACCAGCCCTTTGAGTTGCGGCTCGACGCGGTTTTTTCGTCGTCGCCATGATATTCGAAGACATTCTCGCTCTCGAAGAACACCGTGCCTTCCTCGTTGGGTCCAAGCTCGGTCTCGTTATCCTCGCCCATGATATGCACGGTGCCCAGGATCGGGCGCCCGACGCTGCCCCTGTGGGTCAGCCAGTCGGCGCTGGAGATGAAGGTCATGCCATTGCCTTCGGAGCCGGCATAATATTCGAACAGCACCGGACCCCACCAGTCGATCATCGCCTGCTTGACCGGCACCGGGCATGGCGCGGCGGCGTGGATCGCGACTTTGAGCGACGAAGTATCGTAACGGGTCCGGACCTCTTCGGGCAATTTCAGCATCCGCACGAAATGCGTCGGCACCCACTGGCTGCTGTTCACCCGATAGCGCTCGATATGCGCCAGCGCCGCTTCAGGATCGAATTTCTTCATCAGCACGACGGTGCCGCCCAGCCGGTGGATCGTCATCGACCAGCGCAGCGGCGCGGCGTGATAAAGCGGCGCGGGCGACAGATAAATGCTGTCGGCATTGATCTGGAACACCGCCGAGGCGAGCATAACGAGGCTGTTCATTGCGTCGATCGCGGGTTCCTCGGGCAGCGGCACGCGCACACCCTTGGGTCGACCGGTGGTGCCGGACGAATAGAGCATGTCGACCCCGGCGCGCTCGTCGGCGACGGGGGTCGCGGGCATCGCGGCGACGGCATCCTCCCAGCTTTCATAACCCGCAATGTCGCCGCCCATCGCGAAACGCTTGACGCCGGTCGTCAGCCGCTGCGCGGAGTCCGCGAGGCTGGCCGAGACGACCAGGATCTGCGCCCCCGAATTTTCGAGGATATAGTCAGTTTCGTCCTGCGTCAGCCGCGACGAAATGCAGACATAACGCAGCCCCGCCCGCTGCGCGCCCCAGGTCAGGCCATAATAATGCGGGGTGTTGTCGAGCATGAAGGCGACGACATCCTCATGCCCCAGACCATGCGACCGGAAGAGCTGCGCAGCGCGATTCGAGGCGGCGTCGAGTTCGCCATAGCTGATTTCCTCGCCCGTCTCGGCGACGATGATCGCGGCTTTATCGGGGTTGGTACGGGCGTGAACTGAGGGGTGCATCGGGCATCATCTCCGGGAATCGTTGCTTTGTTTATGTCGAAGATGAGTAGCAACCTGAAACTTTTGGTCAAGCAAGCTGGGTTTGATGACAGGATGGCGATCAAGAATACGGCATATCCGTGCGTTCTGCGATCAAATCGTCGATCCTGCCTGTGCCGGAGGCATGGGGAGGTGGCAGCCTCGAAGAGGCTGACGGAGGGGCGAGGCGCGACGTTGCTGCCCCTCCGTCAGCGCTTCGCGCTGCCACCTCCCCATCGCTGCGCGACAGGGAGGATTAATCGGGACGCATGCGCAGCGCATAGCCCTGTCCCTTCACCGTATGCAGCATCGGCCAGTCGAAGCCGCGATCGACCTTGGCGCGCAGCCGCGACATATGCACCTCGACGCGGTTCGTACCGGGGTCGAAGTCGAGCCGCCACACGGCGCGAAGTAGCGCGTCGCGCGACAGCGGGCGCCCCGGAACGCGCGCGAGGTTGGCGAGCAGGTCGAATTCGCGCAGCGGCAAGTGAATCAGCCGACCGGCGCGCTCGACGCGCCGGTCGATCAGGTCGATCCGAAGTTCGCCCGCGCCAAGCTGACCCGCGGCGATATGGTGCCTGCGGAGCAAGCTGGCGATACGCGCCAATAATTCGGGGAGATTGCCGGTACAGTCGATGGCATCGTCGGCGCCCGATTCGAGCGCGGTCATCCGATCGTCAAGGCTGTCGCGGTCCGACACCACGAGCAGCGGCCGGCGCCCCGCGATCGAGCGCGCGAGCCGGACAAATTCGGACGGCTCCTGCCAGTCGAGAAACGGATTGATCAGCAACAGGTCGAAGCAGGCGTCGATCCACGCGCGCAGGCCGTCGATATGACGGGGCAGTATCCGCACGACGAACCCCGCCGCCTCGACCGCCGTGCACAACACCGCGGCCCGATGCGCATGGGGATGATGGATCGCGATCCGTAACGTCCCGTCGCCTATCCCGGCGATATCCGATGATGCCATCCGCATCCCCCGTCGTCGACGCAACTGCTTGTCGCCCCGCCGCCCCACCGGCATTGCACCGCCTTTCGGCTGTGCTAACCCTGAGCCATGACCAGTATCGAAATGCTTGACGGCGACTTCGCCACCCTGCCCGACCTTGTCCGTGCCCATGCCGCGGAACGTCCCGATGCCGTAGCGGCTGCCGATCCCGAACGGCGACTGAGCTGGTCCGAACTGGACCAATTGACCGACCGAATCGCGGCGCGGTTGCAGCAGGACGGGTTTGCGAAAGGCGATCGCACCGCGATTGCGGGCCTCAACAGCGTCGAACAGATGGCGGTCATATTGGGTACGCTGCGCGCGGGCGGCGTCGCGGGGCTGGTTACCAACAGCGCGACGGGCGAGCAGATGGCGGCGATGATCGCCGACACGGGCGCGCGGCACCTGTTTCTGGACAGCGCCGCCAAGGCGAGCCTGGAAGGCCAAGTCATTACCGCCAGCGAGCTGATCGCGATGGACGGCGGCGATGCAGGGACCCCTCTCGTTGCCTGGCTGGCGCAAGCGGGTTCCAAGCCAACCCCCGTCGACATCCTTCCCGAGGACGGTTTCAACATCATCTATTCGTCGGGGACGACGGGCACGCCGAAGGGCATCGTCCACAGCCACGCCATGCGCTGGCAGCATATCCAGCGCGGCGCGCCCGCTTACGGCGCCAATGCCGTCACCATCCTGTCGACCCCGCTCTATTCGAACACGACGATGGCCAGCTTCATGCCGACCGTCGGGTCGGGTGGGCAGGTCGTGCTGATGAAGAAATTCGACGCGCGCGGGTTCCTGGAGCTTGCCGAGCGCGAGCGCGCGACCAACACGATGCTGGTGCCGGTGCAATATCGCCGGATTATGGCGCTCGAGGATTTCGACCGTTTCGATCTTTCCAGTTTCGTGATGAAATATTGCACCTCGGCGCCCTTTCCGGCGACGCTCAAAGCCGATGTGCTGGCGCGCTGGCCCGGCGGGCTGGTCGAAATCTATGGGATGACCGAAGGCGGCGCGGCATTCATCCTCGAGGCACATCAATTCCCCGACAAGCTGCACACGGTCGGGAAGCCCGCGCCGGGACATATCGCGAAGGTGATCGACGAGGACGGCAATGAATTGCCGCAGGGTTCGGTCGGCGAAGTCGTCGGCCGCTCGCCCGCGATGATGACCGGGTATAACAACCGCCCCGACGCAACCAAGGCGATGCACTGGTATGATGGGGAGGGAAATCTGTTCTATCGCCACGGCGACATCGGGCGGATCGACGAGGACGGGTTCCTGACGCTGATGGACCGCGCCAAGGACATGATCATTTCGGGCGGTTTCAATATCTTTCCCAGCGATCTGGAAGCTATCCTGCTCGCCGACGACCGCGTCGTCGAGGCCGCAGTGGTCGGCATGCCGAGCGAGGAATGGGGCGAAACGCCGGTGGCGTTCGTCGTACTGAAGGACGGCGCCGATGCGGAAGGCGTACGCGCGGACTGCAACGCCAAGGTCGGAAAAACACAGCGGCTGAGCGCGATTACGGTCGTCGACGAACTACCGCGTAGCCCGATCGGTAAGGTGTTGAAGCGCGAATTGCGGGACGCTTATACCGCTTGATCCTCCCTGTGGCGAAGCCATGGGGAGGTGGCAGCGCGACGCGCTGACGGAAGGGCCGTGGCGCTACCGTCGCAGTGCCCCTCCACCATTCGCTTCGCGAACGCTCCCCCTCCCCATGGCTTCGCCACAGGGAGGATTGATCAGGTCAATGCCGCCGCGTCAATCGCCGCCAGCGCGCTTTGCAGCCGCGCATCGCCGTCGCCTTCGACCCATGCCCATTTGAGCTGGCGCCGTTCAAGCTCACCGATCGCAACGTCCATGAATTGCCGCCGTGCGAGATCGCTGCCGAACAGGCGCGTGCCGTCCTCCTGCCATTCGAGGTCCATCGCCGGCACCAGATAGAGGTCCGCGACATCGTCCCACAGGTCGATTTCAGGCAGGCGACGGCCGAGCAGCATGATCGCCCACGCCTGCGTCATCAGCGCATCGGTGTCCGAAATCAGCCATTCGGGGTTTTGCGCCAAGGCTTCGCGGGTTGCCGCGACATGCCCGTCGAAAATCGCCAGCAGGTCGATTTCGTCCAGATCGGTGCCGTTCGCCTCGGCATAGGTGCGACCATATTCGGGGACGACGAGCCCGCCGAGCCGCAGTGCGAGGCGCGGCGCCAGCGTCGATTTGCCGGTGCTCTCGGCACCGTGAAAACAGATGTGGCGGGTCATGCGGCAACTCTATCCGACGCTGCGGCGCGGCGCCACTGGATCAGCCCGTCGATCGACAGGCCGAGCAACACGACATAGACCGCGCTGGTCGCGTACAGGCCGCGCCATGCGAACAGCGGGATCGCGATCAGGTCGACGACGATCCACAGATACCAGCTTTCGACGCGGCGCCGCGCCAGCAGCCATTGCGCGGTGATGCTGAGCATCGCGATCGCGCCGTCGATCCATGGCGCCACGGCATTGGTATAGCGATCCATCGCGAAGCTCCACGCGGCCCAGGCGGCGATGGTGACCAGCGCCCATTGCTGTCGCGCGCGCGGGTCCATCCAGCCGACGGGAACCCCGCTCTCATTGCGGGCGCGCAGCCAGCTCGCCCAACCATAGAGATTGAGCGCGAAGAAGAAGCCCTGCAAAACCATGTCGCTGTACAACCGCGCGTCATAGAAAACGACGGCGTAAAGGCTGACCGCGACCAGCGCGAACGGATAATTCCACACGCTGCGCAGCGCGACGAGCGCGACATTGATCAGCACCAGCGCCGCGGCCAGCCACTCGATCTGCGTCATCCGCTCGCCCCGCTACGCGGCCGCGTCCACAGGCCGTCGCGGCTGATCCGCCGCTGCGGCGGGCGGCGCAGCACCGACCAGCCGGCGCGCGCAATCCAGCCGAGCTTGGCGAGCCGCGTCGTGCTCGCGCGGTGGTCCCATGCATGGTCGCCCCGCGCGCGAACCTCGCGCGCGATATCGCCATAGATGCCCGCGGCGGCGAGCACTGCCCAGCGGCTGCGCGGGGGCAGCTTGCGCGCGCCCCAACGCGCCGATGCCTCATATTCCTCCGCCATTTCGGCGAGCCATTTCGCCATCACCGACAGGCGCGACCGAAAGGCGGGATGCATATGCTGACCCGGCGGGATGTCGAGTTCGACGAGCCATTCGATGGGCAGGTAGCAGCGGTCGGCGGCGGCATCCTCGGCCATATCGCGCGCGATATTGGCGAGCTGGAACGCAATGCCAAGGTCGGACGCGCGGTCGAGCGTCGCTTCGTCGGCGGGGTCGATCCCCATCACTAGCGCCATGGCCACCCCGACGGCGCCCGCAACATGGTAGCAATAGCGTAGCAGATCGGCCTCGCTGCGCGGGCGCCAGTCGTCGGCGTCGAGCGCAAAGCCCGCGATGATGTCGTCGATCACGCCGCGCGGAATGGCGACCTCGGTGAGCAGATAGCCGAGCGCGTCGAACGCCTTGTCGCCCGTCGGCTGTCCGGCAAAGGCGGCGTCGGTCAGGGTGCGAATGCGCGCCAGTGCGGCTTGCGCATCATGGTCCTGTGACATTGCGCCGCCATGATCCTGGCCGTCGGTCAGGTCGTCAGCGGCGCGGCACCAGGCGTAGAGCAGCCAGACGCGCTCACGCGTTTCGCGGTCGAACAGCTGGCTGGCAAGGGCAAAGCTTTTCGATCCGCGCACGATGCTGTCGTGTGCGAAACCGTGGAGGGCGTGCGCGTCATAGACGCCCGTCCCCTGCATTACAGATCGTCAGCCTTCATCGCGAAGATCGGGGCGTGCGGTTCGTAGGTCGCCATCTTGTCGAGCAGATCGTCGAGCCCGGCATCGACGATCATGATCCCGGCATGCGCGGGGCGGATGAAGCCGACCTCGATCATGTTCCGGTTGAACGCGATAAGGTCGTTGTAGAAACCCGCGGCGTTGAGCAGTCCCACCGGCTTGCTGTGATAGCCCAGCTGCGCCCAGCTGATCGCTTCCCACAATTCATCCATCGTGCCGACGCCGCCGGGGATGGTGAGAAAGCCGTCGCTGAGATCGGTGAACATCTTCTTACGTTCGTGCATGCCCGAAACGACGTGCAATTCGGTGCAGCCGCGGTGCGCGACTTCGGTGCCGACCAGCGCATCGGGAATCACCCCGATCACCTCACCCCCTGCTTCCAGCGCGCTGTCGGCGACCGCGCCCATCAGCCCGAGACGCCCGCCGCCATAGACAACGCCGATGCCGCGCTGGGCCAGCGTGCGCCCGACATGGCGCGCGGTTTCGATGTAGATCGGATCGGCAGGGGTCGCGGACCCGCAATAGACGGCAAGACGTTTCATAAACTTCCCCTTACCCGTTCATGTCGAGCGAAGTCGAGACACCCAGTGGTGGCGTGCGGCCTCGGCGTGTCTCGACTTCGCTCGACATGAACGGAAACTAGATTGCATCTTCCAGCATCAGCTTGGCGGTCGCTTTGGCGCTCCCTACCACCCCCGGGATCCCTGCCCCCGGATGCGTCCCCGCGCCGACGAAATACAGGTTCGAGATCACGTCATCGCGGTTGTGGGCGCGGAAAAAGGCGCTTTGCCACAGCACCGGCTCCAGGCTGAACGCGCTGCCAAGATGCGCCGACAGGTCGCGGCCGAAATCGGCGGGGGTATAGTGGAAGCTGGTCACCAGATTGGCTTTCAGCCCCGGCAGCACCCGTGCTTCGACCTCGTCCAGGATCGCATCGGCAAATTGCTGACCGAATGCGCCGTCCCAATCGACCTTGGCCTTGCCCAGATGCGCCACCGGCGCGAGCGCGTAAAAAGTCGCATAGCCGTCGGGCGCCATTGCCTTGTCGGTCGCGGTCGGATGGTGGAGGTAGAGCGAGAAATCGGCCGGCACGACGCCATTTTTGTAAATGTCGTCGAGCAGTCCCTTGTAGCGCGGCCCAAACAAGATGCTGTGATGTGCGATGTCGGGATAGTCGCCCTTCACCCCGAAATGAACGACGAACAGCGACGGCGACCAGCGTTTGCGGGCGAGGCCTTTGGACGCTTTCCTGCCACGCGGATGATCGCTCAGCAGCGCCGCATAATTGTGCATCATGTCGCCGTTCGACGCGATCATGTCGGCCTCGCCGCGCCAGCCGCTCGCGGTCTGCACCGCGGTGGCGCGGTCACCCTGTGTCTCGATTTTCGTCACTGGATCGGCAAGGCGGAGCGTCCCGCCCAGCCGCTCGAACAGCGCCACCATGCCCGCGACCAGCTTGTTCGTGCCGCCGCGCGCGAACCACACCCCGCCATCCTTTTCGATCGTGTGGATCAGCGCATAGATCGAACTGGTGCTCATCGGATTGCCGCCGACCAGCAGTGTGTGAAACGACAGCGCCTGGCGCAGCCGCTCGTCCTGCACATAGGAGGAGACGATCGAATAGACGCTGCGCCACGCCTGATATTTCATCAGCGCCGGCGCCGCCTTGATCATCGAGGCGAAGTCGAGGAACGCCGCCGAGCCGAGCTTGACATAGCCCTCCTCATAAACTCCCTTCGAATAGGTCAGGAATTTCTCGTACCCCGCGACGTCGGCGGGGTTGAGCTTGGCGATCTCGGCATTGAGCGCCGCTTCGTCGTTCGAATAGTCGAAATTGGTGCCGTCGGGCCAGTTGAGCCGGTAAAAGGGCATTACCGGGTCGAGCGTCACGTCGGCGGCCATGTCCTGCCCGCTGAGCGTCCATAATTCCTGCAGGCACGGCGGGTCGGTGATCACCGTTGGCCCGGCATCGAAGGTGAACCCCTGCCGCTGCCAGTGATAACCGCGCCCCCCCGCCTTGTCGCGCGCCTCGACGATCGTCGTCGCGACCCCCGCCGATTGCAGCCGGATGGCAAGTGCGAGGCCGCCGAAGCCGGCGCCGATGACGATGGCAGTACGGGTCATTTCCAGTCCAGTTTCGAAAGCGCCGCAAGCGCGCGGCGAACAGATACGGGCGGCTTGCCTGCCAGGATGCGCAATTTGTCGGCGGCGTTCGACCGTCCCGCGTAAAAGCGCGCGATCAAGCCGGGCGCGAGGCCATAGAAGCGCTGGAATATCCGGTAGCGCTCGTCCGGCTCGGCGGCACGGAACAGCATCGCGCCGAGCATGCGGTAGTAACGCTGGCGCCGCCACGATGTCGCGGCGCGGGCGCGGAGCCGTGGTCCCAGATCGCCGCGATCGACGAGCACGGGCAGCGCCGCCGCGGTGCGTACGGCATCGGGCAGCGAATAGCCGGTCATCGCGTGGAACACCCCGGCACGTACGCCGATCCGACCCACCCGATCGATCTGCGGCCACAGCCGGTCGAAATCGCCCGCGACGACCACCGGCAGCACCCCGGTCTCCTCGCGCGTCACCGCGGTGACGTTCCACTGCCGCCGCGCCGCATAGGTCGCGATCCGGTCGCGCACCGCCGCGACGTCGAGATCGGGCGTGTTGCTGTAATAGGTGTCCTCAACGAACACCGTCTCGGCATCGAAGGGCAGCAGATAGACGAAGCGATAGCCGTCGAGCTGCTCGACCGTCGCGTCCATCACCACCGGCCGTTCGATGCCATGCCCGCCCTCGACGGTCAGCGCCTGGCCGACGAATTTCTGCCAGCCGCAGTCGAGCATCGATGTCCTGCCGGTGCCGCGCGCATCGATGACATGCTTGGCCGACAAGCGTCCGCCACGCGCCAGCAGCACATGGTCGGGCGCGACATGCTTGGCCCGGTCGGCGATGATCCGCCCCGCAGGCAGCGCCGCGGTGACCGCCTCGGCCAGCGCTTCGCCAGTGATGCTTTTGTAGCCCATGCGGACCCGGCGCTCGCGTTCCGGAAAGGCGACATCATAACGGTCCCAATGATAGCGGACGAGCGGCGCGACGAGCCAGCGGTCGCGCTTGGCAATGTCGCTGTCGAAGAAAGACCAGATGTGATTGCCGCCGATCGCATCGGGTTCGATCAGCCGCACGTCGAGCTTCGGCCGCTTCGCCGCGAGCGCCAGCGCCGCGAGCCCTCCGGCCAATCCTCCGCCGACGATAGCGATGTCGCAAAAATCGGGTTCGGGTGCGGTCATTGCCTCGCCCTAGCCCCCGCGCGCGCGGCCCGCTAGAGGAGTCGCATGGCGGCGATCATTTTCTCGGCACTGGCAATGACGGCGATCGTCGGCGTCCGCTATCTGCTGAGCAGCGGCGGTTTCGCGCTGGCGACGCGGATCAAACATCCCGGTCTCTATCGCGGGCTGGAACAGCAGATGCGGCGCGAAGTCGGCTGGAGTCTAGCCAGTGCCGCGATTTACGGGATCCCGGCGGGCATCGTCGCGTGGGGGTGGCAGACGCATGGCTGGACGCGCATCTACACAGACGTCGACACCTTTCCGCTCTGGTATCTGCCGGTCAGCCTGCTCGCCTATCTGCTGCTCCACGACACATGGTTTTACTGGACGCACCGCTGGATGCACCGGCCCGCGCTGTTCCGCATCGCCCACGCCGTCCACCACGACAGCCGCCCACCGACCGCATGGGCGGCGATGAGCTTTCATCCGATCGAGGCCGTAACGGGCGCCGTCGTCATCCCTGCGCTGGTGTTCTTGATCCCGATCCATGTCGCGGTGCTGGGGCTGGTGCTGACGATCATGACCGTCATGGGGGTTGGCAATCATATGGGGTGGGAAATGTTTCCGCGCGCGCTCGTTCATGGACCAGTCGGGCGGTGGCTGATAACGGCGACGCATCACGAGCAGCATCACGCCGCTTACCGGGGGAACTATGGCCTTTACTTTCGCTTCTGGGACAAGCTTTGCGGCACCGATATTGGGCTTGGCGATTTTGCCGCTGCTCACCGCCGCCGCGCCGCCGCCAACACCCAGCGTTGAGGTCAGCGTCAGTGGTCTGCGCAATACCAAGGGGCAATTGCTGGTCTGTCTGACCGCCAATCCCAAAGCCTTTCCCGATTGCAGCAAGGACAAGGCGTCGGTGCGCATGGCGGTAAAAGCCGCGAACGCGGGTCATTTCAAGGTCGCGGCGCCCGCCGACGGCACCTATGCGATCGCCGTCGTCCACGATGAAAACAGCAACAACAAGATGGATATGGCGCTGTTCATGCCGAAGGAAGGCTTCGGCTTTTCGCGCAATCCCACGATCGGCATGGGGGCGCCCAAGTTCAAATCGGCCAGCTTTGCGGTGACCGGCGACACGCGGCAGACGATCAAGATGAAATATATGCTGTAATGCGGCGGCGTCCGTTTTGGGGTGGTTTTAAGCCATCCCCTCCCTTTCAGGGAGGGGTTAGGGGTGGGTGCGAGCGAAGCGAGCAGAGGCAGAATGCCGCCTTCGGCGGCTACCCACCCCCAGCCCCTCCCTAAAAGGGAGGGGCTGGGGGTGGGTAGCCGCCGAAGGCGGCATTCTGCCTCTGCTCGCTTCGCTCGCACC
>NZ_SCMU01000035.1 GCF_005503695.1 Sphingopyxis sp. 2PD
GTCGTGGTGGTTCCGCCGCGGCCGCTGCCGCCGGGCAATGCGTCGGTGACCCAGATTCTCCCCGGTCGCGGCATCGACGGCAGGTTTGTGACGGCAAACAGCAATGTCACCGGCGACCGTGCCTTCTGGCAGCTCAAGATCGGGCTGAACGTCGCCGCCATCGGTTGCCGCGGCCTCGAGGAAACGACGCTAGTGTCGGCGTATAACAATATCATCAAGACGCATGGCAAGATCATCCGCTCGAGCGAAAAAAATGTGATCACGCAGCTCGGCAAAGAAACCAAGACTAACGGCACCGCCGCGCGCGATCGGCTCTCGACGCAGCTGTTCAACTATTTTGCCCAGCCCCCTGCGCAGCGGGCATTCTGCGCCCGCGCCAATGAAATCGCACAGCTGGTTTCGTCGACCCCCACCGCGCAGGTGATCGAACAGTCGCCCGCGCATCTGGTGCGGCTCGACCAGCCATTCCATGACTTTTACGAGGCTTATGCGCGTTACCAGTCGGACGTCGCGGCATGGGACGCGAAATATGCGCCGCCGCCGCCGATCATGAGCGCCCCGGCGCCGCTGACGCCCGTCGGCTCGACGACGACGATGACGCCGATCGGGACTTCCACGCCGCGACCTGCGTCGACCGGCACCAACTGACGCAGGCTTGGTAGGCGCCAAGAATAGTTTTGCCGCGTCGGCGCGCGGGGGTCATGGCGCTCGGCGCATCCATCTGTTAGCAGGAGGCGAATGACCAACGCCCCGCCTCCGCCTTCGTCCGCTGCCCAGTCGGCCCGCACCATCCTGACGCGGCTGCACGAGGTCATGGCATCGCGCGCGAACGCGCAGGGCAAGCTCAACCAGGTCGTCGGGATCATCGGCGAATGCCTCGATAGCGAGGTTTGCTCGATCTATCTGCTGCGCGACGGCGCGCTCGAACTTTACGCCACGCGCGGCCTGAAACAGGAAGCGGTGCACGTCACGCGGCTGGGGCTCGGCGAAGGGCTCGTCGGTACGATCGCCGAGCAGATCGAAACGCTGAACCTCGACGAAGCCGCGGCGCATCCCGACTTTTCCTATCGCCCCGAAACCGGCGAAGAATTGTTCCACAGCTTTGCCGGGGTGCCGATCATCCGCCGCGAACGCGCGGTCGGCGTCCTCTGCGTCCAGCACGCCGATCCCCGCCGCTACGCCGATATCGAGATCGAGACGTTGCAGACGGTGGCGATGGTGCTGTCCGAACTGATCACCAACGCCGACCTTGTTGACACCGCCGCGCGCATCGACGCCGCCGCCGCCGACCAGTCGGCGCAGCGGCTGAACGGCCAAAAGCTGGTCGATGGCATGGGTGCCGGGGTCGCGGTGTTTCATCAGCCGCGCATCACGATCGAACATACCGTCGCCGAAGATACCGAGGCCGAGCGGCACCGCGTCTATGCCGCGTTCGACAAGATGCGCGAACAGATCGACCGCATGGCGAGCCAGGCCGATTTCGGGGTCGGCGGCGAGCATGAAGAGGTCATCGAGACCTACAAGATGTTCGCTTATGACGAAGGCTGGTCGCGGCGCATCAACGAGGCGATCGACAGCGGCCTGACCGCCGAAGCCGCGATCGAGCGCGTCCAGCAACGCACCCGGATGCGGATGCGCCAGATCGACGACCCGCTGCTGCGCGACCGGATGCATGACCTGGAGGATCTGTCGAACCGGCTGATCCGCATCGTGTCGGGGCAGATGGGTACCGCCGCGCAAATGGGGCTGCGCCAGGATTCAATCCTGATCGCGCGCAACCTTGGCCCCGCCGAACTGCTCGAATATGACCGCCGCCGCCTGAAAGGCGTGGTGCTCGAAGAAGGCTCTTTGACCGCCCACGTCATCATCGTGGCGCGCGCGATGGGGGTGCCGGTGATCGGCCGCGTCAGCGACGTGCGCGCCTCGATCCGCGAAGGCGACTTGCTGCTGCTCGATGCCGCGGCGGGCGCGCTGCACGTCCGTCCGACACAGGCGGTCCAGGATGCCTTCGACGCCAAGCTGGTAATTTCACAGAAGCGCCGCGCCAACCTTGCCTCGCTGCGCGACCTGCCGGCCGTGACCAAGGACGGGGTCGCAATCGAATTGATGATAAACGCGGGGTTGCGCGAGGATGTCGCGGCGCTCGACCTGACCGGCGCGCGCGGTATCGGGCTGTTTCGCACCGAATTCCAGTTTCTGGTGTCGGCGACATTGCCTTCGCGCGACCGCCAGCAACGCCTCTACCGCGACGTGCTCGACGCCGCGGGCGACCGGCCGGTCATCTTTCGCACCGTCGATATCGGCGGCGACAAGGCGCTGCCCTACATGAATGTCGGCGACGGCGCGCTCGAGGAAAATCCGGCGATGGGCTGGCGCGCGCTGCGTCTGGCGCTCGAACGCGAAGGGCTGCTCAAGGTTCAGGCGCGGGCGCTCATGGAGGCGGCCGCCGGACGCACGCTCAACGTCATGTTCCCGATGGTGTCCGAACCCTGGGAATATGAAGCCGCGCGCAACCTGTTCGTCGGGCAGCGAGCCTGGCTGGCGCAGCATAACAAGAAACTTCCGGTCGCGATCCGTTATGGCGCCATGCTCGAAGTGCCAGGGCTGCTCGAGACGCTCGACCTGATGCTGCCGCACCTCGATTTCCTGTCGGTCGGGACGAACGACCTCACCCAGTTCCTGTTCGCCGCCGACCGCGCGCACCCGCGGCTCGCCGAGCGTTACGACTGGTTGTCGCCGATCGTCATGCGCTATCTGGCGCGCGTCGTCCGCACAGTGTCGGGATCAAAGGTCGCGCTCGGCGTGTGCGGCGAGATGGGCGGGCGGCCGCTCGAAGCCATGGCGCTGCTCGGCGTCGGTATCGAACGCCTGTCGATCACCCCCGCCGGGGTCGGCCCGGTCAAGGCGATGATCCGCTCGCTCGACCTCGCCGCGCTCCGCGCCGACATGCCGGCGATCCTGGCACAACCCTCATCCAACCCGCGCGGCCAGTACCAGGCATGGGCCGAGGCGCATCAGGTTGATCTGGGGGATTGACGCGTGAGGTAATTGCGTCACTGGCGATGTTTATGTTATGTTCTCCCCGTTAAGTCTGGGAGACGATAATGAGCGATTCGAGCCGCCGGGCCACCGGCCAATGCCATTGCGGTGCGATCCGTTATTCGATGACCACCACCGTCCAGCATCACGCGCTGTGCCATTGCAGCGATTGCCGCCGTCACGCGGGGGCCCCGATGGTCGGATGGGCGCTGGTCGGGCAGGACGAGATCGAGATCAGCGGGACGCCCAAAATCTATGCGTCGTCCGAACATGGCCGTCGCCATTTCTGCGGCGAATGCGGCACCGGGCTGTTTTATACCAGCGAAGCGATCTTCCCGGGGCAGATCGACGTCCAGACGGCGACGCTCGACGATCCCGGCCTGATCCCGGCGCAGGTGCAGATCCAGACCGCGGAACGCATAGGCTGGATGGAAAAGCTGGACAGCCTGCCCGCTTTCGAGCGTTATCCGCCTTTCGAATAAAGGTCAGTGCGGATCATCGGCGCAGCTGTGGCGGACTTGCTCGCCCGATCGCGTCACCCGCCGCTTCGTGTTCGGCGCTGTTCGTCCCACCAGGCGATGCGCTCCGCGATCCGCTTTTCGAACCCGCGATCGGTCGGCTGGTAATAGGTTTGCGCGCCCATGCCCTCGGGCCAGTAATCGGCGCCTGAAAAGCCGTCGGGAGCGTCATGGTCATAGGCATAGCCCGCGCCATAGCCGAGATCCTTCATCAGCTTGGTCGGGGCGTTGAGGATATTCGCGGGCGGCGCGAGCGACCCGGTATCGCGCGCCGACGCAAACGCCGCCTTTTGCGCCGCATAAGCAGCGTTCGATTTGGGCGCGGTGGCAAGATAGAGGCAGGCCTGCACGATCGCAAGTTCGCCCTCGGGCGAGCCGAGAAACTGAAAGGCATCCTTTGCGGCAAGGCATTGCACCAGCGCCTGCGGATCGGCGAGGCCGACGTCCTCGCTCGCGAAGCGCACCAGCCGCCGCAGCACATAGAGCGGCTCCTCGCCCGCCACCAGCATCCGCGCCAGATAGTATAGCGACGCCTGCGGATCAGAACCGCGTAGCGCCTTGTGCAGCGCCGAGATCAGATTGTAGTGGCCGTCGCGATCCTTGTCGTAAACCGGCATCCGGCGGTGCAAAAACTGCGCGAGCTCGGTCGGCCCGAGCGGCTCGGGAATCGCGGCGGCGAACAAAGTCTCGACCTGGTTGAGCAGGAAGCGTCCGTCGCCGTCGGCGCTCGCGACCAGCGCAGCCTTCGCCTCGTCGGTAACCGGCAGCGCCTGCCCAACGTCGGCCTCGGCGCGCGCAACCAGCAGGCCAAGCGCATCTTCACCCAGCCGGTTCAGCACCAGCACCTGCGCGCGCGACAGGAGCGCTGCGTTCAGCGCAAAGCTGGGGTTCTCGGTCGTCGCGCCGACGAGCACCACGGTGCCGCGCTCGACATAGGGCAGGAACCCGTCCTGCTGCGCGCGATTGAAGCGGTGAATCTCGTCGACGAACAGCAAGGTGCGTTTGCCCGCCGCGGCCATTTTTTCGGCATCGGCGAAGGCGGTCCGCAGGTCGGCAACCCCCGAAAAAACCGCCGACAGCGCCGCAAAGCGCATTCCCACCGCCTCGGCCAACAGCCGCGCGATCGTCGTCTTGCCGGTGCCCGGCGGCCCCCACAGGATGATCGACGACAATTGTCCGGCTGCGACCATGCGCCCGATCGTGCCTTCGGGTCCGGTCAGATGCTCCTGCCCTACGACGTCGCCCAGCGTGCGCGGGCGCAACCGCTCGGCGAGCGGCACCGGGCCGACCGCGCTCTCATCGCGCCGGGCCGGTGTCTCGCCGCCGAACAAATCTCCGGCCATCGGACGCTCAGCCTCCGCGCCGCTGTTTCTGGCGGATCAGCCGCAGATAGGTGTCGGCCACCGCGCGGTTGATCGCGTCCCATTGATAGGCGCCGCTTTCGCTCACCGCCGCCGCGCCATGGTCGGCGCGCAGCCGGGGATCGGCGCAATAGCGCTGGAGATGATCGGCAAAGCCGGTGATCGACCCTGGCGAGACGAGGTAGCCCGTCTGGCCATGCTTGACGATGCTGGCGCTGCCCGTGGCGCGCGCGGCGACGACGGGAAGCCCGCACGCCATTGCCTCGAGCGTCACATTACCAAAGGTTTCGGTGACCGACGGATTGAAAAAAATGTCGCACGACGCCAGCGCCTGCGCGAGATTCTCGCCGCCCTGAAAGCCGACGAAGCTGGCGTTCGGCAGTCGCGATTCGAACCATTCGCCCGCCGGTCCCTCGCCGATCACGACCACCTTGTGCGGCACCCCTCGCCGCGCCAGCACGTCGATGCTGTCGGCGAACACGTCGAGCCCTTTTTCCATCACCAGTCGGCCAAGGAAAGCAATCACCGGGACATCATCGTCGATGCCAAGCCCGCGGCGCCATTCCATGTCGCGGCGCATGGGATTGAACACATCCTGTTCGACCCCGCGGGTCCAGATGCCGATGTCGTAATTCATCCGCTGGTCGCGCAGCACCTGCGCAAAGCTTTCCGACGGTGCGATCAGCGCATCGCATTTGCGATACAGCTTGCGCAGCCAGGCGACGATCACCGGTTCGAGGAACGACAGATTATAGTAGCGGAAATAGGTTTCAAAGCGCGTGTGAACCGAACAGGCGACGGGCAGCTTGCGGCGGCGCGCCCACGCCGCGGCCTGCCGCGAAACGCGATCGGGGCTGGAGATATGAAGGATATTGGGTGCAAATTCGGCGATGTCCTGCCGGACGCGCGACGAAAAGGTCACCGGAATGCGATATTCGCTGCGCCCCGGAATCGCGAAGGACGGCACGCTGACCAGATCGCCGGTCGGCGCGAAATCGGGGTTGGCGACGGTCGGCGAATAGACGCGCACCGCCGCGCCCTGCGCAAGCAGATAGCCGACAAGGCGGTTCAGCGCCTTGTTCGCACCATCGACGGTCATATTGTAATTGCCGCTGAACAGCGCGATGCGAAGGTCGGAAACTTCCATCCGGCCTCGCCTAATCCTTTAGCCCGGCAAAGGCAATTCCGTCAGAACTCGTCGCCGCGTTCCAACGGCGCTTCCAGATCGACCTCGACCGGCGGGTGCAGCCGCAGGCGATGGACACGCCGCTCGTCGGCCTCGGTCACCTCGATGCGCCAGCCGCTCGGATGGGCGAGCATTTCTCCGACCTCGGGAACATGGCCGGCGAGCACCGCGGCGAGCCCGCCGAGCGTATCGACATCTTCCTCGATCTCGGCAAGCCGGGGGTCGATCGCTTCGCCGACGTCGTCGAGCTCGGCGCGCGCATCGGCGTCCCAGCAGCCGTCGTCGCCCGGGACGAACAGCGCGGTCGGTTCGTCGTCGTGCTCATCCTCGATCTCACCGACGATTTCCTCGACCAGATCCTCGATCGTGAGCAGGCCTTCGGTCCCCGAATATTCGTCGATGACGATCGCCAGATGGGTGCGTTTGGCGCGCATTTCGGCGAGCAGGTCGAGTACGCCCATCGATTGCGGAACATAGAGCGGCTGGCGGATCAGGTCGAGCAGCGGCGGCGGCGGGCGTCCCTCTGCAAGCACCGCGAACACGTCCTTGACGTGGATCATCCCGACGACCTCGTCCAGATTTTCGCGGTACACCGGCAGGCGGCTATGCCCCGCCTCGGCAAATTGCGCGACGATTTCGGCAAAGCTAGCGCTTTCGGGGATCGCGATGATGTCGGCGCGCGGCACCGCGACATCGTCGACCGTTTGTTCGCCAAAATGGAGCAGGTTGCGCAGCATCTTGCGCTCGATCGGCGACATATCGCCGACGATATTGCTGCCGCGCCGGTCGTGCCCCTCTTCCTCGGCCTCGTCGATGACCTCTTCGATCTGTTCGCGCAGCGACGGTTCCTTGTCGCCGCCGAACAGCAATGTCCGCAGCCCGGCCCACAGGCCGGATCTACTGTCCTCTTCCGATCGGCTGGAAGATCCCTGGTCGTCGGGCATATAGGTCGCGGTTCCTCTGTTAATCCTGATCCGCATATGGATTGGCGATGCCCAGCGATGCAAGCGCTTTCACTTCCAAGGCCTCCATTGCCCCGGCGCTCGCATCATCGCCATGATCATAGCCAAGCAGATGCAGGGTCCCGTGGACGATCAGATGCGTCGCATGATTGGCAATCGAAATCCCCTTTTCTTTGGCCTCGCGCGCGCAGGTTTCGCGCGCGAGCACGATGTCGCCGAGCAGGATTTCGCCGTCGTCGCTGTTCGCCAAACCTTCGAGCAGGTCGGCCTGGACCTGCGGAAAGGACAGCACGTTGGTCGGCTTGTCCTTACCGCGAAAATCGCGGTTCAGCGTCTGGACTTCGGCATCGTCGGAAAGCCGCACAGCGAACTCGACCAGCGGGGCCGCATTGGCCAGCGCTGCGTACCGCGTCAGCGCAAGCGCCGCCGCCACCGCTTCCGCGGCGCGCGTTTCCCAATCGAGCGGATCGGGCCAGGGCGTCGCCTCATGGGTCTCGACGACTAGCACGACCCGATCCTGTCGGCTCGCGGCATTCGGTAACACCGCCCCGCGTGCGACCCCACGGTTGCGGGCAGGAATGGCCCCGCAGTTTCGACAATCGGCATCATCGCGGTCGGCTACCCGGTTACGATGGGCAGGAACAGCGTTTTTTGAGCGATCAGGGCTTCGGCTGCGGCGCACATTGGCTTTGGTCGCCCGCGCGGCACGCGGCGGCGGCGGCCTCCCATTTCGTATAGGCCTCCCTCGCCTTGCGCTCATTTTCGGCGATCAGCGCCTCGCGGTCGGCCAACGCCTTGCGATAGGCAGCCTCTTTCGCCGCCTGCTCGTCGGCAATCCGCTTTTTCTGCGCTTCATATTCGGCGATTTCGCGCTTCGCGGTTTCCGCCTGCTGCGCATTGAGCGCGCTGGTCGCGGCCTGCTCTTCGGCTGATTGCGCCTTTGGTGCTGCCGCTGCTGCGGCGTCGGGCTTTGCGACCGTCGCGGTCGCCGCGACGTCACGCGTGTAGAACAAGCTGGACCCGCTTTCGGTCATGCGCTTTTTCACCGGGTCGATCGTCAGCGTGCAGGCGCGTTCGCGGCGGACGACAGCGCCGCTCGCCGTGCGGTCGTAGGTCGCGCAGGTCGCCTTGAGCTTGCAGCTCCGGTCGCCGCCCTCGCGATAGATGCCCGTGAATTTGGTCTGCCCCTTGGGCCACCAGCCCTCGGGATGGTTGAACAGCAGCGCGTTGCCGCCGGGACCGTTCTTGAAGACATGAACTCCGACGATCGGCACGTTCGCGCCGTCGCTGCGCCGCCAGTCGCCCTCGACATCCTCGCGGCTGCACATCGCCTCGACCGCCATCGGCGCCGACCGCGTCCAGCCGCGATCGGAGATGAACATCTGCGACCCGCCCTCGACCTTCAACGTATTTTTCGCGGGGTCGATCACCAGCTTGCACGCGTTCGCCGACGACAGGTTCGACCCGCATTGCGCGTCAAAGGTGCAGCTGTCGCCAACCTGCCGGATCCGCGAGGCAACGACCGTGCCGTCGCCGTAAGGCGCCGACGCAAAACCGCGCGTAGATCCGACCGGCGCGCTAGCGCCGCGCTCGGTTGCGAACATGATCTGCACCTGCGGTTTCTGTGCGCCCTCGCCCTTGCGTTGCCACGCGCCGAGATAGGCGTCGGCCTTGCAAGCCTGCGGCGCGGCGCCCTTCAATATCACCTTGCCCTTGCTGAGTTGATTCGCTTCGCCGCACGTGTCGAGCGTTACCGCGCTGACCGAATAACCCTTCTGTTCGGCAAAAGCCTTCACGACGTCGGGAAGCTCGGTGCATTTTATGTTCGTCAGCGCCACATGGCCTTCCCATGTCACCACGGGAAGCCGCCCCGAGACATTGGCTTCGGCACGAACGTAGATGCGGCCTGCGGAAATTTGCGCGTTGTGAACCGTGGCCGCGACACTCTTGCCCTGCGGGGTGGTCACCTCGCCCGCGCCGTCCGCCAGAATCCGTTCAATGCGCACCCGCGAGCCCGCGACCAGCTCCGCATATCCGGACTGAGTAAACCACCCAGGCTGACTTTCGTTACACGCGTCGCCATCAATCGACTTCAATCGGTAACCATGCCGACGCGCCAGTCCCTGCAATATCCGATATCCATAGTCACAGCCCGTGGCAGGGCCGGCTCTTAAGAAGAATCCGTAATTGACCGTTTTCTCGCCGATAATCGAGGAATCTCGCGGAGCCCAAAACGAAACGAGACCTGTTTGCCCGACCTGTCCAAACTTGACTTCGAATGTCGCACCATCGACCGGGCGATTGTCAAAGGAAATGGAGCGGGGCTTCTCAGAAAAAACCGCATTCGGCAATGTTGCCGGATCGATTTCGCTTTCGCCGCCCTGCGCGAGCGCGATCACCGCCGCCGCCGCGAGCGCCAATGCAAGGCCTATCCGTCCGATCATCGCCGCCCCCCGACCAGTCCGTTTTCGCGCGCGATCCTAACGCGGCGAATGGCGCGCGCAACAGGCAAGCCGAAACCCCAAATCTTTTCGGGGCCGGATCGCAGCCGGGCAACCCGCCGCGGCGAACACCGATCCGATCTTCTTGAGCAAGACTGCCCCCTATTCCGCGGTGCCGGTCACTTCGACCCCGGCGCGCGAATATTCGCGGCGATAGCCGGAATCGCCGCCGACAGTCACCGTCAGTTTGCGCGCGACCGGATCGGCGCGCGCGGAACAGACGCTCGCGGCCTGCGCGCCGCACCGTCCGACCGCGATGCAATTGTCCCTGACGCTAACCAGCGCGACCATGACGGGGCGCCCCGCGTCGCCGTGCTCGCCCGCCCGCCAGCGCAGGGCCGTTCCGCCATCGTCCCCTTCGATGTCCGAAATGTTGAGCAGTTCCCCGCTCTCGTCGGACCAGTAACCTTCGATATCGGCGAGGCTGCAACGCTGCGTGGCGCCCGATGCGGGTGCGGTTTCCTGCGCGAGACCGTGCGTCGGCGACAGCGCGACGAGCAACGGAAAGAACCCCAGAACAAGCCGCATTAGCCGCCTCCCGCTATAACGATGACAATCCTACACCATGGGAGGTCCCCACGGCACAACCGCTCAATGCATATGCCGAAGTTTTTCGGGGTTGCGCATCACATAGATGCCGGTGACCTTGCCGTCCTCGATCTCGAGCGCGGTGGTCTGGAGCTCACCGTCGGCTTCGCGCGTGACAAAGCCCGGCAGGCCGTTGATCGTGCCGGTGTGGACCAGCGTCGAGCCATATTTGCGCAGCAGCACCGCGACGCTGCGGTGCACCTTCATCACCAGCGCCTTGCCGAGGATCGGGATCGCGGCGGCGGGGCGCTTGCCGCCGCCGTCGGCCCACATGCCGACATCGGCGGCAAGCATCGCTCCGAGTGCCGCCATATCACCGCTGCGCGACGCTTCGAAAAAGGCGTTGGCGATTTCCAGCCCGCGCTGCTTCTCCAGCTTGTAGCGCGGGCGCGCGTCGCGGACGTGCGCTCGGGCGCGCGCCGCCAACTGGCGCGCCGCGCCGGGATCGCGGTCGATCGTTTTCGCGACCTCGTCAAAGCCCACCCCGAAAACATCGTGGAGGAGGAAGGCGGCGCGCTCGAGGGGGGAGAGCCGTTCGAGCGCGAGCATCAGCGGAAGCGTGACATCGTCTTCCTCCTCCTCCTCCTCGACCAGCGGATCGGGCAGCCACGGACCGATATAGGTCTCGCGCCGGCTACGCGCCGATTTGAGCTGGTCGAGGCAGAGCCGCGTCACAGTGCGGCGGAGGAACGCCGCGGGCTCGCGCACGACGCTGCGATCGGTACCGAGCCAGCGGAGGAAAGCATCCTGCACCACATCTTCGGCATCGGCGACCGAACCGAGCATACGGTACGCGACGCGGATGAGCAGCGGACGCAGCGGGTCGAAACTGACCGCCGCGTCCGCTGCATCCTGCGAGCCCTGCACGGTCATCAGGCCGCCTTGGTCGCCGGCATGTCGTACCAAAGGTCGAAACCCACCGCGAGGCGGTTCCAGCCATTGATGACGTTGATCATCAGGGTAAGGTTCACCTGTTCCTCCGGCGTGAAATGCGCTTCGATTCCTTCTTTCGCGGCCTGCTGTGTGTGACCGGCGGACAGGCGGGTCAAGGCGTCGGTCCACGCCAGCGCGGCGCGTTCGCGGGGCGTATAGACCGGCGCCTCCTGCCACGCGGCGAGCAGGTGGAGCCGTTGCTCGGTCTCGCCCGCGGCGCGTGCCTCGATGCTGTGCATGTTGATGCAATTGGCGCAGCCGTTGACGATCGACGCGCGGAGCTTGACCAGCTCGATCAGGCTTTTTTCAAGGCTGTCCTGTGCCGCGAGCGACAGGCCCATCCACTGTTTCATCAGCTGCGGGGCGGCGGCGAAGGGATCGGTTACGACGGTCATGGCGTGTCTCCTTTGGTTGCGATGTACCGGCTTGACGCGGCACGACCGGCGGCTGTGACATGACAGACGAAAATATTTCGTGCGGAGGCAAAAATCCGATAGCCTGCCCGCCTCGACAATGAGGAGGAGGGGTCCAATCATGAAGTTTCTCGATGGTTTCGGCGAACAGGCCTATGCGCTGCTGCGCATCATCGCGGGTCTGTTGTTCATGGCGCATGGGGTGCAGAAATTCTTCAACTTCCCAGCTGATTTCCCCTATCCGCTCAATCCGATGCTGTACGCTGCCGGCGCGATCGAACTGATCGCGGGGGCGCTGATCGCCATCGGCCTGTTCACCCGCCCCGCGGCTTTCATCGCCAGCGGCATGTCGGCGGTCGGCTATTGGGTCGCGCACGGGCTGCAAAGCCCCTTCCCGATCGCCAATGGCGGCGAAACGATCGCGCTCTATTGCTTCATATTCCTGTTCATCGCGACGCGCGGGGCGGGAATCTGGAGCGTCGAGGGGATGAAGAAGTAGCCAATGTGAGCGGGGTTGGTGGCGGCGTTCGGTCGAAGAAGACGTCGCCGATCCTCCCCCAACGGGGGAGGGGGACCACCCGAAGGGTGGTGGAGCGGCACGCGAGGTTTACGCGGCGCTCAACCGGATGCGCTGCACTTTTTAGACGTGCGAGCCGTGGAGCACGACTTCGGCGGCAAGGCAAACCGACGGTGCCCCTCCACCAGCTTCGCTGGTCCCCCTTCCCGTTCCGGGGAGGATCGCCAACGTCCGCTCCCCTCGCCTAACGGGCCACCCTAGCTTCCCGGCCCCTCATAAGCCTCGACGATCCGCCCGACGATCGGGTGGCGGACGACGTCAGCGCTCGTGAAGCGGCTGATGTTGATCCCTTCGAGCCCCTCGAGCCGCGCGACCGCGTCGGCGAGGCCCGAGGTCGCGGGGATCGGCAGGTCGACCTGTTTGGGGTCGCCGCAAATCACCATCCGGCTGTTCATGCCGAAGCGGGTCAGGAACATTTTCATCTGCGGGATCGTGGTGTTCTGTGCCTCGTCGAGGATGATGAAGGCGTCGGCCAACGTCCGTCCGCGCATGAACGCCAGCGGCGCGATCTCGATTTCGCCCGACGCGATACGGCGCTCGACCTGTTCGGCGGGCAGGCAGTCGTGGAGCGCGTCGTAGAGCGGCCGCAGGTACGGATCGACCTTTTCCTTCATGTCGCCGGGCAGGAAGCCGAGCTTCTCCCCCGCCTCGACCGCGGGCCGCGACAAGATCAGGCGCTGGACGCTGCCAGTGATCAGCTGCGCCACCGCCTGCGCCACCGCAAGATAGGTCTTGCCCGTGCCCGCCGGGCCGAGCGCGAAAATCACGTCGTCGCGCGCCAGCGCCTTCATATAGGGCACCTGCGACGGCGCACGCGGGACGATCGTCTTTTTGCGCGTGCGGATCATCACCGTCGGCGCTTCGTCCTTGTCGTGACGGATGATGCCGTCGAGCGTCGGCTGCGCCGACATCGCGATCACCCCATCGACCATGCCGGCATCGACCTCCTGCCCCTTTTCGATGCGGTCATACAGGTCGGTGAGGACGTCGCGTGCGCGCGCCGCCGCTTCGGCCTCGCCCTCGATCTGGACCCGGTTGCCACGCGCCGAGATATAGACGCCGAGGCGGTTTTCGATGCTGACCAGATTGCGGTCGAACTCGCCGAAGAGAATGCCCAACAGCTGCGTTCGCTCGAACTCCGCGGTCAATCGGACGCGGTCGCCGGGTTCGGCGGGGGTCGAGGCAGTCAGCGGGCGTTTGGACATATGGGCAAGTCACCTATGCTAAGAATGATCCTGTGTACTCGCGCGAAGGCGGGAGTCCATCACCGATAGTTTCGGAATTCGACGGAAGCCGATGGAGTGTGTCTTCGGGGAGACAGCTTCCGCAAGCTGCACTAGACGACCGCTTCCACAAGGGCTTCGGCCGCCACGCTGTTGGCGCCCGCCGACACGATCCGCACATCGATCATATCGCCGATCGCAAGGCCCGGTGCGGTGACATGCGCCGACTGGAGCCACGGCGTCTTGCCGATCAGCTGGCCATCGAGCTTGCCCTTGCGCTCGAGGAGCAGGCGCGTCGTGCGCCCGACGGTCGCCTCGTTGAACGCCTGCTGCTGTTCGTTGAGCAGCGCCTGCAACCGCTGGAGGCGATCGTTCATCACCTCTTCGGCGATCTGGTCCGCCATCGTCGCCGCCGGAGTCCCGGGACGCCGCGAATATTTGAAGCTGTACGCCATCGCGTAACGCGTCTCGTGAATGAGATCGAGCGTCGCCTGGAAATCTTCCTCGCTCTCGCCGGGGAAGCCGACGATGAAATCCCCCGAAATCGCGATGTCGGGGCGCGCCGCGCGGACACGTTCGATGACGCGCAAATAACTTTCGCTGCTATGGCTGCGGTTCATCGCGGCGAGGATACGGTCGCTGCCCGCCTGCACCGGCAGGTGGAGAAAGGGCATCAGCTTGTCGACCTCGCCATGCGCGGCGATCAGCCCGTCGGTCATGTCATTGGGGTGGCTGGTCGTGTAGCGGATGCGTTCCAGCCCATCCTCGCGCGCCAGCTCGCGGATCAGGCCGTCGAGGCCGATCGCCCTGCCCCGGTCGTCCTCGCCGTCCCACGCATTGACGTTCTGGCCGAGCAGCGTGATTTCGCGCGCGCCGCCCGCGACCAGCGCGCGGGCTTCGGCGATCAGGTCGGCGAAAGGCCGACTGATTTCGGCGCCGCGGGTGTAGGGTACGACGCAATAGGTGCAGAATTTGTCGCAGCCTTCCTGCACCGTCAGAAAGGCGGTCGGGCGCTGCCCCCCGGCGCGCTGGGGCAGCGCGCCGAACTTGCTCATCGCCGGCATGTCGAGATCGACCGCCTTCTCGCCGCGCGTGGCGCGGGCGATCAGATCGGGCAGGCGGTGATAGGCTTGCGGGCCGACGACGACATCAACGCTCGGGGCGCGGCGCGCGATCTCGGCGCCTTCGGCCTGCGCGACGCAGCCCGCGACGGCAATCGTCGGCGTACTGCCATCGGCGCGCTTCAACCGGCCAATGTCCGAATAGACTTTCTCTGCCGCCTTTTCGCGGATGTGGCAGGTGTTGAGCACGACCAGGTCGGCGTCGGCGCCTTCGGCGGCGGCGACATAGCCTTCGGCGCCCAGCATCTCGGCCATGCGCTCGCCGTCATAGACGTTCATCTGGCAACCGAAGGATTTGACGTGAAAGGTCTTGGCGGTGGTGGGGGAGTCGGATTTCATCGGCGCGCTATAGGCGATGCCGCGGCGCGGCGGAAGTCGCCGCGATCCGGGCCGCTATCGCCGCGCGCGCCGCCTCGTTGATCGCCTTGCGGTCGCGCTCGGCCTCGTCGGGCAACGGGTCGAGATAATGGATCGTCAGCGGGATCGGCCGCTTGCGCGCCAGCAGCCGCTTGAAATTGTCGAGCCCCGATTCGGGGTCGAGCCAGGCGACGTCGTTTGCCTGCGAACCATAATCGAGGAACACCGGCTGGACCTGCAAATTGGGCGGCGTCGGGATGATCGCCTGAAACAGCGAGGCGCGGAAGGGCAGTAGCCCGTCGCCGGGTCCGGTCGTCCCCTCGGGAAACAGCGTCACCGGGCGTCCGCGCGCGAGGGCGTCGCGCAGGCTGTTCGCCTGGCTGTGAATGTCGCGTTTCGCTTCGCGCTGGACATAGATGGTGCTGTTCTGGTCGGCGAGCCAGCCGACGAGCGGGGTCGTTTTCACCTCGGCTTTCGACACGAAGGCCGAACGCGCGGCGCCGCCGAGCGCCAATATGTCGAGCCAGCTGACATGGTTGGATACGAACAGAACGTCGCGGCGAAGCCGGGTGCCGGTCGTCCGGATGCGCAGCCCGGCGATCCAGCCGACCGCATTGAGGAACGCCATGATCATCGGCGAAGGCCGACCCACGGCGCGATAGAGCAGGTGCGGGACGATCAGGAACAGCAGCGCCAGCACCATCAGGGTCAGGCGGGCGACGGTTCGCCAGGTGATCGCAGCGCGATCAGTCGCGCTTGCGATCGATGGCGACACCATAAAGCTCCATGCGATGGTCGACGAGGCGGAAGCCCAACCGTTCGGCGATGACCTTTTGCAAGGCTTCGAGTTCGGGATCGACGAATTCGATGACCTTGCCCGTTTCGACATCGATCAGGTGATCGTGATGCGCTTCGGGCGCGGCTTCGTAGCGCGAACGGCCATCGCCAAAATCATGGCGGTCGAGAATCCCCGCCTCTTCGAACAGACGCACGGTGCGATAGACGGTGGCGATCGAGATGCCGCTGTCGATCTTCGACGCGCGCTCGTACAGCGTTTCGACGTCGGGATGATCTTCGGAATCCGAGATGACGCGCGCGATGATGCGGCGCTGCTCGGTAATGCGCAGCCCCTTTTCGTGGCACAGGGCTTCAAGGTCGATGGTACCGGACATGCTGGCCTTTCCTGCAAGATGCAGCCGCGTCTTTTGTGTTCAGACTGTATAGGGGCGACCCCGCGATAGGACAAGGGCGGCACCCCGCGGCACCGCCCCTCTCCTCGCGATCAGTCGATGATCAAAAAAGGTCAGGCTTTGACCTTGCGCTTGCGTCCGCCGCCGCGGCCCTTGGTGCCAAGGCCGATTTCCTTCGCCAGCGCGCGGCGCCGTTCGGCATAGTTCGGCGCGACCATCGGATAGTCGGCGGGCAGTCCCCATTTCGTACGATAATCGTCCGGGGTCATGCCATAATGCGTCATCAGGTGGCGGCGCAGCATCTTCAGTTTCTTGCCATCTTCCAGGCAAATGATGAAGTCGGGCTTTACCGAAGCGCGGACCGATACGGCGGGGACCAGCTTTTCCTCGACGACCGGCGTCGAGCCAAGACCGGTCAACGCGGCGTGGACATTATTGATCAGCAAAGAAAGATCGGAAATCGCGACGCTGTTGTTGCTGACATGCGCGGCGACGATGTCGGCTGTCAGTGTAACGAGCATTTCGCTGGCATCATTTTGGTCGGACATGAGACTATTCCTTATTGTTTTGACCCAGAAGCTGGACAGCGAACATTGGAATTCCTGTTGCGCCAATTACAATGTTGCCACTTTGCGCACGATCGCGCAACAACCGATCAGTTGCTACCGGTTACCGGCGATGTTCGCCGCATCGTAATCGCATCGCGCATCTTGCCGTCTTGACCGCGATAATAAGCGGCCCGCCGACCGACTTCCGAAAATCCGCTGCGCGAATATAAATGCACCGCGTCATTATCGGCGCGCATTTCCAGAAAATAGTCATCGGCGCCTTGCGCCGCGGCCCAGGCCTGCCAGTCCTGCATCAACAATCTGCCGATCCCGCGACCTCGCGAGGCCGGGTCCACCGCGAGCAGCAGCAGCTCGCTTTCGGGTCCGGCGATCCGCGCCGCCGAAAAGCCGCAGGGCTGGTCACCATCCCACGCAAGGCAAACGCGCGCCGACGGCAAGGCAAACAAGGTGAGCAACTGCGCGCCGCTCCACGCTTCGCCATAGGCCGGCTCGAAAGCGGCATCCATCACGCGCATCACCGCGGCCAGATCCGCCACGCGGGCGGTGGCGAGGCGCACTTCCCCGGTCATGCTGTCGCCATCGGCTTGGCGTCGGGCGCGCGGCCATAGATCGGGCTGGGCTGATCGAGCAGCGCCGCGCGTGGCAGGTGCACGAAAGCGCGCGCATCGGGCAGCGTCGCGAGCGCGCGGCCACCGCCCCGAAGCGCGACAAATTGTTCGGCGCGGTTGCCCACGATCAGTTCGTCGGCGAGCGCCGCGGCGGCGCCCGGCAGCAGCGAGCGAAGATCGGCGCGCGGCGACAGATCGGCGGCAAACGGCTGGACGAACCATTGCCCGTGCCCCCCCTCCATCACGACGAGTGCACCATCCGCTGCGGTAATCGCGTCAGCCGCGCCCGCGGCGACCAGCGCCAGCGTCGAAAAGCCTTGCACCGGAACCTGCCAGCCCAGGGCCAGTCCGCGCGCCGCGGCCACGCCGATGCGCACCCCGGCAAAGCTGCCCGGCCCACAGCCGACGGCGATCGTGTCGGCCTTGCCGCCATCGATGAGCTCGGCGATCAGGGGTACCAGCCGCTCGGCATGGCCGCGGCCGATCACGGCGTGGCGAAAATCGACAATATCGGCGCCCTCGATCAGCGCCACCGAACAGGCCTCGCTAGCCGAATCGATCACCAACTGGCGCATATGGCCCGGAAATTCCGGCTCAGGCGATACGATTGAAGCGGTCGAAATCCGGACGCGGGCTGCGCTCGAAGATCGTCGCCGGATCGCCATAGCCAAGCGTCGAGACGAAGTTGCTCTTCACGCTCGGCTGATCGGCAAAAAAGGCTTCATCGACCGCGGCATTGTTGAAACCCGACATCGCGCCGGTGTCGAGACCCAGCGCGCGCGCGGCCAGGATGAAATAGGCGCCTTGCAGGCTGGAATTGCGAAACGCCGTCGCTTTCGCCAGCTCGTCATTGCCGACGAACCAGCTGCGGGCATCGGTATGCGGGAAAAGTTCGGGCAGATTCTCGTAGAATTCAAGGTCCATGCCGATGATCGCGGTGACCGGCGCGGCCAGGATCTTTTCCGCATTGGCGGGCATCGCCAGCGCGGCAAGCTTTTGCTTAGCGGCGTCCGACGTGCACCAGATGATCCGCGCCGGCAGGCAATTGGCGCTGGTCGGACCAAATTTCATCAGATCCCAGATCGCATGCAACTGCGCGTCGGAAACGGGCCGGTCGAGATAGCCGTTATAGGTGCGCGCGGTACGAAACAGCTGGTCGAGAGCGCTGTCGGATAGCGGCTCGCTCATGGGCTTACTCCTGAGTAAATATCGGTCAGACGGCGTGGACTGCCGTTACCTCGGGAACATAATGTTTCAAGAGCGATTCGATGCCGTTCTTCAGCGTCGCCGACGAGGACGGACAACCGGCACAGGCACCCTGCAGCTTAAGGTACACATTGCCCTTGTCGAAGCCGCGATAGACTATGTCGCCGCCGTCATTGGCGACCGCAGGGCGCACGCGGGTTTCGATCAGTTCCTTGATCTGTTCGATGATGTCGGCGTCGGCGGGGTCGTCGGCAAAGCTCGGTTCATCCTCTGCAGGGACCGAAAAACCAGCGCTCGCGGCGTTGAACAGCGGCACGCCCGCAAGAAAATGGTCCATCAATATGCCGAGCACGTCGGGCTTCAGGTCGCTCCAGCCAACGCCCGGCGCTGCGGTGACCGACACGAAATCGCTGCCAAAGAACACGCCGGTCACATCGCCCAGCGAAAACAGCGCGCTCGCCAGCGGCGACGCCTCGGCCTCTTCGGGGCTCGCAAAGTCACGGGTTCCCGACGTCATCACCGCCTGGCCGGGCAGGAATTTGAGCGTCGCAGGATTGGGCGTCGATTCGGTTTCGATCAGCATGGGGTGCATGTGGGACGCCATCGCGCTTTGTGCAAGCCGATTGGCCGCGCTAAACGTCGCGCATGCGCCGCTTCGCCCACTTTGCAGCCCTCGACTGGTCGGGCGCGCGCGGACCGCGGCAACGCGGGATTGCGCTGGCAGTGGCAAGCGGCACCGGCGCGCCCCAGCTGGTGCGTCCCGGCCATATCTGGTCGCGCGCCGAAATCCTGACATGGTTGCAGCATGTCGCCGCATCGCGCGCCGACATGCTGATCGGTTTCGACTTTTCGGCGGCATTCGCCTTTGCCGATTGCGACGCCTATTTTCCGCAGTGGGACCTGAGCCCGAACAACCTGCCCGCGTTGTGGGGGCTCGTCGAGCGGCTGACGCGGTCCGACCCGCATTATCAGATCGACGGATTCCTGAGCCACCGCGATGCCCGGCGACATTTCCGCCACGCGCGCGGCGACGTCGGCGACCTATTCGCCCCGGGCGCGGGACGGCTGCGCGTCGTCGAGCAGCATCAGCGCGCGACCAGACAGGCGGCAAGCGTCAGCAATTTCAACCTGGTCGGCGCGGCGCAGGTCGGCAAGGCAAGCCTTGCGGGAATGCGGCTGCTTCACCGCTTGCACCCCGCGCTGCCGCTGTGGCCCCTCGACCCGGTACCCGGCAGCGGTCCATTGCTTGTCGAAATTTACACCGGCGTCGCCGCGCGCGCAGCCGGGATCGCGGCGGGCCGCAGCAAGATCCGCGACGGCGCCGCGCTCGACGCGGCCTTGGCGGCGCTGGGCTCGCCCTCGGTCGGGGTGACCGGGTCGATCAGCGATCATGCCAGCGACGCCCTGATGACCGCCGCCTGGCTGCGCGCCGTCGCGGGCGATGCAGCGCCCTGGCTGCCCGCGCCGCTCACCGAAGCGCTCGCCAGGACCGAGGGCTGGACCTTTGGAATCGTCTGACGATTTGTCGCCGTCGGCATCGGTGCGATGTCCGCTGTTTCCATCCACGGAAAAAATGCTTAGGGGAACGCGAGCGCCGGCTTAGCTCAGTTGGTAGAGCACCTGATTTGTAATCAGGGGGCCACGGGTTCGAATCCTGTAGCCGGCACCACAGGCAGTTGTTGCACAGCGCGCATCGCCCCCCTGTTCCATAGAACGGATAGCGGCTATCGCTCCCGCCCGCGCCGACGCGGCGCAAGCAAGGCCGAATTCAACTTTTTTAAAGTTAATTTATTGGCTTTTGTCATAAACTTGGGCGACACCACGTGAAATTGGGGCACGATTGGGCAAGCGACAGACGCAATGGGGCAGCGGGCGGACCCGGATTGGGACGAAATATTCATGCAGGCCGCGTTGCAGCCTGACATGTGGCTGGGCGCGCTCGATGCGCTCGCCAGCCAGACAGGTTCGGGGCACGGCCAGCTCATCGGCGTCGGCGGCGCGCGCGAAATTCCGTTCAACATCGTCACCAACTTCAGCACCGATCTGATCGATCATTTCGCCGTCAGCGGCTGGAGTGCCGAAACGCACAACTTTCGCGTCGCCGCGTCGAACCGCCACATCGAGCGCGGCTTTTACGATCCGGTCCTGTTCGAAGAACATTACGATCAGGTCATCCCGCAGCTTGCCTCGTCCGACTATCTCGACTGGTGCGAAGAAATCGGCATTCCCTTTGGATGCCAGACCAATTTGGTGATCGACAATTTCGGGATCGTCGGCCTCGCGACCTTGCGCGATCGCAAGGAAGGGCGGACGACCGCCGCGCAGCGCAAGATTTTTGCCAGCGGCGCCAAGGCGGCGCGGCGCGCCGTGCGCTTGCAGGAAAAGCTGGAGGGCGAGCAGGCCAAACTGCTGGCGGGCGCCTTCGACGCGATCCAGGTCAGCGCTTTCATCATCGACGTGCGCGGTCAGTTGCTCGCCCACAGCATCGGCGCCGACGCCATGCTGGCGGCGGGTGATGTCCGGGTGGCGGGGCGGTCGATCGATGCGCCGGGCGCCCCCTTCACCCTGCGTCAGACGGTCCAGGCGCTAACCGCCGATGGCGGCCTCGACCATATGCGGACGCAAATCATCACCGCCGAGAGCCGCCCGCCACTGATGATCGAAGGCTTTCGTCTGCCCGAACGCGAATGGTCGCTCGGCAAATTGCCGCATGCGATCCTGATCGCCAACGGACCCCGGCGCGATCGCGCCGGGGTGACCCAGTATCTGAGCGCGATATACCGTCTGAGCCCGGCCGAAGGCGATATCGCGGTGCGCCTGTTCGAAGGCAAACCGCGTGCCCGGATCGCGGCGGAACGCGGCGTGACGGCCGAAACGCTGCGCGGGCAGATCAAGCAAATCTATCTGAAATGCGGCGTCGACAGCGAAGCGGCATTGATGCGGCTGCTGGCGCCGATCTTAAGTTGACCATCCCCCAACAGGGGGATGATCGCGTCACACCGCCGAAATAAGGGTCCATTTGCAAGGACTAAGGGGGGCCATCCCTTCGACCGCATCGCGCTGGATTCGTTCCGGACCACCCGGGATGCGTCGAAGGGGTCGGGCCCAAAATATTCCTGTCGTTCGACGCGACCCCGAACGGCAGGGCGAGGGTCCTCATCATTGTGTGCGGCCTGGAAGGGCTCCGCCGTTATGCGGCGGAGCCCTTTTCGGTTCAGCCGGTCACGCGACCGCGGGCAGTTTGTCGAGCAGCTTGTCGAGCGTGATCGGATAGTTGCGGGTGCGGATGCCCGTGGCGTTGTAAACCGCGTTGGCGACCGCCGCCCCGACCCCGCAGATGCCGAGTTCGCCGACGCCCTTTGCCTTCATCGGCGACGTTGTCGGATCGGTTTCGTCGAGGAAGATCACCTCCTGATGCGGGATGTCGGCATGGACCGGGACTTCGTACCCGGCGAGGTCGTGATTGACGAAAAAGCCGAAACGCTTGTCGACCGCAAGTTCCTCCATCAGCGCCGACCCCGCCCCCATCGTCATCGCGCCGATCACCTGGCTGCGCGCCGCCTTTGGGTTAAGGATGCGCCCGGCGGCGCACACTGCGAGCATACGGCGGATGCGGATTTCGCCGGTCGCGGCATGAACCCCGACCTCGACAAAATGCGCACCAAAGGTCGATTGCTGATATTTTTCGGCCAGATCGCCATAATCCATCTTGTCCTCGGCGACGAGTTCGCCGTCCTTGGCCGCGTCGCCCAGCGCCACGCTCTGCCGCCCCGCCTTGACCTTGCCGTCGGCGAACACCGCATCGACCGGGTTCATGCCGAGCTTTTGCGCCACCGCTTCGCGCAGCTTGACGCACGCGGCATAGACGCCGGCGGTCGAGCTGTTCGCACCCCACTGGCCGCCCGATCCGGCCGACACCGGGAACGCCGAATCGCCGAGCTTCACGACCACATTGTCGAGCGGCAGGCCCATCATTTCGGCGGCGGTCTGGGCGATGATCGTATAGGTGCCGGTGCCGATGTCGGTCATATCGGTTTCGACCGTCACCACGCCCGATTTGTCGAGCCGCACGCGCGCCGCCGACGGGCCGTTGAGGTTGTTGCGGAACGCCGCGGCGACCCCCATGCCGACCAGCCATTGGCCATCGCGGCTCGCCCCCGGTGTCGTGCTGCGCTTGGCCCAGCCGAATTTGTCGGCACCGATTGTCAGGCATTCGTTGAGCTGGCGCTGCGAAAAGGGACGGCTCGGCTTTTCGGGATCGACCTGGGTGTCGTTGATGATGCGGAACCGGATCGGATCGAGCCCCAATTTTTCCGCCATCTCGTCGACCGCGACTTCGAGCGCCATCATTCCGGGAGCCTCGCCCGGCGCGCGCATCGCATTGCCTTCCGGCAAATCGAGCACCGCGAGCCGCATCGCGGTCATCCGGTTCGCGCCCGCGTACAGCAGGCGCGTTTGTCCGACCGCGGTTTCGGGGCCGCCGCCGGGCAAATCGCCCGACCAGCTTTCGTGACCGATCGCGGTGATCTTGCCATCGGCGGTCGCGCCGATCCGGATCCGCTGGATTGTCGCCGGGCGGTGCGGCGTATTGTTGAACATGAAGGCGCGCGGCAGTGCGACCTTGACCGGCCGCGCCGCCGCCTTGGCGCCGAGCGCCGCGAGCAGCACATCGGCGCGAATGAACAGCTTGCCGCCGAACCCGCCACCGACATAGGGCGAATCGAGACGGATATTCTTCCTCGGGATGCCCAGCGTTTTCGCCATGTCGCCCACCGACCAGGCGATCATCTGGTTCGACGTCCACAGCGTCAGCTTGTCGCCGCTCCAGGCAGCGATCGATGCGTGCGGCTCCATCATCGCATGGGCATGGTCGGGGGTGGTGTAGCGGGTGTCGAGTTGCACCGGCGCCGCGGCAAAGGCGCCCGCAAAATCGCCGACGCTGCTGTCCGCCTCGGTCCCGAAGGACGGCGGCGGCTTGACCGCGCTGCCCAGCGCGGCAGCCAGCTCGAACGCTCCCTTGCCGCGCGCATATTCGACCCGCACCAGCGCCGCTGCGGCCCGCGCCTGTTCGAATGTCTCGGCGACCACCAGCGCGATCGCCTGATGATAATGGTCGACCTCCGGACCGCCGAGCAGCTTTGCGGTGTTGAAATTGCCCTTGCCCAGCTTGCCCGCATTGTCGGCGGTGACGATCGCCAGCACCCCTGGCGCGGCACGCGCTTCGTCGAGCTTCATCGACGCAATCCGTCCCTTGGCGATCGCCGACCCGACGACATAGCCATAGGCCTGGTTCGCCGCGACATCATGCCGTTCATAGGCATAGGGCGCGAGCCCCGTCGTCTTGAGCGGACCATCGATGCGGTTGGTGGGTTTGCCGACCACTTTCAGCTGGTCGATCGGGTTGGTCGTCGCGGGGGTATCGAACTTCATGGCTCAGCCCCTTGCTTGTGCCAGCACACCGGCGAGCGTGCGCTCGACCAGCGGCAGCTTATAGGCATTTTCATGGCTCGGCTTGGCACCGGCGAGCAGCGTGGCGGTGACCGCCTTGGCCCCGCGTGGCAGATCGGCGTCGGCCGCCTCGACCCGCCAGGGCTTGTGGCCGACCCCGCCGAGCGCGACGCGCCCCGACCCGTCCTTCTGCACGATCGCCGCGACCGAAATCAGCGCAAAGGCATAAGAGGCGCGGTCGCGAACCTTTTGGTAGATATGCGTGCCGCCGACGGGCTTGGGCAGCGTCACCGCCGTGATCAGCTCGCCCGGCGCAAGCACGGTGTCGAGATGCGGCGTGGTGCCCGGCGCGCGGTAGAAATCGGCCACCGCGACGCTCCGCTCCTTGCCCGCCGCATCGACGGTTTCGACCCGTGCGTCGAGCGCGCGCATCGCGACCGCCATATCGCTGGGGTGGGTCGCAATGCACGCATCGCTCGCACCGACGATCGCGTGGAGCCGGCTGAACCCGCCGATCGCCGCGCAGCCGCTGCCCGGCTTGCGTTTGTTGCACGGCATATTGGTGTCGTAAAAATAAGGGCAGCGGGTGCGCTGGAGCAGGTTACCCGCCGTCGTCGCCTTGTTGCGGAGCTGGCCCGACGCGCCCGCGACCAGCGCGCGCGACAACAGGCCATAGTCGCGCCGCACGCGCGGGTCCGACGCCAGATCGGTGTTGCGGACCATCGCCCCGATGCGCAGCCCGCCATCGGTCGTGGGTTCGATCTTGTCGAGCGCCAGCCGACTGACATCGATCAGATGCGCCGGGGTTTCGATCTCCAGCTTCATCAGGTCGAGCAGATTGGTGCCGCCCGCGATGAAGCGCGCGCCTTTCACTTTCGCAAAGGCAGCGGTCGCCGCGGCGGGCGTTTCGACGCGTTCGTAGGTGAAGCTTTTCATGCCTTCACTCCCGCCACATCGGTTATCGCGTCGATGATGTTCGAATAGGCGCCGCAGCGGCAGATATTGCCGCTCATCCGCTCGCGCAGTTCGCTTGCGGTGACTTTCGGTGTCGCGGTCAGGTCGGCCGTGACGTGGCTCGGAATGCCCGCCTTGATCTCGTCCAGCACCGCGACCGCCGAGCAGATCTGCCCCGGCGTACAATAACCGCATTGATAGCCGTCGCGTTCGACAAAAGCGTCCTGCATCGGATGCATCTTGTCAGGCGTCCCCAGCCCCTCGATCGTCGTGATATTCTCACCATCATGCATCACCGCCAGCGTCAGGCAGCTATTGATCCGCCGCCCGTCGACAAGGACGGTGCAGGCGCCGCACTGGCCATGATCGCAGCCCTTTTTGGTGCCGGTCAGGTGGAGATGCTCGCGCAGCGCGTCGAGCAGCGACGTGCGCGTATCGAGCTCGAGCTTATGCGCCGTGCCATTCACTTTGAAAGCGACCGCAGCGGTCGGCGGCGCCGCAATCGCCGTCTCGCCCGGCGCCGCCGCGGCGCGCGTCGGCAGGGCGGTCACCGCCGCTACCGAAGCGCCCCCGGCGAGCACGCCGCGTCGTGAAAAGTCGAAATCGCCAGGCGTTTGCATCGCGCGTCCCCGATTCTGTTTCTGGTTGCCGATGGGCGGGGTCGCCCACGGGAAGGTCAGGCAGTCGATGCCGCGCGATCCTTATGATTTGCCGCGTCGGCGCAGAAGCTTTCGGATTCGGGAATCAGATTAACATACCGATCGGTCAGCCACCAGCCGAACCCGCCGGAACCGCAGCAAGTTCCCCGCGCGCCTGACGAAAGACTTCGATGCTGCCCCAGATGGCGAGCGTCGCCATGATCGCCGCCACCGCCAGATCGGGCCAGCTTTGCCCGGTGCCGAACACGCCTAGCGCCGCCCCCATCACCGCGACATTGCCGATCGCGTCGTTGCGCGAGCAGATCCACACCGAGCGCATGTTCGCATCGCCGGTGCGATAGCGATAGAGCATCAGCGCAACAGCAACATTGGCGGCCAGCGCCAGCGCGCCGATCAGCCCCATGGTTTCGGCGTGCGGCGCCGACCCGTCGATGAACCCCCATACCGCCGAACCCAGCACCCACAGGCCAAAGGCGAGCATCGTCACCGCCTTGACCTGGGCCGCGCGCGCCCGCCACGCAAGCGCCATACCGGCCACGCCCAGGCTGATCGCGTAATTCGCCGCATCGCCCAGGAAATCGAGCGCGTCGGCCTGCAGCGCGCGCGAATCCGCCGCGACCCCGGCGACAATCTCGACCCCGAACATCGCGGCGTTGATCAGGAGCGCGGCCCACAGGATACGCCGCCAGCGCGGGTCGTTGAGCGCGGTCTTGCCGCTGGCACCGGCACAGCAATGATCGGACAAGCGATGGCCTCCTTTGATCTTCGAGTCGGCACCCTATATGCACCCTGTAGCAACTACGGGGTCAAGCCATGAAAATCGGCGAGCTGTCGCGGGCGACCGGGACCAATATCGAAACCATCCGTTATTATGAGCGCATCGGCCTGCTCCCCGCGCCGCATCGCACCGCGGCGAATTACCGCAGCTATGGCGATCCGCACCGCGCGCGGCTGACTTTTGTGCGCCATTCGCGCGACCTTGGTTTTACCATCGATGAAATTCGCTCGCTGCTCGACCTGTCTGACGATCCCGGACGTGATTGCAGCGAGGCCGACCGCATCGCGAGCCGCCATCTGGAGCAGGTCGAGGACAAGATCGCGCAGCTGACGCGGCTCCGCGACGAGCTGACGCGCATCGTCGGGCGCTGCCGCGGCGGCATCGCGGCGGATTGCCGGGTGATCGAAGCGCTGGGCGATCATCGCCACTGCAAGAGTGCGCACTAACCCAACCGTCGCCCCCGCGAAGGCGGGGGCCGCTATCGGCTTAGTCCATCGCCATCGAGCAAAAACGGCGGCGGCCCCCGCCTTCGCCGGGGCGACGTTTTGAATAAGGGAAAGGTGGGACGATTCTGTTGCCCGGCTCGTCCCCAGCCGCTGGTATCCGATTCTGTTGCCCGGTTCGGTCCGAACCGCGTTCTATTTGTCTAACCTTAGGCCGTGAGGCTTATCGGTTAGGCAGCCAGAGCGAGTGCTTCGTTATCGTTAGCACCTATTGGTTTTGAGCCTTGAACGGGTTACTCAGCCCGGAAGAAAATATCGTCTTTGAACACACGTCGATCCTGGTTCGGCCCCGTCAGAAGCCCGCGCCGCTGTCGCAAACACGGGATTGTGGTGGAGCCGCCGGGTACTGCCCCCGGGTCCGCTGTGTCTATTCCACGACACCATTTATCCTCATAGTCGGCCGAAACCGACCCGACCTATATAGGGCGCCTGCCCGCGCTTGAAAAGGGCGCGGGCGGGTTATCGTCGCGGGACGCAGGCTATTTCCGGCGCAGCTCGTCACGAATTTCGGTGAGGAGGTCGACTTCGCTCGGCCCCGCAGGCGCGTCGGGGGCGCGGCGAACAACCTTGTTGACCCATTTGACGAGCAGGAAAATGACGAAGGCGAGGATCAGGAAATTGATCACCGCGGTGATGAACGCGCCATAGCCGATCATCGCGACCCCGGCCTCTTTCAGCGCGGCATAATCGGTCGCCGCAACGCCGTCGGGGACGCTACCCAGGAGGATGAACTTGCTGGAAAAATCGACCCCGCCAAAGATCCAGCCGACGAACGGCATGATCAGGTCGGCGGTCAGCGACCCCGTGATCGTCGCGAACGCGCCGCCGATGATGACACCGACCGCAAGGTCCATGACATTGCCTTTGGCGATAAATTCCTTGAATTCCCCCAACATCTTGCTGCTCCCTGGCTGGATGGTTCCGGGGACCGACGGTGCCGTGCCAATTGCACAAAGGCAAGCAAACTCCTATGTAGTGTATTGTTGCGGCAAAACGCCGCCGGAGGGAGTTTTTGACCATGACCTATCGTACCGCCCGTTGGTTGATCCTGCCCGTCGCGGCGCTGTCGCTGTCCGCCTGCGGTATCAACAGCGTCCCGACCAAGGAAGAAGCGGCGAAGGCGAAATGGGCGAATGTCGAGGCGGCCTATCAGCGCCGCGCCGACCTGATCCCCAACCTCGTCGAAACCGCCAAGGGCGCATCGCAGATCGAACAATCGACGCTGGAAGGCGTCATCCAGGCGCGCGCGTCGGCGACGCAGGTCAAGCTCAGCACGGACGATCTGGAAGATCCCGCAAAGGTTCAGGCGTTCCAGCAGGCGCAGGGCGCCGTGTCGAGTTCGCTCGGCCGTCTTCTCGCGACCGTCGAAGCTTATCCCGACCTGAAAAGCCAGCAGCGCTTTGCCGACCTGATGACCCAGCTCGAAGGTACCGAAAACCGCATCAACGTGTCGGTGCAGGATTATAATGGCGCGGTGCAGGATTATAACACGACGATCCGCACCTTCCCCGACATCATCGGCGCCAAGATCGTCCATGGCGCCAAACCAATGACCCCGTACAAGGCGATCACACCGAACGCCAATCAGGCGCCGAAGGTCGATTTCGGCAGCTAAGGCCACCAGGATGATCTCTTTTCCGTTCGCCCTGAGCTTGTCGAAGGGCCGTTCTTTCTTTCGACCACAGAAGAAGGAAGAGCGGTGCTTCGACGGGCTCGGCACGAACGGAGTTTTGCGGCGCAAGAATAGACCTGCTGCGTTGGTGGGGTGGGTGTTGGCCATCGCCGCAGCGCTCGCGATGCCCGCCGCCGCGCAAACCTTCCCGAAACTCGCGGGCAATCCCGTCGTCGATCAGGCCGATATCATCCCGGCGGGCGAAGAAGCGGCGCTCAACGCGCAGCTTCTCGAGCTTGAAAAGACGACCGGGCATCAGCTAGTCGTCGCGACCGTTCGCGATCTCGAAGGCCGCGATGTTGCCGATTACGGCTATCGGCTGGGCCGCGAGTGGGGGATCGGCGACGCCGAAAAGGACGACGGCGTCGTCTTTCTGATCGCGCCCAACGAGCGGCGGATGCACATCGCGGTCGGGCTCGGCCTTGAACCGGTGCTGACCGACGCGCTCTCGGGCCGGATCATCCGCGAGGTCGTGACGCCGAAGTTCAAAGCGGGCGACATGCCGGGTGGCATTCAATCGGGGGTGAATGCGATCGCCCAGCAAATCCAGCTGCCGCCCGAGGAAGCCGCGGCGCGCGCGCAGGCCGCCGCAGCGAACGAACGCGACCGCGCCGATGACGGCAATATGGCCGGGCTCTTTTTCGTCGGCTTCATCATTCTGATCTTCTTCGTCCTGCCGATGCTGGCGCGGCTCGGGCGGCAGCTGGATTTGCTGGGCGATCGCATTCACCCCCGATTGAATGCCACCCGGCATGTCGCCCGCTTTGAACTTCGGCGTCACGAC
>NZ_SCMU01000036.1 GCF_005503695.1 Sphingopyxis sp. 2PD
CAGCGAAGCCGTGAACCGCGCGACCGCCGCCATCGAAGAACTGAAGCAGGCCGCCTGATCGAGAATCCTCCCCATCGCTGCGCGACAGGGAGGATTATTTCTTGTCGTCATCCCGGCGAAGGCCGGGATCTCACCCGATCGGTTAACCGCACCGGCGAGATCCCGGCCTTCGCCGGGATGACGGATGAAAAACGTCCGCTCCCCACCCCAAAGCCGTCATCCAGAGCGCGCCCGCTCGGCCGATGATCAGCCCAGCGGCACTCCCAGCACCGCCGACAGATCGGCCAGCGCCTGCTCGCCGCTCGTCACCTTGATGGCGTGCATACCCAGCTGCGCCGCCGGTTTGCAGTTGATGCCCAGGTCGTCGAGGTAAATGCATTCGCCGGGTTCGACGCCCAGCTTCTCGCACATCATCTGGTAAATCCGCGGATCGGGCTTTCGCACGCCAGCCTTGCTCGATTCGATGACATGTTCAAAACGCACCATGATCGCGGCAACCTCGCTTGCGGCTTCTTCGCTGCGCGTCATCCCGGCGCCGCGAATCCCCATCTTGCCGCCGGGGACGTTGTTCGTGATGCACGCGATGGTGAAGCCGCGATCCTTCAGCGCGTCGAGCGCGGCGACCATCGCCGGACGGACCGCACCGGCAATCACCGCCAGCACGGCTTCGCCTTCCAGCGCATGCCCCAGCGCGCGCGCTTCCTCGGCGAACAGCGTGTCGAACGCTGCCGCATCGATCTCGGCGCGTTCAAACTTCGCCCAGGCGTTGCTGTCGGGATTGATGGCGTTGACCCGCCGCACAAAATCGCGCGGCAGCCCGCGTTCTTCTTCGAGGCGATTGAAGGCTTCAAACGGCGACGCGGTGATGACGCCGCCGAAGTCGAAAATAACGGTCGTGTAAGTCATGCGGGAGAGTGCGTTCCTACTTTTTTGCGGGCGTCGCGACGCGATTGCCGGACCAGCTGGCATCGTCGATCGTCAGGTCGAGCCGGTCCGGCGAACGCACCGTGTCGAGCAGGAAAACATAGGGTCCGCTCGCAGCGAGGATCGCGTCCATCGCCTTTTCGAGCGGGATGGTGACGGTCGGGATGCGGGTGTGGCTCGACTTGATCTCGACCTTGTTTGGTCCGGTCCGCGTGACGGTGATCGTGATGCCGCTTTTCGACGAGCCGCGCGCGTCGGAGATGATGTCACCCCGGTAAGTCCCCGCGACGCGGTCCGCGAGGTCGGGCTTGTGCGCGGGTGCGGACTTGGGCGTTTCGGCAAGCGCCGCGCCCGCCGGAAGCAGGATTGCGAGCGAGGTGGCGAAAACCAGGGTGCGAAGCATGGCTTATCCTTTCGTGCGGCGGAGAAAGGGGCTGCTCATGCGACCCTCATGGAACGACGACGATCCCCTTTTGGGGGTCGGCCTGTCCCGAGAGCATCTCCCGATAGGCAGCGAGCGCCGCATCGCCGCCGCCGCGCTTATCGACCGAAGCGAGGCGCGGCGCAATGTCCATGAATGCGAGCCAGGCTTCGGCGATCTTCTGCCCGAATATCGCACCGCCCCAGTCGGCGATGCGTTTCTGACTGCGGCCGGGGGCGAAGAAACCCTGCCGCTCTGGGCCAGGCAGCCCCTCGACGTCCACCTGGGCATCCCAATGCGATTTGCCGACGATGATCGACGCCTGAAGCTGGCTGCCGAAATGGCTGTGAACGACGCGCGTCACCGCGCCATTGCCCGCCATGTCGACCAGTGCCGCAGGAGTGGCGGCGTTGAGTGTCATGATCTGGTCGTAGCTGATGACCCGATCGTAGATGCCCTGCTCGGCGAGTGCCTCGACGTTGGCGGCGCTGGTCAGCCCGATCGTCTCGGGTCGCGCGGCGCGCTGCTTGAGGGCAAAGCCGAGCCCGATCGCGGTCTTGCTCGATGCGCTGGCGATCAGAATCTGGGCGGCGCCATAATCGCCCTCATCCTCGAACTGGTCGGCGATCAGCCAGCCGGTCAGGAACAGCGGGCGGAACACCGGCCAATAATCATGGTCGGCGGCGCGGTAATCCGCCAGCGCCTCGACCCGCTGATATTGGTTGTAGATCGGCGGCAGCGTGGTGCGGCGCGGCGTGATGTCGGTGAAGCCGCCGGGACCGGGCTTGCCGACGGTCAACACCGCATGTTCGGCCATGGGATAATAGCCGTAGAAGCGGTCGCCGACCGCAACCCCGTCGGCGGCGCTTTCGGTCACCGTGGCGAAACCCCAGACCGGCAGGCGACCGGGGCCGCCGGGCTCCGAAAAGAAATCCCAATAGCCCTGGTCATTGCCGAACAGGCCGGCGGGCTTGCCGAACACGGCATAAGTGATGTTGTTCGCGGTTATCGCATAGCTGTCGACATGCACCCGCACCTGGCCGGGGGCGAGCGGCGCTTCGGGGTCGGCGACCAGCCGGGCTTGTGCAATATCGTCGCGATCGATGTCGATCGCCCAGCTCGTTCCACGCATGTCCGGACCCCTCCGATTGTCTTGCCCGCCCACGCGGGATGGCCGATAGTCATACAGATGGCGGCGCCCCTGACAATCGCGGTCAAACGCATTCATGCACCGGTCGGTCCCGGCGACGGTGCGCGCTTTCTGGTCGACCGGCTGTGGCCGCGCGGGGTTTCAAAAGAAAAGGCCGCGCTCGCCGCTTGGCTCAAGCCGTTGTCGCCGAGCGATAGCCTGCGCAAAAGATACCACGGAGACACCGCGGACTCGGACGAAGCGTGGGATGCATTCCGGCGCGACTATTTCGCCGAACTTGATTCCGGAAGCCAGGAGGCGCGGGCGGCGCTGTTCGTCCTTGATGCCGCCGCAGCGGCGGGACCGGTGACCTTGCTGTACGCCGCAAAAAGCGCGGACCGCAACAACGCCGCCGCGCTGCGCGAATGGCTGCTCAGGCGTTAGCCGACCGTCGTCCCGAACAGCGATCCGATCGCCATCGTCACGCCCATCGCGACCGCCCCCCAGAAGCCGACGCGCAGGACGGCGCGGGCAATCGGTGCCTTCCCCGCCCAGGCGCCGAGGGCACCGAGGAGCGCCAGGAAAAGCAGCGATGCGGCCGAAACAACCCACGGCAGCGACTGGCCGGAGTCCAGCAGCACGATCGCGAGCGGCAGCGCGGCACCGACGGTGAAGCTCGCCGCCGACGCGGCTGCCGCCTGAATCGGACGCGCCGCCAGTTCACTGGTGAGGCCCAGCTCGTCGCGCAAATGGCTGTCGAGGGCGTTATGCGCGGTCAGCTGGGCGGCAACCTGTTCGGCGAGCGGGCGGTCGAGTCCGCGCTGCTGATAGATTTGCGTCAGTTCCTCAAGCTCCAGTTCGGGAACAGTGGCGAGCTCGCGCTTTTCCTTGGCGATATCGGCTTTTTCGGCGTCGCCCTGCGAACTGACCGAGACATATTCGCCCGCCGCCATCGACATCGCTCCGGCGACGAGCCCCGCGGTACCGGTGATCAGGATCGACGACGATGAAGCCCCCGCCGCTGCGACGCCCGCGATCAGGCTGGCGGTCGACACGATCCCGTCGTTGGCGCCCAGGATCGCGGCGCGCAGCCAGCCGATGCGGCTTGCGGCATGGGTTTCGCGGTGCATGGGGCGTGCTCCTACCAGAAACGGATGACGCCAAGCTGGTCGAACAGCTTTTCGTTCGAAACCAGTGCATATTGCTCAATCTGCGATTGGGCGATCAAAATGCGGTCAAACGGGTCGCGATGGTCGAACGGCAGCAAGCCCGCCAGACTGGCATGTGCAACCGAAATGGGGAGCTGGTCGAAACCAAAACCCGCGATGACGGTTTCAAAGCGTTCGGCGAGCTCGTCGGCGCCTTCCAGCTTGCCGATCCGGAATTTGATCGCGACCTCGATCGCGGAAACGGCACTGATCCAGATATGATTGTCGGGGTCTTCGATGGCGGACCTCACCGCGCTGGGCAATTTCTGCGGGTCATTGGCAGCCCAGATCAGTGCGTGCGTATCGAGGAGCAGGTTCATTGCGCCTTAGGACTGTCTTCGCCGTTCCACAGCGCCAAATCTTCTTCGGGCAAAGGATCCCAAAAGCCGGCGTCGAGATCGATCTTGCCTTTCAATGTGCCTAAGACGCGCTTGGTCTTTGGTGGTGCATTCACCGGCATCAGCTTCACCACCGGTTCCTTGCCACGCGCGATCGTCACCTCTTCGCCCGCGAGGACGCGGGCGATCAGGCGCGACAGGTTTGTCTTGGCCTCATGGATGGTGACGATTGTCATGTCGGCTAGATTAGCTAATCAACTTAGCTAAGTCAATATTGCAGTTGCAGCCCCGGTCTGGCCCAGCGCGTCTTTACCAGCCGCCCGGTGCCCGACAGGGTGATATAGGCATCCTGTCGATCGGGCCCGCCGAACGCGATGTTGGTGGTGAAAATATCGTCGGTCGCGACAAATTCGACGAGCTGTCCGTCGGGACCGACGACCGAAATCCCGCATTCGCCGATCGTCGCAACGGCGATATTGCCGCTGGCTTCCATCGCGAGGCTGTCGAAGAATTTATAGCCCGCGGGGCGGTAGAGCGGGATGCCGGGGCCGCCGGGGCCCGCCGCATCATCGACCTTGCCCGGCGCGACGATGTTGAACTGGGTCAGGCGGCAGGTATAGGTTTCGGCGGCGTAGAGTTTGGTGCCGTCGGGCGAGAGGCCGATGCCGTTCGGGTTATAGCTCGGGAAAATCACTTCCTCGATGAAGCTGCCATCGGCCTTGGCATAGAAAATGCCGACGATGTCGTGGCAGCGCTTCGCATAATCGACCTTGCCATGATCGGTGAACCAGAAACCGCCGTGCGCGTCGAACATCAGGTCGTTCGGGCCGCGCAGCGTCACTCCGTGATCGCCGGTCCGGTACAGCATTTCGACTTCGCCGGTCTCTATGTCGATCCGCTCGATGCGTCCGCCCGAATAATCGTCGGCGATCCCGTGCGGCGCCAGATAGCCGTTCGATTCGACATAGTTGAAGCCGCCGTTGTTGCAGCAATAGAGCTTGCCGTCGGGACCGATTGCGAGGCCGTTGGGGCCGCCGCCGGGGGTCGCGATGACCTGCTTCCTGCCGCCCGGCCAGCAGCGGGTGATGCGGCCCTCCGCGATCTCGGTGACGATGACGCTGCCGTCGTCCATCACCACCGGCGCTTCCGGAAAGCGCAATCCGTCGGCGATCAGTTCGAACTCGGCCATCCTTGTCTCCCTTGCTCTTGTTTGCGTCCTATGCTTTGCGGCCATCATGCCCGTTCGCACGCTCTTCGCCACAAATTTTTACGATGCCGATATCGGTACTCCCGACCTGCTCGACGCGCTGGAGGAGAGTTGCCGCCTGTTCGCCGAGGAGGACGGCGCGGGGCGCGCGTGGAGCCGCGATCATGGCTATAAGGGCTACACCAGCTATGCGAGCCTCGGCGACCTGCCCGAGCGCGATCCCGCTTTTTACGACCTCAAGAAGCTGCTCGACAAAGAGGTCAAGGCCTTTGCCAAGGCGTGCCATTTCGACCTCGCCAAGCCGCTGAAGCTCGACAGCCTGTGGGTCAACATATTGAAACCGGGCGGCACGCACAGCGGCCATATCCACCCGCACAGCATCGTGTCGGGCACCTTCTATGTCGCCGTGCCGCCGGGCTCGGGGGCGCTGAAGCTGGAAGATCCGCGCCTGCCGATGCTGATGGCGGCGCCCGGCCGCACCGACGATGCCCCCGAGCATCTGCTGCCCTTCGTCTATGCGCAGCCCGCGGCGGGGCGGGTGTTCCTGTGGGAAAGCTGGCTGCGCCACGAAGTCATGCCGCATTCGGGTACGGGTGAGCGGATCAGCATCAGCTTTAACTATCGCTGAGCCGGTCCTATATGGGCGCGACCTGTTAGACCAAGCCCCTCCTCCCGTTCGCGTCGAGCGAAGTCGAGACGCCTCTCGGCCTTGCGCACCATCGATGGGTGTCTCGACTTCGCTCGACACGAACGGATTTCGGGGGCGTATCGAAAGTGCCTTCCATGACCGCCACCTACGACGCTGACCTCCAGCTCTTCATCAACGGCGCCTGGCGGAGCGGTGAGGGGCGCGATGCGCGGCCGGTGTATAATCCTGCCACCGCGGCCGCGATCGCCGATCTGCCCGTGGCGACCGCCGCCGATCTCGACGAGGCGCTCGCGGCAGCGGCGCGCGGCTGGCCGGTGTGGCGCGCCAAGACCCCCGACGAGCGCGCGGCGCTGATGCGCAAGGCGGCGGGGCTGATCCGCGAGCGCGCCGACCATATCGCGACGCTGTTAACGCTCGAACAGGGCAAGCCGATCGCCGAGGCGCGTGGCGAAATATTGTCGGCATCCTCGCTGCTCGAATATTTCGCCGAGGGAGGGAAGCGCATCGAGGGCCGGGTGGTACAGCGCCCTGCGGGGCAGCGCGCGATGGTGCTGCGGCAGCCGGTGGGTCCGGTCGCGGCGTTCAGCCCGTGGAATTTCCCGGTCAATCTGATGGTCAAGAAAATTGCCCCCGCGCTCGCCGCGGGCTGCGTGGTGATCGCGAAGGCACCCGAGGAAACCCCCGGTTGCACCAGCGCGACCATGCGCTGCCTGGCCGATGCGGGCATTCCTGGCGATGTCGTCCAGCTCGTTTACGGCAACCCCGACATGATCAGCCGCCACCTGTTGGGCAGCGAGGTAATCCGCAAGGTCAGCTTCACCGGCTCGACCGCGGTGGGCAAACATCTGATGAAGCTCGCCGCCGATCGCGTGCAGCGGATCACGATGGAGTTGGGCGGCCATGCGCCGGTGCTGATCTTCGACGATTGCGATCTTGAGAGCACGCTGGACCGCGTCGTGATGCAGAAGTTCCGCAACGCGGGGCAGGTCTGCGTCTCGCCGACGCGCTTCTATGTGCAGGAGGGGATTTACGACGCCTTCGTCGCGGGATTCGCCGAGCGCACAAAGAAGGTGAAAATCGGCAGCGGGCTCGACGCCGACACCCAGATGGGGCCGCTGGCGAACGCGCGCCGTATCCCGGCCTTGGAGGCGCTTGTTGCCGACGCCACGGCGAAGGGTGCGCGCGTGATCGCGGGCGGCGCAGCGACGGGTGACGGCTATTTCTTCCAGCCGACCGCGATTGCCGACGTGCCGCTCGACGCCGATGCGATGAACCATGAACCGTTCGGGCCGATAGCGCTGATCCGCCCGTTCGGCACCGAGGACGAGGCTTTGGAGCAGGCGAACCGGCTGCCCTATGGCCTCGCCGCCTTTGCGTTCACCGAGAATGGCCGCCGCATCAACCGCATCGCCGATGGCATCGAAAGCGGCATGGTCGGGATCAACAGCTTCGTCATTTCGGCGAACGACATGCCGTTCGGCGGGATCAAGGAATCGGGTTTCGGCAGCGAGAGCGGACCGGAAGGGTTGGACGGCTATCTGGTCACCAAGGCGGTGCATATTTATTGAGGTAGATCCGCCCTGCCGCGAAGCGGTGGGCAGGGGGACCATCCGAAGGATGTGGAGGGGCGGCGGCGTCACGTCATCGCCCCTCCGTCAGCGCTTCGCGCTGCCACCTCCCCATCGCTGCGCGACAGGGAGGATCATCTAATTCAATCCCGCTCCAGCACCACAAAATCCCTGCCCATCGGCGCGAGATGCGCGCCGCCGTCGACGAAGATCGTCTGCCCGGTTACCGCCTCGGCGCGGGCGAGATACATCACCGCATCAGCAATCTGTGCCGGGGTCGGCAACGCGCCGAGCGGCATACGCGCAGCGAGCCGTTTGACCTGCGCCGCCAAATAATCGTCGGTGGCCATCGTCAGCCCGGGCGCCACCGCGTTGACCCGCGCGCGGTTGCCGAACGCCACCGCCAGCGTCCGCGTCGCCTGCCACAACGCCGATTTCGACAGGCTATAGGCGAGCTGATCGGGCACTGGCTGCACAACGCGCTGGTCGACGATATTGATGATCGCCGGGCGTTTCCCGTCGCTGGCGGCGACCAGCGCCTTTGCCAGCATCACCGGCGCGTGGTGATTAATCTGCATCATCTCGGTCAGCGCCGTCGGTGACAGATCGGTCCATTCGCCCTCGGCGAACAAAGCGGCATTGTTCACGAGCAGGTCGGGCGCGCGCCCGAATTTTTCGATCACCGCGGGGATCAACGCATCGACCGCCGCCGGGTCGGCTAGATCGGCGGCGAAGCGGTGGCTGATCGCGCCTGTTTCGGCGAGCGCGTCGGCCAGGACCGCATCGGCGTCGCCCGGGCTGCGCTTGTGGATCGCCAGCGCATAGCCCTCGCGCGCCAGCCGCGCCGAAATCGCGGCGCCGACGCGGTGGAGCCCGCCCGTCACGAGAGCGAGCTTCTGCGTCATTTGCGCGCGCGCCTCATCGTGATGCCGATTTCTTCGCCTTCCTCGGCGATCGCCAGCTTGACGATCTTCACCTCGACCTCCTCGACCTTGTCGTCCTGCAGGAACAAAGTGTCGATGATATGGTCGGCGACGCTTTCGATCAGCACGAAATGGACATCCTTTGGAATGCCCTCGGTCGCGGCGAATTTCAGGTGCATGTAGTTTTTCGACGCGCTGAGCGGCGTGGTCGGGTCATAATGATCGGCCATCGCCAGCCGCGCGCGCACCCCGATGCGAAGCGGCTGCGGCAGGTGGGTTTCTTCGGAATAAATGCCGGTCAGCACCTGGGCGATCAGCCCGTCCACCTCCAGCCACAACGTATCGGTCACAAGAAATCCTGTCGATCGCGTGCGACATTCGGCTTTGCATCGCCGCGCAGCACCCCTAAAGCGCCGCCGCATTAGCGAAAGGGCGCGCGTTGGTCGAGTTACTTCCATTGTCGGATATCGAACCGCAGGCGGTCGAGGCTTTGCTCGACGCCGCTTTCGGGGCTGACCGTTTTGGACGAACCGCCTATCGCATCCGCAAAGGCACTGATGCGATCCCGGCGCTAAGCTTTGCGCTGGTCGAGGCGGGCGCGCTCGTTGGCACGATCCAGTGCTGGCCCGTTGCGCACCATGCACCGGACGGCGCCGTAACTCCGCTGGTGATGGTCGGCCCGGTCGCGGTGCGCCCCGACGTCCAGCGCGGCGGGTATGGCCGCGCATTGATGGCGCATATGCTGGCGGCGGCCGAGACCAAGGCGGACGGCGCGCTGATGATGATTGGTGACCCTGAATATTATGGCCGCTTCTTCGGCTTCGATGCCGATGCGACGGGCGCTTGGGATTTGCCGGGGCCGTTTGAAAAGCGCCGCCTGCTGGCGCGCGCGATCAATGGGCATGGACTGCCGACTGCGGCAGGGATGATCGGGCCGCGCTGACGGTTCTCCTCCCCCTTGATGGGGGAGGCAGCGAGACTTGGCAGCTTGCTGCCTAGTCGCAGCGGTGGGGGTGCGGCTGCGTCCTGACGCGGCGGCGCAAGGACGCGCGATCACCCCCATCCAACTCCGCCTAGCCGCCTGCGGCGACAAGGCTTCGTATCCTTCCCCCATCAAGGGGGAAGGCGAGTCCAGCGCGCAGCTCTTGCACCCACCGCCCTGCCCCCTATGTCGGAACCATGGTCACTCCCGCGCCTTCGCTGCCCAAGGACTTCGCACAGCTCTCGCTCGCCGAGGCCGCCGAACTGCTCGCGGCGCGCAAGCTGCCGCCGGTTGACCAATGGCAGCCGGAGCGCAGCGGCGACAGTTTCATGGAAATCCGCGCCGACGGCAGCTGGTTTCATGAGGGCGGGCGGATCAACCGCCCCGCGATGGTGAAGCTGTTCTCGACAATCCTGCGCCGCGAGGCCGATGGTAGCCATGTGCTCGTGACCCCTGCCGAGAAGCTCACGATCGCCGTCGAGGACACACCGTTTCGTGCGGTCGAGATGAAATGCGAGGGAGAAGGCGAGGCTCGCAAGCTCGTCTTTCGCCTCGATACAGAGGATCTGGTTCTGGCTGGGCCCGATCATCCGCTGCGCTTCGGCGACGACCCCGACGAGCCCGACCCGCGGCTGCATGTCCGCGGTACCATCGGCAACGGGCTCGAGGCGCGGATCGATCGCGCGCTCTATTATGAGATCGTCGAGATGGCGCTCGCCGACAACAGCGATCCCCCGACGATCTGGTCGAATGGCGCGCCATTTCCGCTGGTCGACCGCTGATGCTGTCGGCGAAGCTGCGCGCGGCGCTCGACAATCTGCTGCCCGATGCGGGGGAGGATGAGGCGTATCTGGGGACGCCGACGCTGCGCGATGCCGCCGTTCTGATCGCCTTTACCGATCGCCCCGATCCCGGCGTCATCTTGACCCAGCGCCCGCAGTGGCTGCGCAGCCATGCGGGGCAGGTCGCCTTCCCGGGTGGCAAGATCGATCCCGACGATCGCGACGCGATCGATGCCGCGCTGCGCGAGGCCGAGGAAGAGATCGGCCTCAGCCCGCGCGACGTGATGGTCGCCGGAGTGACCGAGCCCTATCGGTCGGGCAGCGGCTATATCATCACCCCGGTACTCGGCGTCATTCCGCCCGACCTGCCGCTCGATCCCAATCCCGACGAGGTCGAGGATTGGTTCGAAGTCCCGCTCGACATTTTGTTCGATCCCGCCAATTACCAGCGCCAGCAAGCGCATTGGCAGGGTCAGGATCGACATTATTATGACATGGACTGGCAGGGTCGGCGGATTTGGGGCGTGACCGCGGGGATCATCATCAATCTGGCGCGGCGGATGCCGACGGGCTGGCACCGGTGAGCGTGCTTCCCGAGGCCGATTGGCGCGGGCGGCCGGGGCTGCGCCGGATCGTCGCGGCGCTGACCGACGCTGGCGGATCGGTCCGGATCGTCGGCGGCGCGGTGCGCGACACGCTGCTGGGGCTGCCGGTCACCGATGTCGACCTCGCGACGCCGCTGGTCCCCGAGGAGGTGACGCGGCGGCTCGAGGCGGCCGACATCAAGGTGATCCCGACGGGTATCGCGCATGGCACCGTGACCGCGATCGCCAGCGGCGACCATCACGAAATCACGACGCTGCGCCGCGACGTCGAAACCGACGGGCGCCGCGCAACGGTCGCCTTTGCCGAGGATTGGCGCGACGATGCGGCGCGGCGCGATTTCACGATCAACGCGCTTTATGCCGATCCCGATACCGGGGCGGTCGATGATTATTTCGGCGGGGTCGACGATCTTCGCGCGGGCTGCGTGCGGTTCATCGGCGATGCGGCGACGCGGATTGCCGAAGATCATCTGCGCATCCTGCGCTTCTATCGCTTTGCGGCGCGTTTCGGGCGGGGCGAACCGGATGCGGACAGCCATGCCGCGGTCATCGAAGCACGCCAGTCGCTCAAGAGCCTGTCGCGCGAGCGCATCGCCGACGAACTGACCAAGATATTGGCGCTGCCCGACCCGCGCGCCATTGTCGCGCAGATGGCGACCGACGGCATTTTTGCGGTGATGCTGCCCGAACTCGATCGCGATTTCGCGGCCACGCTCGACCGATTGATCGCCAATGAAGTGGATGCAGGCGTGCCCGTCGCGGCGCATCGTCGGCTCGCCGCGCTGTTGCCCGCCGACCCGGGCGCCGCTGAACAGGTCGCCAGCCGCCTGCGGCTGTCGACGCGGCAACGCAAATATCTGGCCGCGATTGCGGGGCATCGCGGCGATACCGCGCGTCCGGTGCGCCAGCTCGCGTACCGCATCGGTATCGAGGCCGCCCGCGATGTCCATCTGATTGCTGGAGACGCTGCGGGCGCGCGCGATCTGGCAGGCTGGGAAGTACCGGTGCTGCCGATCCGGGGGGGTGACATCGTCGCGCGCGGGATCGCGGCCGGGCCAGAAGTGGCGCGAATCCTGAAGGCGGTCGAGGCAGCGTGGGTGGCGGAGGATTTTGCGGGTTCGGCCAGAATCGCCCAGCTCGTCGCCGAGCTTGTCGATCAGAAGATCGGGCGAACCAGCGACTGACGCCAATAGGCTAGCGCTTCGCCGCTGTGCATCGGGCGCGCAAAGAGATAGCCTTGGCCGAAATCGCACCCCAGTGCCGACAGCAGCCGTGCCTGGTCGGCGGTTTCGACGCCTTCAGCGGTGGTCTTCATCCCCAGCACTTCGGCGAGGCTCTGGATCGTGCGGACGATCGCCACCTTGTCGCGGTCGTCGACCATATGTTCGACGAAGCTGCGGTCGATCTTGAGCACGTCGAGCGGCAGCCGCTGGAGATAGGCGAGGTTCGAATAGCCGGTGCCGAAATCGTCCATCGCGACGCGCGCGTCGAGCGACTTCAGTTCACTGAGCACCGACAGCGCCAGATCGGGGTCGCCGATGATCGCGCTTTCGGTGAGCTCGATCATCAGCCGTTCGCCGCCGATCTTGTGCGTGTCGAGCGCCTGGCGCACGACCGCGGCAACATCGTCGCGCAGCAGCTGGATCGCCGAGACGTTGACCGAGAAATAGCAGTCGACGACCTTGCCGCCATTCTGCTGGTCCCAGTCCGCCAGTACGGCTGCCGCCTTGCCGATCGCCCATTGCCCGAGCGGGACGATCAGGCCCGAATCTTCGGCAATGGGAATGAATTCGCTGGGCGAGATCGAATGGCCGTCCTGCTTGTCCCAACGGGCGAGCGCCTCGAACCCGGCGACCTTGCCGGTTGCAAGCTCGATCAGCGGTTGAAAGGCGAGGTGCAGCCGATCTTCCTCGATCGCATTGCGCAGTTCGGTTTCCAGCCCGAACCGATTGTCCGACAGCATCGCCGATTCGGGTTCGTAGATTTCGATGCGATCGGTCTGCTTGGCGTGTTTCAGCGCGATCTGGGCGTGGCGGATCTGGTCGGCGACGTCGGTTTCGCTTGTCGGCTGGATCGCGCAGCCAAGCGCGCAGTCGACGCTGACCTTGAGTTCGCCGATCCGAAACGGGTGGTCGAAACAGCCGCGGATCCGACGCGCCATTTCGCGCACATCGGCGCGGCCACCCGCGACGCGGGTCGAAATGGCAAATTCGTCGCCGCCGGTGCGCGCCAATATGTCGCCGCTGCGCAGCGACGATTTCAGTCGCCGCGCGACGGTGATGATCAGCTCGTCGCCCGCCATCGGGCCGATATGTTCGTTGATGCGGCTGAAACGGGCGAGATCGAGCAGCAGGATCGCATGATCGGCGCCGACACCGTCGGTCACGCCGCGCTGTTCGACCATTTCTTCGAACCCGGCGCGATTGGGCAGGCCGGTCAGGCTGTCCGACACCAGTTCGCGGCGCAAATTGCGCTCGGTCATCATTTCCTGCGTGCGGTCGATCAGCGTCAGCAGGAACAGGCTTTCGTCGCCCGATTCGGTGGGCAGCGGCCCGATCGAACCGCGCAGGTCGCGCGCCGCGACGCCTTCGCCGAGCTGGCACGAAAATTCCTGGGTATCGTCGGGGTTCTGCGCCGCGCGTTCGATCGCACGCAGCAAGGCGATCGGGGCGTCGGCGCCCGCAGGCGACAGGCGCAGGCGGTCGAATGCAACATTGCTGGCGTGCAGGCGAAAATTGCCGCGCGCCAGCGGGCGGATCAACGCTGCTGGCACGGGAAGGGCGTCGATCCAGCCGACGAACAGCAAGGGCCGGTCTTCGCCGGTTCTATCGATAGGCATAACAGCGGGTTTTGTGCGACCTTTCCCCATTGGCCATGACCTAGAGGAGGGAGAGTAAAGAAGCGATTTACGGCGACGCGAAATTAGGTTCAGCCGAAACGATTGTTCCGCGGAAAGCCGGTCGGCGGCATCCGCCCCGCGGCGCCGCGCGCGACGCGCCAGGGGACAAGGTCGGTTTCGGTCCGGGTGCGCCCGGTGTCGCCGCCCATCGCCCAGCTCAATCCTTCGGCAAAGGCGAAGCTCACCGCGTCGGACAGCCCGCCGTCGCGGTATCGTTGCAGCATGACACCCTGACCGCGCGCCATAACCGGCACTTCGCTGATCGGGAACACGACAAGTTTGCGGTTTTCGCCCACCGCGGCGACGCTGTCGTCGCTGGCGCTGATCGGCCGCACGACCGCAAGCTGAGCGCCGGTCTTGAGGTTGACGACGTTCCGGCCTTTACGCGTTTCGGCCACCACCTCGGACATTTGCGCGATAAAGCCGTGGCCGCTCGTCGAGGCGAGGAGCAGGCGGCCGTCGGCGCTCGCCGGAATCATCGCGACAATCCTCGCTTCGGGATCGATGTCGACCATCAGGCGCAGCGGTTCGCCAAAGCCGCGTCCACCGGGCAGCTTGTCGGCGCCGACGGTGAAGAACCGCCCGTCGCTCGCCGCAATCAACAGCTTGTCAGTCGTCTGCGCATGCGCGGCGAACAGCAACTCGTCGCCTTCCTTGAACTTGAACTCGCCCCACTGGTCGGCGGAGACATGGCCGCGCTGGGCGCGGATCCAGCCACGTTTCGACAGGATCACCGTGACCGGTTCCTTTTCGATCATCGCGTCGAGCGGGATTTCGCGCGCCGGCGCGGCCTCGGCGATCGTCGTGCGCCGTGCGCCGAGCAAGGTTTCGAGCCCGTAAACCGCGCGCAGCTTTTCCAGATCCTTGCGTAGCCGGGTTTTCTGCCGCGCGGGGCTTTCGACGAGCTTCGCTAGCTCCTCGCGCTCGGCGGTCAGGTCGGCCTGCTCGCGCTTCAGCTCCATTTCCTCCAGCTTGCGCAAGGAACGCAGCCGCATGTTCAGGATTGCCTCGGCCTGCCGGTCGGTCAGGATGAATTCGGCGATCATCACTGGCTTTGGCTCGTCCTCGGTACGGATGATCTCGATGATCCGATCGAGGTTGAGGAAAGCGATGATATAGCCCGCGACCAGCTCCAGCCGGTCGTCGATCTTGGCGATCCGGTGCTGCGCGCGGCGGACGAGTACGATGATCTGGTGCTGGAGCCATTCGGTGAGCAGCTGGTGCAGCCCCATCACCTTCGGCGTGCGCGTCGCATCGAGGACGTTGAGGTTGAGCGCAAAGCGGCTTTCGAGGTCGGTCAGCCGGTACAGGCTTTCCTTCAATATGTCGGGATCGACATTGCGGCTCTTGGGCTCGAGCACGATGCGCAAATCCTCGGCGCTTTCGTCGCGGACATCTTCGAGGATCGGCAATTTCTTGTCGGCGATCAGCTGCGCGATCTGCTCGATCAACTTGCCCTTGGCGACCCCATAAGGAATTTCGCTGATGACGAGCTGCCAGGTGCCGCCCGACTGCTTCTCGATACCGCTTTCTTCCCACCCGCCGCTTTCCAGCTTGCCGGTCGAAAAGCGCGCGCGGACGCGAAAACCGCCGCGCCCCGTTTCATAGGCTTGCCGGATCGTCTCGGCGCCGTCGACGACGATGCCGCCGGTCGGGAAGTCGGGCCCCTTCACATGCTCGAGCAGCTCGGACAGTTCAGCGCGCGGATTTTCGATCAGCACCAGCGCGGCGTCGATCACCTCGGCGGCATTGTGCGGCGGAATGTTCGTCGCCATGCCGACCGCAATCCCGCTCGCGCCATTGGCGAGCAGGTTGGGGAACAGCCCGGGCATAATCTCGGGCTCTTCGTCCTCGCCATTATAGGTCGGCCTGAAATCGACCGTGCCCTCGTCGAGCCCCTGCATCAGGTCGATCGCGACGCGGGTCAGCCGCGCTTCGGTGTAACGATACGCCGCGGCGTTATCGCCGTCGATATTGCCGAAATTGCCCTGGCCGTCGACCAGCGGGTAACGCAGCGAGAAATCCTGCGCGAGGCGGACCATCGCGTCGTAAACCGCGGTGTCGCCGTGCGGGTGAAATTTGCCGATGACGTCGCCGACGACGCGTGCCGATTTTTTGTACCCTTGCGACGGGTCGAGCCGCATCGCGCGCATCGCCCATAGCAGGCGGCGGTGCACGGGCTTCAATCCATCGCGGAGATCAGGAAGCGACCGTGCGGTGATCGTCGACAGCGCATAGACCAGATAGCGTTCGGACAGCGCGCTGCCGAACGGCGTGTCGGTCATGCCGGGAACGGGTTCAGGATTGTCGGGATCGTCGGTGGTGGTCGCCATGGTCGCGGCGCGATAGCAAGGCTAGCGCGTCAAGGCAAAGGGCGATCGGGGGCGTGGGTTCCGCTTCGCGCCAACGTCGCCGTGACGACGTCGTCAATGCCCGCCATGCTTGTATCAGAGCGACTAGTTCAATCGGTCGGCCAGTCGCGTCATCAAATCCATGCGTTCGTGCAGAATTGCGACCACCAGCGCGGCGGCATTCTCGCGCGGCAGGCAGAAAATATAATGGTGCTGGCAATGAACCACCCGCAATCCGGGATGGATATCGCTCAAATCCTTTCCGGTCCGCCCGCCGCCTGCGATATTCTCGATGCATCGGGTCAGTTTCGCGACATAGTTCCGCGTTTGCGCATCTCCCCATTCGGCGCGCGTATAGTGAATAATCGCCCGAAGGTCGGCCTCCGCTTCCGGAAGCAAGACATAGCGAGGCGTCAAGCGTCGCGGTCCGTTGCCAGTTCCTCTGCGACGATCGCGTCGATACTTTTGCCCGAAAAGTCACCGGCCAGTCCGTTGCCAATGCGCTGCTGCAACAGCGTTTTCAGCTCTTGCCACGCTTCATCGTCGCCGGTGGGTTCGGGAAACAGACGTTCGAGCGCATATTGCCGGATCGTCTTCCCTTGCAGCGCAGCCAGCGCCTTCAAATTCTGGTGCTGCTGATCCGAAATATCGATCGTCAGGCGGCTCATATCAAAAAACTCCAGACATCAGCTTCGCACATTACCACAAATGTGGGTTTGTACATAGCGTCGAGACTGCCGTCTGAGGTGCTCAATCGGCATAGGCCTTGACCAGATCGAACATATAATCGCGCCCGACATACACCGATTTCACTTCCATCCGCTCGTTCAGCCCGTGCGCGCCATTGCCGTCGGGGTCGCCCCACATGCCGGGGATGCCATAGGTCGGGATGCCCACGGCGCCGAGGAACGTCGCGTCGGTGTAGCCGTTCGCCATCGACGGGATGACCTTCAGTCCCGGCCAATATTTGTCGACCAACTTTTGCATCGGGCCGATGATCTTGGGATCGAGCGGCGGCGCGGGAGGGGCTGGGCGCTTGGGGGGCAGCTGGGTGACCGTGACGCCGGGATCGCCGATCACGCGGGCCAGTTCGTCCCTGATCGATTCGATGCTGTGGCCGGGAAAGATGCGGCAATTGATGTTCGCCCCGGCGCGCTGCGGCAGCGCGTTGGCGGCGTGGCCGCCGTCGAGCAGCGTCGCGACGCAGGTGGTGCGCAAATTGCTGTGCAGGAACGGATCCTTGTTGACGATCGCCTCGGCGTCCTTGTCGGCGATATTCTTCGCCAGCGCGACCATCGCGGCGCCGGTGGCATCGGCGCGCAACGCACCCGCCTCGGCAAAATAGCGCCGCGTGGTATCGGTCATTTCGGCACGGAAGCGATGTTCCTCGATCTTCGTCACCGCACGCGCGAGCTGGTAGATCGCATTGTCGGGGACCGGCGCCGAGCTATGGCCGCCGGGGTTGCGCGTTTCGAGGCGGAAGTTGGCGAACGTCTTTTCGCCGACCTGCACCGACTGGCCGATCACCTTGCCTTTCCCGTCGCTGTCGCCGCCGCCGCCTTCGTTGAGGGCAAATTCGGCGTCGATCAGATCGCGCTTGTTCGCGGCCAGCCATTCGATCCCGTTGAACGCGCCATTGGTCTCCTCACCGCACGTCAGCGCCATCTTGACGGTCCGCCGCGGCTTGTAACCTGCCTGCTGAAAACGGATCAGCGTGTCGACCCACACCGCCGCCTGCGATTTGATGTCGGCGGTGCCGCGACCATAGAAATAGCCATTTTCCTCGACCATGATGAAGGGGTCGCGCTCCCAATCCTCGCGCTTCGCCTCGACGACGTCGATATGCGCGATCAGCAGGATCGGCTTGGCGGTCTTTGAGGTGCCGGGATAGACCGCGACCAGCCCTCCTTCCTTGGGCTTGTCGGGCGTCGCGAACAGGGTCAGCTGGCTGTCGGGAATGCCCGCCGCCTTGAGCCGCGCCGCCATGCGTTCGGCGGCGAGCGTGCAGCTCCCCGACGACAGCGTCGTGTTGGTTTCGACGAGTTCCTTGTAAATTTCGCGAAACACCAGCTGGTCGGGGCGCGGTGCCGCATCGGCGGCGAACGCGGGCGTCCCCACCGCCAGCGCGGACAACAGCAAAACAGCCAGCTTTTTCATCGATTTTCTCTCCCCGTTCCGGCTGATGAAGGGAGCAGAAAGCACCGCGAGCCGCAACCCGTCATCGCGCCCTCTTGCGAAGCCCCGATCTTTCGCGCAAGCCGTGCGCCGGGTAGAGGAGAGTGCGTGACAGCCATCATCGATGAACCGCCGGGTCCGGTGGCACGCTTTGTGCGGCGCTTGCTGCTGGCGATGTACCGCATCCGTGGCTGGAAGGCCGTCGGCGTCGTACCCGAACCGCGCCGCTTCATCCTGATCGCGGCGCCGCACACCAGCAATTGGGACTTCGTCAATTTCCTGGGGCTCACCGCCGATCTGAAAATCCGGCCGCATTTCATGGCGAAACTGTCGCTGTTCCGCTGGCCGCTCGGCGGCTTCATCCGCCAGATGGGCGGCGTCGCGGTCGACCGACGCGGCGGCGGCAATGTCGTCCAGCAGATGGTCGACGAGTTCGCGCGCCGCACCGAATTCATGCTGACCGTCGCGCCCGAGGGGACGCGCGGCAAGACCCAGAAATGGCGCACCGGCTTTTACCAGATCGCCATGGCGGCGAAGGTGCCGATGGTCGTCGGCATGATGGATTATGAAACCAAGACCGGCGGGCTAGGCCCGCTGATCTGGCCGAGCGGCGATTTTCGCGCCGATATGCTGAAGGTGCTCGAGGTCTATCGCACCTGCATCCCGAAATTTCCCGAGCGCGCGGTGCGCTCGATCGACGATATTGTCGGCGACGACGGCCCCGAATTGGAGATGCGCGCATGACCGACCTGCTGTTGCTGCTGGCGATCAATTTTGCCGGACTGCTGGGGGTGATCCTGATCCTGTGGGCGATATCAGTGGCGATCCGCGACGTGTCGTTCATCGACGCCTTCTGGGCATTCGGCATGGTGCTGCTGGCGTGGGGCGCCGCGTGGCAAGCGGGGTTCGACGCGCTGCACGCCCAGCTATTGCTGGGGCTGACCAGCTTGTGGGGGCTGCGGCTCGCCATCCATCTGACCGTCCGCTGGGTTAAACATGGCGAGGATCCGCGCTATACCAAGATTCTGGCGCGAACGATGGAAACGAAGCGCTGGAGCTGGGCCAAGACCGCGCTGCTCACCGTGTTCCTGACGCAGGCGCCCTTGCTGTTCATCACTTGCCTGCCGGCGCAGATCGGCATTCGGGCGAGCGGCGGCGCGGCGGCGGACGGCGTCGGCATTCTCGCGATCGTCGGCGTCGTCGCCGCTCTGATCGGCATCGCGTTCGAGACGATCGGCGATGCACAGCTCGATGCGTTCCGCAAGAATCCCGCGAACAAGGGGCAGGTGCTCGACACCGGGCTCTGGCGCTACACGCGCCATCCCAATTATTTCGGCGACGCGCTGACCTGGTGGGGACTGTGGCTGATCGCCGCCGACATCGGCCCGTGGGTCGCGCTCGCCAGCGTGATCGGTCCGCTGTTCCTGACCTTCACGCTCACCAAATGGTCGGGCAAGGCGTTGCTCGAAAAGGGGTTGCACAAGACGCGGCCCGACTATGCGGCCTATGTCGCGCGCACGTCAGGGTTCATTCCATGGCCGCCAAAGACGAAGGGTTAGGGGCCGATACGGTTGCCGCCGACGCCAGCGCGCTCGGCGACGCCCCGCGTATCCGCGCGATCCTGACCGAAGCCGCGCGCGACGGCCGCGCAGTCAGCTATTCCGAACTGCTCGGCGACTTGGGCTTCCGCTTCACCCGGCCCAAGATGCGCGCGGTATGCAAGACATTGGCCGAGGTCGACCGCCTCTGCGCGCTCGACGGCGAACCCGACCTTGCGGTGCTGGTGGTGCGCGAAAGCGACCGGCTGCCCGGGCAGGGCTGGTGGGTCGGCGGCACCGCGCTGCTGCTCGGCTACGACGGCCCGTGGGAGGGCGGCGCGGCGGCGCGGTTCATTCGCGAGCAGCAACAGGGGGTGTTTGATTATTGGAAGGGGCGGTGATCCCTTTCGTGGCTCGTTTTTGTTCCGTCCGCGAAAGAAAACAAATCGTACCGGTGCGTTGAGCGCGATTGCCAATCACTTTGCCTGCCCCAACACGGCGAGTCTTGAACGAAATCCGGGCCGCCGTGAGACGTGCAGCGCAAAGGACCCAACGAAATGTACGCCGTCGAAGTCGAAGAGCTGACGAAACTCATGGCTGGGCGGCGGGTCATCGATGGAATTTCACTGCTCATTTCCCAGCACAGCGTGTTCGGGCTGCTTGGGCCGAACGGGGCCGGCAAAACGACGCTCATGCGCCTCATCCTGGGTCTGCTTCCCGCCGACGGCGGACGAGTCGAGCTGTTCGGCCATGATATTGCGCGAAACCGGCGGTCGGCGCTGGCACGGGTAGGTTCGTTCATCGAAGAACCGGCGCTCTACGGCCATTTGTCTGGACGTGTAAATCTTGAGCTTCATGCAAGAATGATGCGCGTGGCCGACAGCGCTGTTGACGAAGTTTTGGAAATTACCGGCATGCGCGGCGCGTCGAGCCGCCTTGCGCGCACCTATTCGCTCGGCATGAAGCAACGGCTGGCCTTGGCAAAAGCGTTGCTGGGCCGACCCAGGCTGTTGGTTTTGGATGAGCCCACTAATGGACTCGACCCTGATGGCATTGCTGAAATCCGGACGTTAATCGCCGATCTGCCGCAAAGGATCGGCGGCACGGTAATATTATCGAGCCACCTGTTGAGCGAAGTTGAGCATGTTGCCGACCATGTCGCGATCGTTCGCGATGGCCGGATCGTGGCAGAGGGCAATCTGGCAGGCTTGTTGAGTGGAGGACGTGACCTCGTCATCGAAACGACCGACCTACCCGGCGCCGCGACCCTGCTTGGCCATTACGGCTTCCGAGCGGAAATGAGCGATGAAACGCTGATTGTCGCGGGCGGGGAGGCAGCGGGCTGCGCGGAACGACGAGCGCGAATCAATCGCTTGCTCGTCGAGGCGGACTTTAATGTCAGTTCGATTTTCGCACGCCCCCGAAGTCTGGAAAATCTCTACCAGGACTTGGCGGCCCGCAGTGAGCAATTGGCAGGAGGTGCAGCGTGAGGCACCATCTGGGCGTCGAATATCGCAAACTCAGCGGGTCATTGGCTATTCTGCTGGCAATCCTCGCGCCCGCGCTGCCGGCCGTTATGGCTCTGCTTGCGGTATCGACATCGGATCGTCTGATGACGTGGCAGATTATTTATTTTCAGTTTGCGCTGCCCATCTGGGTCACGTTTCTGATGCCGATGGCGATAGCCGCCTTCGCAACCTTATTGGGTCAGATTGAGTATCGCGCCAATGGCTGGGAAAGCATGTTCGCGCTTCCGGTTCACAAATATTCGATTTTTCTTGCGAAAATGTTTGTCGGCATCTCGGGTGCGGTCGGGATGATGGTCCTAATGCTGGTCTTGACGGCGATAGGCGCATCTGGAGGAATTGCCTTAAGCGGCAATGTTCCCCCGGACAATTTCCCCTGGATGCAACTGCTGGACAAAACACCCATGATCCTGGCGGCTTCGGCGCCACTTGTGGTGATCCAGATGTGGGTAGCAATGCGATTTGCAAACTTCGTCGTTCCACTGGCGTCCGGCATCACAGGCACGATGGTCGCGATCGCCGTCGCAATGACAAATACGGGGAAAGCCGACTGGTTTCCCTGGGTCATGCCGTTCCGAGCGCTGTCGAATAATCAATCGCCATCGGCGGCGCTATTGGCTTTGCTCGCAGCGACCGGCCTGACAGTTGCAGCCACTTTAGACTTGTCGCGCGCAACGCTCCGGTAGGGCTTGGTGCGTTGGTTCTCGGTGGATGACATCGCGGGCGAATTGATCAGTCAAATTTCGGCATCGCGATGCATCGATTGCAAAGGATGTTTGGAAACGCCGCCTACTTCTTCAACCCAATCTCCCGCAACCGCTCCTGCAAATAGTCGTCCGCCGTAATCGGCGTCGGGTACAGGTTCGGATGCGCATCATCGATGCAGCTTTCCAGCGTCTCGATCGGATAGTCCGAGCGGAAGTGGAGGAAAAACGGCATCGAATAGCGCGCCACGCTCGCGCGGCCTTCGTCGGGGTTGCGCACGCGGTGGGTGGTCGACGGCAGCTTGTTGTTGGTCAGCCGTTGCAGCATGTCGCCGACATTGACCGCCATCGCGCCGGGCGGCGGGCTGACCGGTAGCCAGCTGCCGTCCTTGTCGAGGATTTCGAGCCCCGCTTCCTCTGCACCCAGCAGCAACGTGATCGTGTTGATATCCTCATGCGCCTCGGCGCGGATGCCCTTGGCAGGGGCCGCAACCGGCGGATAGTGGAGCAGACGCATCACGCTATTGCCGTCGAGCACCGTGTCGTCGAAGAAATCGGGCGCGAGGCCAAGATAGCTTGCGATGCCCGACAAGAGCTGGCCGCCGACGCGGTCGAACTCGGCGAACAATTTTTCATAGACGGCGCGGAAGCCCTCGACCTCGGCGGGCCAGACATTGTTTGGCTGCTGCGCCGCCAGCCGGTGTCCTGCGGGCAGGTCGCGCCCGACGTGCCAGAATTCCTTGAGGTCGACTTCCTTCGCGCCCTTGGCGATCTCGGTCCCGAACGGCGTATAACCGCGCGCGCCGCCACCACCGGGGATATGATAGGTGCGCTTGACCTCTTCGGGCAATGCAAAGAAATCCTTCGCCTTCGCCCAGGCATCGTCGATCAGCGCGGCGTCGATGCCATGATCGGTGATCATCGCAAAGCCGAAGCGTTCGAACGATGCGCCGAATTCCGCAGCGAATTTTTCGGCGGGCAACGACATGGAAATGACGGGAACGGCGGCGGTCATGCTGTAAGGTCCAATATGTTGGTGCTGTGGCACGCCATGGCGAAGGGCCGCCGGCGCGTCTTTGACATGAATCAGATTTAGGCGCTGCCGCGTCGCAGCGAAAGGAAAAAAGGCGCCTTCCGCCGCGCCTGCGGCTCGGCTAAGCCGCTGTCCATGAGCAAGCAATATTGGCTGATGAAATCCGAACCCGACGCCTATCCGTGGGAGCAGCTGGTGCGCGAAGGCACCGGCATCTGGGATGGGGTGCGCAATCACACCGCCAAGCTGAACCTGAAAGCGATGCGGGTTGGCGACGAAGCGCTGTTTTACCACAGCAATATCGGCAAGGAATGCGTCGGGATCATGCGCATCACCGAAACGGCGTTCCCCGATCCGACCGCCGAAGAAGGCTCGCCGTGGGTGGTGGTGCGCGTCGAACCGGTGCGGGCGCTCAAGCATCCGGTGACGCTGGCCGCGATCAAGGCTGATCCGAAGCTTGCCGATATGGACCTGATCCGTCAGTCGCGGCTGTCGGTCGGACGCGTGACGCCCGCCGAATGGAAACATATTCTGAACAAGTCGGAGAAGCCGACAGGCTGAGGCCCGTGTCCCCCCGTCGCTGCGCGACAGGGAGGAGCGTTCAACTCTGGCGCAGCTTGACCTGCAAATGCTTCGCCACCGACGGGTGCAGCGGGTGGATGAATTCACACCCATAGCTGTTGCCGTCGGCGCGGCGGACGACGGCTTCGATCGGTTGCAGTCCCGGCAGGTTGACCCAGATATGCTTGCCGATCTGCGGCCGGAAAAAGGTCACCATGCGAAATCCGGTCGACGACAGATCGAACAGTTCGACGTCGAAGGGGTTCAACCCGGCCTCGCGGTAGCGCGCTCGCGCCTGCACCGGTGCGCGCTCGGCGCGGCGACCGGTGACGGCGGGTCGTTTGGTTTCGATAATGCGATTGCCCAACACTGCTTTGGTCCCAGTTCTTATGTGTTCATTCCGGAGCTTTTAGCGCGCCGGTGGTTACCTCGAAGTGAAGAGATATGGTGAATTTCGCTTACATTGGCGGGCTATCGGTCACCGTCATCAACTGCGCCGGAAAGGGCACCGCGAGCGCGACCGCATCGCGCCATTCGCCGCTCAGCCAGGTAGCATGCTGGTCGGGGTGCAGGATCACCGGCATCGCGTGTGGCTGATACCGATCGATCAGTCGGTTGGGGTCGGTCGTAAGCATTGCAAAACAGGGCCAATCTTCGCCATCGCGATGGATCCCGGCAAAGGCGAAAATGGGCTGCGACGGGATTGAAAACCAATGCTGGCGGCGCGCGCCTGCTGGCCCTGACCATTCGGCAAAGGCGGTGGCCGGGATCAGGCAGCGCAGTTCGGCATGGCGCAATGTCCCGATCCAGAACGGGCTGGCGAGGTTGCGGACGTGCGTCACGGGCCGGTCGCCGCGCGGCGGAGGCGGGACGCCCCACAATTTCGGGCGCAGAAAGCGGCGCGCGCCGCCGCGACCGTCGCTGGCGATCACCGGCGCGGGCCGCGCGGGCGCGACATAATCGCCGCTCCACGGATCGTCGCCCGCCTCGGCAGCAAAGGCCGCGGCAATCGCGGCGGCGGGGGCGTCGAGGCGGTAGAGGCTGGTCACCGCCTCGCGATCGCGCTGGACAAGGTGGCTGTCAATCGGTCGCTTGTCGGTTACTTATCCCAGGGGGATTTCTGACCGGTTTCAGAGCGTTGCTCATCGCGCGCCGCGTCGGCGGCGCGATCGGCGGCGACCATCACGCCGGCGCCCATCATGCTGCAACCGACAAAGCTCATGATGCTGAGGCAGCCGAGCCCCATCAATACCGATTTCACGATCTCGCCCATGTACCGCTCCGCTCGCTTGGTCCGGAGCCATCTAGCGCAGGATCGTAAACATGCCGTTTACTCTGGACTGCGCACCCGTCCGCGCCCGGCCTTGATACTGCTGCGCGCTTTCTTGCTGTCGACGCGGCGCGCCTTGGCGGCCTTGCTCGGTTTGGTCTTGATGCGGCGCTCGGGGCGGACCAGCGCGGCGTCGATCAGCTCGGACAGGCGCGCGCGCGCGTCGGTGCGGTTGGCTTCCTGTGTGCGATAGCGGCGCGCCAGAATTATCAGTTCGCCCTCGCTCGTCATCCGGCTGCCGGCCAGCGTTTTCAAGCGCTTATAGGCATCGGGGGCGAGCCCCAGCGCATAGACGTTGACGCGCAGCTGGCACGCGGTCGCGACCTTGTTGACATTCTGCCCGCCCGGCCCCGTCCCGGCGAGAAACTTCTCCGAAATCGCGCTTTCGGGGATCTCAGCCACGGGTCGGGGCGGCTCCCTCCGGCGCGGCAAATCCCAACGCGATGAAGCTGTCGGGGAAGGGCGCCTCGGCAATTACTGGCGGCTTGACGTCACGTTTTAGCACCAGCCGTTCGGCGTGGAGAAGGGTGCGTGTCTTGGTGCCGCCGCGACCGTAAACGGGATCGCCGACCAGAGCGAAGCCCAGGCCTTCGAGCGCATGGACGCGAATTTGATGCGTGCGGCCAGTTTCGGGGCGAAAACGCAGCAAACTCCGCTCGCCCACGACGGCCAGCTTTTCCCAATGCGAAATCGACGGCTTGCCTTTCGGGTCGCCGACCATCCGCCAGCCGTCCTCGGCGGTCGATACCTTGCTCAGCGGCAGGTTGATCGTGCCGCGGTCGGCGTCAGGCACGCCGTCGACGATCGCCAGATATTGCTTATCGACCTCGCGATCCTCGAACGCGCGGGTGAAACGCCCATGCGCCTTGGGGTTGCGGGCGAGTAGCAGGCAGCCCGAGGTGTCGCGGTCGAGCCGGTGGACTGCGAGCGGCCAGCGTTTGAACCCGAAACGGAGCGAATCGAGATGATTTTCAAGGCTGAGGCTGCCGTCGCGCGGCGCATCGACGGGCAGGCCCGCGGGCTTGTCGATCACGAGGGCTTCGCCGTCGAGGAACAGGACACGGTCTGAAAGGAGCATGGCGCGCTATAGGCGGAGCGAGGGGCAGCCGAAAGCGGAAAGGTTGGTGGGGCTGTGGATAGCTAGTCGGCTTTGGGGTGGACTCCAGACCATCTCCTACCTCCGTTCGTGTCGAGCGAAGTCGAGCCACGCCGAAGGCCCACGCCAAGCCACGCGTATCTCGACTTCGCTCGATACGAACGGAGACTGGATTGAACAGCTGCTCCCGGCCCCAACCCGCCGCCCGGTTCAAACACCCTCCTCGGCCAGATCAAGCTTCGCCGCGCGGGCAAAGATTTGCGTCAGCACCGGTTCGGTATCAGCGACGCGCATCGCCACCTGAAACTCGACCGGCGCCAGCGCCGGCATGCCATCGAGCAGCGCGAGCGCGCCGGTCGCGATCTCGCCGCGCACCATCGGTTGCGGAAAAATTCCGATCCCCCCGCCCGCTTTTGCGATATCGATCATCGTGCGCGCGTTGTTGCACAGGTTCAGCGACTTTTGCGCGATGCGCGATGCTGCGATCGCCTCGCGCATCCGGCCATGGATCGGCGAATGGCTGGCGAGCGACCAGACGGGCAAGCCGGTATCGCCGCCCGCAAACGCCGCGGCAATCCCCGGGCTGGCCAGCCACACCAGCTGGACATCACCGATCGGGCTGGTCTTCAGTGCCGGATGCGCGATCGGTCCGGCAGCAAAGGCGATGTCGGTCCGCCCGGTCAGCAATTGCTGGATCAGGTTCGCGGTGAGGTCGATTTCGATCTCCAGCCCGACTTGCGGCATGTCGGCTTTCAGCCCGGCCACAAAGCCGGGCAGGCAGCTTGCCGCGGCGATCTCGCCCGCGCCGATCCGCACCACCCCGCTCGCCTCGCCATAACCGCCGCTGCCGAGCAGCGCATATTGCATGTCGCGTAGCAGCGGATCGCAATCACGCACCAGCTTGCGCCCCGCTGCGGTCAGCGACATCGTGCGGCCGTCGCGTCGGAACAGCGCCGTCCCCAGGCGCTGCTCCAGCTCGCGCATCCGCGCCGACACCGTCGGCTGGGTCGTGTTAAGCCGCTCGGCGGCGGCGGAAAAGGTTCCCAGCCGGTCGATCCACAGCAGCGTTTCGAGATGATAGAGCGCAACGCGATTAATAGACATCGCCTATGTATAATCCAAAATTTGAACAATTAGAATTGATGGATCAAATACGCCAAGGTCGCGCCGAAAATTGGACAAGGGAGCCCGACATGGCGAGCAAGCAATATTCCGACGCCGCAGCCGCACTCGAAGGCCTGCTCTTTGACGGCATGCACATTTGCGCCGGAGGCTTTGGCCTGTGCGGCATTCCCGAACGCCTGATCGATGCCATCCGCGACGCGGGAACGAAAAACCTGACCATCGCCAGCAACAACGCCGGGATCGACGGCGAAGGGCTCGGCAAGCTGCTGCGCACCCGGCAGGTCAAAAAGATGATCAGCTCCTATGTCGGCGAGAACAAGGAATTCGAGCGGCAATATCTGGCGGGCGAGCTTGAGGTCGAATTCTGTCCGCAGGGGACGCTGGCCGAACGCTGCCGCGCCGGCGGCGCGGGCATTCCCGGCTTTTACACCAAGACCGGGGTCGGCACGGCGGTGGCCGAGGGCAAGGAGGTCAAGAATTTCGATGGGCAGGATTATATCCTGGAGCGCGGAATCTTTGCCGATCTCGCGATCATCAAGGGGTGGAAGGCCGACGAGAGCGGCAACCTGATCTTCCGCAAGACCGCGCGCAATTTCAACGCGCCGATGGCGACCGCGGCGAAGATCTGCGTCGCCGAGGTCGAGGAAATCGTGCCGGTGGGCAGCCTCGACCCCGACGCGATCCACCTGCCCGGCATCTATGTGAAGCGGATGATCGTGGGCGCCCCCTATGACAAGAAGATCGAGTTCCGCACGGTACGCCCGCGCGAGGCCGCGTGATGTTCGGTCGGCGACCGGAACATCCTCACTCGATACCGTTGGCCGGTCACGAAGGACTGGGTGAGCAATATCGCGAGATCGCCCGATTTTGGGTCTCGGCGGACCGGTCCTTCGTTCTGGTGGCACCCGACGTCGTACCTTCGCCCGCACTGCTTGGTTCGCTTTTGGTCGAATGCCTGCATACGGCCGCAGCCGGATATGCAGCGGCGGGTAACATCAGCGAGGAAGCAGCGTTGAGCGAGCTTTGGAAGGGTTTCGACGAGGAGCGTTCGCGCCTTGGCAGCCCTCATCAACTGGGAGAGGCCAGCTAATGTCCCCGATCTACTTCAAAATGAGATCAAAGGTGACCGTCGTTATGCTGGCGGTTTCACTCATTGGGTGCGCAGCGG
>NZ_SCMU01000037.1 GCF_005503695.1 Sphingopyxis sp. 2PD
GCCGGCCAATGGTCCTGGGGGCATGCCCCCAGGACCATTGCCATCCCATCAATCAACCATCATGAAGGAGCCGGACTCTACCTCTGACTGGTAACAATCAGGGGAGCACGTCAGAATTGTAGGCGACTGGTCGACCTTCAGATAGGTGTAGAGTCCATTGAAGAGATCAACTTTCTGGTCTCTCGGAAGATTCGACGACCTTATGTAACTCTTTGTTTGCTCAAAAAATTGCTTCACCCTGTGGGCGCTATCTTCCGGAATATCCAACCCGAGAAAGTTGCTATAAAAGTAATTTGCAGCCCCATCGCGGCGGGAGGCCGTAAGAAGCTGATCAAACAGCAAAGGAGACCAGCCGTCAGGAAAATCGGCGTCGTCGGCCGCGCCTTCATCCATGAAAAGGCCAATTTTGTACAATTTTGTTCCCTTGCTCAGGAACAAGTCGCTAACGAACCTCGCTTGGAGATTCCCAGTTTTCTGAAATGCTTCGTGAAGCTCGGCTTTCATAACCGCGAAGAACCTGTTCGCGGGCTGGCCGACCGAACCTTCGAATACGACAACAACGCCCCCAGGTATTCTCTGCGAAGTCTGTGACGCGGCCAACTTATCTGCAAAATGCCGTGACTGAAGGATAAAATCCGCATCGTTTGCGCCGTTCAATAACTCTGCCCCAATAGCCACGGCAGAACCGGCACCGGAATCCCGGATGGCCATTTCCATGCAGTGTCCGTCGCTTTTAAAAGCCGCAAGAACTCTGCTTCGAAAAGCATTCAGAGCAGCACCCTGAAGCTGAAATAGCCCTTGAGCATACTGAGGCTGGACTACATTCCCCGCATCATCACGGACATAAACTTCATGCAGACAAACTCGGCTAACCGTAAGGTTTTCTAGCGCCATATCCCCTCCAATATATCAAGTAGCCGCCAACACTGTGGCGCGACATAAATCTTCCTCATGTTCTCAGATACATCGATGTGATCAACTTTCATATCAAAGAAGAACCGCACTCGAACTATTATGCCTTTCCAAACTTAAACAAACCCCTTTCCTACATTTCACCCATATGGTTCATTCCATCGGTTTCAACCAACCAAAAGGATGAATCGATGAACGACTACCCCTACGACCCCGCGCAAATCCCCGCCCCCGCCAGCTATCACTGGACTCCGCGGTTCCAGCGCGAATTTTTGGAAGCGTTCGCCACCAACGGGTCGGTAAAGATTTCGGCGGCCAAGGTCGGCATCTCGCCGTCCGCCGTCCATCAACCCAAGCAGCCGCCCGACCGCGCAGCGTTTCGGCTCGGCTGCGCCGCGACGCCGCTGATCGCGTCGGCTCGCTCGCCTCATCAACCGCGCGAAAGCGCGCAAAACCGCGCCCGGATTGCGCGTCATCGGCTGAAACCTTGACTTTTCAAGGAAAACTGCCATATTGCTCCCGCTATCGTCGCCTGCGACGGAAATTTACGGTCCTTCGGGACATTATCTTCCCTTCACACGCCACCAGCTCCTGCGGTGCTTTTGCCGCGGGATTCCTGTTTCTCGTGAAAGGAAACACCCCATGCCGATCGGCACCGTAAAATTCTTCAACGCCGACAAGGGCTATGGCTTCATCGAAAATGAAGACGGCTCGGGCGACAGTTTTGTCCATATCACCGCGGTCCAGGCCGCGGGCATGGACACGCTCAACAAGGAACAGCGCGTTTCCTACGAACTCGAAACCGGCCGCAATGGCAAGGTTTCCGCCATCAACCTCCAGTCGGCCTGATTTTTGGCCAAAGAGGAATTGATGACCTTCGAGGGGCAGATCGACGAGATCCTGCCCGACGGGCGCTTCGGCGTCGTGCTCGAAAATGGCCATCGGGTCGTCGTTTACACGGCCGGCCGCATGCGGCGTTTCCGCATCCGGTCGGTCGTCGGCGACGCCGTGCGCGTCGAAATGACGCCCTATGACCTCAGCAAGGGCCGCCTCGTCTACCGCGAACGCGGGGCGGGGCCGGTTCCACCCGGCCAGCGCAAACGGCGCGGGCCGTGATCCCAAGGGGATCGGCGCGATCCGCGCCGACCTTCAACGCAAGACACTCAAAACAAAGATAAAGATGATGATTTCATTCAACAACAACTCGATTTTTCCCGCTCTGCCCGCGCTGTCGCTGGCTGGCAAGGCCCAGACGGTCAACCCGTCGCGCCACCGCCGCCCGACGCTTTCGCGCCGCGAGCTCCGGCGTTTGATCGCCGATATGGTCGATTGATCGACCCAACATAAGGAAGCAGCCATGTCGGCCACCATCGAATTCTACTCCGCCCAAGCCGCGAAATGCACCGCCGAAGCCGATGCGTCGGCGTTGACCCAGGTCCGCGACCGCAATCTGCGCGCCGCGGCGGCCTGGCAGGCGATGGCCGACAAGCTGCTCCACACTGAAAAATTGCGCGCCGACAAGGAGCGCGCGGCGGCGACCAACGCCTGACCAAAAACCGCTTTCCTACATTTCACCCATATGGTTCATTCTGACGGTTTCACCAAACCGAAAGGACGAATCGATGGACGACTATGCATACGACCCCGCCGCGATCCCCGCCCCCGCCAGCTATCACTGGACGCCGCGGCTCCAGCGCGAATTTCTGGAAGCCTTCGCCACCAACGGGTCGGTGAAGATTTCGGCGGCAAAGGTCGGCATGTCGCCCGCCGCGGTCTATCAGCTGAAACAGCGGCCCACGGGCGCGGCGTTCCGGCTCGGCTGCGGCGCGGCGCTGCTGATCGCGCGCGGGCGGCTCGTCGACGAACTGCTCGACCGCGCGATCTGGGGGCATGACGAAACCACCGAGCTGCAACGCGAGGACGGCCGCAGCTTCATCAAGCGCCGCCGCATCGACAGCCGCCTTGGCCTCGCGATGCTCGCGCGGCTCGACCGCATGGTCGAAACGCGCGCAGAGGCGGGCGAGGATATGCTGGCGCAGTCGATCGCGGCCGACTGGCCGGGCTTTCTGGCGCTGTTCGACGCCGCTACGGCGCCGGGCGCCGCGGACGCGGAGGGTGCGGAGGGCGCGCCGGGCGACCTTATCGCTGCGCTCGCGGTCTGGCTGGCGGCGCGCGACCGCTGCACCGACCCGGTCGCCGTCTTGGCCGGAGATAGTGAAATCGCGCGTCAAGTTGCGCAGATTTCCGCCGATCCGGGCTATGGCGACGATGGCAGCGAAACCCCCGAAGAGGCGGCGGCGGCGATGACCGTGTGGTTCGACGACCATGCGGGCGACTGGCGCACCGACTTCCCGCCGCCCGCCGATTTCTGGGGGCACGAGGAGGGCCAGTTCGGCGACCCCGCCTATGCCCGCGCGCTCGATGACGACGAGCTGGAAGTTTACGAAAACCTGCGCGTGGCCGAAGTCACCCCGCTGCTGATCGCGGGCGAAGCCGCGCGCCGCGCCTTTTTCGCTTCGCTCGATCCGGCCAATGATGCCGCAGCCGATCATGCGGGCGCGGATGCCTGGCCGGAGCAGCGGGCGCGCGGGTGAGCGACGGTGGTGCTCGCTCACGGTCAGGCACCGGCGGCGGCGCCTTACAATCGCCTTGCGCCGCCCCCATATAGATATCATCGCGGTATTGATGGTCATGAGCCGCCGCGGCTGAGAGACCTGCGCGCTCCCGCTTACCCGCACAGGAGCCGCGCCCGATGAACAGCCGAGCCAAACCCGCTACCCCTCCCGTCGGCAAGGCGCAGGTCACCGCACCCGCCAAGCCCGCCAGCGCTGCGGCGAGGGCCGACGCCGCGACCGATGCCGACGCGCCCGCCCGCACCCGTACCAATAATTATTTCCGCAAGAAACGTACGCCACTCGCGCGCGACGATGCCAAGCGGCAGGGCGACATCAGCCAGCTGGCGTTCCTGACCATGGGCGGGCGCGATGCGGCGGTCGAATTCCTCAACAGCGAAAATGCCGCGCTCGGTGGCCGCCCGCTTGCGCTCGCCACCGCCAGCGCCGAAGGCTTTGAACAGGTGGCCGCCGCAATCCGCGCCATGGCGCCTGGCGCCACCCCGTCATGAGCCGCGCGATGAACGTCACGCTGACCGAGGCCGAGGTGATCGCGCTGTGCAAGAGCGCGGGGGTGATCATCAGCGCGATCGAACCCCTGCCCGATGGTGGCACCCGCCTCGTCTGCGTCTCGCCCGACGGTGCCGACAAGATGCGCAAGAAGCTGAAGAAAAGCCTGATCGACGGCACCGTCACCCGCCACCGCTTCTACCGCGCCCCGGGGTCCGAAGGGGGCTATTAACAATCGGCGGCGCGCGACAACAGATAGTCGCGTTCGCGGTCATTGCCGGCCAGCGCCGCCGCCGCCGTGAACGCCGCCTTCGCCTCGGCGGGGCGTCCGGCGCGGAGCAGGAAGTCGCCGCGCGCCGCGGGTAGCGGGGCATAGTGGCGCAGCGCTGCGTCGTCCGAGATTTGGTCGACCAGCGCCAGTCCGGCGTCGGGGCCGAACGCCATGCTGTGCGCGACCGCGCGGTTGAGCTCGACCACCGGCGAGGGCATCACCTGCGCCAGCCGGTCGTACAGCGCCGCGATGCGCCGCCAGTCGGTGTCCTCGGCGCGGCGGGCTCGGGCGTGGCAGGCGGCGAGCGCGGCCTGCAAAGCATAAGCCCCGTCGGCGCCGCCCAGCGCCTCGGCGCGGGCCAGTGCGTTGAGGCCGCGGCGGATGAGCAGCTGGTCCCAGCGCGCCCGGTTCTGCTCGGTCAGCGGCACGAACTGACCGTCGGGACCGGCGCGCGCCGCCAGCCGCGACGCCTGGATCTCGACCAGCGCGAGCAGCCCCAGCACCTCGGGCTGCTTGGGCATAAGGCCGGCCAGGATGCGCGCCAGCCGCTGCGCCTCGGCGCAGAGCGGCGGGCGGACCAGCGACGGCCCCGCGGTTGCGGCATAGCCTTCGTTGAAGATCAGATAGACGACCTCGAGCACCGACGGCAGCCGCGCCGCCAGCTCGGCGCCGCGGGGGACTTCGAACTGGACCCCGGCCTTGGCAATCGCTCTCTTGGCCCGGGTAATCCGTGCCGCGATCGCCGCTTCGTTGGAAAGGAACGCCCGTGCGATCTCCTCCACCGTCAGCCCGCCGACCAGCCGCAGCGTCAGCGCGGCGCGCGCCTCGGCACCGATCACCGGGTGGCACGCGGCAAAGATCAGCCCCAGCAGCTCGTCGCCCAGCGGATCGTCGAGCGCCGCCTCGACCGCCGCCGCTCTCATGTCCTGCTCCTCGTCCCGTTCGCGAGCGATTTCGGCATGTTTGCGGCTTTGCATCTGGGCGTGGCGGATGCCGTCAATCGCCCGCCGCTTTGCCGCCGCCATCAACCAGGCGCCGGGATTGTCGGGGACGCCGCGGGCGGGCCATTCGGTCAGCGCGACCAGCAGCGCATCCTGCGCCAGCTCCTCGGCGCGGTCGACGTCGCGGGTCAGCCGCGCCAGCCCGGCGATCAGCCGTGCCCGCTCGATCCGGAAAACCGCCTCGATGGCCCGATGGGTGGGGTCCGCCGCCATGCGCCACGGTTAGAGGCGCATGGCGGGGCAGGCAAGCGATCAGCCGTTCGCGAGCTTTTCGCCCACGCCGTCGTGGATCGCGGCGGCTTCGTCGGGGATGATGTCGGCGAAGTCCTCCATCTCGTACAGCGGGCGGATCTCGATCTCGCTCGGCCCGAACATCGGGTTGGGGCAGCGCTTCACCCATTCGACCGCTTCGTCCATGTCCTTGACTTCCCACAGCCAATAGCCGGCGACCAGTTCGCGCGTCTCGGCAAAAGGGCCGTCGATCACGGTGCGGCTGGGGCCATCGAAGGCGACGCGCTTGCCGAACGACGAGGGCTTCAGGCCGTCACCGGCGACCAGCACCCCGGCATTGACCAGCTCCTCGTTGAACTTGCCCATATCGACGAACATCTGGTCAAGCTCGGGCGACGCCGTCATCCCCTGTTCGCTGTCCTCGGTCGCTTTCACAAAAACCATCACGCGCATTCTTCATCTCCTTTTGGTCGGGCCAACAGCGGCGCCTGACCACATGACGAACGAGCCACCGCCAAATCGACACGGGCTGCGAAATAATTTTCAGGCGACCTCGGCGAGCGATTGCGGCGTCGCAAATCGCTGCCGATATTCGTGCGGCGACAGGCCGGTCAGGCGGTGGAACAATTTGCGGAAGGCCGCCGCATCCTCATATCCGACGCTCCATGCGACCTGATCGACGGTGCGCCGCGTGAACTCGAGCAGCTCGCGGGCCTTGCCGACGCGCAGATGCTGGACATATTCGACCGGGGTCATGCCCGTCGCCGCCTTGAACCGGCGCTGGAACGTCCGCTCCTCCATGCCGGCTTCGCCCGCCATCGCGGGGACGGCGACCGGCCCCGCGCCGCGTCCCTGCAACCAGTGCTGCACCTTCAGGATCGCCTCGTCGCCATGCGTCAGCCGCGGCGCGAAACTGGCATAATTCTTCTGCTCGCGCCCGCCGGGATCGATCAGCAGGAAGCGCGCGGTTTCCATCATCACCGTCGGCCCCAGCAGCCGCTCGACGATGCGCAGCCCGAGGTCGGTCCACGCCATCAGCCCGCCCGCAGTGACGATGTCGCCATCGTCGATCACCATGCGGTCGATCTCCAGCCGTACGTTGGGGAAACGCTCGCGGAACTGTTCGGCAAAGAACCAGTGCGTCGTCGCCGGGCGCCCCGCGAGCAGCCCGGTCGCCGCAAGCGCAAAGGCGCCGCCGCAATTCGACGCCAGCACCGCGCCATGCGCATGGCGATCGAGCAGCCAGCGGGCATAGGGTTCGACCTCGCCGGGCTCGAGCAGCTTGTGCAAACTGCCCGGCGCGATCAGCACCGTGGGCGAATTGCCCGCGGGCTCGTCGGGATGGCTGTCGAAACAGCGCGCAAAGCCCCCGCCCTCCTGCAACCGCCAGTGGCTGGCGCGGATCGGCGCGCGGCCGTGCTGCACCGCGAACCGTCCCGCGATGTCGAACAGGTCGGTGATACCGTGGACCATGCCGATCTGGCAGTCGGGATAGAGCATCATCCCGACCTCGACGAGCGGTTGCGGCGCTTCGGGCAGCTTCACTTTCGGCATGGCGAACCTTTTGTCGGAATCGGCCCGCATAATGTCGGGTCCGCCAATCCCGCGCAAGCCCGCTCTGGCCTATCTCTCCTTCATCGGGACGGACACCCCGCCCCCCTCCAACGAAAGGAACCAAGCCATGACCACGATCACCACCAAGGACGGTACGCACATCTTCTACAAGGACTGGGGTCCGAAGGACGGGCAGCCGATCATCTTTTCGCACGGCTGGCCGCTCAGCGCCGACGCCTGGGACGCCCAGATGGTGTTCTTCGCCAATCAGGGTTTCCGCACCATCGCCCACGACCGCCGCAGCCATGGCCGGTCGGATCAGGTCTGGGACAACAACAATATGGACCAGTACGCCGACGACCTCGCCGAACTGATCGAACAGCTGGACCTGAACGACGTCATCCTCGTCGGCCATTCGACCGGCGGCGGCGAAGTCACCCGCTATGTCGGCCGTCATGGCACGGATCGCGTCGCCAAGATCGCGCTGATCGGGGCAGTTCCGCCGCTGATGCTCAAGACCGAAGCCAATCCAGGCGGTCTGCCGATCGACGTGTTCGACGGCATCCGCAAAGGCACCTTCGATAACCGGCCGCAGTTCTTCCACGATCTGACCATCCCCTTCTACGGCTATAACCGCGACGGCGCGGTGGTCAGCGAAGCAGTGCGCGACGACTTTGTGCGGCAGGGCATGATGGGCGGACTCAAGGGCCAGCTCGACAGCATCCGCGCCTTTTCGGAAAGCGACTTCAACGCCGACCTGACGAAATTCGACGTCCCGACTCTGGTCCTGCACGGCGACGACGACCAGATCGTTCCCGTCGATGCCTCGGCCCACGCCACGGTGAAGATCGTCAAACAGGCGGTGCTGAAAATCTATGCAGGCGCCGACCATGGCCTGACGGTCACGCATCAGGACCGCTTCAACGCCGACCTTCTGGATTTCATCAACAGCTGATACACGGAGGCGCGGTCCAGCGGGGCCGCGCCTCCTCCTTCGTCAAGGAGATATATCATGACCAAGCAGACCTTTCTCATCACCGGCGCATCGGACGGCATCGGCGCCGTTTATGCCGACCGCCTCGCCCGCCGCGACCACAATCTGATCCTCGTCGCGCGCCGTGCCGACAAGCTTGCCGAACTCGCCGACCAGCTACGCGAAGACACGGGCGTCGCGGTCGATGTCATCGCCGCCGATCTCGCCAACCCCGATGACCTTGCCCGTGTCGAAGCGCGCCTGCGCGACGACGATGCAGTCACCGGCCTCATCAACAATGCCGGGATCGCGGGCGAAACCAGCTTCGTCGACGCCGATCCGGCGCATCTGACGACGCTCATCAATCTCAACATTCTGGCGGCCACCCGGCTCGCCGCGGCGATTGCCCCGCGGCTTGCCGCGAAGGGCAGCGGGGCGATCATCAACATCAGCTCGGTAACCGCGCTGATCCCCGACGGCTTCACCGCCACCTATCCCGCCAGCAAGGCCTATGTGCTGGCGTTCAGCGAAGCATTGCACGTCGAACTCGGCGCCAAGGGCGTACGGATCCAGGCAGTGCTGCCGGGCGCCACGCGCACCCCGATCTGGACCGAGGAGCAACTGGCCAGCCTGCCCGCCGAAATCGTGATGGACGTGGACGACATGGTCGATGCCGCACTCGCCGGTTTCGATGCGGGCGAAACCGTCACCATTCCCGCCCTGCCCGACATGGCCGACTATGAAGCCTATATTGCCGCGCGCGCGGCGCTTCGTCCCAACCTGTCGCTGGCGCGCCCCGCGGCACGCTATCTGTAAAGGAGGCGTGCCATGATCCTTGGCCTCACCATCCCGCAGTTCACCGCGCTGCACGTCGCAATCAGCCTGATCGCGATCGCCGCAGGGCTGATCGCCCTCCCAGCCTTCGCTCGCGGCCGCATCCTGCCGCGCACCACCGGTATCTTCCTCTGGACGACCTTGCTCACCAGCCTGACGGGTTTCCTGTTCCCGATCGTCGCCTTCACCCCGGCGCTTGGTTTCGGCATCCTCTCGACGCTGATCCTCGTCGCGACCTTCTGGGCCTGGTATGGGCGCAAGCTCGTCGGGTGCGCCGCTACGGTCTATGTCGTCACCGCCACGCTCGCGCTCTACCTCAACCTGTTCGTGCTGGTCGTGCAAAGCTTCCTGAAGGTTCCCGCGCTCAACGCGCTGGCACCCAATGGAACCGAACCGCCCTTCGCCATCGCCCAAGGCGCGCTGTTGATTGCCATGGTCGGGCTCGGCTATCTGGCGTTCAAGGCGGCCCGTCGCCGAACCGTCACGGCCTGAACACAACGGGATTAATGGCACAGGCGGCTTCGGCCGCCTTTGTCCGTTGTGTCACCGTCAACCCCTCTTGCACGACCTTCCGTTTACGTTAAGGTCAGTTTCAAACTGCTACCGGAGAGTGATTCATGGCCCTGCCCCCCATTTTCGACCGCCTGCGCCTGCCCGTCATCGGCTCGCCCCTGTTCATCGTGTCGGGGCCGGAACTGGTGATCGCGCAGTGCAAGGCGGGCGTTGTCGGCAGCTTTCCGGCCCTGAACGCACGCCCCCAGACGTTGCTCGACGAATGGCTGCACCAGATCACCGAAGAACTCGCCGCGTGGGACCGCGACAATCCCGATCGCCTGTCCGCACCTTATGCGGTCAACCAGATCGTCCATAAATCGAACGACCGGCTGGAACAGGACATCGCCACCTGCGCCAAATGGAAGGTACCGATCACCATCACCTCGCTCGGCGCGCGCGAGGAACTCAACCAAGCGGTGCATAGCTGGGGCGGCATCACCCTCCACGACGTCATCGACGATCGTTTTGCGCGCAAGGCGGTTGAAAAGGGCGCCGATGGGCTGATCCCCGTTGCTGCCGGCGCGGGCGGTCATGCCGGGCGGCAATCGCCTTTCGCGCTGGTGCAGGAAATCCGCGAATGGTTCGATGGCCCCGTCGCGCTGTCGGGCGCGATCGGCCACGGCCGCTCGATCCTCGCCGCGCAGGCATGCGGCGCCGACCTCGCCTATATCGGCAGCGCCTTCATCGCGACCGCCGAAGCCAACGCCGACCAAGGCTATAAGGATGGCATCGTCGAAGGCCGCGCCGCCGACATCGTCTATTCGAACCTGTTCACCGGGGTACATGGCAATTACCTCCGCCAGTCGATCGTCGCTGCGGGCATGGACCCTGACAATCTGCCCGAAGGCGACCTGTCGACGATGAACTTCGGTTCGGGTGGCAACACCAAGGCCAAGGCGTGGAAAGACATCTGGGGATCGGGCCAGGGCATCGGCCCGGTGACCGCGGTCCGCCCCGTCGCGGAATTCGTCGCCGCGCTTGAAGAACAATATCTGGCGGCGCGGCGCGAGCTGGAGGCGAAAGTCAGGCTGTGACGCCCCCGAACAACCGCTCGATCGCATCATCCAGATAGGGCCGATCGACGAACAGGCGCATCGGATCACGGCGGTTGAGCCAGAATCCGGCCCCGTGCCGGTCGGTCAGCGCGCGGCGCGTCGTGTCCTGCAACAGCCGCAGGCGCATCACCGCCGTCCGCCGCGCAGCACGCGGATCCGACGCCGCGTGCAGCGCGAAATGAGCGCGAATACCCTCGACCCGCGCCGCAACGACGTCGCTATAGCCCTGATGCGGCCCGCGGTGCAGCGCGTGGCCCGACGACAGCGCCGTCCCCTCGCAGGCGGGCAGTATCACCCCGTTGCGGTGAAAATCCGCGAGGGCAAAGCCCTCGGTTTGCAAATGATCGAACATCGCCGCCATCTGCGCGCGGTGCAGCAGCGCGATCGGGATCAGATGATGTCGCTGAAAACCCGGTTGCGGTGGCGGTGCGCCCAGCCAACCGCGGCCCGGCATCAGCGATCGCGGCCAAACTCGACGATCACGCTCGATCGCTGACCGCCGGTAGCGGGCGTTGGCGACAGGTCGATCCACTCGCCGCTCTCCAGCCCGCGCATCGTGCGGCCGTGCCGCACCGGACCGTTCAGCATCATATCCAGCGCCAGGCGGGACAGCCGTTTCACCATGTCGGCAACCGTCCATCCCTCGGGAATCCGAGCCTCCAATTCCTGCCCCGCGAACAGCGCCAGTCCGCGCGTCCCCATGCTAGCACCCCCGGCATCCTCGCGGCGCCGAAACGCGACGAGGTGCAGCACCGGCGGCATCCCGCTCGCCAGCATTTCGGCGATCGCCGCGCGAAACTGTGCCGCGTCCGACCACAGCCGCGCGGGCGACCAAAAAAGGTGGCTGGCATCGAACAGGTCGATCAGCAGCACCAACATCTTGAAGAATTCGCGCATCTGCGTCGGCTGCGCAGTCGCCGTCGCGGGCTCGTCGGTCGGTTCGGGTACGAACATCCAGCAATGGTCGTCGCCGCGCCACTCGCCCGGCAGGCTGGCGGCGAGCAAACTGGTCGACGGATGGTCGGGATCGGCGGCATCGAGCGCATGATCCGTAGCGGGACCAGCCAGGACCGACACAGCCCCGAAGCGCAGGCGAAAGCGCGGCGGACCACCATCGGCAGCGTCAAGCGCGACCCGTTCGGGCCGCAGCCCCATATGGCGCAGCGCCGTTTCCAGCGCGTCCGCCGACTGCCCGCGCATCGCTCCGCCGACGATCAGCCCAAAGGGTTCGGGCGGCACCGGCAGGATCAGATCGTCCGTGTTCCCCGCGCCCATCTCGCCGGCCAACCTCCATCGCCTCGCGCCCGCATCGCAAGACCGGCGGCAATGATCAAACGCATAATTGCCGATGACGGCGAGTTAATCCGGTCGGCCGCGTCAGATTGCGACCTGACTGCCCAGTTCGACCACGCGATTGGTCGGCAGCCGGAAATATTCCATGGCGCTTTCCGAATTGCGCAGCATCCACGCGAACAGCTTTTCGCGCCAGATTGGCATCCCCGGCTTGCTCGCCGCGATCAGCGTCTGGCGCGACAGGAAAAAGCTCGTCTCCAGCATCTTGAACTCGCCGCCGCAACTCGTCACGCGCTTGAGCGCGTCGGGAACGTCGATCGGCTGCATAAAGCCATAGTTCAGGATCAGCCGATGGAACCCCTGCCCCAGATCGTCGAGCGCACAATGATTTTCCTCGCGCACATAGGGGACGTCGGCAATCTTGATCGTCAGCAAGATGATGCGCTGGTGCAGCACCTTGTTGTGCTTCAAATTGTGAAGCAGCGCGTGCGGTACGCCATCACTGCTCGACGTCATGAACACCGCCGTGCCGGGCACGCGCGTCGCGCTGTTCGCGGCCGATTTGACGAACACCGGGATCGGCATCGCGCCTTCGGCCATTTCCTGCTGCATCAGCTTGCGCCCGCGCGACCAAGTGGTGAGCATCGTGAAGATGATGAGCCCGATCGCCAGTGGCACCCAACCGCCGTCGGGCACCTTGATCAGGTTGGCGCCGAAATAGGCGATATCGACGATGAAGAACACCGCGAGCACCGGCAATGCCTTCCACGCCGGCCATTTCCACAAGGTGAAGAGGACGACCGACAGCAGGCAGGTGTCGATGAACATCGCGCCGGTGACCGCGATGCCGTAAGCGGCAGCGAGATTGCTCGACGAACCAAAGAACAACACCAGGATGATCACCATGATCATCAGGAACCAGTTGACGACGGGGATGTAGATCTGCCCCGCCGCCGATGCGCTGGTGTGTTCGACGCGGAGGCGCGGGATGAAGCCGAGCTGGATCGCCTGCTGGGTCAGCGAGAAGGCGCCCGAAATCACCGCCTGGCTGGCGATGATCGTCGCCAGCAGCGCGAGGATGACGACCGGCACCTCCAGATATTGCGGCATCATCTGGAAAAACGGGTCGGAGATGAGGTCGGCGCGCGGCCCGGCTTCGGCGGCCAGCACCATCGCGCCCTGCCCCATATAGTTGAGCATTAACGCGGGCAGCACGAACGCCAGCCAGCTGATCCCGATCGGCCCGCGCCCGAAATGGCCCATGTCGGCATAGAGCGCCTCGGCACCCGTCACCGCGAGGACCACCGCGCCCAAGGCGATGAACGCGGTAAACCCATCGACGTAAAAGAAGCGCAGCGCGTTCACCGGATTGATCGTCTCGACGATGATCCAGGGATTATCCGCAATGTGCATGATGCCCAGCCCGGCCAGGGTCAGAAAATAGAGCAGCATGATCGGCCCGAACAGCGCGCCTACCTTGGCCGTGCCGCGCGACTGCAGCGCAAACAGACCAATCAGGATCGTCAGCGCGATCGGGACAATATAGGGCGCAAACCCGGGGTTGATGTAGCGCAGCCCCTCGGTCGCCGACAGCACCGACATCGCCGGGGTGATCATGCTGTCGCCATAGAAAAGCGCGGTCGCGAACACGCCGAGCAGGATGATCGGCCAGGTCCAGCGCTTTTCGCCCGACGATCGGCTGATCAGCGCGAGCAGCGCGAGACTGCCGCCCTCGCCCTTGTTGTCGGCCTTCATGATCGTCAGCACATATTTGAAGGTGACGACCAGCATCATCGACCAGAACACCAGGCTCAGCACACCATAGATGTGCAGCCGATCGGGTTCGATCGGGTGATGCCCGGCAAAGGTCTCGCGAAACGCATAGAGCGGGCTGGTGCCGATGTCGCCGAACACGACGCCGACCGCGCCGACGGCAAGCTTCAGCTTGCCATCGCCTTCGTGTCCGTGGCCATGGTGGCCGGTATCGGCGGCGACCGGTGCGGCGCTTGGCGCGCCTGCGGCCTCCTGTTGCGACTCAGCAGTCATCGCGCGCCTTTAGACGAGCCAGCGCCTTTGGAATAGGTTTCAATTCGGGACGCCCGCCGCCGCTCCGGGGGCGTCATCGGCCGATGGTAGCGGCAGCTGCGGCCCGAGCGCCTGCCGCAGCTGACCGAGCCGCATTTCCAGATCGGCGCGCCACGGCGCATCGGCGGGGCTGCGCGCCAGAAGCTCGCTCCACACCGCCTCGGCGCCCTTCAGGTCGCCGCCCTGCGCGAGCGCGAGCCCCGCGAAAAAGGGCGGCGCGGGGTGCGAGGGATCGCGCTTCGCCGCCTCGTCGAAGGCGAGCGCCGCCGCGGGCGACATCATACCACCGCCATGCGCCGCGAGCGCGTTGCCGAGCCCGACCCAGAGGTCGACATTGTCGGGATATTTCTGAAGCCCCTTTTCGAGCGTTTGCGCCGCGAGTTCGGTCTTGCCCGTGCGCGCAAAGCCGTCGGACATGCCGAGCCACTGCGCCGCGGGGCCGAAACGGTCCGCCATCCCCTGCCGCTGGTCGGTCAGCGCCTCGCCGAACCCCTCGGGCTCCTCGGGCGCCGCGACCGGCTTGCCCGCGAGCGACGGGCTGCCCTGCAGCGCATAGCCTGCAAGCCCCAGCATCACCGCCGCCCCCGCGAGCGGCCGCGCCGCGGCGGGCAGCTTGCCGAGCCAGAAGATGCCGCCGATCGTCAGCGCCGCGACGAGCAGTACCCAGAGCCAGATCATGCCGCATCCTCCGCATCGCTCGCGCCGCGCCGGAAGCGGCCAAAGGCAAGCCAGCCGCCGATCGCGAGGAACAGCAAAGGCCCGAGCCACAGAAACGCCGTCGCCGCATCGAACGGCGGATCATAGCTCACCCAATTGCCATAGCGCGCGACGAGCCACGTCTTGATTTCACCGGGGCTTTCGCCCGCCGCGATCTTGCTGCGCACCTCGTGCCGCATATCGCCCGCCAAGGGCGCGTCCGAATCGGCGATCGACTGCCCCTGACAGACAAGGCAGCGCAATTCCTCCATCAGCGCCTTCGCGCGCGCTTCCTGCGCCGGGTCTTTGAGCTGCTGATAGGCATAGGGTGCGGGGGGCAAGCGGTCTTGGGCGAGCGATGACGACGAGAACATACCAGTAGCGGCCAGCAGCAGCGCCGCCAAAAGCCATGCTCCCCCGCGAAAGCGGGGGTCCACGGCGACCTTGCCCCAACGTCGCACTTTGCCGCCCTGGCCCCCCGCTTTCGCGGGGGAGCGCGACGAGATGGACCATGTCATGCTCATTTCATCGCCTCCAGCTTGGCGATGATCTCGGGCACCTGATCGGCCAGGATAACCCCCTGGATCTGTTCGCGGATGATCCCCTTGCCGTCGATCAGGAAGGTTTCGGGAACCCCCGACGATCCCAAGGCAATCTGCACGCTCGACTGCATGTCGGCGCCGATCCGGTCGAAGGGATTGCCATATTCGTTCAGGAACATCGCGACATCTTCGGGCCGGTCGCGGATCGCGATGCCGTCGATCGGCACCCCCGCGGCCTTCAGCGCCTCGAGCTGCGGCGCCTCGGCGCGGCACGGGATGCACCAGCTTGCGAAGACATTGACGAGGCGCGGTTTGCCGTCGGCGAGCTGGCTGCTCTTCAGCCCCTCGACCCCCGCGGTCGCGGGCGGCAAGTCGAACAGCGGCATCGGCTTGTCGATCCACTGCGACTGGATCAGCGTCTCGGCGGGGGTCACCAGCCGGTAGATGAAAGCGCCGAACAGCAGCCCCATGATCGCCAGCGGTACAAAAAGGACCCAGCGGTTCTTCATGGCGCAAATCGTTCCTCTGCCTTGCGCGCGCGGCGCGCGCGAAAGATTGTTAAAAGCTGCGCGCGGCCGAGCATCGACAGCGTCGCACCGAAGGCGATCAGCCCGCCGCCCAGCCATATCCACCACACCAGCGGCTTCCACCACAGGCGGATCTGGTAGCGGTCGGCGCGCCCGTCCTCACCCGTCACCGGCTGGCCGAGCACCGCATAGAGCTGCCCGCCCGGTCGCGTGAGCAACGCCGCCTCGTTCGTCTCGGTCGGCGCGGTCCCCATCAGCCCCGGAAAGGTGCGCGCTTCGGGCTTCATCGTAAAGCTGCTTCCTGACGATGTCGTCGCGACCAGCGTCCCCTCGATGGCGGTATAATTCGGCCCCGCGACCGGCTTCACTCCGACAAACTTCACCGAAAAATCGCCGATCCGGATGTCGTCGCCCGGCGCCGCCGCGACCAGCCGTTCCTTGATGAAGGCACTTTCGGCGCCCATCCCGGCGAGGCACACCGCGACGCCGAAATGCGCCACCACCATGCCCCATGTCGGCAGCGGCGTGCGGCGGAGGTTGCGTCCCCACAGCGGCGCGAGGCTCGCAACCGCGACGATCCCCGCCACCGTCATGCCGAGCAGCGGCAATATGCCGACCTTGCCGCCGAACAGGATCAGGGCGAACAGCACCGCCGAGCCCGCGAAGATCGCGAGCGGCAGGCGCGACCAAAGCCGCTTTCCATCATCCTTGCGCCAGCTCAGCAGAGGTCCCGCAACCATGACAAGGCAGAGGATTAGCGCGAGCGGGCCCGCGACGCGGTTATAATAGGGCGGCCCGACCGAAATCTTCTCGCCCATCGCCTCGGCGACGATCGGATAGAGCGTCCCGAGCAGGACGAGCGCGAGGATCGTCGTCAGCAGCAGATTGTTGATGACAAGCGAGCCTTCGCGGCTCAGCAGCGCGAATTTCTTGCCCTCGGCGACCGCCCCGGCGCGCAGCGCAAACAGGGTAAGCGCGCCGCCGATATAGATCGCCATCAGCACAAGCAGGAAAGTGCCGCGCTCGGGATCGACCGCAAAGCTGTGGACGCTCGTCAAGAGCCCCGACCGGACGATGAAGGTGCCGACCATCGACATCGAAAAGCCGATCACCGCGAGCATCACCGTCCACGCGCGCAGCGCGTTGCGTGTCGCGGTCACCGCGACCGAATGGAGCAAGGCCGCGCCCGCGAGCCACGGGACGAGCGAGACATTTTCGACCGGGTCCCAGAACCACCAGCCGCCCCAGCCAAGCTCATAATAGGCCCAGTAACTGCCGGCGGTGATGCCGAGCGTCAGGAAAATCCAGCTGCCGAGCACCCACGGCCGCATCGCGCGCGCGAACGCCGGGCCGATCTCGCGCGTGATCAGCGCGCCGACGGCAAAGCTGAACGCCACCGAAAGCCCGACATAGCCGACGTAAAGCGTCGGCGGGTGGAAGGCCAAACCGATGTCCTGGAGCAGCGGGTTGAGCCCCTGCCCGTCGGGCGGTGCAACCGGCAGCCGCTTGAACGGGTTCGACGAGAACAGCAGGAACGCAAAAAAGCCGATGCTCAGTGCCGCCTGCGCGGCGAGCGTGGCAATCAGCGTATCCTCGCGCAGCCTTTTCTCGAAAATCGCGATCAGCCCGCCCGACAGCGACAGGATCATCAACCACAGCAGCATCGACCCTTCGTGATTGCCCCACGTTCCCGCGACCTTGAAAATCATCGGTTTCAGGCTGTTGCTGTTGCGCGCGACAAGTTCGACCGACATATCCGACCGCACGAACAGCGCGATCAGTAGGCCGAACGCCGCGGCGGTGAGCACGCCCTGCGCCACGCTTGCGGGGCGCACGAGCGCCCCAAGATCCTTCGGCCCGCCGCGCAGGAACAATATGCCCGCGACCAGCGACAGGCATGCGAGCGCAGCGGCGACCCACAGCAGCGCGAGGCCGAGTTCGGCAATCATATGATCGTCGCCCCCGCGCAGGCGGGGGCCGCTGTCGTTTTACACAGCAATGCAGAAAAAGGCCGATGGCGGCCCCCGCCTTCGCGGGGGCGACGAATATCCATCATACCGCAGGCGCCTTCATATTCTTCGGCATCTCAACCATCTGCGGCGGCATATAACGCTCGTCATGCTTCGCCAGGATGCGGTCGGCGACAAAGGTTCCGTCGGCGCGCATCCGGCCGTCGGCGACCATCCCGCTTTCCTCGCCGAACAGGTCGGGGACGATACCGGTATATTCGACCGGCACCGACGCCTTGCCGTCGGTCGCGACGAAGCGGATCGTCAGCCCGTCGCTCTGGCGCTTGATGCTGCCCTTGGCAACCATACCACCCAGCCGCATCGCCTCGCCGACCGCGGCCTTGCCGCCCTGCACTTCAACGGGGGTGCGGAAATAGGCCGCCTCGTCGCGCAGCGCGCTCGCCGCGAGCACGCCAGCGCCGGCGACGCCGACCAGCGCGACCAGCGCCAGCACCAATCGTTGATGTTTCGCCTTCATGTGCGGTCCCGGCGCAGCGCATCGCTACGCCGCTCGGCCTTCGCCATGGCGCGCCAGCTCGACCACAGCACGGCGCCGGTGAGCAGCACCGTCAGTCCGTAAGCTGCCGCCACATAGGCCCATTGGCCGCTGCCGCTGATCACCCCCGTCACGCGTCAATCCTCCTCGTCGGCGAGCCGCCGCAGCCGCGCCGCAACGCGGTTGTCGGCGATGATCCTCCGCATCCGCATCAGCACGATCGCGCCGAATAACAGCGAAAAACCGAGCAAGGTCAAGCCCAACGGCCACAGCAGCGCATTGTCGATGCTCGACCCGCGCAGCGTGATGCTCGGCCCCTGATGCAGGCTGTTCCACCACACAACGCTGCGGTTGATGATCGGAATGTTGATCGCGCCCACCAGCGCATAAATCGCCGCGCCGCGCGACAGCGAGCCGCCCTGCCTTTGCCCGTCTTCGCCATTGGTCAGCGCGATAAAGCCCGCATAGAGGAACAGCAGGACGAGCATCGACGTCATCCGCCCGTCCCATTCCCACCAGGTTCCCCACGTCGGCTTGCCCCAGATCGACCCGGTGGCGAGGCACAGCGCGGTGAACAGCATCCCCGGCACCGCGATCGCGCGCGCGGCGATACCCGACAGCGGGTGCCGCCACACCAGCTGGATCAACCCCGCAAAAGCCAGCGACGTCCAGCCGCCCATTCCGAGCCACGCCGCCGGGACATGGACATAAAGAATCCGTGCCGTTTCACCCTGCTTATAGTCGCCCGGCACCTGCGTCAGCCCGGCCCACGCGCCCGCCAGCACGAGCAGCACCCCGAGGCCGAGCAGCCACGGCGTCAAGGGTCGGGCGATTGCCAGAAAACGGGTGGGATTCGCATAGGCGTGCATCGCGGCCAGAGCCTTAGGCGACGCGAAGGCAGCGGTCCAGCCAATTGCAGATTTCCGCCTGGTTATAATGGTATCGATAACTTCTAAGAATTGAAATTTTATATCGTACTATGCCATTGATATGTGTCTCGATTACCACAATCGTCACAAAAACGTAAGATATGACCGTGCTTCGATGTAATTTGGGTGGCCATTGCTGGCTTTCGTATCAATCCTTTCGTGGCCGGCCGTTTCGGCCAGACACAATAAGGGGCCACTTATGCGAAACACTTCCCGAATCCCGTCGCTCGCGCTTGCCGCAGCGTTGATCGCCAGCGGCAGCATCGCCGCTCCCGCTGTCGCCCAGGATGGCGCCAGCGACGCGTCGGACAGCGCCACCATCATTGTGACCGGCACCCGTCGCACCGACCGGACGATTGCCGACAGCACGGTGCCGATCGACGTGATTTCGAGCGAAATGCTGCAAAACAGCGGCACCACCGAAACGAACCGACTGCTCAACCAGCTCGTACCCTCCTTCAACTTCCCGCAGCCGTCGCTGACCGACGGCACCGACTCGTTGCGCCCTGCCACGCTGCGCGGCCTTGCACCCGACCAGGTGCTAGTTCTGGTCAATGGTAAGCGTCGCCATCTCTCGTCGCTGCTCAACCTCAATGGCTCGGTCGGACGCGGTTCGTCGGGCGTCGACATGAACACCATTCCGCCGCTCGCGATCGACCGGATTGAGGTGCTGCGCGACGGCGCCGCCTCGCAATATGGATCGGATGCCATCGCGGGGGTCATCAACATCCAGCTCAAGCGCCGCGAAGGCGGCCGCGCGCAGATCAGCTACGGCAAATATATCACGACGATGGAGGACGTCGCTCAGGTGGCCAGCGTCGCGCCGACCACGACGGCCAACGGCGATCCGGTGATCACCTTCACCGGCCGCGATCGCAAACGCCGCGACGGCGACACCTATACCTTTGCGACGAACATCGGCCTGCCGGTTGGCGAGGGCGGCTATTTCAACGTCACCGCCGAATATAAGGACAGGGCACCGACCAACCGCTCCGGCCCCGATATTCGCCGCAACTACGCCGGCATCGGCGATCCCCGCGAGACCACCTTCAACCGCTATGCCCACCGCTTCGGCGACGGCGAATCAAAGGATATGAACTTCTTTTTCAACGCCGGCATGGATGTCGGCTCCGGGTTTGAGCTTTACAGTTTCGGCAGCTACGGCGTGCGCGACGCAAATGGTGCCGGCTTCTATCGCCGCGCGCTCGACGTGCGGAACGCCGACTGGGCAAATGGCGGCCAGCCTTTCTATCCCGACGGCTTCCTGCCGCTCATCACCAGCGAAATCCGTGACATCGCGATCGCCGGCGGGGTGCGCGGCGAAACGGCCGGCTGGAATCTCGACCTTTCGATCAATTATGGCACCAACCGTCTGAACTACGGGGTCGAAAACAGCTTCAACACATCGCTCGGCGGCCTCAACAGCCCCAGGAAATTCAACGCGGGCGGATTGCGCTCGGGCCAGATGTCGGTGAATTTCGACGCCGCGCGCTCGATCGACTTCGGCATGGGCGACACGACCTTGGCGCTGGGCGGCGAATGGCGAAACGAAAACTACAAGATCGTACCCGGTGAAGTGTCGAGCTATATTGCCGGGCCTTTCACCTTCACCAACGGCGCGGCGCCGGGATCGCAGGTGTTTCCCGGTTTCTCGCCCACCACCGCGATCGATGCCTCGCGCGACAGCTTCGCCGGCTATCTCGAGCTGGATGCCGACATCAGCGACATCTTCAACGTCCAGGTTGCAGGTCGCTACGAACATTTCTCCGATTTTGGCGACACGGTGAACGGCAAGCTCGCGGCGCGACTTGAACCGGTCAGCGGCCTTGCCCTGCGCGGTTCGATATCCACCGGCTTTCGTGCGCCGGGTATGGCCCAACAATTCTTCTCGACGACCTCAACCAACAATGTCGCGGGGGTCGGGCTGATCGAAATCGGTACCTTCCCGGTCGGATCGCCAATCGCGGTTGCGCTAGGCGCCCAGCCGCTCGATCCCGAAAAATCGGTCAATATCGGTGGCGGCATCGCGTTCAATATGATTTCCGGTTTCAGCCTGACGGTCGATTACTACCGGATCAAGATCAAGGACCGCATCACCCTGACCGAAAATCTGCAGGGCGCCGACGTCGTCGCCATCCTGCAAGCGGCGGGCGTGGCCGGAACCTCGGCGCGCTTCTTCGTGAACGGCATCGATACGCGGACGCAAGGGCTCGACATCGTCGGCAGCTATCGCCTACCCGACTTCGGTGCGGGCCGCTTCACCCTGACCGCGGGTTACAACATCAATGATACAAAAATTACCGACCGCCGGACCTTCAGCGGCTTCACCGCGCAGCGCCTGTTCGCCCGGCCCGAAAGCTTTCGTCTGACCGACGGACAGCCGTCGAACAAGTTCAACGCCGGTATCGACTGGGAAGCGGGCCCGGCCGGCATGACGCTGCGCGCCAACCGTTACGGCAAGGTGTTCCTGCCCGGACCCAGCCTCGACATCACCATTCCCAAGGACGCCGCGCCGGGCGACGTGACCCTGTCGCCGAAATGGATTGTCGATCTGGAATTCCGCTTCCGTCCGGTGCAGCCGGTGCAATTGGCGGTCGGGGCGAACAATCTGCTCGACGAATATCCCGACCGCCTGCCTTTTGGTACCGTGAACGGCTTCAACTTCGGCCTGAACAACAGCTTCCTGCCTTATTCGTCGCAGTCGCCCTTCGGCTTCAGCGGTCGCTTTGTGTACGGTCGCCTGACGGTCGATTTCTGACGGCGCTCGGCAGAACAAAAAAATCGACAAGGCCGGAGGGCTTACCCCTCCGGCCTTGTCCAGATCCAGCTGCCGCCCACCGCCGCCGCGATGATCGGCGCCATCATCCACGGCCAGGGGGCGAACAACAATGCCAGCACGATGCTGACCGCAAAGGCGACGCTCGCCGCGATCTTGCCCTTGCGGCTGATCGCGCCCTTTTCACGCCACGCGACAATATGATGCCCAAAGGCCGGATGGCCCAGCAGCCAAGCCTCGAGCCGCGGCGACGATCGCGCGAAACAGAAGGCCGCCAGAATCACCAGCGGCACCGTCGGCAACAACGGCAAAAAAGCGCCCACCGCGCCGATCGCCAGCGACGCCCAGCCGCCGACCAGATACAAATGACGCTTCATTGCGGGGTGGCTTAGCGGATTTAACAATCGACGCCAGCCCACTTCCCGTCGCCCCCGCGCAGGCGGGGGCCGCAGTCGGTTTACGCAGCAGCGCAGGAATAGGCGGCTAGCGGCCCCCACCTTCGCGGGGGCGACGTTTTTCCTATCCTCGCCCGATCAGCTTCTGCGCCATCCGGTCGGCCACCGCCGACGCCGGCGTGCCGCTCGCCTTGCTCTCGGCCCAGATCTCGGCGAGGCGGCCGGGGATCAGGTGGATGCGGCTTTCGACCTCTTCGCGGCTGCCCTGCCCCAGATATTCCAGCGCGACATTGATGATGCCGCCCGCGTTGATGACATAGTCGGGGGCATAGGTGATGCCGCGGTCGTGAATGCGCTGCCCATCGGCGGCGGTCGCCAGCTGGTTGTTGGCGCCGCCCGCAACGATCGGCACGCGCAGCTTTTCGATGCTGCGTTCGGTCAAGATCGCGCCCAGCGCGTTCGGGCTCAGCACATCGGCTTCGATTTCCATGATCGCTGCCGAATCGGCGAGCTCGGCGCCCAGTTCTTCGGCGAGTTCCTTCGCGCGCGTCAGGTTGACGTCAGCCAGCGTCAGCTTCGCGCCCTCGGCAGCCAGCCGCCGCGCGACGCCGCCGCCGACGCTCCCGACGCCCTGGATCGCGATCCGCACATCCTTGGCGCTGTCGGTCCCCAGCCCCTGCTTGATTGCCGCCTTGATGCCCAGATAGACGCCGAGCGCGGTCAGCGGGCCAGGATCGCCGCCCGCTTCGCCGCTCGCCACGGGAAGCCCGCTGACATGCTTGGTATGCTTCGAAATCGCGACCATGTCGGCGTCCGACATGCCGACATCTTCGGCCGTCACATAGGCGCCGCCCAGCGACTCGACTGCGCGTCCGAACGCCGCGAGCAGTTCGGGAGTCTTCGCCGCGCCTTCGTCGGCCAGAATCACGCCCTTGCCGCCGCCCATCGGCAGCCCCGCCATCGCATTTTTATAGCTCATGCCGCGCGACAGGCGCAGCGCGTCGGTGATCGCCGCGGCGCGCTGCGGATAATGCCAGTATCGCACGCCGCCCGCGCCGGGGCCAAGATGCGTCGAATGAACCGCAATGACCGCCGTAAGTCCGCTGGCCCGATCGCGGAACATGTGAACATGCTCATGATCGTCAAAATCGGCGAAATCCCAGACTGCGGACATGGATTCAATCCTTGCGTTAAAAAATTACGTCAGGGCGTAATAATCAGACGCGATGGCAGAGTCACGTCGAAACGCGGTCCGAACGATTGTCGCGAAAAACTTGGAAGGAAATGGGGCGACCAACGGGGCTCGAACCCGCGACCTCCGGTACCACAAACCGGCGCTCTAACCAACTGAGCTATGGTCGCCACACAGGACGGGGACGCTCAAAAGCGACCTCGACAGCGCGCGGCGAATAGGCGCGGGGGTGGCCCTTCGTCAAGCATTGTTCGCACGCGCTTCCCTGCTAAAAAGCGCGCCATGGCTGCGAATGAACATGTCGATATGACAACCTCGGGCGCCGATCGCACCGCGGCGCGGCTCGCCGCGGTCCCCGGCATCCGCCGCGCGCCGACGCCAAAGCTCGAACAGTTCATGCTTTCGCGCTTTCTCGACCCCGAAACCTGTGCCGCGCTGATCGCGCTCATCGACCGCGACGTGCGCCCCTCGACGATCGCCGATCCCAACGGCGACGACGCCTTTCGCACCAGCACGACATGCGACCTCGACCACCGCGACCCGCTGGTGATCGCACTCAACAACCGCCTCCACGACCTCACCGGCATCCCGCTCGAATTTGGCGAGCCGATGCAGGGGCAGCGTTACGATGTCGGCCAGGAATTCAAGGCGCACACCGATTATTTCGACCCGCATGGGGCCGACTGGGAAACCTATTGCGCGGTTCCGGGCCAGCGCAGCTGGACGCTGATGATCTATCTCAACGAGCCAGCCGCAGGCGGCGCGACGCGCTTTCTCGCGACCGGAAAGCTGCACCAGCCCGAGGTCGGCAAGCTGCTCGCGTGGAACAATGTGCGGCCCGATGGCACGACGAACCCCGACACGCTCCATCACGGGATGAAGGTGCGCAAAGGGCGCAAATATATCATCACCAAATGGTTCCGCGAACGGCCGTGGCCGTGGGCGGAGGGGGAGCTGGGGTAAACCTGCTCAGAACCCCGTTCGTGTCGAGCGAAAAAGGGGAGTCGGCCAAGACCAACTCCCCGATCCGCTTATTTCACCAACCGATACTGGAAACTTAGCGTCAGCGTGTTCGCGACCTGCCCCGGTTCGACCGGTGTTGCCTTCGCCTCGGCGGCCATCAGCCCGCGCCCATAGGGCATCGGCGGTTGCGGCCCGCCAAAGCTGCCGCCTTCGCTGATCGACACCAGTTCGGCGCCGCGATAGCCCGCGAGCCGCGCATAGTCCGCGGCCTTCGCCTCGGCCGCCTTGATCGCTGCGCCGCGCGCGCCGACCAGCTGGGCATCGGCGTCCTTCATGCCGAACCACGGACCCTCGATATTCGTGCCGCCCGCAGCCACCAGCGCGTCGAGTAGCGGACCGATGTCGTCGATCTTGCCGGTCGTCGCGCGAACGGTGTTGCTGACCTGATAACCGATGAAGCGCGGCGGCTGGCCATTGCCCTGATTGCTGTAATCATATTGCGGCGACAGGCTGATGCCGCTCGTCTGGATATCCGCGGGCTTGATCCCGCGCGTCTTGGCGGCGGCGATCAGCTTGTCCATCGCCGCGGCATTGGCGCGCATCGCTTCGACCGCGGTCGGCGCGGTCGTCGTCACGCCGGCGCCGACGCTCGCCTGATCGGGGCGCGAACGCACCTCTTCATTGACGCTGAAGCTCAGGATCGGACCCTGCACCGTTGCTGCCGTCACCGTCGAACCTCCTTGCTGCGCCAGCGCGGGCGTCGCCGCCATCAGCGCCAGTCCGGTTGCCATAACGGCGAACAATTGCTTCGTCATTTCATTCTCCTGTCGGCCGGACCCCCGGCCAGTTGTGAAATCCGGTTCCGTAACGCTGACGGAGCAGACCCGTTCCGGCCTTTGTGCGCTCGGCGCTTGCATGATGCTGAACGCGCCAGTAGCGAGCCGTTCATATGGGTCAGGGTCTGCTTCTTGCGCGTTCGAGGTTTGAAGCGATTTCGTTCAGGGCGAGGAAGCGGGACGCAGGCATATGACTATATTCCAAGGCTCGCTGACGCGCCCATGGACGAAATCGATCAAATCCCGCAGGGACGTCGAAATGGCTTCGGTCTCGGCACCATGCGCCCTTGCGGATGGAACCACCATCCGCGGCGGTCGCACGAAGTCGATACCTTCGCCATTTCGACGCCTCGGACGTGCAAGAAGCAGACCCTGACCCAATGGCAGCACCGATTTTATCTTACGAAGGCCTTGGCCTTGTGCAGGGCAGCGGCTGGCTGTTCCAGGATCTCGACATCTATGTCGGCGAACGCGACCGGCTGGCGCTGATCGGGCGCAACGGCGCGGGCAAGACGACCTTGCTCAAATTGCTCGCGGGCCGGATCGAGCCCGACAAGGGCAAGCGCGTCATCGTCCCCGGCACCCATGTCGTGATGCTTGAACAGGAACCCGATTTTTCGGGTTTCGCGACGCTGATGGACTTCGCCGTCGCCGCTCCGAATGCGCCGGAAGAATTTGAAGTCGCCGCGATCGCCGACCAGCTCGGGATCGACATGAGCCGATCCGCCGCAAGCGCGTCGGGCGGCGAACGCCGCCGCGCTGCGCTCGCCCGGGCGCTGGCGCAGAACCCCGACGTGCTGCTGCTCGACGAGCCTACCAACCACCTCGACCTCGCCGCGATCGACTGGCTCGAAAGCTGGCTCGCGCGCTACACCGGGGCGTTCGTCGCGATCAGCCACGACCGCACCTTCCTCACCCGCCTGACGCGCCAGACGCTGTGGCTCGACCGCGGCAGCATCCGCCGCAAGGAAATCGGCTTCGGCGGTTTCGAGGAATGGAGCGATGCCGTCGCCGCCGAGGAAGCGCGCGCGGCGCAACGGCTCGATTCGAAACTGCGGCTCGAGGCGCACTGGCTCGAACGCGGCGTCACCGCGCGCCGCAAGCGCAATCAGGGACGGCTCGAAAAGCTCAAGGAAATGCGCGCCACCCGCGCCGCGATGATCGGCGGCCCCGGCGTTGCCAAGCTCGGCCTCGCCAACGACGATGTCCGCTCGAAATCGGTGATCGTCGCCGAGGGCGTGTCGAAAAGCTTCGGCGACCGCGTCATCATCAAGAATTTCGATTTCCGCGTCCAGCGCGGTGACCGCATCGGCATTGTCGGCGCCAATGGCGCAGGCAAATCGACCCTGCTCAAGCTGCTCACCGGCGAAATTGCGCCCGACAGCGGCAGCATCACCCTTGCCCCGACGCTCGACGGCATCATCATCGACCAGCAGCGTAGCCTGCTGTCACCCGACAAGACCGTCCGCGACATCCTTGCCGATGGCGGCGACTGGGTCGAGGTGCGCGGGGTGAAGAAGCATATCCAGGGCTATTTGAAGGAATTTCTCTTCGACCCCGGCGTCGTCGAAGCCAGCGTCGGCGCCTTGTCGGGCGGCGAACGCTCGCGGCTACTGCTCGCGCGCGAATTCGCCCGCGAATCGAACCTGCTCGTGCTCGACGAGCCGACCAACGACCTCGACCTCGAAACGCTCGACCTGTTGCAAGAAGTCATCGCCGACTATGCCGGCACCGTGCTGCTGGTCAGCCACGACCGCGACTTCCTCGACCGCACCGTCACCGTGACGCTCGGCCTCGACGGCACGGGCAAGGTCGACATCGTCGCGGGCGGCTATGCCGACTGGGAAGCGAAGCGGGTCAAGCCGAACACCGCCAAGGAAAAGGCGGCACCAACCGCCGCCCCGC
>NZ_SCMU01000038.1 GCF_005503695.1 Sphingopyxis sp. 2PD
GGGGGGGGGGAGCAGGGGGGAAGGTGTTGTTGGTATTGGTGGTCAAAAACGGCCACCCCAAATCACGACGACTGCGCATCATCCGAACCGATACACAGCAGGGCCGCCGCGCTCCCCTTTCATCGGTGGTCGGACCATGACGAGCAGCCCCGCCCGTTCCAACATCAGGCGAGCGGCAGCGAACTTCTTGCGGGGCCAGCCACCAGACGGCATCGTCTCGGCCATAGCATTGGCGACGTGGAAGGTTTCACCATCCCGCCAGCGGTGCCGCAGGGTCATGAGCAGCATGAGGGCAAACGGGTCATCGATCCGCCCGAACTGCGAAGCGGTGACGCCTACGACCATCTCGGCACCAAACCTGTTTTGCCCCGCGCATTGTTTCGCCCATGCACTTTGAGCCAGGGTGACGACCTCGCCAGCGGGTAGCGGAACCGCGAGCATTTCAGCATTTGCGCCATGAGCGAAGGATAGCAGATCGTCGAATCTGGCACACCCTTTCGCGTGTCGCATACAGGCCCGCCAGAGCGACTCATTACGCTTGCCGACGTCAACCAGACCGGCCGCAGGAGCGGCAGCAGGCGCCACCGGGTCATTAGCCGCATCAGGAAGCCGCAGTACGGGCAGAGAGGGCAAATCATCGAGCGACCCCGACAGGAAGCGGTACGCCCCCTTGCCGCCGCGCGACGGGGGAGCAACGACATAGCCGCCACCGAGAATATCGATCGGCTTCGACTTGTCTGGCCGTATCTTGCGGCCCTCACCGTTATGCCGAAACCAAGCCTGAAAATTGCCGCTGCCCGACCGGACGATGACGGGCGTGTCGCCATATTCAACGAGGGCATCGGCAAGCACCCGCTCATCGGGCGTGTCCACGTCCAGAATTGTCAGCCCGGCGCGCTTGCAGGAGAAGCCGAGCGCGGGCGCGTCACCGAATTTGTCGGCAAGCTGGCGCGAGACGTTCGGCCCAGCCTTGAGATAGCCGCGGATCGCCGGTTTCTTGTCGCGAACCGGGAATGTCGGAATCCCTGCCTCAGCGTACCGAGGCTGCCATTCAGCAAAGACACCACCGGCAAGCATCACGCGCCCGCCTTCGTCGTGAAATCGACTATGGGCAGCCCGGACGCATCCGAAAGCATTCGGGCCGCCATCGACGCAGCCAGATAACCGGCATGGGTTTCCGGCTGCCGGATCGACGGGGGCAGTGCATCCGCCGGGACCGCGCGCACTCGGTAAAACGGGCCATCCCGTCTCAACGAGATATGCGGATCGGTTTGCACCGCCCCCGTCACGTTAAGCCGCCTTGTCGAACAGGTCGGGTTGCCCGTCGTCGGCGGGCGGCGGGGCATAGCGGGCGGCAATCCAGAGGTTGACCGAGACACCGGCCTCGCCGGGGGTGCGCTCGCCCTTTTTGGCAATCTTGCCCTGCTTTTTCACGTCGGACAGGCGAGCGCGGCAGGTGGACAGGTCGCGAAATTCAGCCTCGGGCATGTTGAAGATACTATACGCGTCTATACCAGACGGCCCCGCCCTCTCGACCGCCGCCAGCACGAACGCGCATTGCGTGACGCGCGAGCCATCGGCGTTGACCTTGCGGGCGCCATCTTTGCTTGCCTCGTCAGGACGGAAGGGAGCGCCGCCGGGATAGGGCGGGAGATCATCCCCGGCAAAGCGGTTGCGATGTTCGACCGTGGTCATCGCGCACCCCCTTCCAGTGCGGGCAGTCCGGCCCTTTGAAGCAAAGTTTCGACCCATTCCGCCTGTTTGTCGGTCAGGGGCTGGGGATCGGTAACGAGCTGGCCACACAGCGACCCGGCTTTGCGGGTCAGTTTGGTTTGGCCAGTGCGGTGCGCTTCCAGAAGCGCGAATGCAGTGTCAGCTAATGTCATTGTGCCAGTTCCCACTTGAGACGGACGTTTAAATCTCGGAGCCAGCGGTCTTGTCCCGCGCTCAGAAATTCCCGCTCTCGAATGTTATGCAGAAAGGACGACTCGCCCCGGCTCAGTTTCCCGCTGCCGATTGTGAGTAGTTCCGTTGCGATGCGCTGGTGTTGAGCCAGCGCCTTCGCCATCACCACGTTGCGGGTGGGGTGCGGTGCGCTACTCACGACCGCGCACCTTCGCGCCGCCGCCGCTCCCTGTGCCGCCAAGTTGCGATGTCGGAGATTATCCGCTCGCCCCACAGTTGCAGACGCCGCGCTTCCACGCTATCTAGGTCTTGCCAGCAGCCGCCAAGCTTAGGCATTTTAGGAGCCGTCCCGCAGTCCACGCGGGACGGCTTTTGCTTTAGGCGGGGGCCGCCAGAATCCCCCCGCATGTCATGCCGCCTCGCGGACGACAGGAGCGACAGGCAGTTCGCCGCGCGCCATCGCAAGGCATTCGCCGTAGTCATGGAAAACGCGACCGCCCACCATGATGGGACGCGGACCCCATCCTTTTGCCGTCCATTCGGCTAGCGTTTTGGGCGTGCGCCCAAAGAGCTTTGCCGCTTCCCGTCGCGCCACCCTGTTATCGGGCAGAACCCGAACGCTCACCATGTCTATACCGTTGTTGGTAGTCATATCCCGTCCTCTTGCCATTGTTGACGCTCCGTATATAATGCCGGAACGCGCCTAATTGAACAGTTTTATACCGAATTAGCGGTAGCGGTAATGGAGGCAACGCGACATGGCGAGGCGGACGATAGATCCCGAGGGTAAGCGCAAGCAGATCGGTGTGAGGTTTGGCCCGCAGGACAGGGCTGTGCTTGACGCGTTGGCAACAGCCGAGGGCGTGAGCGTCGGAAAGCTGATAGAGAAGCGAACCCTGGCGCTGTTGACCGCAGACCAAAAGACATTCGACCTATTGGCGGCGATTTGCGCACGGATCGGGGAAGCTGAGGATGTTGCCAGAACAGCCCATCCTGCAAAAGATCGCCCGGACAAACTGTCATGGCACCAAGACCTTTACGCGTGGGCAGCAGTCGCTGAAATGCTCGCGCGCGGTCCAATCGAGGATCGGCGTCCCGAAAGTGTGGTAACTGATGAAGGCTACCGTCACGCAGAGAGCGTGAAGATGGAAATTGCCGCGAAGAAGCGGGAGGTCTTAGACGACCTATCGCGGCACGGCATCTCGGCCTCGCTCACTCCAAGCCGCGAGATGGCAAAAAAGGGCGGGCTATTCGGCTCAATATTGCAACGGTATGACCGTCGTGGCCCCGAGCGTGCAATGATCGACGCAATACCGGATGACGACAGCCGCGGCGCAGCTATTGCCCTTCACGACGAGCTGAAGCGACTGGACGAGGCGGAAGCCGATGAGGACACCGAAACGAGCGAGACGGTAAAAATATTCCGCGACATGGAAAGCGAGGGGCGCCGCCTCTTTCGAGAGCACGACCAAAAGCAGCGGATCACAGCGATTATGGAAGGCATCGCCAAGCTGCGCGAAACTCTCGCTAGGGCTAAGCGTCAACGAGAAGGAAAGCGATAATGGCCCTGCGCTTCCAGCGCCTGACCCGACCAGCAATCCGCTCGCTCGATATCGGGCAGCGGATCAATGAGCACGGCATCATCGCGGAGCGTATGAGCAACGGCGATGTCCGCTACAGCGTCAATATCATGGTGGACCGTGAGCGCATCCATCGCGTTGTCGGGATGGAGAGCGACGGCATCACCCGCGAGCAGGCCGAGCGGGCAGTGGAGTCGTTCAGGACCAAGGCCCGCGAGGGGAGGCTGGACCTACCCAAAGGCCGCAAGGTTCATCGCCTGTTCTCCGAGGCCGCAAAGGAATACCTGACCAAGCTGGAGGTCGAGCTATCGGAAGGCGACAAGGGGTTCGCTGACCTTCCGAACAAGAAACGGCACCTGAATACCCATCTTATCCCGTTCTTCAAAAGCCAGCGCATCGACAAGCTGACCGACTTCGGCGTGAAGAATTACGCCCGCAAGCGGATCGGGGACGGGGCGAAACAGGCGACGGTCAACCGTGAGCTATCCACCCTGTCGCACTTCCTGCGCAAGATGAAGGTCGCGACTCGTCCAGCCATCGAGAAGGGCGACGAGGAGCGCAAGAAGATCGACGCCCTGACCGTGAAGCAGCAGCAGGACTTATTGAAGGCCGCTCGCGGCGACCAAGACCCGTTGACGCATCTGTTCGTTGCGTTCGGCCTTGGCAGCGCCATGCGGCACGGCGAGATATTGAAAGCCCGGTTCGACAAGATCGATTGGGACCAGCGCCGCCTCTATATCCCGAACGCGAAGGCGGGGCAGCGCATCCAGCCGCTAACCCCCAGCCTTGTCGATTTGCTCAAGACCGAGCGCGACCAGCGCGACGATCAGGACGGCTACATCTTTCCGACCGCCCGCAAGGATGCGAAGCGCCCATATCGCGGCAGCATGGAACGCCAGTTCGAGCGGGCCGTCGTTCGTGCCAAGCTGGACCCTAGCAAGGTGACGCCGCACGTCATGCGCCACACGGCAATCACGCAGCTTATCACCGCAGGCACCGACTTGCCGACCGTGCAGAAGATCAGCGGCCACAAGACGCTCGCCATGGTGATGCGTTATGCCCAGATCGCGGACCCGCACGTTGACCGATCGATTGAGGCTCTAGGCGCCGGTTTTTCTGACGCGGTTACACAGGAATTACACACCGGGGAAAATCGGGCCGCTGGATAGGACTTCGCCAAAAGGTCATTTATCCAGCAAATTCAAGCTGGTGCGGACGGCGGGACTTGAACCCGCATATCCAGAGGATGGCAGATTTTAAGTCTGCTGCGTCTACCGATTTCGCCACGTCCGCACGGGTCGGTGCCGGTCAAGCCGATGGGTCGATTGAGGTCAAGCAATGTTTGCCGCTTCACCCGGCGATGCTGCTCGGCTAGACCGCGAACATGACAGCAGTACTTGAAATTTCCGGGCTCGGGAAAACCTATAAAAGCGGCCATGTCGCACTCAGCGACGTCGACCTTTCGATCAACAAGGGCGAGATTTTCGCGCTGCTCGGGCCGAACGGCGCGGGCAAGACGACGCTGATCAGCATTGTTTGCGGCATCGTGACCGCCAGCGCGGGGAGGGTGACCGTCGCGGGGCATGACCATGCGCGCGATTATCGCGCGGCGCGGACGATGATTGGACTGGTGCCGCAGGAATTGCACACCGACGCGTTTGAAACCGTGCTGGCGACGGTCAGCTTCTCGCGCGGCTTGTTCGGCAAACCGCGCGATCCCGGGTTCATCGAACAATTGCTGCGCGACCTGTCGCTGTGGGACAAGCGCGGGTCAAAGATCATGGAATTGTCGGGCGGCATGAAGCGCCGCGTGATGATCGCCAAGGCGCTGAGCCACGAGCCCGAAATCCTGTTCCTCGATGAGCCGACCGCGGGGGTCGACGTCGAGCTGCGCCGCGACATGTGGCAGATGGTCCACGGGCTGCGCGAGCGCGGGGTGACGATCATCCTGACCACCCATTATATCGAAGAGGCCGAGGAAATGGCCGATCGGGTCGGGGTGATCAGCAAGGGCCGGTTGATCCTGGTCGAAGAAAAGCACGCGCTGATCAAGAAATTGGGGCGCAAGACGCTGACCCTGAACCTTGCCGAACCGATCGCGGCGGTGCCCGCGGAACTGGCGGACTGGAAACTGGCACTTGCCGGCGACGGCCACGAACTCGTCTATGAATTCGACAGTCAGGCGGAGGCGACGGGGGTGCCGTCACTGCTGCGGCGGATGACCGACATCGGGATCGCGTTCAAGGATCTGCATACGAAACAAAGCTCGCTCGAGGATATTTTCGTCGGGCTGGTGCATGAAACCAAGGGAGAGGCCGCATGACCGCGAACTGGCGCGGGGTGCGCGCGATCTATGCGTTCGAGTTGGCGCGCTTCGGGCGGACGGTCTGGACCAGTCTGGCGCTGCCGGTGATCACCACCGCGCTCTATTTCGTGGTGTTCGGATCGGCGATCGGCGGCCGGATGAGCGAAGTCGGCGGCGTGCCTTATGGCGCCTTCATCGTTCCCGGCCTGATGATGCTGACGATGTTCACCGAAAGCATCAGCAACGCGTCGTTCGGCATCTATATGCCGAAGTGGACGGGGACGATCTACGAGATGCTGTCGGCGCCGCTGTCGCCGCTGGAAACGGTCCTTGCCTATGTCGGGGCGGCGGCGACCAAGTCGGTGATCATCGGATCGATCATCTTTGCGACCGCGCATCTGTTCGTCGATGTCCAGGTCGCGCATCCGCTGCTGATGGTCGGCTTCATGCTGTTGATGGCAGTGACATTCTGCCTGTTCGGCTTCATAATCGGCATCTGGGCGCAGAGCTTCGAACAGTTGCAGGTTATCCCGATGCTGGTGATCTATCCGCTCACCTTCCTGGGCGGCGCCTTCTACTCGCTCGACATGCTCCCCGCCGCGTGGCGCGCGGTGACGCTGTTCAATCCGGTCGTTTATCTGATCAGCGGGTTCCGCTGGACCTTCTTCGGCAAGGGCGACGTCGGCATCGAGGTGAGCATGGCGGCGGTCGCCTTGTTCTTCGCGCTGTGCCTGGGCGTGATATTCTGGATGTTCCGTACCGGGTACCGGCTCAAGAACTGACCCTCGATCAGCGACCGAGGCGGCGCAGCGCCGCTTCGACCGCGGCGATCTGATCGGCGCCCAACCCGGCGAGCGATTGCCGCGCCAAGGCGAAGCGGGCGTCGATCAGCTCTTCGACCATCGCAAAGCCCTTGGGCGTCAATCGGGCGGATAGCTTGCGCCGATCGTCTGGGCTGGTGCCGCGCTCGATCAGTCCGGCGCACTCCAGCCGCCGCAGACACGCGGTCATCGCGCCCGACGTCAGCAGCACATTGTGCTGAAGTCGGGAAGGGACGCTTTCATAGGGCGGTCCCGCGCGCCGCAGCGTCGCGAGCACGTCGAAGTCGGAATAGCTCATGCCGTGCGTGCGCAACAACTGCGAAGCCGCCTGTTCATAGACGCGGCCGAGCCGGATGATCCGGCCGACGACCTGCATTGCCTCGGCGTCCGACGCGGGCCGCTCGCGCCGCCAGTCGGCGACCAGATTGTCGATCAGATCGGGCGGTGTCGTCATATGTACCGGTGCTTTGTCCGAGGTCAGTTGCTGCAATTAATCTTTATATGAAGATAAATTCGTGTGGCAATATTCTGGCGTGGAGATTGATCGAGTGGCTAGCGTGAAGATGACCCGGTTCCAGCATGTGCTGCTGTCGTGCGCAGCGTTAATGTCGATCGCCGCGCCCATCGCCGCGCACACCAGCGCGGCGCCCGCTGTCGTACCGGCTCCACCGCCGTCGCACGCCGATGTCGACAGCGCGAAATGGCAGGCGATGGATGCCTACATGCAAGCGCAGGTGCGGAACGATATGTTCAGCGGCACCGCGCTGGTCGCGCACGATGGCGAGCCCCTCTTCGTCAAAAGCTATGGCATGGCGAATTATGAATTGGGGGCGCCGAACACGGCCGAGAATAGTTATTTGCTGGGATCGGTGGTCAAGCAGTTCACCGCGACCGCGATCCTGCAATTGCAGGAGCAGGGGAAGCTGAAGGTCAGCGATCCGATCTGCCGGTACCTCGAAACCTGTCCGCAAAGCTGGCAGGAGATCACGCTGCACCATCTGCTGACCCATACGTCGGGCATTCCCAATCTTACGAGCCTGCCCGGTTGGGACGAGAAACTGGCGATGCTGAGCTACACCCGTCCCGAGCTGGTCGCGCTGTTTCGGGACTTGCCGCTGGACTTCGCGCCGGGCGAAAAATTCGATTATTCCAATTCGGGATATACGCTGCTCGGGGTGGTTATCGAACGCGTCGCGGGGCAGGGATATTATCAATATCTCGACGAAAGGCTGTTCAAACCCGCCGGGATGACGCGCACCTACAGGGGTGACACGCGCGCGCTCGTCCCCGGTCGGGTGACCGGCTATTATTCGGTTGGAACCGATTTTATCGGCGCGCGACTGGTTAGCCCGACCGTCGACCTTGGCTCAAGCGATGTCTATTCGACGGTGGGCGATATGCTGCGGTGGGACAAGGCGCTGACCGACGACCGCCTGATCTCGCGCGCGTCGCGCGACGCGATGTTTACCGCGGGCAGGGGGGATTATGGCTATGGCTGGTTTATCGGCCAGCGGCATGGTCGGCCGATCCAGTTTCATTCGGGCAGCGACAACGGGTTTTCGACCAATATCGCGCGCTTTCCAGACGACCGGTTGACCGTGGTGGTGCTGAGCAACAGCGACCGGGCCAACGCCGGGCGGGTGAGCAGCGACCTCGCGGCGATCGCTTTGGGCGCGCCGTATAAGATGCCGGCCGAACGATTGGGCGACCTGCTGTGGAATGTCATGCGCGATCGCGGCGTGTCGGCGGCTCTGGCGCACCACGCCGAGCTGAAGCGGACGGCGCCGACGGCGTACGACTTCGGAGACGAAACGCTTGTGACGATGGGCTATGACCTGTTCGAAGTCCGGCGACTGGTCGAGGCGAAAGCGGTACTTGAATATAATCTTCAGCAATATCCCAAATCGGCATACAGCTATGACGGGCTTGCCGATGTTGCCGATGCCGAAGGCGACAAGGTCCGCGCGATTGCGATGTTCGAAAAGTCGCTCGAGGTGGATCCCAAGAACCGCTATGCGGTCGAGGGACTGGCCCGGCTCCGCGCCGGGGGCGCAAAGGCACCCTGACGGGTTCCTGAATCATATCGAACGGGGCCGCTGATGAACAATCCTCAGCGGCCCCGCGATCGTGTCAGAAACCTCCGGACGCAAACGCGGGCAGGCCGAAGCGCGCCGCGCCGCCAGTGCATGCTGTGCCGATTTCGCGGCTGGTTTTCGGTCGGAAGCCGGCTCAAACTTAACGTCTGTATTCGAGTTCGGTGCCGCTTCGACCGACGAGGTCAGTCGTTCAGGCGCTCGCGCATTTCCTTGCCGGGTTTGAAATAGGGGACGTTTTTCGCCTTCACATCGACCGATGCGCCGGTGCGCGGATTGCGGCCGGTGCGCGATTCGCGTGCACGGGTCGAAAAGGCGCCAAAGCCGCGCAACTCGACGCGGCCCCCTGCCGCCAGCTGCTCGACAATGGAATCAAAAAAAGTATCGACGATGCGTTCGACTTCTTCGACGCGCAAATCGCTGTTTTCGCTCGCGATCTTCTGAACCAGTTCTGACCGGATCATCTGCTTCCCCTATTATATAAGTCACGCGTTTCCCGCCAAAGCGGGCGTCCGGTCGTTGCCGGTCCATTCCTTGCGTGAGACCCCTCCCAACGCGCGCCGAAGGTATCACGAATCACTGTTTGGTCAAAATATATCACCAAAAGAAAAAGGCCCGCAGAGGGACACTCTGCGGACCTTTTTGTTCGTTTCGCTATGCAAGTTTGAAATTAATCTTTCTTGCCGGCTTTCAATGCTTCGCCGAGGATGTCGCCGAGCGAGGCGCCCGAGTCCGACGAACCATATTGTTCGACCGCCTGCTTCTCTTCGGCGATCTGCATCGCCTTGACTGAGAAGTTCGGCTTTTTCGAACGGTCGAAGCCGATGACCATCGCGTCGAACTTCTGGCCGACCTGATAACGCTCGGCGCGCTGTTCGTCGCGGTCGCGGCCAAGATCGGCGCGCTTGATGAAGCCCGTGGCGCCATCGTCGCCGGCCTGAACTTCCAGGCCATTGTCGCGAACTTCGAGGACGGTGACGGTGACGATGTCGTTCTTCTTCACCGAACCAGCCGCCGCAGCGCCGCCGCCAACGGCCGGGGCGCCCTTTTCAAGCTGCTTGATGCCCAGGCTGATGCGTTCCTTCTCGACGTCGACGTCCAGAACGACGACCTGAACCTGCTCGCCCTTGCGGTGGAGGTGCAGCGCTTCTTCGCCCGAGATGCCCCATGCGATGTCCGACATGTGGACCATGCCGTCGACGTCGCCAGGCAGGCCGACGAAGAGACCGAATTCGGTCGCGTTCTTGACTTCGCCTTCGACGACCGACCCGACCGGGTGGGTGTCGGCGAATGCGCCCCAGGGGTTCGACTGCGCCTGCTTCAGGCCCAGCGAGATGCGGCGCTTGTCGCTGTCGACTTCGAGGACGATGACGTCGACTTCCTGGCTCGTCGAAACGATCTTGCCGGGGTGGACGTTCTTCTTGACCCACGACATTTCGCTGACGTGGACCAGGCCTTCGATGCCGGCTTCGAGTTCGACGAACGCACCGTAATCGGTGATGTTCGTGACGGTACCCGACAGCTTCGCGCCGACGGGGTACTTGGCGGCGACGCCTTCCCACGGATCGCTTTCGAGCTGCTTCATGCCCAGGCTGATGCGCTGCGTGTCGCGGTTGATGCGGATGATCTGCACCTTGACCGTGTCACCGATGTTGATGACTTCGCTCGGGTGGTTGACGCGCTTGTAGCTCATGTCGGTGACATGGAGCAGGCCGTCGATGCCGCCGAGGTCGACGAACGCACCATAATCGGTGATGTTCTTGACCGCGCCTTCGATGATCTGGCCTTCTTCCAGGTTCAGGATCAGACCCGAACGCTGTTCGGCGCGCGTTTCTTCCAGGATGGCGCGGCGCGACACGACGATGTTGCCGCGGCGGCGATCCATCTTGAGGATCTGGAACGGCTGCGGCAGGTCCATGAGCGGGCCGACGTCGCGCACGGGGCGGATGTCGACTTGGCTGCCGGGCAGGAACGCCACCGCGCCGCCGAGGTCGACGGTGAAGCCGCCCTTGACGCGGCCAAAGATGACGCCTTCGACGCGGGCTTCCTTGTTGAATTCTTCTTCCAGGCGGTCCCACGCGGCTTCGCGGCGAGCGCGGTCGCGCGACAGCATGGTTTCGCCATTGGCGTTTTCGACGCGGTCGACATAGACTTCGACTTCGTCGCCGACGTTGATGTCGGCCTTCTGGCCCGGCATGGCGAATTCGCGCAGCGGCACGCGGCCTTCGCTCTTCAAACCGATGTCGATGACTGCCAGGTCGTTTTCGATCGCGGTGACGGTGCCCTTGACGACGCGGCCTTCAAAGCCGCCATCAGCACCACCAAGCGATTCATTGAGCATCGCGGCGAAATCGTCGCGCGTCGGAAAAGCCGTAGTGGCCATAGAGATATATTCCTTACTTCATTTGTTCCGGCCAAGCGGTTGGTTCCGCTGGTCTTAATGGCCGATCTGTCCTGCCCGCCGGATGCGATGCAGAACATCCTTCGGGCCATTTCGGGCGGGGCAGGGGCAAAGCAAAAAGGGCGCGACGAGATCGCCTCGTCACGCCCGACGCCCGGTTGCGGGCGGCGGTTGTCCGTGCCTCGACCGGCTGAAAGGCCCGTCGGACGGCGCGTCATAGTCCTCAAACCCCGCAAACGCAAGGCGGAAAGCCGGTCTAGCGGCGGCGGTTCCGGCGCGCTTCGACAAAGGCAATCGCCGCGGCAATCGCGGCGTCGCGGGGCATGTCGCTGTTGTCGAGCAGCATCGCGTCGGGCGCGCGCAGCAGCGGGGCGTCGGCGCGGCCCGTATCGCGGGCATCGCGGGCGTGAACGTCGGCGAGGACGGCGTCGAAGGTGACATCGACGCCGCGCGACAACATTTCGGCATGACGGCGGCGCGCGCGCACATCGGCGCTGGCGGTCACGAACAGCTTGGCATCGGCGTGGGGAGCGATGACGGTGCCGATATCGCGGCCGTCGAGGATCGCGCCGCTGGGCTGGTTGGCGAAGTCCACCTGCCGCTGCAACAGCGCTGCGCGCACCTGCGGGTGCACCGACACGCGGCTGGCAAGCCCGCCTGTCGTTTCATAGCGCAGTGCGGGATCGTCGAGCAGGCGATCCGGAAAATCACACGCGGCCAAGGCATCAGCCGCATTGTCGGCGTCGCCATGGTTTAGCTGCGTCTGATAGCCGACCGCGCGATACAGCAAGCCGGTGTCGAGCACCGGCAACCCGAAATGTTCGGCGAGCGCGCGCGCGATGGTGCCCTTGCCCGATGCGGTCGGACCATCAACGGCAATGATCATCAGTTGATCTGGAACGCGTCGATGCGGGCCTGGGTCAGGCGACCATCGGCACCGAACAGCAGTTTGAACCATGCGCCGGATCGAAACGACCCGCTGCACGATGCGATTCCCTGGCCTTCGCCTGCTTGCCCGGGTTCCAGGCAGTCGATCTTGATTTCCGGCAGAAAGGCGCGGACGCGGGTCAACACCGCCGAGCGATCACGCGCCGTGCCGATGCCGAGCGCCTGCAGCGCGCGGCGGTCGTCGGGGCGCACGGAAATCGATTTGATCGCCAGCAGCTTGCCGCCGAAACTGTGCGCAACCCCGGCCTTATCGACCCATTCACATTCCCCGTCGAAGCAATTGGCGGGCTTGCCGATCGCTTGTGGCCGGACAACGCGGTTGAGCCGGTGCGGCGAAAAACTGGCATCGGCACGCACAAACGGGTCCGCCACGCGTTGCTGAGCCGCGACCGGCGAGGCCGTGATCGCTGTAAAGGTGAGGGCGAATGCGCCCAGCGCCATGATCGGGCGTCCGCGATGAGTCGTCATTTCTGGAGATCCTCCAACAGGCGTTCAAAGTTCGGAAAGCTTGTCGCGACCGGCGCCATGTCGTCAATCGTCACCGGTGACCTGGTGACAAGTCCCGCGACGGCAAAGCTCATGCAGATGCGGTGGTCGAGATGACCGGCAATGGTGGCGCCGCCGGGCAGCGGATCGCCCCCGCTGCCGTCGATGACCAGCCCGTCCTCGCTTTCCGTCACGCGCGCGCCGATTGCTTTCAGGCCGGTCGCCATCACCGCCAACCGATCGCTTTCCTTGACGCGCAGTTCGTCGAGCCCGCGGGTGGTCGTGCGGCCTTTGGCCAGCGCCGCGGCCACGAACAGGATCGGGAATTCGTCGATCATGCTGGGGGCGACCGCGGGGTCGACGTCGATGCCGGTGAGCGCGCTGTGGCGGACGCGCAGGTCGGCAACGGGCTCGCCGCCGACTTCGCGCGGATCGATCAGTTCGATGTCGCCGCCCATCTGGCGCAGCACCTCGATCAGCCCGGCGCGCGTCGGGTTCAGCCCGACATTGGTGATGCTGACGTCGGATCCGGGGACGATCAGCGCCGCGACGATGAAGAATGCCGACGACGACGGGTCGCCGGGAACGACGATCGTCTGCGGTTTCAGCTCGGCCTCGCCCATGATGCAGATATGGCGCGTGCCGGTCGGGTCGATTTCAATGCTGAGATTGGCGCCGAAGCCGCGCAGCATTCGCTCGCTATGGTCGCGCGTCGGCACCGGTTCGATGACTTCGGTGACGCCCGCAGTGTTGAGTCCCGCGAGCAGGACCGCGCTTTTGACCTGCGCCGACGCGACGGGAAGGCGGTAGGACATCGGAATGGCCGGAGCGAGACCGCGCACCATCAACGGCAGGCGCCCCCCCGGCGAGGCGGTGATGTCGGCGCCCATCTGCGACAAGGGATCGATGACGCGGCCCATCGGGCGGCCCGACAGGCTGGCGTCGCCCACAAAAGTGGCGGTGATCGGGTGGCTGGCGACCAATCCCATCAAGAGCCGGGTCGAGGTGCCGCTGTTGCCCATGTCGAGCGCTTCGCGCGGTTGGAGTAGCCCGCCCACGCCGACGCCGTCGATTCGCCATTCGCCATCGGGGCGGCGTTCGATGCTGGCGCCCATCGCGCGCATCGCCGCGGCAGTGGCCAGCACGTCATGTCCTTCGAGCAGGCCGGTGACGCGGCTTGTCCCGACCGCCAGCGCGGAGAGCATCAGCGCGCGATGCGAAATGCTCTTGTCGCCGGGGATCGCGATCCTACCTTTGAGCGGAACGGATGCGGCAAAGCTGCGCGGGCTGGCGGGTTGATCGGTCATGGCGAGCGGCTTTTGACAGCGCCCTAACAATCTGGCAAGGCGCACGCCGATTTGACGGATAGCTATTCAGGCGCCGTCGCTTTCCGATATTTTTATCCTGTTTCCAGAAGGTTACGAGGCTTATATGATCAAGGCTGAATGGGGCACGAAGCGCAGCTGCCCGAAATGCGCCACCCGATTCTATGATTTGACCAAGGATGATCCGGTCAGCTGCATCAATTGCGGGTATAACTGGATTCCGGAATCGGTGCTGAAATCAAAGCAGTCGACCCCGTTCGAGGCTGAAAAGCCCGGCAAGACCGTCAAGGAAGATGTCGCGGTCGACGAGGACCTGGATCTGGACGTCGATGTCGACGAGGACAATGATTCGCCCGACAATGACGTCGACCTCGGCGGTGACGACGATCTGGGCGTCGCGACGGCGGATGACGACGACGTCGAAACCTGATTTATTTCGCCTTTGGTTTCAGGGGGCCAAAAAAGGCATCGCGAGATGCATTTGGCCCCTTGCATCAGCCGCCCGCACTGTTAAAGGCGGCAACCCGATCGCAGCAGCCTTGATGGCGAGGGTGGTCGAATGAAGATGTGGGGCCTTAGCTCAGCTGGGAGAGCGCCTGCATGGCATGCAGGAGGTCAGCGGTTCGATCCCGCTAGGCTCCACCACTTCTTCAAAAACAGGCCCGCGAAAGCGGGCCTTTTTTGTTGGACGTGATGGGTTCAATTTGGCGTCGTCGATGCTGGGTTTGAAGGGTAGGGAACTGGCGTTGATACAGCGTCGCCCCCGCGAAGGCGGGGGGCGCTAGCCGCCTATTCCTTCGCCGCTGCGTAAACCGAAGGCGGCCCCCGCCTTCGCGGGGGCGACGGCTGGTCGGTCGCTAACGACTGCGGCGCCCTTACCCCGCAACCTCATCAAACAGCGGTTCCAGCGCGATCGGGTCGGCCAGCGTGATGCGGTCGAGAATCGACGCGGTGTCGTCGCGGACTTTCAGCATCAGGCTGCGCAACCGGCATTCGGATTCGGGCAGGCAATTCTTGCAATGTTCGTGCGCGTTGCGCGCCGCGCAGGGCACGAGCGCCAGCGAACCCCGGGTCAGGCGAACGAGGTCGCCATAGCTGATGTCGATCGGCGAGATCGCGAGCTGGTAACCGCCGTCGCGCCCGCGCTGTGAAATCAGCAGCCCTTCGCGCGCCATTTCGGACAGGATCACGGTCAGGAATTTGGGCGGGATATTCTGTGCCTCCGCAATATCCGCGAGCTGGACCTGCCCCTTGCCCCAATGATCGGCAAGATGCTGGAACGCACGGATCGTGTAGCGGGTCTTTTGCGAAAGCATGGCGGGCTTACTGTGACATATTCAGGCTTAATTCAACCTGTCGGGATGACATTTCGCCCGGAGTTGATGAAAATCACAGCGGGTGGCATGAACGCGGGCTATAAGCGCGGCCAGGACGCTGATGGTGGCGACGATTGGGGTGTAGCGGATGATGCGTAAATTCTGGGGTGCTCCGGCGATGTTGGCGGCTTGTATGCTCGCCGTTACCCCCGCGCAGGCACAATTTGGCGGGCTGCTGCGCAAGGTGACGACACCGGCGCCCAAGCCGAGCAGCGATGACAATGGCGGCTGTCCCAAGGGCAAGAAGGGCAACAGCATCGGCCGCAACATCCTGGGCAATGTGCTGAACGACGCGGTCGGCGATGCGGCGAGCAAGGCTGGCGTGTACAGCTATGTGCCGATTTCGGAGGTGAGCGGGACGCTGACCGATGCCATCGCGTGCCGCCTCGACCCCGGTGAGCAGGTGCAGGCGGCGGTCGCAACCGAGGAAGCGACGCGCAGCGAAGAGGTGGGGGCAACCGCCAATTGGACCAGCGCAACCCGCCCCGAAGTCAGCGGCTCGTCAACGGTGGCGTCGATCAATGAAGAGGGCGGCGGGCGCAAGTGCATGAACGTCAACGACTTCATTATCGTCGAAGGCGAAGAGACGCGCGTGACGAAACGCATGTGCAAGGGACCGGGCGAGTCGCGTTATGTCCTGGCGGCGTAGGGCAGCGCGCTGCGGCATTGCGCTGCTGGCATTTGGCAGCCTGAGCGCCGCCACTGCGGTCGATCCGGTCAACCCGACCTGTCCGCTCAATCCCAACTGGTCGGCCCATCCGACGATGAAGCTGACCGTCGAAAAGCGCGGCGGGATGAAAGTCATGCTGGCCGAAGGGCGGATCGATGCCGGACTTCCTGACCGGCTGACCGCCGCGTTGAAGGCCAATCCCGATGTCAGCGAAATCTGGCTGCGCTCGCCCGGCGGCGATGCCCGCGCCGGCAATGCGGCGGGGCGGATCATCCGCTCGAACCTGGGGGTCACGACGCGCATCCCGGCGGGCTGGGCCTGTTTCAGCGCCTGCAATTTCGTGTTCATGGGCGGCGCGCCGCGCGTCATCGACCCCGGCGGGCTGTTTATCGTTCACATGTTCACGCGAACCGGCGACCGATCGGCGATCGACATGAGCGTCGCGTTGGGGACCGACGCGACGCGCGAGCTGATCGGCGACATCGAACAGGATTCGGCGTTGCTGGCCAGCGAGGACAATGATTTCCTGATCCGCATGGGCATCTCGCGAAAATTGCTGACCGAGGTCATGTATCGCCAGCAAGCCGTGGCGACCGAGGAGAATAAATCGACCCGCCGCTGCCTGACGCTCGACGAAGCGCTCGAATATGGCGTCACCTACGCGCCCGAAGAATGATCGGGCCACGCGTGGAGCGTTGCAAACTGAAACCAATGTCGTAGATTGGCCGCCAAAGAGGAGAGGCTGCCATGAACGAGATGACGCACGACCATGCGACTTTCCGGTCGATGATCGACGGGACGCAGGACGACTGGGACATTATCGCGCGCGAGCAAAAGGAATTCGCGCCGCAGAATGGCAAGCGCATCCTCGACCATCTGAAATTGCTGGGCGGCGATTATGGCGGGTTCCCCGTCGACCGGCTCGAACATTGCCTGCAGACCGCTACGCGAGCGCACAGGGATGGCCGCGACGAGGAATATGTCGTGATGGCGCTGCTCCACGACATCGGCGATACGCTCGGCGCGTTCAACCACCCCGACGTCGCGGCGGCGATCCTCAAACCCTTCCTGTCAGAAGAAAATCTGTGGATCGTCCAGCATCACGGCATTTTCCAGGGCCATTATTTCTTCCATTATATCGGCCTTGACCGCGACATGCGCGACCAGTTCAAGGATCACCCCCATTACGCGGCGTGCGCCGAATTCTGCGAAAAATATGATGCCCCGGCGTTCGACCCCGATTATGACAGCGAGCCGCTGGAATTCTTCGAACCGATGGTGATGCGCATTTGCGGCTATCCGAAGAACAGCATCTACAAGAAGGTGATGGTCGAGGAAGCGGCGGAGTAGATTGACGCCGCCCCCGCGAAGGCGGGGGCCGCCATCGCCGCGCATCGATCCGCCAGCGGCCCCCGCCTTCGCGGGGGCGACGTGCTGTTACTTCCCCTTGAACTCGGTCTTGCGCTTCTGCTGGAACGCCATGATCCCTTCCATCGCATCGGCGGTACCGCCCGCGATGAACTGGCCCTTGGCTTCGGCGTCGAGCGTCGTTGCGAAATCCTGCGTCAGCCCGTCGCGCAGCACCTTGCGCATCGTGCCGAGCGCGATCGTCGGGCCGTTCGCCAGGCGCGTCGCGAGCGCCTTGGCCTCGGTCAGCAGCTCGGCATCCTCGACGCTCTTGTAGATCATGCCCCAATCGGCGGCCTGGTCAGCGGAGATTTTTTCGCCGAGCATCATCATCTGCAACGCGCGCGGTACGCCGACCAGCCGCGGCAGCAACCATGACGAGCCGCCGTCGGGGACAAGCCCGATGTTGACGAAGGCCTGGAGGAAATAGGCGCTTTTGCCCGCGATGGTGAAATCGCCCGACAGCGCAAAACTGCACCCGACCCCGGCCGCGGGGCCGTTGACCGCGACGACCACGGGAATGTCGAGGTTAGCGAGCGCGAGCAGCATCGGATTGTAATGCCCGCGCAGGGCGTTACGGCTCCGCGCGCCGCCGCTGACCGCACCGCCGGCGGAACGATCGCCCGCAAGGTCGGCGCCCGAACAGAAACCGCGTCCCTCGCCGGTGATCAGCAGCGCGCGCGCGCCGAGACCCGGCAGATGATCCAGCGCTTCGCGAATATCGTCGGCCATCGCGGGCGGCATCGAATTGAGCCGGTCGGGGCGATTGAGCGTGATGGTCGCGACATTGTCGGCGCTGTCCAGCTTGATCGTGTCGAAGGTGGGGATGTCGGTCATGGGGAAGAATCCTCTCGCAGGCACTTTACCTTTACGTTCACGTAAAGATGTGACTCATTTGGCCGACGAGTGCAAGGGGGAAGGGGGCAACGGCTACGGAGCACCACTGGGTTCGGCGTAAGGTAAAGCACCCATTCGGGAAAACGAGATGATGTCGGAGCCATCAAGGGGGGTGCTTTGGGGTGGGAAGCGGACGCACCAAAACCGTCGCCCCCGCGAAGGCGGGGGCCGCTAGCTGCCTATCCCTGCGTCGCTGCGTAAACCGACAGCGGCCCCCGCCTTCGCGGGGGCGACGGCTAGTTTCGATCGGTAACCGCTACGCTCAATTCGTCATCCCGGCGCAGGCCGGGATGACGATGCTATAGATCCTCCCTGTGGCGAAGCCATGGGGAGGGGGACCGTTCGCGAAGCGAATGGTGGAGGGGCCGCAACGGTAGCGCCAAAGCCCCTCCGTCAGCGCTTCGCGCTGCCACCTCCCCATCGCTTCGCGACAGGGAGGATCGATGGCAACCACCGCCCGTCACCCGCCAGCTAGACCGACTTCGCCGCCTTCATCTGCTGCGCATAGCCCGCCTGCACCATGGCGCTCATGCGGTCGAACAGCGCGTCGGGGTCGCTGCGGCGCAGGTCCGCAATCGCGGCCTCGGCGCCCTCGGCCACCACCAGCTCGCGCGTCCCGGCATCGACCGCCGCCAATATCTGCGCGGCGGCGAAATCGGGTGACAGGCCATTGTCGATCGCGGCGTCGCTCTCCCCGCGGACGCTGCCGTCGGCGTTGAGCGCGTTGCGGCTGACGTTGGTCTGCACCGATCCCGGTGCGACGACCAGCACCTTCAATCCCAGATGCTCATTCTCGGCGCGGACGCTATCGTGATAGCCGATCAGGCCGTGCTTGGCGGCGCAATAGGCGCTGCGCAGCGGCACCCCGGCGATGCCCGCGACGCTGGAGATCGCGACGATCTGGCCGCCGCCCGCCTCGACCATGCGTCGCAGCAGTTGCTGGGTCAGCGCGATCGGGGCGAGCAGGTCGACCGCGACAATCTGTTGATAGACGGCAAAGTCGGTGTCGATCGCCAGGCTGCGCTGCGAGATGCCGGCGTTGTTGACCAGCCCCTCGATGCGACCATGCCAGTTCCATGCTTTCTCCGCGATGGCGGGAAGGGCGGCATAGTCGGTCGCTTCGAACGGCAGCACCAGCGTCTCGGTCGCGCAGTCAGCAGCGACCGCCTCCAGCGCGGCGAGATTGCGTCCCGACAGGATCAGCTTTGCGCCGCGTGCGCCGAGCGCGCGGGCCAGCGCCGCACCGATTCCCGACGAGGCGCCCGTAATCCACCAGATCTGATCTTTCATACCCGCTCCCATTCTTGGCTTTCGTTTCAACCTGAAACGGGTTCGTGCAGCCGTCAAGGCGTCGCCCAGGGGCAATCCCGGGCGGGGGTGGCAATTTTGTTGCGAATCTGTTATAATAAATATCAACGCGCCGACATTCTGCCTCTTCCCGTCGCTGGGCTGGGGCGCTTTTCGGCGTTCCGATGGAGCCATATCCCTTGTCACTCTGACTGGCTAGCGCCGAGCGATCGTAGGTCCCCCTTGGCTAGAGGGCGGGAAGCGCCGCTGTTGTCGCAGTTTCAGATCGGGGTCAAGGCACAACAAAAGGAATTTGCATGTCCGTGAGCACGCTCTTGTTCGAAGTCGGCGATTATGTTGTTTATCCCAAGCATGGCGTGGGGCGCGTCATTGAATTGCAGCGGTCGGAAATCGCCGGCATGCAGCTCGAACTTTATGTCCTGCGCTTTGAAAAGGAAAAAATGACGCTTCGCGTGCCGACGAACAAGGCCGAAGGCGTGGGCATGCGCAAACTGTCGTCGGACAAGACGCTGAAGGAAGCGCTGCAGGTGCTGACCACCAAGCCGAAGGTGAAGCGCACCATGTGGTCGCGCCGTGCGCAGGAATATGAAGCGAAGATCAATTCGGGCGACTTGGTGTCGATCGCCGAAGTGACCCGCGACCTGTTCCGCGCCGACGACCAGCCCGAGCAAAGCTATTCGGAACGCCAGATCTTCGAAGCGGCGTCGAGCCGCCTTGCGCGCGAACTGGGCGCGATGGAAGAAAGCGATGAAAAGACCGCGCAGGCGAAGATCCTGCAGATTTTGAATGAACATGCGCCGCTGTATTACGCCGAAAAGGTGTAAGTTCGCGGGTTAGCGATTGGGGAAAGGGCGGTCCGCGAGGGCCGCCCTTTTTCGATGTGCGCCGCATTCTTTCGTCATGCCGGACTTGATCCGGCATCCATCGCGGCGCTGAAGTCATGGACCCCGGATCAAGTCCGGGGTGACGAGTGATGGGATGGCTCGCCTAGGGATACACCGCCCCCACGAAATAGAGCCCGTCGGGCGGCGCATTCAGCCCCAGCGCTTGCCGATCCGCCGCCTCCAGCGCCGCTTTCAAATCGCGCGCCGACCATTTGCCATAGCCGACGAGCGTCAGGCAGCCGACCATCGAGCGCACCTGATGGTGCAGGAAGCTGCGCGCCGCGGCTTCGACGATAATCTCTTCGCCGTGGCGGCTGACCGACAGCTTGTCGAGCGTCTTCACCGGGCTCTGCGACTGGCAATGCGCCGAGCGGAAGGTGGTGAAGTCATGCAGCCCGATCAGCTGCTGCGCCGCCGCGTGCATGGCGTCGGCGTCCAGCGGCCGCGCGACCTGCCACGCCAGCCCCTTGTCCCATGTCAACGGCGCGCGGCGGTTGACGATGCGATATTCATAGGCGCGCCCGGTGCAGGCGAAGCGCGCGTGCCAGTCGTCGGGAACGACCTCGCATCCGATGATCGCGATCGGCGCGGGGCGCAGCTGCGCGTTCAAGGCCTCGGTCAGCTTGAAGGGGGTCAGCGGCTTTTCGATGTCGACATGCGCGCGCATCGCGATCGCATGCACCCCGGCGTCGGTGCGCCCGGCGCTCAGCACCTGCACCTCCTCCGCGGTAAAGCGTTGGATCGCTTCCTCGATCGCCTGCTGGACGCTGGGGCCATGCGCCTGCCGCTGCCAGCCCATGAACGGGCGGCCGTCAAATTCGATGGTGAGGGCGAAGCGGGTCATACGGGCCCTTCTTTCCCATAATCGTCACCCCGGACTTGATCCGGGGTCCATGTCGTCAGCGCTGGAGTGGACCCCGGATCAAGTCCGGGGTGACGAGGGAGGAGTCGGTGTGTCATGCCAAGCGCGTGCCCGCCGGGATCGCCCGTCCGCGCAGCAGCACGCCCGCGTCCATCGCGGGCTTGCCTGCACGCTGGACGCGCGTGGCGCGGATCGCGCCGGGGTTGCAGGCGATAGTGAGCGCATCGTCGATCGTGACGCCGGGCGCTGCGCCCGCGATCGTCTCCGTCGGGTGGACGATTTCGGCCGCCAACATCTTGTACCGCTCGCCGTCGAGTTCGAAAAAGGCGCCGGGCATCGGGTTGAACGCCCGAATCTGCCGTTCGACCTGCGCCGCGCTGGGCAGGAAATCGAGCCGCGCCTCGCTCTTGTCGATCTTGGCGGCATAGGTCACGCCGTCAGCGGGCTGGGGTTCGGGCATGAAGGCGTGGAGGTCGCTCAGCACCTTGACCATCATCAGCGCGCCCATTTCGGCAAGCTCGTGGGTCAGCACGCCCGCGGTCTTGCGCCCGATCGGGGTTGCCTCGACCAGCCGCATCGCGCCGGTGTCTAGCCCGGCGTCCATCTGCATGATCGTCACGCCCGTTTCGGCATCGCCCGCCAGGATCGCGCGCTGCACCGGCGCCGCGCCGCGCCAGCGCGGCAGGATCGAGCCATGGACGTTGAGGCAGCCCTCGCGCGGGGCATCGAGCACCGCTTGCGGCAGGATCAAGCCATAAGCGGCAACGACCGCGACATCGAGGTCGAGCGCGGCGAATTCGGCCTGTGCCTCTTCGCTTTTCAGGCTGCGCGGTGTGCGGACGGGCAGGTTATGTTCTTCGGCCCAGACCTGCACCGGACTCTTCTGCAACTTCTTGCCGCGCTGCGCCGGGCGGGGGGGCTGGCTATAAACGCACGCAATCTCATGCCCCGCGGTGTGGAGCGCGGCGAGCGTCGGTACCGCAAAGGGCGGCGTTCCCATGAAAGCGATACGCATGGGTGCGGGCTTTGGCGGAGGGCGACGCATGGTGCAAGCCCCTCTCCCCTTGCGGGAGAGGGCAGCGAGACTTGCGAGCTTGCTCGCTAGTCGCAGCGGGAGAGGGGATCGTACCGTCGCAACCCCTCTCCAGCCTTCGCTAGGCGCTACGCGCCAAGCTGCGGCATCCTCTCCCGCAAGGGGAGAGGATTGTTGTGCGACCGCGCGGGCCGGGATAGGTGCTGTGTATGGCCTCCACCGAAATCGAAGCGCTCGTCCAGCAACTCGCCCGGCTCCCCGGCCTTGGCCCGCGGTCCGCGCGGCGCGCGGTGCTGCATCTGATGAAGAAGCGCGAAAGCGCGTTCGCGCCGCTGCTCGCGGCGCTCCAGACAGTGTCCGAGCGACTCGTCACCTGCGGCACCTGCGGCAATGTCGACACGAGCGACCCCTGCGCGATCTGCGCCGACCCGCGGCGTGACGCGCGTAGCCTATGCGTCGTCGAGGAGGTTTCCGACCTCTGGGCGCTCGACAAGTCGCGGCTGTTCCCCGGCAAATATCATGTGCTCGGCGGGCGGCTCTCGGCGCTGGAGGGTGTGCGCCCGCAGGATCTCAGCATCGACGCCCTCGTCGCGCGCGTCGCCGCGGGCGGGATTGACGAGGTGGTGCTGGCGATGAACGCGACGCTGGAGGGGCAAACGACCGCGCATTATCTCGCCGAGCGGCTGGAAGGCTATCCGGTACGGCTGACGCAGCTGGCGCATGGTTTGCCGGTCGGCGGCGAGCTCGATTATCTCGACGAGGGAACGCTGGCGCAGGCGCTTCGGGCGCGGCGGCCGGTGGGCTAATTCGATGAATTGTTGATGACGTTCACGGTCGATGCGCTGATCGGCTGGCGATCTTTTGGTTCCCAAGTCCAACCGCAATAAATGAGCCCGGCTTCGTTCGCCGCTTCAAATAGCGATGGGACGCGTTGATTCAGCCACTGAAAATTTGGTGAGGATGTCTCCCACGCCTCAAGGCGATCGGCAGCAAAGTCGACGCCAAGAGTGGAAAAGTGATCTGAAACAGTCGCGTAAATTTCGTCGCGGTCGACGTGTAAGATGTCGGTCGGTTCGCACTCATCGAAATGATGGCAAATCGGCTGTGCGCTCGCTGCTCTTTCCACGTCGGCTTGGATTTCGGCCAAAGCAGCCTCGCCGGCTTTGAGATGCTCGGACAGCGTCCACGTAGGAATATCGTCGTCGGTCATGCAACGGCGATTTGCCGATGAGAGGTTGAAGTCAAGCTTACCGACTGCCCTCTTGACCCCGCGCCCCTCCAACCATACCTGCACCCCATGGCCTTACTCCCTATCATCGAGACCCCGGATCCGCGGCTGCGCGTCATTTCCAAGCCCGTCGAGACCTTCGACGCCGAGCTGAAACAGCTTGTCGCTGATATGTTCGAGACGATGTACGACGCGCCCGGTATCGGGCTTGCCGCGATTCAGGTCGGGGTGCCGAAGCGCATTCTGGTGATCGACCTGCAGGAAGCCGATCCCGAAGACCCCGAGGGCAAGAAGGTGATCCGGAGCCCGCGCGTCTTCATCAATCCCGTCTTTTCGGACGAGAGCGAGGAGCACAGCGTCTATCAGGAAGGCTGCCTGTCGGTTCCCGAACAATATGCCGACGTGACGCGCCCCGCCGAGGTCACCGTCGACTGGCAAGACGCGGACGGCAAGCACCATCAGGAACGGATGACCGGCCTGATGGCGACGTGCATCCAGCATGAGCACGACCATCTGGAGGGCATTTTGTTCATCGACCATCTGTCGCGGTTGAAGCGCGAGATGGTGTTGAAGAAGCTCGCGAAGCTGCGCAAGGCGGCGTGATTAGCTCGTCCCTCTCCCCTTGCGGGAGAGGGCTGCGAGACTTGCCAGCTTGCTGGCTAGTCGCAGCGGGTGAGGGGGCTGGCGCACCTGTGCGCCAAGAGACTCTCTTGCCAACCTCTATGTCGCAAATTCTTATGCGGCGCAGACGCGCCGCGGCACCCACCCCTGTATCCCCTCCCGTAAAGGGAGGGGAGGGTTTGGCTACTCCGCTTTCTTCGCCACCGCGACCATCGCCGGGCGTAGCAACCGGTCCTTCATCATGTAACCCGCCTGCATTTCCTGCACGATCGTACCGGGTTCGGAATCGCTGCTCGGGATTTCGAGCATCGCCTGGTGCTGGTTCGGGTCGAGCGGCAGGCCGATTGCCGCGATGCGCGTGATGCCGTGGCGTTCGAAGACGCCGAGCAATTCGCGCTCGGTAGCTTCAAGCCCGGTGATCAGCGGCTTGATGCCCTCGTTGGCGCGCTGTTCGTCGGTCAGCGCCGCCAGCGCGCGGCCGAGGTTGTCGGCGACCGACAAGATGTCGCGCGCGAATTTCGTCGCGGCATAGGCGTGCGCGTCGGCGATTTCCTTGTCTTTGCGGCGCGTGACATTCTGCGTCTCGGCGCGCGCATAGAGCAGGTCCTGCTGCAGCGCGGCGAGCTGTTCGGTGAGCTGCGCCAGCTCGTCATTCGCCTCTTCGGCGGGCGCCGCGGCTTCGGCAGCTGCGGCTTCGGTGTTCGCGCCGTCGTCGACCGGCGTGTCGTTTTCTTGTGTCGTCATAAACCTATCGTATCAGTCTGGAGAGCGATTGTGCGGTGAAATCCACCATGGGTACGATGCGGGCATAGTTCAAGCGGGTGGGGCCAATGACCCCGACCACGCCGACCACGCGCCCGTCCGATCCGCGATAGGGCGCCGCTATCACGGACGAGCCCGAAAGCGAGAATAATTTATTTTCCGATCCGATGAAAATCCGGGTTGCGCTGCCCTCGCGCGCGCTGTCGAGCAGCTGCGCAATGTCCTGTTTGGTTTCGAGCTCGTCGAGCAGCTGGCGGACGCGGTCGAGGTCGCCGACCGCATTCTCGTCGAGCAGGTTCGCCTGCCCGCGCACGATCAGCACCGGGCGGTCGGCGCCGTCCGACGACCAGATCGCGAGGCCGCGGCTGACGAGATCCTGCGCCGCGCGGTCGATCGCGATGCGTTCGGCCTCGATCTCGCGCCGCACCCGTGCCATCGCCTCGGTCAGCGTCAGCCCGGTCAGCATCGACGAGATATAATTACCCGCCTCGACCAGCGCCGACGGATTGAGCCCGGGCGGAATGTCGATGACGCGATTCTCGACCGCGCCGTCGCCCGCCACCAGCACGACGAGCGACTGGTTCGCCGATAATGGCACGAAGGCGAGTTGTTTCAGCACGCGCTCGTGCTTCGGCACCAGCACCAGCCCCGCGCACGCCGAGAGACCCGACAGCGCCGAGGTCGCCTGCGCGAGCGCGCTCTCGATCGGGCCGGCGTCAGATAGAGAAGCCTCAATCTGCGCGCGGTCCTCGGCCGACGGTTCGGCGACCTGCATCATGCCGTCGACAAACAGCCGCAGTCCCTGTTCGGTGGGTAGCCGCCCGGCGCTGGTGTGCGGGCTGGCGAGCAGGCCGAATTCCTCCAGATCCTGCATCACGTTGCGGATCGACGCGGGCGAAAGGTTGAGGCTGGCAAGTTTCGAGAGCGTGCGCGACCCGACCGGCTGCCCGGTTTCGAGATAGGCATCGACCACCAGCCGGAACACGTCGCGGGCGCGCGTGGTGAGTTCGGTGATCGGCGGGGTCGTCATAGGGGGGATTTAGGGA
>NZ_SCMU01000039.1 GCF_005503695.1 Sphingopyxis sp. 2PD
CCGGCCAATGGTCCTGGGGGCATGCCCCCAGGACCATTGCCATCCCATCAATCAACCATCATGAAGGAGCCGGACTCTACCTCTGACTGGTAACAATCAGGGGAGCACGTCACGGTTTTCAGACCTGACTACGCAAGATCTGAACGAAAAACGATTGAATGAAATCTTGGTGACCCTCTCCTCTTCTGTTCATTCTCGTGACGACATGGTAGCGGACAACTCTAAGGTAACGAAGGGAGCGGGCGATGCGATTGGATAAGATTGGTATTGTTGGGCTGCTTTCGCTGATGCTCGTGAGCCTCGCGCCAACGAACGCCAAAGCACAATTTTTGCCCAACCAAACACGCAACCGCGTCATCTGCAAATCCATCAACAGCCTCACTGCTTACGTCCAGAAGCTGCCGTCAATTGCCGCAACGACTGATCGGGTAGCCGTCCGCGCGGCCATCCTCAATGACCCTAACTGCGGCTGGCTTGGCGCTACCGCCTATTTCACCGAGGCCGAAATTGGCCAGCCACTCGGCTGGCTTTATGCGGGCGACTATCTCTACCTGCTTCACGCTCTTACCGTGCACACGTCACAAGGCAGCAATTTCGTCCATGCTTCAACCATTGTGCGCCGCAGCGAATGGCGCCTGCCCGCCGATTGCGATGTCAGCCCGTACAAGGTTTCGTTGCCGACTGGCGACAACTACCGCTTCTTTGGGCGCACCAAAGCAGGTATGAAGCCGCACTGCATGACGCTGGTGAACGTCCGAGGCGAAATAGATCGCTTGAACCGGCCACCCGTGGCATATTCAGAACATTGGTGGAGCCGTCCGCAATGGCGGCAGGCGAATGTGTGCCGGGACCTAATGGGGATGGCGAATGGTCTCGATAAGGTCGTCAACGAACAGCAGATTAGAAACGACTCTACTGATGTGTTTTCGCGCAAACAGGGCTGCACTCAGCGCGACGTGCGGAAGTTGGTCGCCTCGCGCTTCATGGGGCTGTATTGGTCGCGACCGACACCCGGCAAGAAGGAGTTCTGGTTCGAGGTCCACCATGTCATTTTCCGCGATCCAGCGAGCGGCGCAGTGACGGAAGGATACATGCCGGTCAACCCGGTGCGTGACAGGCTTTTCTCCCCCAATAGCCATTGCGCCGTGTCGCAATCTCACGATCCCTCTCAGCCCGGTCAAGCTAGCAATGTAGTGCTCTATGGCTCGCGGAGAGGGGCCGTGCCGGGTGTTACCTTACCGGCGGAAGATGGCGGCATCGCCATTCCCACAATTCCGTCCACGGCAATTGGCTTGAGTGATTGCTATATCGATCCAACGCTTCGGAGACGGTAGCGGAGATTTGACCTATACATCGCCCCCTACGGCGTGGCTTGCGATTCAAAATATACCCGCTGCCTTAATGCTAACGGCAAATCACCATATTTTCTTGTCCACTCCGCATGGGCAGAATTGACCGTTTTCAGAAAATCTCCCGTATTCATTTTGTAATGTGTTGTTAAGAACGATTGGAAATTATTGGAATTCGGAGCGGAAGTGTATTGGACGCCGTACCCACCTTCACGCATATTGAACATAGATCCAAACCACACAAAAGATGATTGCTTCATCTTTCCGGTAGTCCATCCGCTTTTATCAAGCAAGTCCTGGTAGCCCGCAACACCATTCTCAAAAATTGTATATCGTTGCTTCACTCCATAAAAATCTACTTCATATGATTTGATCTCTCGACCTTGGGCAAATGAGGTGCGGATGCGTTCGATAATCGCATTGCGCCGCGCAGTTTCCTTACCGACATCCCCATTAATTTCGTCCATTTCCGTCGAAGATAGCTCAGCCGGTATATCCGCGCGCGAGAACGAAACCGATGAGATGCGCCATCCGTCATCAAACTTCTGAAAAGATGCGTTCCCGCTACCGCCTAACAACGCGAACCGTTTGATGTATTTTGGAAGCTCAGCGTAACGCCATTCAAACTCTGCCGACGTCGAGGTTCCATCATCAGGAATCTCCCTGATGCCAGTAACATTGACGGCAATGCTCGCGGGCACGACCGGGCGCACGTAGCCTTGCGCCAGTTCGGAAATTTGCTCACTCACTTGGGCGTCCATTACAGGTGAGGGACTATTCTCGGTAGTCCAAAGTCCCTGCGCTTCGCCGTCCTCAAGGTATCCCGGATAGGTCATAATCTGTTGCCCAAGAGCAGACGCCTGCTCTGTTTCGACAATCAGCTTTTCCGCGTCGTCGCGGTCAAAACTTTGCCCCGAACAAGCTGAAACCAACAGCATCGCAACAGCAGAAAAGAAAGCACGCATAACTCCCTCCCATGATACCGGAACCAATCCAAGCTATTCACTTACGTATCAACGCACCAGTTGCCACCCGTTGTCGCTCATTTTCAGCGTGGCAACGCGTTCGCCCGCTAGAAGCGGAGGTCTGGGGCCGAAAAAAATCTTCACCCACGGTCTGTCAGGAAGGGTGCGTATCAGATCGCCTTTGTCATCTACCGTGGTCCATCGGAAGGTGACTTTCTTATATTTTTCATCTTTGGTGGGAGCCCTGTAGTCGACAAGCTCGGAGACTTTTCCTTTACCCCAACAAAACGAGAAAGCCTCCTTGCCAGACCCGCTCTTGCTAACGACTTGGAGCATCGACTGTCCGAGCTTGGAAAGCTCATAAGTCCGCAGCTCAGTCGTTCCGCCATTCGTCGTGATGCTGCCTGCCTCTTTCGAAGTCGCCAAGCCTGCTCTCCGCAATTTCCGATAATGGCGATCCAGTTCGTTGCCTGAGAAGGTTCGGTCTACGCGCCCGACGGCCACCGTCACGGGGAAAGGTGCATTATTTGAAAGGAAAGTGCGGATTTCGACCGGCGCTCCATTCACATATACCGCGTCAGACGAGTCCCCCACGTTAAACCCAACGCAGGGGTAGTAGCGCACGTTTTCCTCGATCAAAGCACGGGCGCGGCTCTCGGTAAGTTCTTTGGCTTCGGCACAAGAACACAATGATAAGGTCATCCCCGCGATAAAGCCGATTCGCAAATTACCCATATCCTCTGCCTCCTCCCCCCTTGCACGATGCACCCTCGGCCCCGCTACCTCGGTGCAAGCACCGAGTAACCTGACTTCTGCTTTTTCGTCGCGCATTGGATGGGATGCCGGAGCTTATCGCGAACACGGGGACAATCGGTCACCGTCCGTTCCCACTTGCATTCCATCGTTGGCTGGACGCCGGGTACTTGCGGTATTGTTGGTCCGCCACGCGGGAGCTTAGGCCGACGGCAATCGCTGGTCTTCTGCCATGGCCCATACTGCAACTGAGCTGCCGCTGGCGGAGTAGCAATTGGCGACAGCAAGAACGCCGCCGCTGCAAACGAAACAAAGACGCGCGAACAAATACTAGGCATGTGCTTTACTCCCCCCAAAGATCATCAGCGCCCGACGCTGTCATAATCTATGAAACCCATCTGTCGCAAGGATGGGACAAAGGAGGACGATCGCTTGACCTGCCATTCAAAAAAAGTGAACTTGCCCATCGATCAATTGCAATTGGTCAACGGCTTTGGCCAATGCCGATCTAGCGTTAAGCCGCCGAAGCTGAGTCCAACCAAGGATCCAGTCGGCAGTCGACGAGATGTTCCTCCGGACGCCTCCAAGTTCGATGGGAACGCCAAAAGGCACGAAATATTTGTGACCAACTGAGGAATGGTCCAAACCTTATGCTCTCGCTGCCATTCTTTCACCGGTTCGACCAGAACCGCCAGCATTGGGAGATAGGTCGAGTTTATGGAGCATGCGCGGAGCATCGCAGTTTCTCTGCTCAATGCGACCCAAACCGGACCCAATGGCGCGCCCACGCGAAAGGCCTTCCAGCCGCACGTCCCGAAATTGCTTTGTGGAAGCTATGGTGCCGCTTACAGGACTCGAACCTGTGACCCCATCATTACGAATGATGTGCTCTACCAACTGAGCTAAAGCGGCAACGAGCGGCGCCTCTAACAGTGCAGCCGTCCGAAAACAAGCATCCTTCGGCAAAGATTCTCGGCTGCGGTCACGCTTTCCGACGCAAGCACTCTCGACCTCTTCATCATCCGCCCGGACCCGCCGCCGACGAACTTTCGGTCGGCCGTCCTGCGCAATCTCGGATCGAGCCTATCGCTCATGTACAAACCGACCGACATCGAGCCCCATCCGACACCTTGTACAGCTTGACGCGCGACTTGAGGGTTCGAACCTTCGTGTCGCTGAGAGCCATGCTCACCTCCAATTGCGCTCACGGCTTCGATTCCAAAATCGAGTACTAAGTAAGGACTCGAATTTCGGAAAAAAGCGGTGACCCGATTGGCGCCGAGATGGAGTGAGCATCTATCAAACATCCCGGGTCACCAGCGTGTCCCGAAATGCCAAATTTTCCGGCATCTTTCAAGGTTTTCAGTACCCTATGGAAAGGGTAAGTGGTGCCCAGAAGAGGAACTGAACTGGGCATCAAAGCGGCGGAAATCCGATGCAATCAACAACGAGATACCGCTGAAACCATCATAGAAACCATCACAAAATTTGGCAAGGGCTGGACGATATCGGAAGCCGATTTTTGGTTGCAAATTCGCTCGCGATCGCAGTCGCAGCTTTTCAAGCTCGCCGGCAGAAAAATCGCCGACCGAGTAATCATTTTATGAGCGTCGAATTCGAGCTGGCAACTTGCTAGCTATTGCGGCCCAGTCCTGTTGACGAGGCCAATAAGGTCGAGACCACGCGTTCGAGTTCGGCCAGTGCGGCAATTGCCCCCATTCCCAAGAACGACCGCGCGCGCCCGGCGCTGGCCAACGGGCCGCCTTGCGCCGATCGCCTCAGAGAGTTGCCGCACATCCGCCAAAGGACGACAAATGGAGGCTTTGAGCGTCGATCATAACGGTCGAGTTCGCGCCTCGCGCTGTCGCCCGGGTCGTCTTGCAACTATGTACGGTGCCCTTCCGACCAGGCCAAAACAAATCCCATAGCTCAATCCCAGAGCCCACGCGGGTTCCCCCATCAGAGGCTTTCGTACGCTAAAGCGCCCGAGCCCTTCGCGTTAGGATGTGGATTAGCGCCAGAATGGGGCTCTGACTCACTTTTGGTGCAAGTGCGTTGATAGTGGCGAGTTTTTCCCCGAAGGAGGAGATCGCCATGCATGGGAGAGGTTTTCGCGAAGCCATTGCGCCAACAGGATTGGTGATCGACAAGGTCGAGTATGCCGCCGATCAGATACGGATCACCCGGCGATCCCGATTTCGAGTTTCGATTTACCCGAACTGCTGCCGCCCATCTGCGCGTGTCCACAGTCGATATCACTGTACACTCGCCGATCTACTCTCTCATGGCCGACCGGTTCGGATTACTCTTGTCGCCCGGCGTTTTCGCTGCGCCACATCCCGCTGCACCACGCGGATCTTCGTTGAACGCTTTCCTCCAGATGTGACTGCAACATTTGCCCGGCGTACGGCCCGCCTGGATTCTATCGTACATCACCTTAGGCTGGCGCTGGGTGGGCGTCCGGCGGCCAGCTTGGCGCGCCGCCTTGAGGTGTTCATCGGCGCGGGCAAGCGGCGGGAGTGGCCGCCCGAGGTGGAGGCCTCGATTGTCGCGGAGTGCTATTCGGGCCGCAAGGGCGTCAGTCCTGTGGCGCGCCGGCATGGGCTGGATCCCTCGCAGCTATACGCCTGGCGGCGGGATTTGCGTAAACAGCTTGAGGCCGAGGGTGTGATCCTGCCATCGGCACATTCGGAAGATCGGCGAGGATGTGGCCGAGCGCCTCGATGTGGTGCCGACCACCTTCCGCGTCCTGGTCACCCGGCGGCCGCGTTATGGCTGCCGTTCGTGCGAGAGCGCGATCGTGCAGGCTCCGGCGCCAGCGCGGATCATCGAGGGCGGTACTCCCACCGAGGCACTGATCGCCCAGGTGCTGGTATCCAAGTATGCCGATCACCTGCCGCTTTACCGGCAGGCCCAGATATACGCCCGGCAGGGCATCCGGCTCGACCGATCCACTTTGGCCGACTGGGTCGGGCGAGCGGCCTGGTATCTGCGCCCCTTGCGTGACCACATTCTCGACGAGCTACGACGATCCGAGCGGTTGTTCGCCGACGAGATAACCGCCCCGGTCCTCGATCCGGGCGCGGGCCGACCAAGACAGGACAGCTCTGGGCCTATGCTCGCGATGATCGACCATGGGGCGGCTGCGATCCGCCGATCGTTGCCTATGTCTATGCGCCAGATCGCAAGGCAAAACGCCCTCACACGCACCTTGGTGATTTCGCGGGCATCCTGCAGGTCGATGGCTATGGCGGCTACGCCGCGCTCGCCCGGCGGCGCCAGCAGATCCGGCTCGCTTTCTGCTGGGCGCACGTCCGCCGCAAGTTCTACGAACTGGCCGACACGTCGCCGGTCGCCACCGAAGTGCTGCGCCGCATTGCCTTGCTCTATGGTGTCGAGGACGAGGTGCGCGGTTCACCCGCCGAGCAACGCTGTGCCGCTCGGACCGAACGCAGCCGCGTCATCGTCGGTGATCTTCATCAATATCTTGCCGCCCCTGGCCGCCAAGTCAGCGCCAAGAGCAAGCTCGGCGAGGCGATCCGCTATGCGCTCACCCGCTGGGATGGACTGTCCCGGTTCATCGACGACGGCCGCATCGAGCTCGACTCCAATACCGTCGAACGCTCGATCCGCCCCCTCGCATTGAATCGCAAAGATGCCCTGTTTGCCGGTTCCGACGAAGGCGGCGACAACTGGGCGGTGATCGCCACGCTCATCGAAAACTGCAAGATCAGCGGCGTCAACCCGCACGGGTGGATGACCCAGACCCTCGTGAAACTTGCCAACGGTCATCCCGCCAACAATCTCGCCCAACTCATGCCATGGTCCACCGTGGCCTGAAAACACCGGTTACATGCTTTCGCTGCTTGGCACTGTTTCGCCTTCCCGTTCTATCTGGTGCGGCGCGAACGATGGCTTGAACGCCGCAACGGCATGGCCGGCGAACGCTGAGTGGCAGCTCCCTTTCCCGGCAGGCAAGGTCTGGCAAGCACCGCACCTGCGGGAACCCGGGGCGAAGGACAACCAGGATCAGGCTGCAAGTGGCGGTGCAGTGTGCGTATCCCAAAGGGCAAGAATGCTGCGGAGTGCGGTTACAAAGGCCAAAGGCTGATCGAGCATCAGATGGTGACGGGCTTCAGGCACCGCGATGATCGGAATGTCACCTCCACCCAGCTCGCGGACGTATTCGGCCGATTCCGGGGTGAAGAGTTGGCTCATACCGCCGTGCACGATGGCCTTCCGGCCCGGTGCCTGCACCAGACGCTCGCCCATGGTGAGCCATTCGTTGGGCTTGTTGCTCCTCCGAAAGACCTCGGTTGAAAACTTCCACGTCCACTCGTCTCCATCCTGTCGCAGGGAATGATAGGCCATGTAGTCCAGAAGGAATGGCTCGCCGACCGGCTGGGGCGGGGAAAGGATGTACCGCTTACGTGCCGTTTCATAGCAAGGATAACGCTTGCTGGGCTTGTCCGGATCGCCGGAACCAGGGCTTGACCGCCTGAGGTTCCAGTACTCTTCCAGGAGAGCGGGCCGCATGATCATGAGATCGCAAACCACCACTCCGGCAAAGGCCTCGGGCCACTGGGTCACGGCTGTCAGGGCTGCGCCCGACCCGAAGCTGTGCGCGATGATTGTCGGCTTTTGGCCATCCGCAAACATATTCAGCGCCTCGGCAATCTCGCGAAACTCGCCCCCTCTCGCCAAGAGGTCGGCGCGACCACGCATGTCGCTGTCGCCCATGCCGGCCAGATCAAACGCCACCACGTCATAATCTTCTGCCAGAAACGGTGCAATGAAGGCAAAGCAGCGCGCATGTGCCAGAAAGCCATGGGTCATCAATACCTTGGGCTTGCTGGGGTCACCCCAGCGGAAATAGTGCGCCTTGGCCCCATCTATTTCCACATAACCTTCTTCGCGGGGCACCTTGAGCGCCGACACGAACCATTCGGGCAGATGTGAGCCGTCGCCAGCCCAAACAGGATCAATGTCCACTGGAAAGTCACTTATTCTGAACATCTCATTCATCAGGTTGCGCTGTCCTTGTTCGCTGGTGTGCTGGCGGCAAAGCCGCGGTAGGCATCGCGTGCCACATCGCCGCAAATCGCAGCATAGGTCGACACGCTTGGAAAATTGATGAGTTGGCGCTTCTTACCCGGGATGTTTGCGCCCATGTACCAGGAGTCCGCTTCGGGAAAGAGCGTCATAGCGCCAACCTGAGCGACCATTTCGGTCCAGTCCGCCTCTGCTTGCGGATCGGCGTCGAAAAGATCGTAACCGTTGTTTCGCAGCCAGACCATGAAATCGCAGATCCAGTCGCCCTGCATTTCCGCGCTTGTCGGGCCGTTGGAAAAACCCGAGGGGCTCAGGGGTCCGTAAGCGAACAGCATGTTGGGGAAACCCGATACCGCCATTCCCAGATAGGCGCGCAGCCCGTTGTCCCAAGCTTGCGACAGTAACAGGCCGCCCCTGCCGGTGATGTTCATGTCGATCAACCCGCCCCGCCCCGCGTCGAAGCCGGTGGCGAAAACGATGAGATCGCATTCGACCTCGCCGTCTGCGGTTGTGATTGCGTGCGGCCCGACACGGGTGATCGGGTTTGCCTTCAGATCAACCAGCGCAACATTGTCCTGCGCGAAAATCTCGTAATATCCCTGTTCCAGCGAAGGTCGCTTCGTGCCGAACGGATGCGGCGGTTCGGATGGGGCGAGTTTCTCGGCCAGATCGGGATCGGCGATCCGCGCGCGAACCTTGTCGCGCCAGAAATCGTAGGCGTGGCGATTGGCTGCGCGATTGGTAAGCAAGTCGGCGAAGTTGTGGTACCAGAACCTCAATCCGCCTCGCTGCCATAAATCTTCGAAGTGGGCATTGCGCTCAATCTCGTCGACTTCGAGCGCCGAGACTTCAAGTGACTGGCTTTCAAATCCTCCGCTCGTCTGCCTGCGCTGTTCGAAAAGGGCAGGATAGCTGTGCTTTTCGCGTTCCTGATCCTCCCGCGTCAGCCGCTCCTGCCGCATCGGCAGGGCCAGGATCGGGGTTCTTTGGAACAGGATCAGCGCTTCAGCCCGCTTGGCTGCTTCTTGGGCGACCTGCACACCGCTCGCTCCGGTTCCGATCAGGGCAACTTTGCGCCCATCGAGATCAATACCCTCCTGCGACCAGCGCGCCGTGTGGCACCATTCGCCCTCGAAATCCTCAATGCCCGGAATGTCGGGGATATACGGCTTCGACGCAAAACCGAGGGCTGGGAGCAAGAAGCGTGTCGATACGGATTGCCCGCCCTCAAGCTGTAGATTCCATAGTCCCCGCCCTGCATCAAAATCGGCGCTTTCGACCCTCGATCCCATCCGCATCAGCGGCCAAAGGTTCAGCGTATCGCAGACATGGCGGAAATAGGCCCTGAGTTCTTCCCAGCCGGGAAAGCGCTCACTCCAAGTCCATGTCCGCCACACTTCGGGGATCGAGAATTCATAGAGCGGAATCTGCGAATCCACGCGTGCGCCGGGATAGCAATTCCAGTGCCAGATGCCGCCCGGATCGGTCGCAGCATCGACCAGCAGCACGTTGAACCCGGCGTCCCGCAACTTGTGGAGCAAGTAGATCCCGCTGAAGCCAGCACCGATGATCACAGCGTCATAATCGGGCGAAGTCTGATTCGTCATGAAGCGGCAGTCAGGCTCTCGGCAATTGCCTTCGCCGTTGCATAGTCGGCCTTGCCGTTCGATGCGCGCAGGGGGATCTTCGTTGGATATATGGCCTTCGGTGTTTTGTAGCCTGCCAACTGCCCCCGCACATGATCCTTGACGGCTTGCTCGTCGAACGCAACGTCGCCGCTGAGGTGGACGACGGCGGTGACGGCCTGACCCCATTTTTCGTTTGGCACGTCCACGACCAGCGCGTCACCAATCGCGGGATGGGTCTTGAGAATCTCCTCGACTTCCTCGGGGTAAACTTTCTCGCCAGCAGTGTTGATGCAAACGCTGCCACGGCCCAGCAAGGTCAGGCTGCCATCGGCCTCGACCGTGCACCAGTCGCCCGGAATCGAATAGCGGACCCCATCGATTGTGCGGAAGGTCTTGGCGGATTTCTCGGGATCCTTGTAATAACCCGCTGGGATCGCACCCATGAGGGCGATAAATCCCGGTACGCCGCTTCCCGGCGTCACTTTCTGGTCGTTTTCATCAAAGACATGACAGAATTCGCCAATCGCAAATTTCGCGGTGTTGGTGCCCCCTTGCGCGGTTGTGATGGAGCGGCCGAAGCCGAGCCCTTCGGAAGCGCCGAAGCTGTCCATCAGCACCACCTGGGGGATATGCTTGCACAGCCCAGCCTTGACTTCCTTGCTCCACATCACGCCGGATGAAACGATGGTGACGAGGCTGCTGGTATCCCAGCGGCCGGGATTCCGGTCCAGCGCCTGCAGCATTGGCTTGGCAAAGGCATCGCCCACAATTGCGATGCTTTGCACCTTATGCTTATCAACTGTTTCCCACAACTCCGTCGCATCGAAGGACGAGTCTGCGAGTGTAACGATGGCGCCGCCCGACATAAGTGTGCCGATCGCGGTGATGAAGCCGGTCCCGTGCATCATCGGGCAGGATGGCAGGGTGCGGTTGCCGGGCCCTTGACTTGTGATCAACGCGACGTGTTCTTCGAGTGTCTGAGGAACGGGGGCGAGCAGCTTCTGGGCCTCGAGCTGTGCTTTGCGCATTTGGTCGTGATGCCACATCACGCCCTTGGGCATGCCCGTCGTGCCGCCGGTATAGATGAAGAGCTGATCTTCGGGAGAGCGCACTATGCCGAGCGCCGATCCGTCGCCTTCTTGCGCGAGTGTTTCGTAAGGGATCGCAAAAGGCGCGATTTGCGAAGCCTCGCCAATTTCCACAAAGGTGTGAACCTTCTCGAGCCGATCCTTGAGCTCGACGATACAGTCGCGGAATTCCGAGCTGTAGACGATCACTTCGCTATCGGAATCGTCGAAGATATAGAAGACCTCCTCGGCGACATAGCGGTAATTGATGTTCACATGGATCAGGCGCCCCTTGAAGCAGGCTGCCATCAACTCGCCATATTCGGGTCGGTTGCGCATATAAAAGGCAACCTTGGCCCCATTGCCGGCTCCGCGCTGCCGGAGCGCGCGGGCAACATTGTTCGAACGTCCCGACATTTCGGGCCAGGTGATGATCCGGTCGCCGTGTATCAGGGCCGGCGCATCCTTTGGCATGACGGGCTCGATAGCGTCGAGAATGTCGCCGAGATTCCAGTCGATCACATTAGTTCCCCTCTCCGAACGGGGTGGCGGCTTTGGCGCACTTCCCTTGGAAGAAACATCACGCAGCTTTGGTCCAGCCCTGAAGTGCCGCAGCCTCCGCCCGGACCGCTTCTGGCCCACCCAGAACCTGCCGGTCGAATCCGATCCGTTTGAACCAGTAATGCAGGCCAAGCAGGTCGGTGAATCCCATTCCGCCGTGCACTTCGGTGGAAGTGCGTGCGACAAATCGATAGACCTCGGCCGTGTGCGATTTGGCATGGCAGGCAAGCAGTGATGCCTCATTCGGCACCGCGTCGAAGGCGTGGGCGGCGTACCAGACGAGCGAACGGCACGGTTCATGCCGCGCGGCCATCTCGGCGCACATATGCTTTACGGCCTGGAAACTACCGATCAGGCGGCCGAACTGTTCGCGCTGACCAGCATAATCGACAGCCCTTTCGATCATGGCCTGACCTGCGCCAAGGCTGTCTGCGGCGAGGATCACGCGGCCCGCATCGCGCAGCCGGGCCACTGTAGCTCCGCCATCGTCAGCCAGTGGTTCCGCTTCGTCCCCGTCAAACCGCAATTCCCCGACGCTACGGGTGCGATCGATGGTCGTCAACGCGATAGCTTCCAGCCCGGACGCCTTGGCACCGACAAGGTGCAGCCTGCCACCGGAATCGGCGACGACGTAGGCATCAGCTCCTTCGAAATCGAGCGCGAACAGGGCGGTGCCGTTGAGCTTCCCGCCGGCAGAGGAAACTCCCGCGCCGTCGCGCACCTCGATCGTCTCGGAAATCGCGACACCGACACGCGCCTCGCCGCTCGCTATCTTTGGCAGCCAGTGGGCCTTTTGCTCCTCGTTGCCAGCTTCGCGCAAGGCGATCGGTGCGAGAACCTGACTGGCGAGAAACGGCACCGGTGCGACCGCATAGCCAAGCTGTTCCGCCACCACCGCCGCGTCGAGCAAGGTCATGCCGAGCCCGCCATGCTCTTCGGGGACGAGCATTCCGGCAACGCCCAGATCGTGGAGGGCGCGCAACACCTGGTCGCTCAACGGATTGTCCCGCTCCGCACATTCGCGGACGTGACTGAGCGGGCTGGTATCGGCGAGGCACCGCGAAACGGCGTCGCGCAACATCTGCTGGTCCTGCGAAAGTCCAAAGTCCATCAGTCTGCTCCCTGCTTCTGTCGCGCCATGTCCGCGGGGTTCGGCTCACGTGGCATTTCAAGGCCGCGTTCGGCGATGATGTTCTTCTGGATCTGAGCGGTCCCGCCGCCGATGATGAGACCGAGTTGGAACATATAGTTCCATTGCCACGCCCCGCCGTCCCGCTCACGCGGGCTGTGGTGATAGAGTATGCCCAGTTCGCCCATGGCGTCGATTGCCAGCGCGGATATCTGGTGAGCGAGTTCACAGCTTTGCAACTTGACGATCAGCTTCGCCATGCCGCCCGGCTCTCCCCTAAGGCTGTTCGAAAGGATGCGCATCCCATTGTATTTCATCGCCGCTACTTCGGCCTGAAGTGCCACTAGCCGGTCGCGCAGTACCGGATTGTCGATCGCGCGACCCTGGCCCAAACGCTCTTCCTGCATCAGTGCGATCAGCGCCTGCAGCCGGTTTTCGAGCGCGTCGGGATCGCCCAGCATTCCGCGCTCATGGCCTAGGGTTGCGTTCGCGACGAACCAGCCCTGGCCCCGCTGGCCGACGATCTGGTGCATGGGGACGCGCACATCGGTGAAGAACGTCTCGTTGAACTCGGCGTGACCGGTCATCGTCTTCAAGGGGCGAACCTCGATGCCCTGCGTGTCCATCGAAAAGATCAGGTAGGAAATGCCGCCATGTTTGGGTGCGTCAGGTTCGGTCCTGACCAGGCAAAAGATCATGTCGGCCTGCTTGGCGGTGCTGGTCCAGATCTTCTGGCCATTGATAACAAATTCGCCGTTTTCGATGTGCGCGCTGGTCTTGAGGTTGGCTAGGTCCGACCCGGCACCGGGTTCGGAATAGCCCTGGCACCATACGATATCGCCTTTCAACGTGGGTTCGATCCAGCGCCGTTTCTGTTCCTCGGTGCCGAGTTCAAGCAGGGTCGGCACGAACATCGAGATTCCCTGATTAGAAAGCCCGCCCGGCACCCTGGCCCGCGCAAATTCCTCTGCGATGATGCGCGATTGGAGAATGTCCGGCTCCGCTCCATAGCCTCCATACTCCTGCGGGATCGTTCGCGCGGTATACCCATGCTCGATCAACAGCTTCTGCCATTCGACTGCCTTGGACGAAGGTCGGGCCGCCCGGTCAGCAGAAGGCGGCGCGAGATGGCGGTGCGCTTCGATGAAAGCCCGCACTTGCTTGCGGAAGACATCGTATTCGGGCCCGTAATCAAGATCCATGACGCTTCTAACTTTCACGCAGGCGGAAAACAGGAAGGCGGAAGTCCTCACCGATCAATTCGAATTCCACTTCCACCGGAAGGTCGAGCGCTAGGCGCTCGTGATCGCAACCAATCAGGCGCGTGGCCATGCGTACGCCCTCTTCCAATTCCACCACCGCCGCCACGAAGGGAATTTCGTCGGCAAAAGCCGGGTGGAGGGCCTGGTGGGTAACGGTCCAGGAAAACAGCGTGCCCTTGCCACTGCTGCGTTCCCAGGAGAATTCCGGCGAGCCGCACTTTGCGCACATATAGCGCGGTAGGTGGCGGAAGCAGCCGCAGCCGCCGCAGCGCTGGAAATAGAGATTGCCGTCTTGGCACCGCTTCCAGAATTCCTGCTCAACCGGGTCTTGCGGGCGAGGTCGCGGTTTGGGCGGCGCAACCTGCGCGGAGGGCCGCATTTTGGGAGGCAGATCGCTCTCGCTGCTCATGCAAACCTCCTGAGAATGGCAATGCTTCCATCGCCAAGGTCACCCCAGCCGGTCACAAGACCAGTTTGGGCTCCCAGCACCTGGCGCTCGCCGCAGTCGTGACGAAGCTGGCGCACTGCCTCGACCACGTGGTTGAGTCCCCAGACATGCGCCTCACTGAGCAAGCCGCCATGGGTGTTGATCGGATAGCGGCCACCCAGCTCAATCTGGCCATTGGCGACGAATTCGAACTGTGCACCCGGTTCGCAATAGCCCATCGCTTCCAGTTGCAGCAGAACGACATAGGTAAAGCAGTCGTAAATCTGCAGGAAATCCATGTCCTCGCGCTTGACGCCCGCCATGTCGAAAGCGCGCGGGGCAGCATAGCTGAGGCCAATCTTGAAGGGATCGGGCCGCGAGGGGATGTCGTCGGCGGGATAGGGGTGGCCTTCCGCGGCACCGGCGATGCTGACGGGCACATGCGGCATATCCCTGGCCCGATCCATTCGCGATATGACTACCGCGCAGGCGCCATCGGTTTCAAGGCAGCAATCGTAAAGGCGGAAGGGCTCGGATATCCAGCGCGCCGAATGATAGGTTTCCGCGTCGAGTTCGCGCCCATAGGTAAAGGCGCGCGGATTCAACTGCGCGTGACGCCGGCAGGCTAGCGCTACCGCTGCCATCGCATCCGCGCCCACGCCGTAAAGCTTCGAGTGACGGGTCGCCAGCCAAGCATACATCTGCACCGGCAGGAACACACCATAGGGGATGTAATAGCCCTGGATAGTATTGGTCAGCGTGTTCATGTTCATCGCCCGAGTGGGCGGGGCACCCGGCTTGGGCCTGAGGGCGGAATAGCCGTTCCAACCGAGCGTCACCAGCACGTGATCGCAAAGCCCGCTGGCGATCGCCATTGCCGCGTTCTGCAGCGCCGTCGTCGGGCTGGCGCCGCCCATGTGAACGGTGGCCGCATAGCGCAGCACATCAATGCCGAGATTGGCGGCCATTTCCTCCGAGGTCGTATAGATCGGCGGCGGCACCATGCCGTCGATGTCGCAAGGTTTCAGCCCGGCATCTGAGATTGCGCGGCGCGAGGCTTCCAGCATCATGTCCACCGCGGTCCGTTCGGTGCCCTTGACGAATGCGGTTTCGCCCACACCGGTTATGGCGGCCTTGTCGGCAAAGGATAAGGTCTGCGAAGCGTTCATACAGCGTACCCGTCTTGCCGCAATTCAGGAATAGAATCTGGCATCGGCCAGCGCCCTTTCGGCCCCTTCGACAAGATCGCGCATGACCTCTGCCGCTGGACGGATCGAATGGATCAATCCAATTCCCTGCCCCGCGAAGCCGGGCATGATATCCTTGCGCTGAGCCTTTATGCCCGAAGCCATGACCGGCCCTGAAATCATCGACTGGTAAGGCATCGGAAGCGGCTCCTTGCCCGCCGCAACCCAAGCATCGGCCCATTTGTTGCGGATCATGCGCGCAGGCTTGCCGGTCAACGAACGGCTAACGACGGTATCTGCATCGCCGCCGTCGGTTATTGCTTCCTTTTGGAACCGTTCAATCCCTGCCTCTTCGGTTGCCAGGAACGCCGTTCCGACCCACGCGCCCAGAGCGCCCAGCATCATCGCTGCGGCGACTCCGCGGCCATCGGAGATTCCACCTGCTCCGATCACGGGAACCCGATCGCCCACCGCGTCGACTACCTGCGGAATCAGCGAGAAGGTTCCGATCGGGGAGTTGTGCCCGCCGCCATCGTGGCCCTGCGCCACAATCATGTCGATGCCGGAATCGACCACCTGCTGGGCGTGCTTGACCTTGCCGATCACCGCCATGACCCTGGTGCCATTGGAATGAAGGCGGTCCATCCACGGTCCGGGATTGCCGAGGCCGGCGGCATAGACTGGCACCTTTTCCTCGATTACCACTTCCATCTGCGCCTCGAAAAACTCCCGCGTGAACAGCTGCGGACCGCCCTTGCCCATTTCCGGCGCGCCAGCCGCGCGCATGGCCATTGCGGCATCCACTTCGGGCAGATCCTCGCGTTCCATGAAATCGCGGGTGAACTGCTGATATTCGCCAAGCAGTGCCATCGGGTTTTCGAGCGAGGCGCCGCTCTGCGGTGCCGAACCGCGCCTGACGGAGGCAGGCAGAAGGGTGTCGACCCCAAATGGCTTATCGGTCAGTTCGCGGGTCTGGCGGATCCAGCTGCGCAACTGGTCTGGCGAGCAGGCCGCAGCGCCAAGAACGCCAAGTCCCCCGGCATTCGATACTGCGGCCGCGAGCGCGGGGACACTCGCCCCGCCCATTCCGGCCAGAAGGATCGGGTATTCGATCCCGAGAATTTCGCATATGCGGCTCTTGAGTGCCATCGTAATACCCTCTCCATCCAGCGCCACCCACCGGCGCCCGTTTTTTACGTCTGTCCCCACCTGACCTTCTGGGACACAAGCTCAGGGCTTCTCTGTGCGAGATAGGAGGCGGAGCCCGCCACGAGACGCGCCATAGCCTGCCGCGCTCCTTCGGCATCGCCCTTGCGCACAGCTTCAAGGACGCGGCGCAAGAAACGCAACTGGACCGCACGCTCTTGCGCCGAATACCCCAGCGAGAGCGAGAATTCGCGGGTAAGCATATGCAACGCGGAAGTCAGAAGGCCGAAAAGCGGATTGCCGCTGGCCCAGCCGAGCATATCGTGAAAACGGCGATTCAGTTCCTCGAACTGGCTGCTCGCTTCGTTTCGCTCCAGCTCTTTGAGGCAATCGGCAAGTGCGCTCAGATCACCCGTGGTCGCGCGCTGGGCGGCATAGGCTGCAACATCCGCCGCAATCGCTTCGCGCAATTCGAGCAAGCCCCTCAAGTCCGCCTCCATGAAATGCAGGATCAGCGAGAGGCTGTTTGCGAAATCGCCAGTCTGCGGGCGAGCGACCACCGGCCCGCCACCGCGACCTAGTTGAAGATGGATAACGCCTTGGAGTTCAAGGAAGCGAAGCGCTTCGCGCAAGGTCGCTCGGGCGACATCGTATCGCGCAAGCATTTCGTCCTCGCGCGCCAACCTGTCGCCCGCAACATGCGCCCCGGCTTCGATATCGCGTACGATGTCCTGCGCAAGCGTGAGCGCACGCTTGGCCTTCCTCGAATCATCGACCTTCGGTTGCATCACTGGGAATCGCTCCTCTGATAAAACCTTATAAGAGTTTATCGGATGGCATGTCCAGCATCAGTCTATGAAGTTTGCAGTGCGGTCAAATGTCGCAACAATCCTTATAAGCTTTATTGACCACACCCTGCGAAACATCTACCTGTTTGATAGCAAGGTGAGTCTGCTTGCCTGGGATGGAGGACGAGACATGAGCATCGACACGATGGAGCTGGATACTGCCGGAAAAGTTGCAGCCATTCCGATCGACGAAATTGATGTCGCACGGCCGAGTCTTTTTCAGCAGGACACGATCGGCCTGTATTTCGACCGGCTGCGCAAAGAGGAGCCGGTCCACTATTGCCGCGAAAGCTATGTTGGGCCTTACTGGTCGATCACCAAGTTCGACGATATCATGGCTGTCGACACCAACCACAAAGTCTTTTCGTCGGAGGCAAAGCTCGGCGGTATCGCCATTCAGGACATGCATTCGGTGGAAGGCGCGCTCGAACTTGAAATGTTCATCGCTATGGATCCTCCAAAGCACGACCAGCAACGCAAGGCCGTCACCCCCGCTGTAGCGCCGTCCAACTTGCTGTTGCTCGAACCGACAATCCGCGAACGAGCGTGTCAGATTCTCGATGATCTGCCGATAGGCGAGGAATTTGATTGGGTTGACAAGGTCTCAGTTGAATTGACCACGATGACCCTTGCTACCCTATTCGATTTCCCGTGGGAGGAACGCCGCAAGCTCACGCGCTGGTCCGACGTCACAACGGCCGCCCCTGAAACCGGCATCGTCGAATCGTACGAAGCGAGGCGTGAAGAACTCATCGAGTGCGCGATGTATTTCAAAGGACTGTGGGAGCAGCGCATCAACGAAGAACCGAAGAACGATCTGATTTCCATAATGGCGCATTCCCCGGCGACACGGGATATGCCCTTCCTCGAATTTCTGGGTAACCTGCTGCTGCTGATCGTGGGCGGCAACGACACCACGCGCAATTCGATAAGCGGCGGTGTGCTGGCGCTCAATCAGAACCCCGATGAATATCGCAAACTGAATGACGACCCTTCGTTGATCGCCAGCATGGTGCCGGAAATCATCCGCTGGCAGACGCCGCTGACTCACATGCGCCGCACTGCGCTGCAGGACTGGGAGATTGGCGGCAAGCAGATCAAGAAGGGCGACAAGGTCGTGATGTGGTACCTGTCGGGCAACCGCGACGAAACGGTCATCGACCGGGCTGACCGGTTCATCATCGACCGCAAGAATCCGCGCCATCACCTGTCATTCGGTTATGGCATCCATCGATGCATGGGTAACAGGCTGGCAGAACTGCAGTTGCGGATCATCTGGGAAGAAATTCACAAGCGGTTCGCCAAGGTCGAAGTGACCGGCGAGCCCGAGCGCCTTTTCTCAAACCTTGTGCGCGGGATCACCAATCTGCCGGTGCGGCTGCACGCGCGCTGATTTGCTGAAGCAGAAATACGGAGTGTATGATGGTCAAAGTGACGTTCGTATCCAGCGATGGAACGCGGCGGGAAGTCGAAATTGCCGAGGGCGAAACCGCACGCGAGGCGGCGCTCTTCAATGATGTACCGGGCATCGACGGCGATTGCGGCGGTGTCTGCGCCTGTGCGACCTGCCATGTCCATGTCGATCCGGCCTGGATCGACAGGGTTGGTCGCCTGGTCGAAGGGGCAGCGGAGGCAGAGCTTCTGCAATTTGCCGAAGGTGCCAACGAATACAGTCGCCTCGCCTGCCAGATACCCATGGTGGAAGGAGTGGAAGGTTTGATTTTGCACGTTCCCGAGCAGCAATACTGACCAGACAGAGCGCAGCCCTGTCGTGCGCGTGCGGCGTCGCAAATTCAGTTTTGAACGGAGGTTTCAGTGCCAACTCAGCTAGAACCTGATGTCTAGACGAGCGAAGACGCATTTCGCACCGAAATGCGGCAATTCCTCGCCGCCCATTTCCCTGACGAATTAAGGGGCGCGGGCAATATGCTGGCCGGGCCCATTGGCAGCTTCGGCTTGTGGATCATCCTGGCCGACGCGCATCCGGAAGCTTCGAGGGACAGCTCCAGCGTGTCGGTGACATCCCCGGCCCGCATGGTGGTACACAGCTTCCAAAGGATGACATAACGGGAGAAGTCGTCGAGCACGGTCGACAGGTACACCAAGCCCCAGCCGATGATCTTGAAGTAGGTGAAGTCGGTCTGCCACATCTCGTTCGACCGCGTCGTCTTGGTGTGGAACCCGTCGGCGGCCTTGATCACGATGAAGGCCGGACTGGCGATCAGGTCATGGGCTTTCAACATACGGTAAACCGTGGCTTCCGACACGAAGTAGCGCTTCTCGTCGGTGAAGCGCACCGCGAGCTCGCGGGGTGACAGGTCGGTTGTATCCAACGCCATGTCGATGATCTGCTGCTGGATATCATCGCAGATGCGGTTCCACACCCGCCTCGGGGCCGATGGCCGATCCTCCAGCGCCTCCGGCCCGCGCTCGAGGTAGCGGTCGTACCAGCGTTAGAAGGTCCGGCGCGGGATGCCCAACTGCTCCAGCGTGCGCTTGGCCGGCAGGTGCGACTGCTCGACGATCCGAATGATCTCCAGCTTCTCGGATGCGGGTTACCTCATTCGTCGTCGGCCCTATCCGCGATCATGCTTTTTTTGAGCAACCGGTTTTCCAGCGTCAGATTGGCCACGCATTCCTTAAGGGCACGGGCTTCGCGGCGCAGGTCGTGCACCTCGCCGGTGGTCGCGGCACGGGCGGTGTCGCCCGCCAAGCGCCGCTTGCCCGCCTCCATGAACTCCTTCGACCACGTGTAATACAAGCTCTGGGCGATGACATCCTTGCAGCACAGCTCGGCGATGCTGTCCTCGCCGCGCAGGCCTTCCAGCACGATCCTGATTTTGTCCTCTGCAGAGAAGTGCCGGCGCGTCGCACGCCGTATGTCCTTCACCAGCCGCTCAGCAGGGGCCTTCGGCGCCGATTTTTTCAAGGAGGATTGGGCTTCATCCTCGTTCCTTAGTCACTACGACGAAGCCCAAATCCTCCTTAAATCACAACCTCAAATCTGTGCCATTGGTGCTGACGGCGGACAGCACCGGCAATCCGCCCTCACATGAAGCGCTCGGGTTGAGCCATGTCGGTCTCCACGCAGAGGTTCGTTTCTTGGTAGACAACTCGTTGCACGAAATAGCTCGTCGGTCAATTGGCGCTGGCACGCGAAGCCAAGAGCGGCCCGCCTCGCGGGAGGGCGCTCACCGCCGAACGATTGCCGGCTCGATCGGACTATTCTGCAACACGGCGGGAGGCAGGTAGGGCTCCGTGCCGCGATATTCGCAATTAGTTAGCCGTCAGTGCTGGCAACCTGATGCAGCGGGGGCAGAACGGCCGCGGCGCGCCGCCTCAGACGCGAGCGGTGCCAGTTGGGGATATCGGCTTGCTGACGATGAATGGCGTCGGCCATTTCAAATCTTCCACGGCTCCTATCGAGGAGGCATGTCTTCCGATCCGCTTTCGAGATTGCCGGACATTTTCGTCAGCAATGAGCGCATCGCGCGTATCTCAGTTGGGGAAATCATATGGAGCAGTCGCGCGTAGATCATGTCGGCTTCGGCGCGCAGCTGAGGCAGGATTTCGATCGCTCGGGGCAAAAGATGAAGTTCCCAGACGCGCCGGTCGCCCTTGGCAGCGCGCCGTTCCGCGAGCACCATTCTTTCCAGCTGGTCGACAACATGGCCAACGCTGGCACGCTCCAGTTCGAGGCATTTGGAGAGGTCGGTTTGGGTCATGCCCGGGGTCCGATAGATATAGACGAGCGCGCGCCACTGGGTTCGCGTCAATCCGAAGCGCGCCGTTGAGGCATCAAACTTCCGACGCAGTTTGCGGGGCACTTCCTCGATGAGAAAGACAAACTCGTCTGAGGCCGTCAGAAGACTTTTCGCGGGAGAGATGCCGCTTGTATTGCGAGGTTCAACCATCGTCATGGACTGTAGAGCCAACATCATATTCTGAAAACCCTTTACTGTAAGATATGATATAGTATGATCGTGGAATGATTGATCAGTCGATCACGCTTGCCGGGAAAGCGGGCCATGAAATCGCAGCGTCGGTTGATGGCCCGGAACTCGGATTACCGGTAATCCTCGCGCACGGCGGCGGACAGACCCGAAGGGCATGGAGGGCGGTAGCCCACCGGCTCGCGAGCCATGGTTTCCGGACCATCGCAGTCGATATGCGCGGGCACGGCGAGAGTGCATGGGCCAGCGACGGAGCCTATGATATCTCCGATTTTGCGGCCGATCTCGTCGAGATCGCTGCGGCGACGGCGAGCAAACCGGCGCTGATTGGCGCGTCTCTTGGTGGCCTGGCCGGGATCATCGCCGAGGGAAAATGCGCACCGGGAAGTTTCGGATCGCTGACGCTGGTCGACGTCACACCTCAGATGGAACCGAGCGGCGTCGCCCGCGTGGTCGGTTTCATGGCGGCGCATGCGCGCGATGGTTTTGCGTCGGTGGAAGAGGCCGCACAGGTCATTGCCGACTATCTGCCCCATCGCCCCAGCCGGAAGGCTTCGGCCGGGCTAGCACACTATCTGCGCCGCAAGGACGATGAACGCTTCTATTGGCACTGGGACCCCGCCTTCATCGAAAGAGTGACGCAGCAGGGCGGCGGCGTTTCCAGCGACCATGGCCGCACCGAGCTCAGCGCGGCCGCTGCCTGCTTGACCTTGCCGGTGCATCTGATCCGCGGCGGGTCAAGCGATCTCGTCTCGCTGGAAGCCGTCAAGCATTTCCAGGGCCTTGTCCCTCATATGGCGTATAGCGACATTGCGAATGCGACTCATATGGTGGTGGGGGACGAGAACGACGCTTTCGGGCAATCGATCCTAGAGTTTTTGCTCGGCATCCATGAAGCGGAAATGAAATCATGAATGCCCCCGCCGTCCCGGGGCTTGAGGAATTACGTGACCTATTGGCGCTGGCCCCTTTTCACCGCTGGCTCGGGCTCAGCATCGCTGAGGTCGGCGCCAACGAGTTGGTGATCTCCATGCCTTGGCGAGACGAAATCATCTCAAATCCGACGGTCGGCGCGGCGCATGGTGGCATCGTATCGGCTTTGATCGATCTGACCGGCCTCTATACGATCATCGCGATGGGGGGTGCTGCGCGGGCGACGGCGGACCTCCATGTGGATTTTCACCGACCGGCCAAGCTGGGGCCGCTTCGCGCGATCGGCAGCCCGGTGAAATTAGGGCGGCAGATAAGCGTCGCGGCTACCCGGATCCTAGCCGCAGACGGAACCTTGGTGGCGAGTGGTAGAGGGGCCTACGTCGCCTGATAACCGCCCGAGGCGAGCCAATCTGCGCGGCCAGATGCATGCCCAGCAGCTTTCGGAGCCGAGGCAGTGGCGGCAGCGACACGCTTTTTGGCGACGTGTCCCTAGGCCGAACCCACGACCGGACGGCCGCGCATCGGCCATTCAGTCAAATCGGCTCCCTGCCGGTCACACGCGGGTTTGGCCGCTCGCCTTTGAGCCGTCGACTTTGCCTAGTCCGACAGGCCAGCCACGCAGCGCATGGAGATCAAGTTCTCCTGTGCTGCGTGACTAGACTGCTGGGTCAGGTCAGGGCGCCGGGGTGCGATTCGCGATCGCATCCTCGATCAGATCCTGCATGACCTGTTCGAGCTCGACGCCTTTCCGGTCGCCTCCGCTCGATATTTCGGTGGCGATCAAAGCGTAATAGCCGGTCTCGCGATCGATCCAGCCGGTCCAACTGATCTGCCCCCTTCTGAGTGGTCCAAAATTGATGATATTTTGGACGACGAAGGAGATATAGAATGCCGAGCAAGAAGCATCGCCCGGAAGAGATTATCGGCAAGCTACGT